>DXJV01000036.1 GCA_019056785.1 Candidatus Heimdallarchaeota archaeon
AAGATGAAGAAAATTTCCCCGAAAATCGTTGCCCTTGCAATGTTAATACTGTCCTTTGTTGGTGCCAGCGCCTTTGGCATCAAAACCGCAGTCGCAGGCCGAAACTCCGGCGGCTTCGATAACGAATATGGTGACGGCTCAGGGGGATAAACCCCCAGCCAACTCACATTCTCTTTTTTTTTCAATTTATTATCTTAAAAAACTCTATGAAATCCAGCCAATCATTAGATTCTGTTACGTTAAAAGCCCAACCTTGATTTAGAAGGATTTTAGTGATATTTTGTTTGAACTCTTGAATGGTTACTGGTTGAACTTTTGAAGGAGAATCTTCTTTTTCTGAAAGTCGAAGTAGTGAGATTAGAGTGTAGAATTTCTTTTGTAGATGGATGAGTTTTTCTTTGCTTTCGGTTTCAAAAATAACAAGGATTGCCATTGCATGCCCATCTTTTTGACCGTTCCCATTTTTTCTGTTATAGACATCAATAATTATTCGACCAGAATGGAAAAGAGAGAAAAAATCTTTTAAAAGAGCTGAAAAATCTTTTCGCTCATTATTTAACCTAAAATTTAATTTAATTATTGTTAAAAAAGTTGTTTTGGCTTTTCCTTGAATTTGGAAAAATCCTGGTGAGAGAAAGGAGATTGTTTGAGGGGGATTTGCTTTAAGTTTATCGAGAATTTGACGGGAGTCTTGGATGATAAGCTCTATACCCAAACCTTTGAAAAATGTCTGGAGAGAGGACAGTGCTTGTTTTGCTTTTATTACAAGAGTATGGGGGGTTGTTCCTTGTAAAAATAAATTTAACTGTAGAGAAGATTGGTTGTTTTTTTTGTGAGAGAAAATTAAAGAGTAGCGAACAAAATGATGTTCAAGCTGGTTTTGGATTTGTTGATTTGTTATTAAAGGAGAAAAGCTTTTCTGGATCTTTGTTTGTGGATATTTCTTTAGGGAAACAGCAATAACAAAAACATACGCACCTTGTTTTTCAAATAATAGACCAGTTCTAAATGCGCGAATGCTATTTAAAGGCAATTAGCCATTTCTCCTTATTTTCTGTCTTTGAAATGTACGTGTCATTTCAGTACCACATTCCGGGCAATTTTTTAATTTTACTTTTGACTCAAAACCGCAGCCGGAGCAGACCCATTTATAAATTCGTTTGTGAGAGATGCCTTTCCAATGAACTCCACGATAGGGGATTCCCAGATGTTTTGCCAAATTTTGAATGTCATAATCATCAGTGATAATTACAACTTTTTTTACTTGGTGCAGTAGCTGAAGAGCGAGACTTAAGACTGCAATATCACAGTCAGACAATTCTTGAACATCACCTGTCTCTTTTGCAGCGCCTTTTACTTTTGCCAAGAATTTTTCTTCCGGCATAGATATTTTCAATTCATCATATAATAAGGCCTCTTCAACAAAAGCTTCTCCCAGAAACATTCCTCGGACTTCCCCCAGTACACACTCAGGGACAAATTTTAAACCCTCCACATTAAAGGTATGTATACCATTGTAGACAGCAGAAGCATCAAGCACAAACACCTTGTCAGTCTTTTGCTGATGGGCTTTTTCTCGGGAAGGCAAAGGTACGTCACCACAGCTAAAAAGTGAGTTTGTCTTGGAGACGATTAAAGAAACCATACTCGGGGAATCGTACAAAAACAGTCTCAATTTCAGCTCTTGTTAATTCCAATCGAGTGTCACTTTCAAATTTTGCTTCTAAAATACCATCACTTAAAATGATTATCTCATCAGTAAATGAACTGGGAACAGTAATTGTTATTTTGAAATCTCCGGGGACCACAAAGGGTCGAATTCTTCTGGAGACACTATTAACAGGCACTATTTGCATGGCTTTCAGACTGTATTCAATAATTGCTCCACCTGCAGAGAGAGCATAAGCTGTTGAACCTACGGGGGTGGAAATGAGGATACCATCGAGAAGATGTTTTCCGAGATTAAAATTATTCACAAAAAGATTTAATTCACAAATATGTGCACTTAATCTGTTGGTAATATAAAATTCATTTAGTGCAGTAGTTAATGGTCTACCATTTACCGTTGCTTGTATCCGCATACAATGTTCTTTGATGAACGCACCGGACATAATTTTGTCAATAGAGGGCAAAGCATTTTCGAGAGTACTTGTAGTGAGAAAACCCAAACGACCAGCATTAATGCCAAATAAGGGAACATCTTGGGAATAACGTGCAGTCCATAAAATAGTGCCATCGCCACCCAAGGCGATAATTAAATCAAAATCTTTTAACTGCTCCATTTTAATGGTTTTTGTATGCGTTAATTTTTTCCCAAAAGATTCGTTCAAATAAACATCTAAATGATGTTTTTCAATTAGATATTTAACAATACGGTCACTTTCTTTGAAAAAGATTGTTTTTGGCAACCGAGAAACAACAGCTACCTTATTAATTTCAGACATTTAATGATTCAACTCGCATTCTTAATATTAAGAAAGAAAAAGGATACTAATAAGCTTTTGTTACTGAAGATGAAAAAATAAATGCTATTAATGGAAATACTTTTTTAAATAAAAGCGCGAACAAACAGTCAAGGGCAGGTAGTCTAGTTTGGTATGATTCCTGGTTCGGGATTAAAAAAAGGAAAGCTTTTTAACGGAAAACCAGGCGGTCGAGAGTTCAAATCTCTCCCTGCCCACCATTAGAAGACTTTTTTAACTGAGAAGCTTTTCAATTTTCGTGATCGTTTGCTTTATCAATGGAAGAAGTGGATCATTGTAAGCTTGTAAGATAACAACTGCTTTCTTTAAATAATTTAGAGAGTTTTGGAGATCTCCTTCATCGTATTTTTGAAGTCCGAGGTTAAGGAGAAGGGTGCCAAAATCCTTATCGTCTTCCTGTGTTAGTGGAATGGCATATTTTTTACTGAAACGCCGAGCAACAATAAAACTTTTCATGGCAGAACTAAAATCACCTTTTTTGCTGGCGATTTTAGAATGATTTAACGCAATGCTTACTACTAAACGAGGGTCTTTGCTTTTTTGGGCAAGAGAAAGAGCCTCTTCTAATAAGGGAAGGGCTTTGTCCGCGGAGCCATTTTTTTTGTAAGTAATAACAGCTAAATTTTTCAAAGCCCGAGCTTGCCCCTTC
Source organism: Candidatus Heimdallarchaeota archaeon (assembly GCA_019056785.1). GTDB lineage: Archaea > Asgardarchaeota > Heimdallarchaeia > JABLTI01 > JABLTI01 > JABLTI01. The sequence goes on from DXJV01000036.1 coordinate 3,133, forward strand.
TTATCAGGAGTGTCATTTCTAATTTTAAGCGCCCGCAATTGATAGTCTTCAGCGTGTTTTAACTCGTCTTGAAGTAAAAAACTCAAAGCAATCTGGTCATAACAATCTGCCATGCCGATTTTGTTGCCATATGTTTTGAAAGAGAAATAAGCTTTTTTGTAAAAGTTCCGTGATTCAATATAATTGCCTTTATTAAAGAAAAGCTCTCCAAGAAGCCGGCAAATATCAGCATAGATGGCGTACTCATTCGATTGTTTAAAAAATTGTTGAGCAAAAAGCAACGGTTTAAGGGCACTATCAAAATCACCTACATCTATAAAGCGTTTTCCCTTTTGGTATTGTAACAAAGCATCTTCTTTTGCTTTTTTCTTGCTCATGGTGCCTCAAGTAAGTTAAGTGAAACTTATTTCTTAAATAATTGCAATTATTACGAAAAATCATCGACTATTAATAGATTTATAAAATGGAGATGGGATGTTAAATAGAGGAAAGCAGATGGCAATACCAACAAAACTCCTAACCCGTCCCCCCTTACATCAAGACTATTTTCTTGATGATAAAAATCGCATTGGGCATGTTTTAGGATGGCTCCAGCCAAAGGAAAAGCTAATTTGTATTATAAAATATGTTCCGGGCGAAGGATTTTGGATTGCACGCGAATCGAGCGTACAATACCAGCGCGTACTAAAAAGTTATAGCTTGGATGGGCAGCAAGACAACTTGAAATTTATTGCTAATCTCGAAAAAAAACTTGTCTACCATAGCAAAGTTTTTGGGGCAGATTTTTTAGCAGTACCAATTTCAAGAATTAAAAGATATTTTTATCCGGAAAAGCGTTTACAGGAAATTCTTAACAAAACGAAATTGAAAAATGAACTCGAGATAAAAGTTAAAGCTTTGGCAAAATTACTGAAAGAGCACCTGAACATTCCGCTGGAAAATATAGGCATAACAGGCTCTATTCTTTGGAAAGGACAAACAACAAAGTCTGATATTGATATGATTATTTATGGTAATAGTTTTGCAAAAAAATTCAATGACGATTTCCCAGCAATTTACGAAATTTCACCAGAAATAAAACCAATGCCAACCTCCAAGGCTTTTCGCTATGCAAGAAGCATGGCACGAAAATCTGGCCTGCCAATTAACCTGACAAAGAAATACATTGCCAGAAAAAGGTGGCTCTCAGTATTTGGGAAAACAAATCTATCCTTTGTTTTCAGCCCTACAAAAGAAGAGCTCCCAACGAATTATGGTGCCGAATTATTTCACGCTCTCACGCCAATTGAACTTGAATGTACAATTGCTGATGCGACTTTTGGTTATGGTTATCCTTCTCTCTATCAAATTACCAATTGTACCATATTAAAAGGGAAAGATTACGACCTTCCCATCACGCGAATTTTTTCGTTCGAAGGTGCTTTAACGGGCTTTTTTGAAACGAGCGACCGAGTAGTGGTTCGAGGATTGCTTGAAAAAGTTCTTCCACAGAAAGAGGGAAAAGAATCATTTGCTCAGATAATGCTGGGATCAAAAGAATGTGCTGGAGATGAATTTATTATTTTTGCAGATGATTATGAAGAGATCGTTGCTAAAAGAAAATAGAATTGATGTCATAAAAGAAAACTTCTTATGTTTTAAAGAGATTTTTATTTCGGAATTGTTTGGAGATAAAAACAAATGTCTGAAAAATTAGTGAAAGCGGCAACAGAATTCCGAAACAATATCCCTGAGCTAGAAGGATTGTTAATTGGAAAAGCTGATGGAACCGAACTTTGGTCGGATAGTTTGCGAGATTTAAATCACGAATTCATTCTCTCGAGTGCTTCGGTCGTAGCACGGGCAACAAAAAAACTGAGCGAAGCAATTGAAAAAAAGGAAATTGAAAGTATAGACATTGAAATGAAGGGTGGTTACGCATCCATAATCATCTCAAAGAAAGGACTCGTAGTTGGCTTCTATGGAGAAGATGCACGAGCACAACATGCAATTATTAAGAAAAATCTTCGGACATTTGCGAAAAGCATCGAGAAGTTTTTCTAAGCTACCTTCTCTTTTTCGCAAGAGAGAAATGAAATAAAAAAAACAATAAAGAGAGAATCGTCCCAAGGACAGCATCCCTTCTTAAGGGCTTGTTCATTCCTTCCTTCCGCTTTTAACAAGGCCCATATGATACTCAGACCCCTTAAACAGAGAAAATTTTCGTAGAAAAAAATATGCGCATATTACAACACCTTTTTGATAAGAAGGGAGACTAGTCCATACTATTGAATTAACATACCATTTAAATAACATTATTAAAGAGAAAATAAATTGGAATAATGTCGGATATTGAACCTTTGGTCTCGGATGGACAGTTTGCAGGTGAACAGAACTGGTACATATTACAAAATTGATTCTTGAAAATTTCAAGAGTTATGGAAAACGCAAGGTCACCTTAAATTTAACAAAAGGATTAACAGTTATTAGTGGGCCAAATGGTTGTGGAAAATCCAATATTTCTGACGCAATACAATTCGTAATTGGGCAATTACGAGGGAAAGTTATCCGGAGTGAAAAACTCTCGGGGGTGATCTTTTCCGGCACTAAAGAAGGACAAAAAACGGCCCAACACGCAAAAGTAACGCTTGTTTTAGATAATTCTAATGAACCGAAAGAAATCCCAGTTGCAACTGATGAAGTCCACATTAGCCGGAAGGTCTATCTGGATGGCCGGAGCGAATATTACTTAAACGGCTCACGGATTACCAGAAATGAAATCATCGATACGATGTCTATTTGTGGAATATCAATCGATGGTTTTAATGTTATTCGCCAAGGTGAAATTGCGAATTTCGCCAGTATGTCCCCCATTCAAGTTAGAGGTCTATTTGAAGAAATTGCAGGTATTGCTGCTTATGATGAGAAGAAAGAGCGGGCCCAAAAAAATCTAGAAGACGCAAGGACCAAGTTGAAAATCGCCTCTGTTCGCCTTGATGAGTCAATGAAAAACCTCGAACGATTAGCAAAAGAAAAAGAGGATGCATTAAGATATCAAGAACTTAAACAGCGAATTAAAAACACAGAAGCAAAATTAATTCATGCAAGAATTCGCCATTTCAAAAATAGAATTAATGAGATAGATGAAGAGATAAAGACAACCAACCAAATGCAAGTTGAAACGGGAAACAACATTAAGGAAATGGAAAAAACAATTGAACTGTATGATGAAAAACTTACTGAAGCAAAAAGAAAAGTGATGGATGCAACGACACAATCATTCAATTCTCTTAGTGCTGAAATCGAAGAATTAACTATCAAGCTTTCCGAAGAAACAGCTAAGAAAGCGCAGATTGTTGCAGACTTAGGACAATTAAAGGAAAAGAAAAAAGAATTGCAACAGCAACGAGACGAAATTTTGAGTGAGAATCAAGAGCTGGAACAATTTACAAGCGAAACTAAAGAACAACTTACAGGTGTAGATGATACTTTAAAGAAAATACAAGAAGAATTAGACATTAAACGGAAAATGTTAGAATCATCTCGTAGCAACGAGATAATGGATCAACTTGAGGAAATTCGGGCGAATGTTACAGAATTAAACAAACGAAAAGCAGAATATGAGTCCCAATTAGCAATTTATAATAATAATCTTAATATTAACAACGCAAAGGTGGATGAACGGGAGAAAAGAGTTGTTGAAGTTGCAGGCATTTTAGCTACGTTCTTAAGCCGGAAAGCAAAATATCTCGAGGAACTAGGAAAAGCGGAAAAGGAGATAAAAGAATTACAAATAAAAGTGGATGACACCAAAAATGAACTTGAAACCGTTGAAAAAGAATTAATCGAAAACGAAACGAACTTGCGAGAAACAGCACTCACTATTAAGCGGATCCAAACTGAAATTGAAACAACTAAAAAAATAATCGAAGAAGTGACCAGAAAAGATCGGGGGATAAAACTCGTTTTAGAAGCAAGAGAGAAAGGGACAATTAAAGGGATTTATGGCACAGTTGGAGAATTGTGTAAGACACACCCAAAGTATTCTATTGCATTAAGTGTCACAGCCGGAAATAGAACAAATTATATTGTTGTCGAATCAGATGAAGTTGCGGCACAATGTATGCTTCTTGTTAAAAAAGCGAAAGCAGGGCGCGTGACCTTTTTACCATTAAATAAACTGAAACCACTGGTTATAAATGTAGAACTTAAAGATAGAGGCATCATTGGGAGAGCAATTGATTTAGTGGAGTTTAATAAGAAATACCAAAAAGCCATTGAATTTGTTTTTGGGCAGACAGTGATTGTCAAGAATCTCGAAGCCGCAAGAAGAGTGGGGTTCACCTACCGGGCAGTCACCCTAGAAGGGGATGTAGTTAATCCTTCAGGAATGATGACAGGAGGGTATTATAGCGGGCGAGACAAAACAAAAATTTCCTTAATTGTTGAGGAAGAAGAACGATTACCTACACTCGAGCAAACTTTTCAAGAACTCCAAGCAGAACGGGAAAGATTACTCGAGTATCGAACTGAAATTCTAAAAGAATTGAATGAAGAATTTATTCCCCACCTAAATGAATTAAAACGGGCATTTGAATTGCGAGGGCGGGAGTTAAAATTTACAGAAGAAGAAATTGCTATCCGAAGCAAAGAAAATTTGAAGATCCAGGAAGAACTGGAAGAGTTAACAAAAGAACATGAAGAACTTGAGGATAAAATACAAGACTTAATGCAAGGGCGAAAGAATACTACGAGAACTTTAGAAACACTGCAAGAAGCTGAAATGCGACTAAAAGGCGAATTGGCATCAACAGGGATTCATGATATACTCGAAGAGATAAAAATCAAGGAATCCAAACAAAAAGAAATCGCAGAAACTTTAAACAAACTTCGAATGGAACAATTTAAAATCAGCAACAATCTCGAGAAAAACATCGAGCAAGTGAAGAAATTACAGGAAGAGATAGAAAAACTCGAGAAACAAATGCCCCAAAAAAAGGAGGAGGTCTCACGCCGGCAAGCGATAATTGACAACCTTCAAGCAGAGTTAGAAACAAAAAAAGCAGCGAGAGATGAGCTCTTTAAAGTCATAAAAGAAAGCCAAGATGAACAAGAAAGGTTAGAACGGGAACAAAAAGAACTGCGAAAACAACTCGAGAAAGAACGGGAGAACCAAACGCAAATATTGCTTAAAATCGATAGACTCATTAATGAACGAAGCAGCCTTGAAGGACAAATTAGCGAACTAGAAAACTTGGCTGTAGAAAGAGATCTTCCCTACATTTTTGCAGAGGATGAAATAATTGACTTAGAAATACTAAAAGAAATTATGAATGGCTTAAAAGCAGAGTTTGAAGCCCTCCCTGAAATAAACATGAAGGCTGTAAGTCAATACGAAGAGGAATTAAAATTAAACAAAGAATTACTCGAGAAGAAAAAGCATGTAGAAAAAGACTATGATGCTATCAACAAGGCTATTAACGAAATTGAAAGTGAGAAACGCGATAAATTCATGGAAGTGTTTAATAGTATCTCAAAAGACTTTAACAGAATTTTTGGCATTCTTTCACCTGACGGAAGGGCACGATTAGAACTCGAGATTCCTGATGACCCATTTGCCGGAGGAGTAAATATTTTAGCAAATCCGGGTGGGAAGAAAATCACCAGTATGCTATCCTTGTCTGGGGGTGAAAAATCATTAACAGCCCTAGCGATGATTTTTGCTATTCAAAGATATAAACCAGCACCATTCTATGTTTTTGATGAAATCGATGCTTTTCTCGATATTAATAATGTTAATAAGGTCGCGACTCTCGTACGGGAGATGAGTAGAAACACACAAATTATCATCATCAGTCTCAGAGCACCAATGATTGCTGCCGCAGAGAAGATTTTCGGAGTCACTGCAGGAGAGGATCGTATCTCCCAAATAGTTTCCGTCTCACTTGATGAGATTATGAAGATTGTTGAAAGTGCAGAAATACCAACAGAAGCAGAAGTTTATGATTATTAGTACTTTAAATGAGAAAAATACAGAATAAAAAACAGAAGTGAAGTAAAATGGCGCACCAAAACCCAAATGTCAATCCAGAAACACAGGCTGAAGCCATAGATGATTATCCTTTCTGGTTGAGAGCGCCATTTAGATTGTTAACTGATATAACACAATTTAGAAAGGTAGACCCTTGGGACCTTGAAGTAGCGGATCTAATAACTAAATTCGTAGAAAAAATGAAAGAAAATAAAGACATCAATTTCCCTGTTCTGGGAAGAGCTATTCTTTCTGCGGCAATTTTATACCGCTCAAAGGTTACCGACCTGATAAAAATAATCGAAGCGACTGATGAGGATATTGACGATCTAGAAATGTTGGGTTTCGACATCCCAGAAATTAGCCCGTCTTATCATATCTCACAAAGACCAGTGACCTTTAATGAATTAATCTATGCATTTGAGGGATTGCTCAAGCAGGAAAGTAGGTATAAACAGAGGTTAGCATTAACTAAACGAAAAGCACTACTTCAACCTTTGGCACTCCCCCCAAAACCTGTAAAAGTGATTGAAGAAGAATCAACTAAAATTGCCAAACTGAAGAAGGAGATCTACCGGCGACTAGTGAAATTATATGATGAAAATAAACGTCCAATTACTTTTGAAGAATTGATTCTCCCGAACACACCCCGCATTTCTGTTATCCGCTCCTTTCTTTGTATTCTATTTTTAGGGTTCGAACTGAAAGCAAAACTCTTCCAACAAGAAGATCTTGGAACGATCACATTAATTCCCTTACGAGACAAAGAGGAGGAGTTTCTTGGGGGATTTGAGAAAATCATTGAAGACAAACTCAAAGAAGGACCACCAACAGAGGGAGACGTTTCCATCGCAGAATTACCAGAAGAGTGGGTCATAGAAGAAAGTGATGAACTTTTTCCAGAGGAGGAAGATGTCTTTCAAGACAAAAAAGACTAACTCTTTCTCAAATAAGGAAAAGAGGGGAAAAGGACAAAGGGCTTTAAGTTGTGAATAGTTTAATAAGTGGAGGGCCCGCCAGAACCACAATAATTAGGATTGCTGCAAAAATCATTACAGCATAAGGGCCAATTTTAATGCCGGGGGTATCTTCTTCGAAGAAACGGATAAGACCTGCACCTGTAGCAGGCATTGCTCCACCTGAATCCTTTGACTTTCTTGAACGACGGCTCATAAAGATCACTTTGTATGATGAATTTTAAAGATGTATATTTTTCACTCTGAAAGCTCTTTAAAGTTTTCTGATATCATTGGTAATACTCGTAAAAAAAAACAAACTTAAAAGAAGAGCAGAACATTCTATAGCAAAGAGTAACAGCATTGTTGCTTTCTTAGGGGTTAAATTTAATTGAAAATAACAAAAGCATCTTCTATCTGCAAGCAAATTTTGGCAGAAGTTTCCAAGGTTATTGTTGGGAAAGAGACCGTTTTAGAACAAGTACTTATTGGCCTTTTAGCAAAAGGGAATCTTTTGTTAGAGGATGTTCCAGGCTTAGCGAAAACTATGATGATAAAGGCGTTTGCTCAAGTTATGGATTGTGATTTCCGGCGGATACAATGTACACCGGACCTCCTCCCAGCTGACGTCACTGGTTCAACAATTTTCAATCAGAAGACACAAGAATTCATTTTTCGGAAAGGACCGGTATTTACTAACCTCCTCTTAGTTGATGAGATCAATCGTGCTTCACCAAAAACCCAATCATCCTTGTTAGAGGCGATGCAAGAACAACATGTTACCGTGGATGGGGTTACTTATACTCTACCAACACCTTTTCACGTTCTTGCTACACAAAACCCCATTGAATTTGAAGGCACTTTTCCATTACCAGAAGCACAACTGGATAGGTTCTTGATGCGACTTAGTGTCGGTTATCCTGCAAGAGAAGAGGAGATAGAAATTCTAAATCGGCGCATTAAACGAAAACAAGAGGAGTTCTCACTTGAGAAAATCACTTCTGCAAATGAAATTTTGGAAATACAAAAGACCGTCGAAGAGATTCATATCGACGATCGAATCAAAGAATATATTGTAGAAATTGTCCGAAGAACCAGAGAGAACGAAAGAATTGAAGTGGGAGCAAGCCCACGTGGGAGTTTGGCACTCTTACATTTATCACGAGCAAGCGCGATTATTGACGGACGTGACTTCGTTAATCCAGATGATGTCAAGAAGATTGTTGTCCCGGCCCTCAGCCATCGAATTATTCTTAGCACCGGCAGTTGGCTAACTGGAATTAAACCTGAAGACATCATCGCCAGAGAATTAGCAAAAATAAAAGCCCCTCGTTTAGACTGAAAAAGGCAAACCGTTGAAGGAGCAAAAATAATTGTTCAACCGGAAAATTCGCAGGATCGTTTCCATCTTCTTTATAATCCTTTTACTGGGGATTGGCTTCCAGGAAGAATTTTATCAGCTACATTCAGCGAGTATGCAAAAGGGAGTCACATTGTTAGGTTTAATTCCAATAAGTGTTGCCCTAATTGCTTACTACTTTACAAAAACAGCCGATAAAGTGGAAGTTCTTGTTTCTCGAAAGCTGGATCGCATGCGACTCCAAGAGAATGAACATTTAGAAGTAATAATTAAAATCAAGAATTTGGGAAAAAAACCAATCCCTATTTTGGAAGTGAGGGACAAACTTCCGGCACAAGTGAGTTTGAAAGCAGGGAGTAATCATATCATTTCTTCTTTGAAAATTGGCGAAGAAACCCAGTTTCGCTACAAAGTTAGTTGTGACTATCGTGGTCGCTGGGAGCTTGGGCCAACATATGTACGCGTGAGAAATTTTCTAGATTCTTCCTTTTCTGAAAGATGCTATAATGAAACAAAAACAAAAATAGTGGTCGTTCCTTTTTTTGAGAGAATACGAGATATGCCTTTTCGTACAAAATATCCAAAAATTTCTGACGGGCCGTTTCACTCTAAATTTAAGGGAGAAGGTCTGGACTTTGCAGGTGTACGAGAATACACCAGCACAGACTCACTCGAACGAATTAATTGGCCGGCAACAGCAAAATATAACAAGCTCTTCACAAATGAATATGAACTTTTTAGAACGGCTGATTTACTTTTAGTTTTGGATGCAACTGCAAAAACGACATCCATTCTTGATGATGAGATAAAAGCAGTGCTTTCGATCAGCGAGTATTTTCTAAAATATAAATGTCGTGTGGGGTTAGTAGTAATTCAAGATGCTGTGGATCATTTCCCCCTTTCTTCATCGAGGCAACAACTGCTAAAATTTACAAATAAGTTAGTGGATGTTCAAGCTACCACTGTTGGGAGCTATAGTATATTACAAAAGCGAGTCAGAAATAAAATTGATCTTTACTTCCCTATGAATTGCCTTACAATCTTTATTTCGCCTTTAGTGGATAGACAAATGAATATTATTTTTAAAGACATTGCCCTTAGAAGAAGAAATAGTTTATTTCTTGTCCCATCAATTATTGCATCGGAATGGTGCTATGTGACTGAGAAAGATGATGCCATCAACTTAATGATTCATCAAGAATTGCTCCTTGAAAGAGAAATTGAGTTAACAAAAATGACTCATTATGGGTTAGTCCTTTTTGAGTGGGATGTAAGCACACCCTTCAGTATTTTTATGAATAAATTAAAGCATGTCATAGTTCAAAGGGGGACAAAATAAGTGGCTGTAATAATAAAGAGGAAAAAACAAAAAAAGGAGAAAGAAAAGCCAATCGAAGTAGAATATCAAACCCGCGGGAGAAGAAAGAAGATACAACTTCTTAAACTGGCGTTCGAGGAAGAATATATTAGAAAAATGCAAACGTTACAACTTATTGCCGTAATTTGTGTTATGATCATTATTGCCATATTTCCATTACAGTTTGCCTATTATGCAATAAAGCCATCCAACGAAATATTTTCAATTTCAATTGGTTTTATCGTTGCTGGGGTTGTTCCGTCAATAATAGCAATTTTTGGAATAGTCCGCGGGAGAAAATTAGCACTGAATGGTTCTCTCCTTATTTTCGGAGTCTGGATTTTAATCCAAAGTATTTATTTTTGGGAGGTCATCATTTTCATTTCAGTGCTTATTATTTACTACGAAATTACCCAAAAAATTATCACAGTCACAGCAATGTTTGGGGAGATTAAGGCAACCGGAGAAGAAGGCGCTTATTATCACGCGTCAATCTTTTTACAGGAATATTTGCGATTTATTGCGAAATTTTCAGGGTTATTAATTGGAATATCGCTCATTATAGGCATCATTGGTCAATACCTTTTCACGAGAATCCAAGGGGATATTTTATTTGCGGTTTTTATGATTGTTACTTTAGTACTCATCGTAATAATTACGAGAGAAACCATAACAGCTGATTTGAAAGCAATTCTTTTGAGAGAGGAAAAAGAGAGAAGAGAAGAATTGTTAGTAAAAACACATTCGAAATATTCTTAATCAATGCTCAAGGGCCTTCCGAAACGAACGAATAACAAAAGCAATTTCCAAATAGAATTGGTTGGCTTCTTTTTGTTGCCGGGAAAATAAGTTACAAAAAGCACGGAAGATTCTATCCAGAACAGAAATCTGGGGGGAGATTAGCGCATACCATTCAGCGTAATTCGTTAAAAAGGCAATGACTTTTTCATCCGGAATCAAGTTTTGTAGTTGTTTTTTATTGCCAACAAGAGTTTTGACTTCCTCATTTGTGAGTCCTTTTTTAAATTGCAGATAATTAATCATCTCTTGCCGCACCTTAGTGTAAAGGTTCCGATTATTTAGAGAAATTAACTCTCCCCTGCGAGTAAAATGTTGAAAAGCAAGCATAATTTTAGGAACGACTTTTTGATAGGAAGCTCGGCGCCACGTTTTCAAAACACGCGTATATTTACCAAGATCTCGATAAATAAGAAGGAAAATAAAAACAATACTTACAAGAAAGATAAAGATCCAGCTTCCTTCAAGAAATTGCTCAAAAGCACTAACCATCGCACAACTCACCTACCTTACTCATTCTGATTCTTTCTCCTTTTTATGAAGATTCTTAGCTATTTTTGTGTAGAAGTATTCCGCTTGTTCTGACATCTCTTCTGTAATCTGGTGATCACTGAATCGTGCTTCCTCATACAAGTCCGTCAAATGGAACAGTGCCTTCTTGGGGAGAGCAAACTGTTTGTCTGCTGAGAGGGCAAATTCGCCAGGAGTCATGCTTCGTTTGGACTTTGCTCCAGAGTCGATTAGATCATAGGATGATTTATGATAAGCTTTTATGACTCTTTTTCGATAATCTGTCTCTTTTGCTCTGGGAATCCATCGATGCTCTTTTCGAGAGCTCCTTTCACGAAATTCAATATCTCGCTTTTTAAAGAAGTCAATACCGATAATTATCATTGCGCTAATAATAAAAACACTTGATACACCCAATAGAATGTAAGAAATGGCATTGGAGAAATTTCCTTGTCCATCATTATTACCTGAAGGGTTTGGGGAAGGCGCGGGGGGGGAAGGACTGTCTGTTGGAATAGTGGGGAACGTAGGTGCAGTATCATTACCTGTGGGTTCAGTAGTAAAGGGGGTTTCCGATGTAGGTTGAAAGGGCTCTAAGTCCGGGATTGCTTTTAGGAATCGTTCAGTTAGATAACCATAACCAATACCAATAATTATTGCCAGAATAAGAGGAAGGACAAATTGACTCCAATTGCCCTTTCCTAAAAAAGCTCTAAGAAAGAAGTATAAAACCACACTCGCAATAGAAACAAAAGGTAAATAAAGCGAAACTTTCGTGAAAAAATTCCCACCTAGAGCAGAAGGGATGTTGCTAAAACTATCACTCCAGCTATTTGTACCGATGGAATCTGTAACGATGATCCAAGCAAGTTGTTGCTGGCGGTACCAATCTAACTCGAGAACTTCAGAAGTTGTATAGGTGTCGTCTTCAGCCTTAAATTGAAAAACATCATCAATATAAATGACGAAAGTGTTGTTTTCAAAACGTCGAATGGTGATCTTATACTCAGACCCCTCTTCAATTGGTTTTGGAGTGAAATATTTTGAGCCAATTGCTATTGATTCATTTAAAGCATCTATTCGAAGAAGCTCAAGAGGTTTTCCCACTTCGAAATGAAGTTTATACCCTTGAGTAGCGATATGGTAGGTCGATTCTGGTGCTAAACCAATGAAAATTATAGAAGCAGAACCGGCACCGTAATAGAGGAGAGACCATTCCCAAGAGCCGTAAGCAACAGAACTATTATGATAAGCAAAATTATTTTGGGGGGTGCCTCCTTTCAAAAGACCATCCGATTGCTCAAATGAGCCAATGGAAACTTCCCAGCCATGTAAAGTATTATCAAATACGTATTGAGCGGCAAAACTAATGGAAATAATTGAAAGGACAAACACAAGAGCAATTACAACAAATTTTGGGTTGTCCTTGAATAAAAGAAAACGCTTTTTTACTTTTGTTGCTGCTCCTTCCTTTTTTTCCATCCAGCACACCAAAGAGTCTCTGATTAAGTAATACAACAAAAGAGCTTATTATTCTTTGTAAAAGTAACAGAAAATTGTTAAAAAAGAAAAGGAAAAACAGCAGCGATAATGTGAGTGTCTGACAGGGGAGGGGGAGTGGTAAACTCCAAAATGAAGGACTGATCGAGTTGAGAGAGAGAAGCAATTTTTCTCTTTTGAATATAAAAAGAGACAATAGCACCTTTTTTTCGACATTGTATAATTAAAGGTTTAACAGACTCTCCTCTTAGTCTATAAGTAAGTTGCTTTGCAGGCGATTCCCATAACGAACTTTCCAAAATCAATTGTTCATCGACGATTATTGTACGAATCAATTTTGAGACTTTTTTAGTTTGAAGAGAAAGTTTGCTCGAATTGGCAGTTAAAAGAGTTTGTTTTTCACTTATCATGCGAAAGGAGCCAAACACTTCAAACCCATTCTGGCTTTTTTTTGAAACACGCCAAAAAGAAGAAGAAAAAGGCGTGATTTTCACCTTCATGAAATCACAACCTCAGGGAAGTGGTGGGGTAATTTCATAATCTTTTTCCCATTCAACTTCAAATTTATAAGGGATTTTTACTTCTTCATCTGGTTGTACAGTAAGTTTCCAAGTTATAATGCCTAAATTGCTCTTTTTTGGTTCAATGCCTGCATTGAAGTCTTTAACTTTAATTCGTTCGGACCGAGAATAAGGAATAACATCTTTGATGGTAATCTTGGAAGGTTCTTTACGGAAATTTTTAATGATAAGCTCATACTCATACATTATTGCACGTTTGCCTTTTGTTAGGCCAGATTTCACTCGCTCTCGTTTCAAGAGCTTTTTCTCCACCTTCATCTTGAACTCTTCGCGTGCACCAAGAGTGAATTCTTCACGAGGAGCAACTTTCTTGAGGATCGTTTCGCCAATAAACTCTCCTTTTGAGTAGACCTTTGCCTTTCCACCCAAAATAACCGCATCACCATTTGTTATCTTGTCTTGCGCGATCACGCCAAGCCCATCTGTTGATGACCAATAAAACTCTTTTTTAGTCTTTAATTCATAAGTTGTTAGAGTCACAGGATGCTTGTTTCCATCTGATGGGATAGACCACTTTCCGGAGAGCTCGAAGCTTTGTACCCCTGTTGCACTTTCCTTCAATTCGACTTTTGCTGTTTCTAATAAGGCATCTATGCTTTCTTCTTCTGCTTCTCTTGCCATGTCTGGCTTTCGCCTTGCTTCTTTACTATAAGCTTTCTTTACGGCACTTTTTGGGGCCAAGGCCATAGGCGAAGGTGGTGGGCGAGCATAGGGAACAAAAATATCTATATAGAAGGGAGTTGGTTCAACAACGCGCAGCGGTTTGAAAACTGCTGTTGAAATCTCTAAAGAGACATCCTTCCAATTTTCCAATGTTTGATTGATAATTTGAGCTTGTCCTTTAATAATTGCTTTTTCTTTTTGTAGATCAATGTCATATGAGGGCTTCCAACTTACTCGTTTCGTTTGATAATTAACTTCAAAACTAAAAGGACCGGCCTGAGCAGCATCTATGGAAATTGAAATCGTGTAGGTCCGTTCTTGGTGCGGGGAAATGTGAAAGTCATCAATCTTTGCTTGTAGGGTATTAAGCTGCTTTTCAAGCTGTTCTATTTTATCGTTTGTTTTCTGGATTGTTTTTAGGAATTCTGTATTCTTTTTAGATTCAAAGTCAATAAAACTGGAAAGGTTTGTTAAGTCAGTTTCCCCAGCAGCAAACCATTGAGGGAATTCTTGAGCAAATTTTTCACTCAGGATTTTCATCCGTTCGCTCTGTCTTTGAGTAAAGGCCAGCTGTTCCTGAAACGCATCAAGTTCTTTCTCAAGGGCTTCCTTTTCTTTTATGAGTTTCTGGAGAGCTTCATGTGAGACTTCTTCTGTGTAAACAGTTTCAATATCTATTGCACCTAAAGAACCTTTACCTTTGCCAGAAACTCGGACACTGTCTTCCAACAAATGCTTTGTAAGCCCTTCGATTTTAACTATTTGAAAACCTTTTTTTAAATCGGTTTTTCCACTTCGGTACACTCGGGCACCATCTAAATACACAACAACTTTATCAATAGTCGTTGCTAATTTCACAAAATTAGAGTCTGTCAATAGCATTACCAACGAGATATTTTTTCAATAAACAACTTCTTATAAAACCCCACATTTAAATCCTTTTATTTAACATTTTTATTACTAAAAAGGAAGAATTTAATAGGATAATATCACCTATTAATGATCACCTCTAAAAGTATTTACTGGGGCAGAAATAAAACATGAAAGAAAGGAAGATGAAGCTAATAACAGTTGCAGGAGTAATGCTAATAGCAACAGTTATTATAGGTGGCCTCATCTTCGGGCCGTTCAACAAACTGCTTCCGGAAAGTTTGAGAAGAAAATTAGGATATGACACAACAACTACGGGAGTTATCACGGCCCGTCTAATTGTAGATTTCAATGGCGCGCGAGTGAATGTTAATACCACCATTACTTTCCAAGAGAACGAAACTGCAACGGCTTACAGCATTTTGATCAAAGCAAATCTCACATTGAAAATAAAAGAATATCAACAAGGTATCTATATTGAAGGAATTGAAGGAGTTACACAGAATGCCACACATTTCTGGTGGTATCAAATAAATGGAAAAGATGGAACGGTTGCAGCCAATCGTTTAGACCTGAGAAGTTATTCTGCTTGGCTGGTAAGCTGGATATTTAGACGGTATTAGGATGTGAAATAAATTATGACTAGAAATCGAACGCAAAAAAGCAATATAATTGTATTATTACTTCTTCTAATAGTTGGATTGAGTAACATAAAAACGCAAGCCAGTATTGTAATTGACTTTTACTATGGAGAATCGTTCGCTTGGGAAATTGATGACATTTCCTCGAGTAACAATTCGTGGTATAATATTTCGACGTTTGCTTTTGTCACAAATTGGCATGCAAATAAAAGTGACCTCATATCGTTTTCAGTTCTTAACTCGAAAACTATTAATGAAAAGCAATTTCTCTTCGGCAATCTTTCAATAGGAAATATTAGTCTGCTGGCAGATAACAAGGATATCGGTTTTAATTTAGGGCTTTCTGTTAATCCTTGGTATGGTGGACTTGTGGCTTTGGAAGACAATTGGAAAACACTAATTCTAAGCCACCCTTTCAACACAACAAATGCACAGATTATTGAAGAAAAAACAATTAATTGGTCAGGGCAAGATGTGGCTGTTATAGAAATAAACTACGATGATGGCTTCCAAAAGTCAACATTGCAATACGAAAAGCTAACCGGAATTTTAATGACTGCTAATACCTCTGTAGGGAGTTTTTGGTTGAAGATGCATTTAACTTCCTCCACGATTCCAATTCCTTCCCCAACAAAAACGATTGTAATTAGTGAAGCGTTCGTTCTCGTAGGTTTAGCAGCGATTGTTCTTCTAAGAAGGATGCACT
Organism: Candidatus Heimdallarchaeota archaeon; assembly: GCA_019056785.1. Classification (GTDB taxonomy): domain Archaea; phylum Asgardarchaeota; class Heimdallarchaeia; order JABLTI01; family JABLTI01; genus JABLTI01. The sequence continues at coordinate 19,085 of DXJV01000036.1, forward strand.
CGAGAAGATAAAAAAATGGAAGGTTCGTGAAAATTTGTGGATGAAAGTAACGAAACATTAACCAATAAAAATTCAGAATTGCTATCAAGAACACTAAAAGAAGAAAGTAAAAATTCAACTGTTCTTGTTGACGTTACTCAGTCTACACAGCAAGCCAATCACACCATAAAAATTGCTATGGTTGCCATTCTAGGAGCATTAAGTGCCGCCTTATCAACAGCATTCATTTTTTTCCCCTATATCGAATTAATGACAATAACACTTTTCTTGGGAGGGATCATTTTAGGGCCAATTTATGCCTGTGCACTGGCAATAATTTCAGCCTCGCTTTATGAGATCATCTCTACGGTAATAATTGGACCGGGATTTATTATTTTCCCCTTTAAATTGGTCGCTTTTCTTCTCATAGCGCTTTCTGGTGCGTTTTGTAAACAATTAATAGAGAAAGATACGACTGTATTATTACGATTATTTTTCGCAACAATTGGGGGGCTCTTAACCATCGCCTTTGATCTCATTACAAATGTCGGTTGGATAATTTTAGCTCAAAATTTCAATTTCATAGGTTATTTTACAGCCTTGTTAATTGGGCTTCCTGTAACAGCATCCAAAGTTGTTGTGAATGGAGTCTTGTTCTTTTTTATCCCCGATGTCTATAAAAGAGCAATAAAATCGTTACCAAGATAGAAAAAAAAAGAATAGATGCTATTGGGGAAAGAAACCAGTCAGGAAATGGGCTTAAAAAAGGTTTGAACAAAACAAACGTATGATTTTTAAAGATTATAAGTGTATAAGAGACTACAATAAAATAAAATTGTCTTTCGATTTATTAACAACAATGAAAAATTAATTAAATCGATTAAAAACAGTATGTAAAAGATACAAACTACTGGCGGAATTTGTTTCGGAGATGGAAAAATGAGCGAACCAACCTTTGAAGAAGAGTTACGCCCACCTTATGAAGAAGGCGTTTTACTAGATGTTCGAGGAATAAGAACCTATTTCTTTACAGAAGAAGGAATTGTAAGAGCTCTTGAAAATGTGAGCTATAAAGTATATGAAGCTAAAACGCTTGGTATTGTGGGCGAATCTGGTTGTGGAAAATCAGTCAGTGCGCTCTCAGTTATGGGCATTGTCCCAGATCCCCCAGGCAAAATTATTGAAGGCGAAGTCTGGTATCGAGGCGAAGACCTACGGAAGAAATCAGATGCAGAAATGCGAACCATTCGAGGAAACAAAATGGCAATGATCTTCCAAGATCCTATGACCTCTCTAAACCCTGTTTTAACAGTTGGCGACCAAATCATGGAAGCCATTCGACTGCATCAGGAAGTTGATTTACAGACTGCAAGAGAAAATGCCATTAAAATTATGGACCTTGTAGGGATTCCAAGCGCAGTGGATCGAGTTGACGATTATCCCTTCATGTTTTCAGGGGGTATGAGACAACGAGTAATGATTGCAATGTCACTCTCATGCAACCCTGAGTTATTAATTGCCGATGAGCCAACAACTGCTTTGGATGTCACTATTCAAGCCCAGATCTTAAACATCCTAAAAGCGATTCGTAACGAGTTTAATATGTCTATTATGCTCATCACTCACGACCTTGGAGTTATTGCAGAACTGACAGATTATGTAACAGTTATGTATGCAGGCTACATTGTTGAATATGCTTCAACAATTGAATTATTTAAGAATCCAATGCATCCCTATAGTATTGCCTTATTAGGGGCAATTCCCAAGCCAGACACGCGAAAAGATGATGACCTAACAATCATTCCGGGAGCAATTCCAAACCTCATCACGCCCCCACCCGGTTGCCGGTTCCACCCGCGTTGCTCTCACACAATGGATATCTGCAAGAAAGAAATTACAAAATTGCGACAAGTTGCCCCACAACACACAGTCCGATGTCACTTGTTCAACAAATATCCCGTAGCAGAAGTGGAAGAATACACTGAAAAAATGCGTGAACGTTATCAACGAGAACAACTTGAAGAGATCCAAACGAAGAAATTCAAACGCCGGCTTAAAAAATTCATTAAAGGACGAGAATAAGAAATAAAACTGTCCTCTTTTCCTTCTCCTCTTTTCCGCCAAACCTTTTTATTTTCAACGAAACTAAAATAAAGGATATGGGATTATTTTTGTAAAAAAAAGGAGAATGTAGTTTAAAATGGCAAAGAAAGAACCTCGTGTCAATAAGCATGAATGTTGTGGTTGTGCTTTATGTACCTATGCTTTACCCGAGGTTTTTAGGCTAACACCTGAGGGAGTCGCCGAAGTGTATGCACCTAATAGCGCTGAACGACAAAGAATTCAAAAAGTTATGGACGATTGCCCGATGGGCTGTGTCCATTGGTTTGAGAAAATACGCCAAGGCAAAGAGAAAAATGCTTAAGTTAACCTCTTAACCTGTTCGAAGAATGATATGATAGCCAAATTTAGTTTTAACAATGCCCGACAAGTCGCCAGCTTGAAGAGCGAAAGCAGCTTTTTCAAATTCCTTAACCATTTGACCACGTCCGAAGAAACCCAGATCGCCGCCACGTTTTTTTGAGGGGCAGGTGGAATTTTCACTTGCAAGTTTTTTGAACACTGTTGGGAGTTGCTTCGGATTAATAGATTTTAATTGATTCAAAAGTACTTCTGCTTGAGAATATTTTGGAACCAAAATGTGAGAGACTCTGATTTTACTCATTTTAAACATACCCTAGATTTGTGTGAGAAGGGCTTGAAATAAAAAACAAGCCAATAACAAACATGAAGCTCTTTATAACTTTTAAAAAAATTACTATTGCGTATTAATATTTTCCCCCTTACTTCTCTTTAGGCTTGCCAGTGTTCCAATTTCTCGCTTTAAGGGGATACCTTAATAGAAGGAGTTACAACAAAACTCAAAAATTGGATGAGCCTCAGTCAGTAATGCTTAAGATAATGCCAAGATGATAAGAATGAAACAAGAATTTATTGATCTAGCCCATGGTGCCGGTGGAACTAAAATGGATGAACTTTTAGAGCTCATCATGAAAAATATCAAGTATCGAAAAGTGGGCGAAGGCATTGGACTCGATGAAAAAGATGATGGAGCAACGATCCCAATTGGAAACAAAAGGATTGTGACATCAATAGATGGCCATACTGTTCATCCTATTTTCTTTCCAGGGGGGGATTTGGGGAAATTAGCCATCACCGGAACGATAAACGACATTTGTGTTATGGGTGCAAAACCGCTGGCAATTCTTTCAAGTATAATCATAGAAGAAGGATTTCCAGTTAAAAAATTGCAAGCAATTATTGATTCATTGGCAAAAACAGCAGAAGAAAATCAAGTTGCAATTATTGCCGGCGATACAAAGGTAATGCCCAGAGGAACAATTGATGAGATGGTCATTACAACCGCAGGAATCGGTTTTATAGAAGATGAACAATTGGATATACAAGACTCCAACCTCCAGCCAGGCGATAAATTGATAATTTCTGGAACGGTGGGCGATCATGGCATCGCCTTAATGGCAGGAAGAGAAGGAATTTCTTTTGAAACTGAACTTGTGTCTGATGTTGCATCTGTTCGAGAAATAGTTGAAGCAGCTTTGAAAGTTGGGGGGGTAGTGGCAATGAAGGACCCCACTCGTGGTGGGTTAGCATCGGCATTAAATGAATTTGCTGAAAAATCAAATGTAAGCCTTTGGCTTGAAGATGAAAAAATTCCAATTGCACCGGCGGTTTATGCAGCAAGTGAGATGTTGGGTTTAGAACCGTTGGGCGTCACTTGTGAAGGCAGAGTATTACTGGCTGTTAAGGCAGAAAAAGCCACCGAAGTTTTAAAAGCAATTAAAGAACTCCCCTTGGGAAAGAATGCCGCCATAATTGGAGAAGTTCGTGCTGAACGACCAAGATATGTGCTCTCAAAGACAGTAGTCGGCGGGCACAGAATCATTGAAAAACCCATTGGAGAACAAATACCTCGAGTTTGTTGAAGAACAACGTAGTTCTTAGTAAAGAGGCAAAATAATTAAATGGTTAAAGGGAAAATAATATGTAAAATTCGATTATGAAAGTCTTTTTAAAGCCTAAAGAATATCACTAAAGTAAAAATTACTTGGCTCCTAATTATGAAAACCCTTCGGAGGAAGAACGAAAATGAAAGTTGCAGAGATAATGACCACTGACCCCATTTGTGCGGTGGTTCCCGGCACACGAGATGAGCTCTTTGAGTTAATTAAAAAAACAAATCTTACTAGCTTTCCAGTCATAAAAGAAGATACAAAAGAACTTGTAGGGATAGTTACAGAAACAGACATTGTAAATAAACCCACTGAAACACAATTAGCTCTTTTAATGACAAAGGAACCACAAACTACCACCCCAAAAGAAAATGTTGAAAACATCATTAATACCCTCTATAAAAATGGTTTTAGACAGCTTCCTGTCGTAGAAAAAAACAAGTTAGTGGGGATGATTACTATTGGGGACATTATTTCGAAAGTAATTTCCATCGCCTCTTCAGAAAAAACAATTAATGAGTATATGACTAAATCGATTTTAGGGGTCTGGCAGGAAACACCATTACCAATCTGCCAAAAGATCATGGACTTTGCCAAATCAGAATCAGCGATCATTTTTGATGATGAGGTAAGAATGGTAGGAATTGTGACAATGATTGATTTTGTCAAGCTCTTTGAAGCAATTCGAAGCGAAAAAATTGATGAAATGATCTCCGGTGAAGGAAAAGAAGGCAGCTGGGATTCTGTGTCAACAATTATCGTCCATACAAAAGATCTAACATTACCAAACATTCCGGTTAAAGAAATAATGACGAAGGATGTAATCACCACTTTTAGCAAAGCAACAATTAGCGAAGTAGCAAAGAAGATGAGCCGGATGGAACTCTATCAAATCCCTGTTGTAAACGCAAAGGGTGATGTCGTCGGGATTATTCGAGACTTCGACCTGCTTAAAGCCTATTCTTCCGACTAATTTCTAGTACAATAGAAGCCTTTTAACGCTAAAAAGGTGTTTTTTTCACCTTTTGAAACGAAAGATTAAAAAAATAACTTGTGCTTTTCAAGGTTACTCATATCAAAGATTTACAACTGTAACGGAGATCTTACACCATGTCCAAAAAAAACGAATCCAACGTAGTCTTCATTGGATCAAAAGGCGTAATGACATATGTCTTGTCATGCATAACACAATTAAATGAAGGCGATCAAGAATTAGTTCTTAAAGCTAGAGGACGAGCAATTAGCCGTGCCGTGGACACCGCTGAGATTATTCGCAACCGATTCATTACGGATGCGGTAATCAAGGATATCAAAATCTCAACAGAAACTATTGAGAGATCTGAAGGTGGTACTGCAAACGTTTCTGCAATAGAGATTACTATAGCAAAAGGCAAAAAGTAATCTTTGCAGAACAATTCCATTTTTTTCTCTATCTGTTTTCTTTCCTTTTTTGTTTCTTCTTTTAGTAAAAGTATAAATATTCCAGTTTCATAGGTTAAAGAAGTCAGAGAGTCGAGCAATAAGTAAGGGCACTAACAATTCTCCTTTGCTAAGAGACCCATGAGTGGCATTTAAGCCGAGATTGTACATAGGATCAAATTTACCGCTATGTCCAAAATAAAGGCTGGCATTTTTCCCCAGTAAAATTTGTACTTCACCCATCCGTTCTATAACCTTGTTAGCCGTCGCGCCTTCTCCTAGTAAGAGGGGATATTTCTCTGGTGTGAAAACAAGCGCTAACTCACCCAGCTCTTCTTCACACCAGGTGAGCACACCCTCAAGTTTCCCGGGTTTAGGGTAAAGATGCACCACACGACCACTCCGTCCTCGATAATTTATAAGAGTGTTTAAACGCGCTTCAGCATCATTTGTTATTGTAATTGCTTTTTCTTCTAAGAGATCTTCTTGCCCGTGGTCTGATGTTAAAAAGACAACGGTTTTGTCTAAGATCGATTTATCAAGAGTTTGTAATGTTTTTAGGAATATTTCTTCAATATATTCAAGCAAAGTTTGATATTCAAAACTTTTTGTTGTATAGCGATGGGAGATAGCGTCAATTGAACCCAGATAAATATTTATAAGTCGTTGTTTGTCGGACGGCGTTTCGAGGACACGTTTTAAACTTGCAAAACAATCCACTAAGCTATAATAGCCAATGGTATAAGCATTATTTGTCAGAAAATTCGACAAACCACTATTAGCTATGTGATTTTCAATCAAATCAATTTGTTCAATGCCTGAATTTTTTGCAATAGGGAAATCACACCACAACCAATTTGTAACGCTTACACCTGCTTGAGCCAAACTAGCGGTACTATCTTTCGCTTCAAGTGTAAGAGTATCAACAATATTCCCAACCTCAGAAAAATAGATTTTATGTCCCAAAATCCCATGAGCAACTGGCATTTTTCCTAATCGCAAAGAAGGGATACAAGTACTGGTGATAGTCGGAAAAACCGAGGATAATGCCAAACCATTAGCTTTGAAAATCCTTTGAAATAAAGAGGAATAGGATAGAAATTGTTCCAAGCCCAGGGCGTCAATAATTAAAAAAACGATATTTGAGACGTCTTTTTCTTGAATGTTTCTCCAAAAAGATCTTTCTTTTAAAGAAGGTTCTAATGTTTCTTCTTGAGGGGGAGAATAACCAAACAAGGTTAAAGCTGTAGGGAGAACCTTTGAAATGTTTTGTTCCAAATCTGGTAAAAAGAGGTCCTTTCGAGAACCAAGTGGTTTTAAGGATAGAGGGTCGGGCAATTTTTAAGTCAACTCAATGAAGATAGTGATTTTTATACATATTGAAAAAGCTTTATGAAATAAAGGTGTTTTTCTATTTGTGAAGAAGAAAGTAATTTCTGCTTAAAAGAATTTTTAAGAAAAGAAAAGGCATTATTAATGCATGTTCAATCAAGTTTTAGAAAGAATTTCAGAGGAGTTTTCAGGCGCAAATGCTAAAGGGCTCATTAGTGGCATTGCACATTTCCACCGCATTCAATCTTCGCCCGGATTCCGGGCAGCGGCTAAGTTTTGTTATAACAAGCTCGTTGACTTTGGAATTCCTAAAGTCGAACTTCTTACTTTTCCAGCAAAAGGTAAGAACACCTATTGGGGGGTCCCTGTCCCTAAAGAATGGGTAATTAAACGTGCCTCATTGGACCTAATCGAACCAAAAGAAAAAGCAAAAAACCTTTGTAGATTTCTTGATGACCCGTGCTCAATTATTCAAAGATCAAAAGGCACACCAAAAGAAGGGATTACTGGGGAAGTAGTGATTTTGGAAAGAGGGTTAAAGGAAGAAGAAATTGAGAAACTAGACTTGAAAGGGAAATTTATCCTCACAGATGACCCTGATTTAAGAAAATTACGAGAAATTGCAGTGAAAAAAGCACAAGCAGCAGGGATAATTTATGATTTGGTGTCTGAATTTAAGCCTTTGCGAACGAGAGCAAACTTTCCTACCGCAAGAAGGTATACTTCATTCTGGTATGATGTACACGATTCCGAGGGGGACGCGCTTGGGTTTGTCTTATCAGCAGAATTAGGGGATGAACTCAGAGCATTAATAAAACAACAAGAAGAGAGAAGAAGAAAGGATAAGAAAGACAAAGAAGAATGCGCAGTTAAGGTTCATGCAGAAATAGACGCATATTTCATCGATGGGGCAATGGAAGTTGTAGAATTTTTCATCCCGGGGACAACAGATGAGGAAGAAGTATTAGCAGTAGCACACTTGTGCCATCCCAAACCAGGGGCAATAGATAATGCAAGTGGGTGTGGTACCTTAATGGAGGTTGCTCGAACATTACAAACATTAATTTCCACGAAAAAACTTCCACGACCAAAACGGGGAATGCGCTTTTTATTGATGGCAGAATTTACAGGCACGGTATGCTATTTAGCCACACATGAAAAAATTATCGAAAAATTTGTGGCGGGAATAAATGCTGACATGGTAGGGGCGGATCAGAGCATTGGAGGAGGGCGAACTTTGGTAATGGAGCGCACACATGATTCTTGTCCTTCTTTTGTGAATGATGTCCTAAGTGCCATACTCCACGAGAGAAGTAAAGAAGTGAAAAATTTCACCGGGACTGGGGCGTTTGCGACATTTAAATATGCAAACGACCAGCCTTTCTCAGGGGGTTCTGACCATTTCATTCTGGGATTTCCGGACATTGGGATTGGCACACCTATGCTCATTCAATGGCCCGACAGGTTTTATCACACAGGAGAAGATACCATAGAAAAAGTCTCTGAAGAAATGCTGGCTATTGTTGGCTCCCTTATTGGAACATATTGTTATTTTATTGCAAATGCAGGATATCCTGAAGTTCTCTGGTTGATACAAGAAGTCGGAAGTAAAGCAAGAGAACGGATAATACAGTTTGCTCGAGAATATGCCAATAGTATAGTAAAGAAGATGACTACAGAAGAGAAGCAAGAAGAGAAAGAAAAGCAAGCATATATGCTCATAAAGAATGTTGAAAAAAGAATAACCTTCCGAAAAGAGCGCGAAATTTTAACTCTCCGCTCTACAAAAAAACTCCTTTCGAAAGAACAGATGGAAAAAGAAGAAATTAAGAAACTATTGCACAATGAAGAAAAACTCATTATAGAGACGGCCAACAAAGAACTTGCACGATTGAAAAAAGAATTGATTGGACTTTTTGAATCTTTAAAATTAACACCGAAAGAACCGAATGGCGAAAAAGAATCACTCAGTAAAGAAGATCGAGAACTTATCCCTGTAAAGCAGTTCAGAGGACCGATAACCGGTTTGCACAGACTAACAATACCTTATGAAGAACTCCACAATTATGAAAAATTAATTGAAGAACACAAAGAGCTGACTAATACAATTGACGCCGCAATCTTTTGGATAAATGGAAAACGGACTTTTTCGGAGATTTGTGCTCTTGTTGAAGCTGAGCTAGGCAAGGTAGATGAAAAATTCTTGTTTAAAATATTAAGCTTCTATGAAAAACACCGACTAATAAAATTGAAAAGGAAAGAAAAAAAGGAGGACTAATGGAGTTTTAAGCCACAATTGTTACAGAATTTATCATCGGGGCTAACGACTTCTCCACAACCGGGGCAACGATCCGCACTGGGAGCAGGTGCTACTTCTTGCGTTGTTGCTTCAATTGCAGGTGGGGGTGCATAGCGACTTCCTTTTTGAGCCTTGATCTTTTTGGTAATACAGTCCAATCGGACATGCTTTGTTTCTTTTCCTTTGTAAATCATCTCTGCCCAATACACAGGGAAGAAGAGAATTTTCTTGTCAGTAATAATTAACTTTTCAAATAGAACGCGTTGCACACTTTCGGGTTTTGTAGTATATTCTTTAATAACTTCTGCCAGTAATTTATCAATGTCATAATACTTTGAGGGGACCATCTTTGCTTCGGTGGTTAGGAATTGCTTTGTAATTGGTTTTAAATCAGCGGAAGGAAGAGATTCGGGGTTAACTTCTTGTCCTTTGTAATTTCGAGCTTCCATGATTTTCTTAACCACATGGACATGTTCTATTCCTTTTAATTGAATTTCAGGCTTACCTTTTTTGATAGCAGCTTCTCCTTTGGAAAACAAGCCATTGAAAAACCCTTTCTTTTTAGGCGTTTTAATTTCCACTTCCGTTTCTTCTTCTGAAGGTTTCTCCGGAACGATGAGTTCCTCACCTAAGATGAAAACAGAAATAGTGTCATCTAAAAGATCGATATCATAAGTCCGCTCGGTAAGATAACGAAGTTCGTATTCGCCACCGATTATCACATAAGGTTCAAAACTCTTCTTGATTTCTTTAACTACAACTTCCTCAGGCTTGGGTCGTTTAAAGAACCCCTTGAAAATGGCGGCCTTCTCTTTCGTGAAAAGCTGTTCCGCATCTGTTTGAGAAATGGAAGATTCAGCTACAAAATATTTCGTTTCTGGAATTTCTTCAATGCGTTCTGCATTCGGTCCATCTAGACGATAATCATACTCATCAGTCATTTTTACATACAACCAGTAATTCTTTATGAACTAAAATATTACGAACTTATTGAAAAAGATAACTGATTCCAGCTTTAGAAAAGTGACTGATTAAGATGTTGGCGGGTGTTTTTGTGTGGCAAGGAACGTTTGAACTTTTGTAAGAATATCATCTCGAATGTATGTGGGAAAGGGACCTGCTGTAGCAATTTTATAGGATGCTGCAGATGCAGCAACAAGTCCTGAATAATAAGCATCCACTGTTGCAAGATATGTTAAAAGGAAAGCAACAATAAAGGTATCACCAGCACCCGTTTCATCAACAATCGTTGTTGGGAAGGCCGGAATATCGATCCTCTGGTTATGATGAAAAATTATTGCACCTTTATGAGCGCGGGTAATAATAAGAAAATCCAAGTTAAAAGCCAAAACAGTGGCAATAGCGTCAGCAAGCTTTGTTGAGGATGTAAGACATTTAATTTCATTATCATCAACTTTTAAAATGTCTATATACGGGAGGATTTCTTGCAAATCCACCTGTGACTTTAAGACAATGTGACCTTTTTTCTTATCTACACTCCGAGTAAAACCTTGAGCATCCAGAGAAACCAATTTATAATGTTTCCGAACTTGAGAAATCAATTCAATGGGGATTTCGTTAAAAACAGGCCCGAGATGGACACATGAAATTGACAGGTAGGCAGTTGGAATTTCTGAAAAAGTTATTTTTTCTGACGTTGCAAGAAGTCTTTGAACTCTCCGGCCTTTTGGGGTATAACGATTTTCAAAAACCATGGATGATTCGCCTGAAATTTTGAACCCCCGGAGATCAGGCCCTAAAGAATGCAAAGTCTTTAAATTATTTAGGTGAAAATCAGTACCAACTTTAGAGACAATTCCTATTGATTCTTCTAAAGCTTTTGCTATTGCTGCAGCATAGACAGGAACACCGCCAATATAGCGACTCTCTTTTTTAGATGGTGAAATGATGATGTCTTCTGTGATACTGCCAATAACTACTAACTTCATCCCAGATATGGAAAGATTTAACCATTCAAAAACTATTCGAAGAGAAAGAGAGGTTTCAAAACACAATGCTTTAGTAAGAAAAGGAGTCTATTGTTTATTTATTAAGATAACAAAAAAACGTGATGAATGTGTTCATTCCAAAACACATTTTAAAAGAAAAAGAGCCATTGCATCCTCTGCCACCAAAAATAGAAAATCTCGAAGCGGTTGCAGCACAAAATGAACTTAATGCTCTTTTAAAGAGAGAAGACATTAGTGCTAATGCTCTGCCTTCGGAAGAAAAGAAACCGATTGTTCTTCTTTTACATGGCTATGGGTCATCAAAATGGCTCTACATTGAACCGTATTTTGGTACCTTTGGATGGTTGCGAGATTATCACTTTCGGCCAAAGCCCAAAAGTTTTGGGTGGCATTCAAAACCACCACCCAGTCACATGTATCTTCCCTTTGCCTATAGTATTTCACCAATATTAAAGGTTGAAGGACTATTCGTTAGACTCATGAGAAAGAGAATTGATGTTATAACCTATAGTCAAAAAGAACCTTTTGGGGACATTAACCTTTCAGCAAATGAATTAAAGGAAATCTTAGATGGGATAAAACGAGTTTATGGTGAAAGAAGGATACTTGTAGTGGGGCACTCGAGAGGGGGGATTTGTATTCGCAAGTATTTGGAACAGAATAAAAACGAACTCATTGAAAAGGCAATTTTTTTAGGAACGCCACATAGGGGAACTAATCTTACCAATCTCTTCTTCCTTAAACAACCACTTATTAAGTTGCTAAATGAATCAAATTTGAAACGTTTTTGGGACATTACAGGAAGACGGAGAGTTACATCTTTAAAACCAGAACAACTCTCAACAAATAGTAAATTCTTATTAGATCTAAAAGATCGAGAACAAACGCCAAATGTGAAGTATATTTTTATCGCAGGAAACTGTGCAACTTATGCACACATTTATTCTTGGAAGATTGAGCAAACAGTTACGAAAAGAACAATTAAACACATCTTTTCTACAAAGGAAGGTGACGCAGTCAACATAAAAAACAATGAAGGGAAGAAAAAGGAGAAGGTTTATCACTGGCTTGCCAAGCCAAAAAAAATCTTGACAATTTTCGAGGGGGTACTTCTGCCGGAGTTTGCTCAAGGAGATGGAATGGTCTCATTAAAAAGTGCCCTTTATGGCGAAGCGGATGAGAAAATCATTTTTAATGTCAACCATGAAGAGTTAGCCGTGTGTGAGCCTTTAGAAAGAAAAATCTTGAAGGAACTAACAAACTTTAACCCTAAATAGGGTCCAGTTTTCTCCCACAATTAGGGCAAACAGTATCAGTCGGATAAACAATATGCCCACATCGTTTGCAGCGACTAATCCTTTGACTTGGTTCTAAAGGTGTTGTTGTAACCGGCGCCAGTGGTTTCCCGCAGTTTGGGCAAACAGTTTGATGTGGGTAGACAATCGCATTACAACGCCCACAACGAGCTGTTCCGGGGGGAGAGCGTCCTGCGGGGGATGGTTTCCCTTTTGATTTTCTTGTTGGTGGTGCTAGAATCCGTCCACAATTACTGCAGCGGGTTTCATAATCATAAACAATTGCACCACAACGAGCACATTTAGCAACATTAGCTTTAGAGACAGGAGCAGAGGGGGACTTTGTTTGTGGGGGCGGAGAAGGCACTTTTCTTGGGGGGGGAGCAACGGGCTTCCGAGGGGTAAAAGGAGGAGGGGGTTGATAGGGAGCAGAGGGGGTTGAGGAAGAAGCGGGGGAAGTTTGATATGGTTTCCCGCAACCAGGGCATTGTGTTTCATCAGGACGTAGGACAGTACCACATCGTTCACAAACTCTCTTTTGGGTTCGAGGAGCATAGGCTGGAGAATAGGGAGCATAAGATTGGTTGTTATCTGGGGGGGGAGGAGGGGCGTCCCTTCTTGGTGGAGGGGGAGGGGGGTAACTTTCAACAATTCCAAAATCACC
>DXJV01000077.1 GCA_019056785.1 Candidatus Heimdallarchaeota archaeon
TGAGTTGAACGAGTAATCTTATCAACAATTGCCTTTCCCCCTCTTAAAACCAGTCCTTCACCTGTATGTGTAAAGACCTGAGCTAAACTTGACCTCACATTTTCTTGGTTGTGAGTTCTGTAGAAGGTGATGCCAACGTAACATGTACCAGTGGGCATTTCTGCCAGTTTCCAAGGATACCCTTCAGCTTTATAATATAAAGCTACAGAAAGATTCCATGCCCTTGTTGCTTCAGGTTGAAGCGTTTCATTTTCCGTTCCAGGTTTTAATGTCCTAGGCCATACAAACTGCGTAGGGATTCCTAATTGCATTGCCTTGGCTTTTACTATACGCCGGAGATTGCTCGTTCTCTCATAGGGCATTTCTTCTTCGTTAAATGGAAATAAAGTAGTTTGGCCTATCTTACGTAATTTCCGAATAGTTCTCAAAATTTTCCTTTCTTCTTTAGTTAATTCCACTCGTCTTCCTTTTTTAACTGCGCAATAATCAACTATTTGTTGAGGGAGGGCGCAAATAACTACATGTGGTCTTGGTTCTCTTATCCTTAAATTTTCAAGTTTTTCAATTATTATATTTGCTGCTCTTTGCACCCTTCGATTGAAATTTCCGATTCTTATCACATTTTTTATTTCATCATCGGTTAATTGCTCTATACACTCATCTAAAACTCTCAATTCACTGCCAAAAATTTTTGAAAAACCAGGAAAAGAAGGAAACAATACAGGATTTTCTTCTTTACCAGCTATTCCCATTCGACATCTCTCAACCCATTCGCGAGTTAAATCTATTGTCTCCTTTGAGCCAATAACTCCTAATCTTATTGGAGTTGACATTATCCGTCTATTTGGATGTAAACATGGACCATAAAGAAGCAATCCCATTTTAGGGTCAATGTGTTTATTTCCGTCTCCAAAAGTCAAGTATGGTTCATCGATAAATAAACTTTGTAATTCCAAGTTATATCACCCAAAAGGTGGTTTATCTTCTTCCTTTATCCCAAAATTGGTTTTTGCACGGACGGGTATCGTGTCAATTATTATTCTTTGTTCTCCCACATTAATTGTTATGGTAACTTCTCGCCTTGAAAGATACTTCGCCCATAACCTTACAAGTCTCAGATATTGTTCGTTATACTGCTTCGCTAACCATCGACTGAGATAATATGCCACTTTTTCCGAGCGTAAGGGATTGACCCCGTCACGTGTAAAGACAACTGTAGGTTCTATTTTCAAAAAAAGGTCGCCGTTAAGAAACATAAAGTTTATCTTCGCTGCATAGTGTCTACAGAATGATATTTTCCCGCTTCTTTTGTCAATATAGGGCTTTGCTACACACCTATCTGCAAATCTTTCGCCTGCTCTCCATCGAAAGACATTTTCCTTCCCGTTTTTGAGTTGAAAAATGAACCTTTTATGTTTCTTGTCATAGCTCAACCATTTTAGCCTTTTTGTGCAGTGAATTCTTAGCGATAAATTGAGAAGACGAATCAAATCACGCCTTTTTTCTTCACTCTTGATCCATTCTGAAGTCGATTCTTCGTATATCTGATTTCTATTAATGATCGGTAGAAATGGATTGTTAGGACTGCTTAGGTTCAAAAACGTGTAAATTTTTTTCTCTTTAAGAATGAATGGATAATTTGCGACTTCTTCTCCAAGTACGCTAAAAACTTCACGTTCTAATCTAACATCCGTTGGACTACTGTATATTTTTGCGGGATACTCTCTAACTGGAAAAAGATTAGAAACCAGAATCTCTTGCACTTCATCAGCCTTTGGAATTGGAGGAGGTTTTAAGGTAATTGGTGGCCGAATCTTGTATCCTCTTGCGATTTCAATGTAGCTAAAAATTTCTTTTTTGAAAATCTTATTAATGTATTCGGAATCTGTAAGAACCTTTCGTCCGTCAAATAACTCTCCATTAATTATAGTTCCCTTTTTTCGTTCTTCTACTGCAACTTTAGAAAATGCCCGAGTAAACTCGTCGTTTTCTATTATGTTGGGATTGGCTATCACAATTTTGATATCTGCATTGATTCCTTGAACTAAATTTAAATCTCTATAAAAATTTGCTCTCGAACTTGACCATATAACCTCAACGGCAATGCTTATACCATCAGGAGTCACAGCGTAGACATCAAGGCGGTGCCCTGAAGAGGGATACTCTTGAATACTGCACCCAAACCATTCCTTGAGTTTATTTGAAATTATTTCTTTTATTTTTCTATGCTCATTTGACTCGGACATTTGCTATTCAGTTGCCTTTATAACTTTTAATTTAAATATGGCAGTCCCAAAATTAAAGGATTAGCATTTTTCTGGAGGTGTCTTTCGTTGCGTAAATTGCTAGGGCGAAGGCCCATAACATGTCGTCGTGAGTTCCAGCTGGATGGTTAAACTTTATTCTTCCCTCGCTTGTAACTTCGAATTTTTCAATGTTTAGTTCTGCAATTAGTTCGTTAATGTGTGGTATTGCTATTTGGCGGCTCAGCATTTTCTGCTTCAGAA
>DXJV01000042.1 GCA_019056785.1 Candidatus Heimdallarchaeota archaeon
CCATTTCATCTCATCATTTGTTGCAAAAGAAAAAGCTCAATCATGAGTATTGAAATGTGATAGAGGAAAATACAACACCGCCAGCTTCTAAGATGTTGCAAAAGAAAAAGCTCAATCATGAGTATTGAAATTAGATAAGTCCTTTGCTTGTAGTCGTTGTGGTTATCATTTTGTTGCAAAAGAAAAAGCTCAATCATGAGTATTGAAATGCCGAGAGGAATGAGTGTTCTCGTAAAAACGAGTCCTAAAGGTTGCAAAAGAAAAAGCTCAATTACGAGTATTGAAATTGTGAGAGGGTGAATGTTAAGTAAGTATCAAACTCAAGGTAGCAAAAGAAAAAACTCAATTGATTAATCATTGAGTTAGTGAATATCTTTAGTTCCTAGTTTTTTTTGGGTAGCCAATTGTTATGAGATAGATTGGTCTCTGGTTTTCCGGCAGGTGGAGTGCTTCATAGACTGTTCCTAATTGAAAGCTGGTGATCGTGCAAGTTCCTAGTTTGAGTGCTGTTGCTTGTAAGAGAAGGTTTTGTGTGGCGTGTCCTGCTTCAAGACGAATGAATCTTATGGCGTTTTCCATTAAGGGGGTAACTTTTAGGGCTTTTAGATTATTGACTGCCAGGATGATTTTTAGTGGTGCTATTGCGATTGCTTGTTTATTAAGATCGGCGTAGTAGGGTGCTTCTGCCAGTGCTTGTTGCAGGTCTTTCTGTTCTTGCAGTTGCAATTCATGCTTGCTTCCTTCGTATAGGTAATAACCTTATTCCATCACTAGATGGACTACTAGGGGGTAGCTTCTTCCGGGTGTTGGTGCAGCTCTATGGTAGATTACTTTCTCTTCTGAGACTTGTTCTTTTTTTGTTGTTCCCTGAAGTGCCCAGAGGAGCTGTACAACTGTCTTGAGTGTAATTTCTTGTAGGCTAAAAGTTCTTTGTGTTGCTCTTTGAGTGAGAGCTTCCTCCAGTGAGACTTCTCCCTTCGTTTTAGGTACCGGTAAGGTGATGTTTTTTTCTGTCAATTGTTATACTTCCCTCCACGTTTATCTTCTCTCTTTTAAGCTCCTTCCCTTAAAGTTTTTTTTTCGCTTGTTTGATAAATAAATTGCTTGGTTAGTCTTATTGTTCATGGATTGCCATTACTTGAGATAGTGTATAAGCCCATTCTCCAAGCCAGTAGTCGAGATTGTTTTTAATGTATTGCAAGGTTGCTTGGAGCCCTTCTGCAGTAATGGGAGCAACAGTCAAATTTGCCGGCCGGAAGCGAAAGCCCCAGCTATTATTATATCGCTCAACAAGACTACCTATGAACATTCGTGAGCCGTTTTCAAATAGCTGTGTGAGCTGTTCCCAAACAATATCATTAGGTGTTTCGACGGCAATTTTATCGCCATTTGTATCTTTGATCACTGCCCAGCGAGGGGTCTCATGCTTGAGTGGGGCAAAATAATAATGAAGCGCTAATCCTAGGACAAGCCCTCCTATGAGAATGATTCCAAGGATGAAAACAGAAACAATGACACGTTTGTTTGCCAATGGAAACCCTCCTTGATAATATTCACAAAAGCGAATTTATTAATGCTTGTAAGTTTGAAATTGAACTAAAAAGAGTCGAGTACTTATTGCCAGTAGTAAGAAAAAGTGACCTTTTCATTAGCTCAAAAAAAAGGTGGGTGTTTTTGGCAAAGAATGGGGAGAATTTATAACACCTTTTATTGTTTCCTCGAAATAAACTATTAGTCTACTATAAAAATGAAAGAGGGTGTTTAAGGGCTTGCTTCGTTTTCACGCCTATCGCAGAAAAACTTTAAGGTTCTGAGAATTCGAAAGCGTAAATTCAATAAAATTTACTTCTCAGCAGATGACTCTATCGTGCTTGTTTAATCCTTTATTATTCAGGCATTCGCTTGGCTTTTTCGAAGGCTTTCTAACCTTTTGTTATGTTTTCTAAGTTCTGTCGAAAAAAAAACAAAAAGCGTATGATAAAAAAGTTTGGAAAGAAGAATTCTTTCCGGAAATTTTCAACTAATTATTTGTATCGTTTTCGGGCTGCTATAGAAGAGAGAGCTGTTGCTGTGACAATCATTACAGCCACTAGATTCCCAAATAGTGGTTCTTCTTTTGTTGGTGTTGGGGTGCTCTCAGGGTCGAGTGGGTCGCTTCCAGCTGCCACTTCATCACCGTCTTTAATATCATCACCATCAGAATCATCGTTGTGTGAGTCGGTGCCTGTGGTATATTCTTCGAGATTTGTTAAGCCATCGTTATCCGGGTCAAGAGTAGTATCATTCAGTCTCAAGTTAAGGTTGTTATCTACTTTGTATTTATCTAGTAAACCATCACTATCGGTATCACTTGATAAGGGGTTCGTATTATAGGTGTTCACTTCATCGCCATCAGTAAGCCGTCGTTATCAGTATCTGTTGGTTCCGTTTGATACGTGAGCACTTCTTCAGAGTCAGTCAGACCGTCATCATCCATATCTGAATCCAAAGGATCGGTTACATGGCCATAAAAGCCTGTAACTTCAGCGTGGTCGCTTAACCCATCATCATCTGTATCAACATGATGTTACGGCCAAGATAAATGATTGATTCCAGGATAGCGGGCGGCCTCGAAAGTGGCTTTTGGTATCATAGGAAGTTGTAATTGTTTACTAATTTCGGCTATTTCTCTCCAATCCTTCAACCGGTTTTCTTTCATGAGAAAGGTTTCAAGTTCCTCTTCGATTAATTTCAACTCGGTTAAAAAGGCTTTATCCACTAAAACTTTTTGTGGCTCCTGTTGCTTTGCTTGTAACACAATGCGATTGGCGACTTTGTGTGGCTGATAGCGTTTTATTTCTTCAAGATCTACATGCTCCAAGCGAGCCATGATGCTGTCAATTAACTCATTGTATAGGTCCTTTCGAGCTGTTCTCTTGAGAAGCTCGATAAAGGTTGTTATCGCCTGGTAATGATGATTTTTGAAGATATTTATTAGAAAAATCTCTCGCCCATAAGTTAAGAGCTCTAAGAGCATTTCTTCTTCGCTTAACTTCCAAGCCTTACTTACATTAGCACTCCAATTTGCTGGAAGGGCGAATGGCTGTAAAATGAGCACGGCAATGAATCGCTCATAGAAAGCATCCTTATAAACCTCAGGGTTAGGAACCTGGTTTATAGCATTTAGAGCTTGAGAGTAGAAGTTCTTTTTTCCGGTAAGAGAAAAACGAAAGAATGCCACAAAGAATTTTTGCTGTGGCTTGAGGTTACTTAATATTAGTCGTATAAAAACGTGGAACATCAATCTATTAATAATCACTGCCACAACAGGCCCCAAAACACTAAAAGCTAACGCGTAGGACCAATCACCACCTTGGGTGGGCTCGAAAATGAAATAGGCCAAAATCATCCAAGCGATCCCTGCAAACCAAACAAACAGCCGCAGATAATTAAAGGTGCGGGCAAATTGTTTTTGCCGGAGGCAGGTTAGACAATACCCGTTATTTGGTTTGGCATCAACAAGGCACGTTTTACACAATGGCACCGCACAGTAAGCGCAGCTTCCTTCAGCTTCTTGGTCGGGGTGATAACAACATTTCAATTTTAACGACTCTAAATTGTTTGTTTTGTTTAACTTTTTTCTTTTGAATAGCGAGCAATTTAAATCTTATAATTCTTCTCTTTACTGGAGTTTTTTGAGAAGGAGGAATGAAAGGGACAAGAAAGAGGACTGGCAAGAAAGGCTTTGTTCTTGGATACTGCCAAAACATTTAAACAAAAAGGGGAAAAAGTTCAAAGGATACCAATGAACAAGAAATTAAAAATCGGTTTAATTGTCTCCGCAGTTGTCATTGTTCTTCTCGCTTCGAGCATGATGTTTCTTATTATCCCGCTGATTGGAAAAAACGCCATGCTGCACCCCAAGCACGAAGCCATGTTTCTCTATCCACATGATTTCGGGATGAGTTATCAGAATGTTACCTTTGATACTGTTGATCAATTAACTCTACGAGGATGGTATATCGAGCCAAAAAACACCTCCCATCCAAATGCAAACATTACTGTAGTCGTTTTACATGGCGCAAGCCATTCAAAAGCTTTTATGCTTGACCATTACGGCACCGGCTTATATAACGAGGGCTACAGGTTGCTCTTCTTTGACTCGCGAAACAGAGGTGAGTCTCCTGATACAGAGCTAGGTGTTACGTGGGGCTTAGACGAAACAAAAGACATTAGAGCCGCCGTGGATTATTTGAAGAGCAAGCCGGAAGTAAATTCCTCGGCAATAGTGCTCTTTGCTGAGAGTCAAGGGTCGGCAACAGTGATGTTCTACACTGCAAAATATAACGACGTTGCTGCAATAATTGTTGACTCTATCTGGGCTTACGGCGATCAGATGATACGAAGAGCCTATCCCGAACGCTCAGGATTCCCATGGATAATCTTCGGGCAGATAACCATAAAACTAATGGAAAGACATTACGGCTATTCATTTGCAGACATTTCACCTGTAACTGTTGCTCACAACATCTCAGTTCCAACCTACATCATTCAAGGAAATGACGACCTCGACTTCAATCCCGAAGACTCAACATTAATCTACAGTACCCTTCCAGCATCGCTTAGCAAACAACTGTGGCGAGTGGATAATCGTGGCCATGTAGAAGCCTACCTCGAACCGGATTACTTCACAAGGATAGCACAATTCATAAGTGCTAACCTATAAACAGGATTTCCTTTTCAGGGCAATTAACTGGTCATTCTCGGACCTTTTTATTGCTCTCCTTATTATTAGAAATGCTTTTGTCCGACAACTGCAATAATATGTACTGTGAATGAGATGACTGTTGTTCAGATCTGAGTAGATGAAAACGAATCAAAAGAATTAGATGCACTGGTGAAAAAGCTTGGCATGAGTAAATCTGAACTAATCAGGGAACTGATTAAACTAGGGAAGAAAGCACTTTTATTTAATTTCAGTTTTGACCACCGACTCATTAAAAAAGAATTTTATCTCGTCGGGGCAGCTGCGGAAACCGGTATGTCAATCGTCGAATTCGTTGCTCTCGTAAAAGAACGTGGCTATACCTATTTCAGTTACGATTCAAATGAGTTGCAGAGAGATATCCACAGCTTTAACCTTTAGAAGTGTGTGAAGCTACTCCTTAAAGGATTTCTGTTTCATATTGAAATGCTTTTTTTTACTCCAGCTCTTTTGAAGTTTTTTCAATGACTATATTAATAACGAATATGATTTAGCCCTTTTGTTTGACCAATATGGCCCACTTTCTCTTTGAAGGTCCAGAATTCGCCGCAACCAGCTAGCATGCCAAAAAAAGGTCTTGAATCCGGTATTAGTCGTCCTGTATCATCAACAACCCCTTGTTGTACACTCGTTCGAAGGACCTCCGCAAAAAAAACCATCCGTTTAGGAGGAAGCTCATGAGAGGAGAGGACCCGACACTCCAAAATGATTGGTGCTTCAGCAATACCAGGAGCATCTATTAATTTGGAGGGAAGGCGAGTCAACTTTGTTCGAGCAAATTTGTCCCCTCGCTCTGAAGCGCTCATGTCAATAATATCGTAAGCCTCCACCCAGGAAGTATCCGGAACATTGAGAGTAAATTCTCCATGCTTTTTAATAAAATCCAAGGCAACTTGGTAATGTTCAGAAATCGTGCTTTTTTTAGCGACACTAATCCCCACTTGCGGAGGGTAACCATCAAGTACGAACGTCCAAACACAAGACAAGTCATCGCGGATGGTCTCATCACCTTTCACGCCGAGAATTATGGCCGGCATAGGGGGCAACATGGGAGCAGGTTGGGAAAGCTCGACCCTGGAAGAGAGATGATCAGTCATAGTTAAGAATCTCCATCAGTTATGGTATTAAAAGATAATATCAAAGCTTGGTCTCTGAGTTAAAAAAGTTGCTTTTACCTAGAGGATACAATAAACACTTCTTTAAACACGTTTCTAATGAAAAGGAAAGGTTAAATGACTCGAGTAATATCTGGTTATTAGTTTATTATAATTCGCAAGTTCTATAAGTGAAGCTATAACCTAAGTTTTGTAACAAATTTCAACACTACCTTAGTACTCTTCTAACTAACAAAACTCGAGCCATGGGCTCGGGTTTCCAAAAATTAAAGCTGCCATTCATCTGGTACGACATACTTCATGTTGTTGAAGTATTAACACAATTCGAATGGTTGAAAAAAGATGAGCGATTACTCGAGATGGTCAAAATAGTCCTGGAAAAGAAAGATGAAGAAGGCAAATACAAACCAGAATCGGTTTGGCGGGCATGGAAAGCGTGGGACTTCGGGCAAAAAAGAGAACCATCACCATGGCTAACAATGCAAATCTATAAAATAGAAAAAAGAATAAGTTAAAAAAACTTAGCGTTACTTCTTGCGCATAAAAAATCAAAGCTAAACGGTAACGGCTAGAAGAAAACACCATAGCTAATAGCTCAGCTTTCTTTAAAAGAAATTCTTAATAGCATCCATAATGTCATACTTGGAACGAGCCTTTGGAACAATCATTGTTACCCCTAAGGAGCGGGCTTTTGGATAGCTTGAGAGTCGCAAGAGCCAAGAGGAAGGGCCAAAACTTTGCCGGCCGCCAGAGCTCGTTTTATCTGTTCCTGAACCTCAGGTAGATCGAGCATCTCACTCTTCTCGAGTAAAACCATAGCAAAGTCTGTCGCTTCAAGAGGAACCTCCTGAATACCATAGCGCTCAAAATCAAGCGAAAAACCTTCCGGAATTACATAAATTTTTGTCGTTCTTTTACTCACCAAGAAAATCTTCTAAACGACTTTTACAGGGATAGTTTCATTTAAGCTTCTCCTCTGAAAAAGTCTTTCGTTCAAGGTTTATCAGACAAGAAAGCAAGAACCGGGAAAGGACTACTTGAGAGAGAAAAAATAAAAATTAATAATGGGGTTACTAAAGCTGCTATGGAGAAAGGTAAAATGATAAATGAACCACTCTTGACATCTTCTAAAGTGGTGGAAATCGCAAGTAAAATGGCCAGGAAAAAAAGAGAGGACTACGCTGTAGATGAAAAGGTGTTCTTGTTGTTCTCTGATCTTTTACTTGAGTATCTAATAAGAAAGGCAAATTTGAAGAAATACTCCTGGCTGGAAGATGCTCATCCCTATGCTTCAGGGGCAATCTACAGGGGAGCTTATAATGGCATCCCTCTAACCGTCATGAAACCCCCAATGGGGGCAAGCCCGATGGCAGTTGTTCTTGAGGATCTCATTACTTGCGGGGCGAAGAATATTTTCTTGGTCTGCGGGGCGTGGGGGATCGGACCGAAAGTCAAAATAAATGACTTTCTGCTACCAACACATACGACAGGTTGCGAGAGCATAACAAAGTATTATGGAAGAGCAGAGAAAGAAGAATTGCCAATGATGCCCGGAATCGTCCGACTATTAAAGGAGGAAACAGCAAAAAGAACAGAAAATTACCATACAGGGAAAAATTATGCAAAAGAAGCATTCTATCGCTTAACAAAAGAGGAAATTATAGCACTGCAAAAACAAGGCTTTATTGGAATGGAAAATGGCGAGCTAAATGTTCTTGCAGCGGTTTGCCGGCAGAAAAACAGCAATTATGGAGCAATATTTTACAGCTACTATAACCCACTGGAAGGCTGGACCATACCATGGAAGAAAAAAGAGGAGTACAAAGCAACAGTGGAACTCGAGGGCGAAATAGCATTGGCAGTGCTGGAACGACTTGAGAACCTTAAATTGTAAATGAAGAAAAAAAGGCACAAACAACTAGAGGAGCAGCTATATATCAACAAAAAGAAGACAAAATGAGCTAATGACTCGAGCAAAACTTGGGCGCTAAAAAAAAGAAAAACCTAATGATTAAAAAAGAATGGGAAAAAAAGTGTAGATATGTCTTCCATGAAAAAATCCGAGCAAAAAAGAATGCCGAAAGTCAATTGCTCGATAAGTTATTTCTTTAGCGAATTAAAACGACTCCTCTTCGGTTACAAGTATATCAAAGACGCCTTCCGTAGCGGGCGGGTGAGCAGACAGTTCGCCGAACGAATAATGCTGGCAGTGGCAACAGCAGACGGGTGCGAGTACTGCCTGTTCGGACATACAGGCTCATCACTGAAAAGCGGCATGTCAACAGAAGAAATAACAGCAATAATGAGCTATACATTTGATAATTGCTACTTGGAGGAAATAGTGGCACTGGACTTCGCAAAACACTATGTGGAAACAGAACGAAAGCCAACAAAAAGAGTGCTGAAAAAACTGGTGGAAACATACGGACCGGAAAAAGCAAGAGATATAATGACCTTAATCAAAATAGTCTCATTCGGGAACCTACTAGGAAACATGGTGGAGGACTTCGAAAACAGGAAAAAAGGACGGCAAAGAGCAGAAAACTGTTCACTGCTATTCGAAGCAGCCATTTACCGGTTGGTAGGACCATTCTTTAAGAAAATGAAAAAAGACGGACAGCGAATCATCCTACAAAAGAATTCCTTCCTGGTAAAGCAGCTCAACCAACAAAAATGATAAGAGAAAAAAAAAGAAAAAGTAAACGGATGCACAAAACTATAAGGAACAATAAGAAATAGAAGATATTAAAAACAACAAAAATAAGTGCCATCAAAACAACCCTTCAGTTAAAGAAAGAGAAGACGAAGAGGTTAAGGAGAAAAAAAACAGCAAAAATTTGCTTTCTCCGGAAGAAAATAAATACTTTTTAAAAAAATCTGTCGATCTTTATAAAGAAAAGGGGTTACTGCACATCGACAGAATGACCAAACAAAAAGAAGGAAGGAAAAGGCTTAAAATACCAAAATATACCGTTACGTAACGGGTTAGAAGAGTACTAAGGTAGTGTTGAAATGCATAATCTGTCATAGTTCCACCTCGGGATTACTTGTTAGAAGAGTACTAAGGTAGTGTTGAAATATAAAATGGATAATTTCATTCCTGAAATGTTGATAGTTAGAAGAGTACTAAGGTAGTGTTGAAATACAAATATCAGCGATAATATGACAGGCTACAGTTTTTCCGGTTAGAAGAGTACTAAGGTAGTGTTGAAATCAATCAGCTTACCATCTTTAATTGCTTTAATGAAATCATAGTTAGAAGAGTACTAAAGTAGTGTTGAAATAGCTCTCGCATGCGTCTAATCTCTCGAGATAAATGCGGGGTTAGAAGAGTACTAAAATAGTGTAGATA
>DXJV01000052.1 GCA_019056785.1 Candidatus Heimdallarchaeota archaeon
AAAACAATCATTGGTCGTAAGAATCCTAAACCTACCAAAGAAGAACTACGCTATAAACAAATAATAAAGAATGGCAAGAACATTTCTATCAATGTCACAATCGACCCCAAAGAACACCTTGCAGCATTGCAATATACCGGTGGGACAACTGGTACACCCAAAGGGGCAATGCTGACCCACTACAATCTCGTTTCACAAACAGTGGTCTTAGATGCGTGGATGGAATGGATTGGCGGTAAACTCCCTGGTGTTCAAGATACAAATATTGGCGCACTTCCATTTTCACACATTTTCGGCCTTACTACATCCTTCCTTTGGCCAATGTCTATAGGTGGAATGATCGTTTTAATTCCTGACCCACGAAAATTGGAAGAACTAATGAAAACCATTCAAAACTATAGAATCCATTTCTTCATGGCAGTACCAACTCTCTTCCAAAAACTGGCAGAGCATCCCAAAGTTAGTGATTATGATTGGTCTTCTTTGCGAATTTGTATCTCAGGTGGTAGTGCTCTCCATCCAGATATTTTGCGTGAATTCGAAGAAAAGACAGGCGCCCTTTTAGTTGAAGGCTATGGCCTTTCAGAAGCTTCACCTGTCACCCACGTGAATCCTGCGGATAGAGTTTTGCGACGAATCGGTATTGGCTTACCTATTCCAAACACCGAAGCGAAAATTGTGGACATTAAAACAGGAGAAACAATCCCAGAGGTGTTTGACAGCGAGAAAAAGACAGCTGAGGGCGAACTGCTTGTTCGGGGCCCACAAGTGATGAAGGGCTATTGGAATAAACCCGAAGAAACGAAAAAAGTCTTGACTCCTGACGGCTGGCTACGGACCGGCGACGTTGCTAAAATGACTGAAGAGGGTTATTTTGAAATTGTAGATCGGTTGAAAGATTGTATTTTCACTTCTGGATTTCAAGTTTGGCCCCTCGAAATCGAGACTATACTCTGCAATCATCCTGATATTTCCTTAGCTGCTGTGATTCCTTACAAAGATGAAAACCTAAATGAATTGATCAAAGCTATAATTGTTGCAAGAGAAGGTGCACCAAAATACGATGAAAAAGAACTACGAGCTTATTGCAAAAAACACCTCGCTCCCTACAAAGTGCCTAAAATCTTTGAATATCGGGAAGAATTACCTTTAAGTCCAGTTGGAAAAGTTCTACGAAGACCCTTGCGAGAAGAGGTAGTAAAAATAGCTGTTCAAGAAACAAAATAGTTTGAAGAAACAGAGCCTATTTTGGCTTCTCCTTCTTTTTTTCCTCTTATTTCGTTCTTTTATGAGCTAATAACATTGAAAGTTTAAAATAGCTTAAAATAGGAAAAATCTTTTCTGAAAAACTAATGACAAGCTTAATTGCAAAAACTCGAGATGCATTAATTGCTGCCGGTATTTCACCGAAAAAAAGTTTAAGCCAAAATTTTATAATCAATGAACATTATCTTCAAAAACACATTAACCATGCCAAGATTACCCATAAAGATGTAATTCTCGAGATTGGCGGTGGTACTGGAATTCTCACAGAACGACTGGCAGAGAAAGCGAAAAAGATTTTTAGCATAGAGTATGATGGTAATTTAGCCGCCTTTTTAAAACAAAAATTTCGTAATAAAAAAAATGTCATAATTATTGAAGGTGATGCTTTAAAAGTTGCTTGGCCTGAAGCAACAAAAATTATCGCTAATCTCCCCTATCATCTTTCCTCACCCATAACTTTCAAGCTTCTCGAACAACAATTCTCCCTTGCAATTTTGATGTACCAGTATGAATTTGCCAAGAGAATGATCGCACAACCAAACAGTCCTGATTATTCTCGATTAACAGTTAATTTGCAATACCAAGCTGATGTAACAATTTTGGAACGTGTCTCTCGAACTGCTTTTTATCCTCAACCACGTGTTGATAGTGCATTGGTTAAAATCACTTTGAAAAATCATGAGCTCCCTGTACCAATACCTGTGTTTCGAGGAATAACACGTATTTTATTCAATACAAAAAACAAACTTGTGTCAACAGTTCTTTATGATTATTTTAAGAGAATCATCCCAAAACAAAAGCGAAGCCGGTTTAGAGCCTTTTTTAACTCGAAGCTACAAAAGGCTTCCTCGCGTGTTCGAGAATTGACAGAGACAGATATTGTCTGCATTTGTCAGGACATTTTGCCATTTCTAGAAAAGGAACAATTACTCGAAGCATTAGGTTAGGAGGCGATTCTTTGAGAAAATCGATTGACGGATTGCTATTAGAGATCCCACCGGAAGTTTATGACCCGGCAGAAGATAGTTTCTTGCTTGCAGAAAATGTTGTCATAAACAAAGGCGAACGGGTTTTGGAGGTTGGTTCAGGCTCTGGCTATGTAACTCTTTTCCTAGCCAAAAAGTTCCCATTTAGTGAATTTTTTTGTTTAGATATTAATTTCCAAGCAACAAAAAGCACTCAAGATAATGCTTATCAAAATGATGTATCTTGTCATATAATAAATTGTGATTTGTTGCAACCGCTATTTTCCCAGGAAAGATTTTTTGATGTAGTACTTTTTAATGCTCCGTATTTACCTGTAATAGAAGAGGGGTTATTAGAAAAGGCCTGGGCGGGGGGGAAAAGCGGTATGGACGTGATTAACAAGTTCTTATTGCAACTTTCAAAAGTACTAAAAAAGACCGGTCGATGTTATCTTGTTTATTCATCACTGGCAGAAAGCACACAATTTGAAAAACAACTACAAAAACTGCAATTTGAGAAAAGAATTACTGATCATCTGAAATTGGCTCGCGAGAAAATTTTTCTATGTGAGATCTCATTCAAAAAGTAAATTTAAACACTAACCTTTTTAGTCTCCATTTGTAAATATTTTCTAATAAAATATGCTGGAGCCGCAAAGAAGTGGTCGGTAAAGAAGACGAAAATTACGTTGCGTGGTACATATTAGCATTATTTGATTATGGTGTTCCAGTATCAAATCTTTCAGAACGGCAACTAAATGAATTGTGGGGGTACATACTAGCGGCTTTTAAAAAGAACATCCCGAAAAAAGATTTCTTCATTAAAGGGGAAATCCACGAAATTGACATGCCTCATTTAGAAGAGTCATTCAAACTGGCACAGATTTCTCCATTCCAATCGTATATAGATATCCGCCGTTCACCACTCATCGGCTTTTATAATCGACGACTCATAATCCGGATGACTATTGGAACAGAAGACTTTTTCAAGATTAGAAATTATCGAGACGACATCTTACGCGACTTGAAGTTTGTTTTTGAGGACCTTATTGGTGTCAAGGTGTCTGTAAAAGACCCGGAAGGCATTGGTGAAAAACCTTGGGAAATTAAAGACATTTTTTATTATCCGTTAATCATCGTACGAAACGGTTCTCGATTAATAAAAGAAGAATACAGCCTGTCAAAGCAACATAGTGTCGACCCCATTTACTCCATCCCCACAACATCCCTAACATATACTCTCCCTGAAAGAGGAAAATGGTTCAGTCTGTTCAGCTTTAAAGAACATTTCATTCGTGTAAGTGTTCGAAGTGTAATGGTCTTTTGTGAGGGGTGGATCCCACTTGAATTTAAACAAGCGCTTATTAATGCTATTTATCTTGGTGGGCTTTATGAGCAAATGAAACGCATGCGAAAGATTAATGAACCTATTACAAGGCAAAGGATGCGAGCTATTGATGATGTTATTCTCATGAACCTGGCTGAAACCATTAAAGAAATGGTAAAAACTTACATTGATGCTGCAAGGATCGCTGAAAAACAACGATTCATAAGTTTCTTTATTGCTCTACTATCATTTATGCTGTCAACAATCGCATTGGTAATCACATTGATTCTTTAAAAATTGTCAGGAACGTTTTTCGAGCTGTGTTACCTTCTTAAGTTATTATAACCGGCCAAAGCTCGTTCAATTAACTGGTGGGTCTCACTCGAGAGTCCTTGTGGTATCAAATAGAAGTGAATATTTTTCCGAGCAAGGCGCATTTCTTCATCAGCAGACGAATCACCAAAAGCAAACCAGTGCTCAATTTGCCCTTTAGGGTCTAATTTTGCAATGGCTTTTTTCGCGGCGTTCCTTTTCGTAGCAAAAAGAGGTAGAACATCAATAGCATATTTGTTTGGGATTAGTCTCAGTCTATCTTTGTAATTGTCCATTATTGGTTGTATGATTTTCAGAAACTTTTCAGTTGTTAATCCAAAAAGAGGAAGGGTACGAATGGTTATCATAATCTCTTTCGGTTCAACCCAAAGACAACGAAAATCAGGCGCATGATAGCTATAGGTGACCTCAAGTTCTTTATAATCACAAAGAGCAGAAATGATTTTCTCCTTAGCTTCAGAAAGAACATTCTTTGTTTCTTGATCAATACGTCTTCTTCGCTTCTTTCCTTTGAAATAGGTTACTAAGCCATATTCACATGCAAGAAAGACATACTCCCGAAGGGCAGAATCGATGTGATCAAAAAAGATTTCATGTAACCAAGTAACACTTCGACCGGTAATAAAGGCAATCGGAAATTGTCGCTTTCGGATTGTGTTTAAATCATTTATTAGTAAAAGATCAACAATTGAATCATTTCGATGGTAAGTTGT
The DNA here is from genome assembly GCA_019056785.1 of Candidatus Heimdallarchaeota archaeon. Classification (GTDB taxonomy): domain Archaea; phylum Asgardarchaeota; class Heimdallarchaeia; order JABLTI01; family JABLTI01; genus JABLTI01. Next base: position 4,605 of record DXJV01000052.1, read on the forward strand.
TAATGTGCCGTCAACATCAAACAAGAATCCGATTTTCTTTTTAAGCAACGTAACTTTCCTCAGAAATGCATGTTAATTGTACATACCTCTAAAAGAGGTTTAAAATATAAAACCTTCTCTCCTATCTCCGGTTTAATAAAGTTAAAGTAATTTGGCTAGGAATCGCTCTTATTTGTCCTCCTTCGTTTCAAAGGTTTTTTTTTGGGTAGTAGTTAATTGTTTGTTTTTATTTCGCCTAATTTGTTCACCGGCTGCTATCCAAGTCAATTCTTCTTTAGGATAAAGTTTGAGGAACAGATACGGGAAAAGGTAATAAATTAATAAGCCACCTGTGATGGCACTGAACGTAATTGCCATTGTAATGATTATCCTTTGGTGGGGGTTGTCCCGTGGATTAAGGGGATCTGTGTTTGCATTTATTTCAGCAAAATCGCTATAGCCATCTCCATCGGAATCAATCGAAAGAGGGTTGGTACCATAAGTTAGAATTTCCTCTCCGTCTGAAAGTAAGTCATCATCGGTATCAAAATCAATGGCTGAAGTGTTATACAACATAATTTCATCATAATCACTTATAGAATCAAAATCTGTGTCCACACGGATTGGTGAGGAGAAGTAAATTTTTACTTCAGTATAATCATCTAATAAATCGCCATCCGAATCTGTGACGAGGGGGTTTGCACCATACCAGAATTCATCTATGTTGAGTAATTTGTCACCATCAGGGTCTTTTTTAGAATCATCTGTCCGCGGTAAGAGTCCATAGGTATATTCAAACATATCTTCCATTCCATCTCCATCTGTGTCTCTCACGGCCGGATTAGAATTAAAAGCCACTTCGAGGGGGTCAATTAGTTTGTCATTATCTGTATCAATATTAGTTGGGCTAGAACCGTAAATGAACACTTCATCACCATCCAATAGCGAGTCATGATCTGAGTCATTATTAATAGGGTTTGATCCAAAAACGTATAATTCATAGTAGTCATTAAGGCCATCATTATCTACATCTGCATTTGTAGGGTCAGAGTGCGTGTAATAATACTCAATAAAATCGCTAATACCATCACCATCAGTATCAGTGTTTGTTAGATTTGTTCCCAATTGATATTCTTCATAATCAAAGAGCGAATCACCATCGCTGTCAATTGAGGTTGGATTGCTTTTAAGTAGGAACTCTTGATAGTTTGTGAGTCCATCTGAATCTTTATCTTGGTTTGCATCTGAAGCGTTAAAGGGGTCAAGCTGATAAAAGTACTCATACCCATCTGTCATCAAGTCACCATCTGTATCATTAAGTGTAGGATTCGTTCCTGTAGTATTTATTTCCATAAAATCATCAAGGTTGTCGTTGTCGGTATCTTGTTGTAAGGGGTTTGTTTGAAAGGTGTTGTTAAGCAAGTACCGATCATCAAGAGGGTCAATGGTAATTTCATAATAATCTGATAGGTGATCAGAATCTGTGTCATTGTTTCTTGGGTCAGTAAATTGCACAAAAATCTCGTCGTAATCTGATAGTAAATCATTATCGGTGTCATTTGACCATGGATTTGTTGAATAAGCATATTCTTGGATGTTCCACAAATTGTCCAGATCAGGATCAAGATAGGAGTCGTTAACAAAGGGGTCTAAACCCTCCTTAATTTCCCACCCATCCGGCATTTCATCTCCTTCAGTGTCTGGATTCGTCGCATTTGTTGAATAGATGAGAATTTCTTGCCCATCGCTCAACAAGTCATTATCCGTATCATTGTTTAAGGGGTCTGTTTGATAATTGATAATTTCTTGTCCATCGGTTAAAAAATCAAAATCAGTGTCGTTGTTTCTAGGGTGAGTATTATTTGTAAATTCATAGTAATTAGTCAACCCATCAGTGTCAAAATCTATCTGTGCATCAGTTGCATTGTAGGAGCTAAATCCATACTTATATTCCCACCCATCAAGAATGAGGTCAGAATCCTCATCAGGATTCAATGGATCCATTCCTAC
>DXJV01000015.1 GCA_019056785.1 Candidatus Heimdallarchaeota archaeon
GAAATAAAGTGTTAACAAAAGACAGAATGTTTATTGATGTTGGCTGCAAAAATGACAAAGAAGTCAAAGCTCTCGGAGTTAAGATTGGTGATCCCATCGTTCCTGACGCTAAATTCGAGCTCTGGAAACGCAAACGGATAGAAAAGGATGAAGAAACCGGCAAAGAGATTGAGCGAGATGTCACATTAGGTGTTGCGAAAGCTTTCGATGACCGGGTTGGTATGTTTATCGTTTCTGAAGTGATGCGTCGGCTTAAAGAAGAAAAGATCAAACATCCAAACCAAGTTTTTGGCGTTGCAACTGTACAGGAAGAAGTCGGCTTGCGAGGAGCACGCACCGCAGCACAAGTCATAAAACCTGATGTCGGTTTTGCCATAGAGGTTGATATTGCTGGAGATGTTCCTGGTGTCGAGAAGAGCCAATCACCAGCAGAGATGTCAAAAGGCCCCTCAATTCTCACTGCGGACGGTTCTATGCTGCCAAATCCCAATTTGAAGCATTTCGTTATAGACATTGCTGAAGAATTGGGCATAGACTACCAATTATCTATTCTAGCCCGAGGAGGGACAGATGCAGGAATCATCCACCTCACCGGCGCAGGCTGCCCAAGTTTAGTCATAAGCATCCCTACCCGACACATCCACTCACATTATGGCATTCTCGATCTTGAAGATGTAGAAAAAGCTGTGAATTTATTACTGGAAGTCATTAAACGATTAAACGAAAAGACAGTAGAATCCTTTACAGCACTCTAATTGCAGTGCTGCTACTTTTTCCTTTTTTTCATAGGGAAAAGACCCTTTTTGAATAGTTTTAACTGAGAATGAAAAATGTCCATAGGAAGTCCTACCAATCAGACCAGCCGTTCCGGTGACCATTTAGGCATATTGCGAAATATCATTATAGTGAATTTTTTCTTCCGGATCTTTAGTGAAGGCTTCCGAACACTTTTTATTCCCTTTTCTTATGACATTTTGGGCCTTTCAAGTGCTCAGTATGGTTTAATACAATCCATTGGCGGTTTTGCTGCTATGGGAGTAGTTTTCCTTCTGGGAATAATTGTTGATATCCAATTTAAGAAAGTAACAATGATCATTGGAATAATCTCTTCTTTGCTCTCAGCACTTCTTTTTCCCAGAGTTAGGCTCTATGGCCTTTCAATCTTCTTTTGGTGCTTATTCTCTATTGGGCAGTTGCTTATGATGATATCAACAAATGCTTTCATTGCAAATGAAACGAAGAAGGGAGAACAACGAACAGCAGGTTTTTCTTGGAACATGATTGCAAGAGGATTGGCAAGCATTATTGCGCCCATCTCATTTACGGCCCTTTATGACATCACAACTTTGAACTATAACTGGATTTACTTGATAATGGGAAGTTTCGGGCTTATCGCCGGGGTACTGGTAATCTTTTTGAAACTTAAAGCAGAAGAGACACCAAAAGAAGAGATTCGCTATGCACAAAAGTTATCAGAAAAAAGTGGCGACGACTTTACGAAATTTGACGACGAGAAGAAAAAGCGTTCAGTATGGTTTGTTCAGCTAAGTTTCGGCGCGGGCAGGATGTTAATGGGATTTGCCAGTGGTATTGCTATTCCTTTTGTTGGGCTCTATATGTACAGCCGGTTTAATCTCACAGAAATTGGTTGGGGGTTACTGAACTCAGTTAATTGGGTGGTGCTGACCCTAGGGTATTTATTCATGTCCTTTATTGCTGAAAGAATTGGTAAAGGATTAATAGTAGTTATTTATTGGACACTTGTTATCCCTGCTGCAGTTGGGATAATGCTCGCCGGACAAGCAGGACTATTTTACCTCACAGCAACATTCTTTATTGTAAGATATCTCTTCGCAATGACACCATCAGCAGCTTGGAATAGCTTCTTATTTGAATGGATTCCACCAAAACATCGAGGAAAGATTCTAGGGATGATTCAAACAGGTCAAAGGGGTTTGAGGGCAACAGGCACACTAGTCGGAGGATATGTTTTTGATGCAATCGGAGCAGTTATTTTTCCAGTTGCAATGATAGCCTATCCCATTGCTGGATTGATGCCATTAATCATTAGTAGAGTTGTGAAGAAAAAAGAGAAGAAAAAAGAAGAGATTAAACCCTTAAAAGAACAGTTTATAGAAACTGAACTCATAATCAATGAATCAGATCAAATAGCTAAGTGAGTTTGAAAGAAAAGAGGAAAGAAAAAGAGAGTAAATTACCCCTTCGTTCTCTAGTTTCGTTAGTTCTTTACTACTTAACAGCTGAATGATTCCAATTGATTTATATGTGAGAACAACCTTTGTTTGTACTGCGTGTTATTGCCATTAACACGCCTTTTAGAAAAAAGACTATCTCCTGTTTTGCGTGGGGCAGCGAAAAACTGCTTCCACGCTCTAATTTTCACTTCAATTTGCAACTAAGAGAAACAGTTTTAATTAACTATCAGCTATTTGTTTTTTCATTAATAATTTGGAGCCGTTAAAATTTTGCCTTTCTGGTTTAAAGTTAAAAAATTGATGTTCTTACTCACCGGTGTGAGTTGTCTTCTGTTCATTCTTTTTTTGACTTTAGCAATTATTTATTATCCTGGTGGAACACGATTTAATAAATTTTTTATTGGCTATAATTTTCTCGAGACTTTTCCAAGCGATCTCGGTAGAAGCATTGCTATCAACGATCAGGTCAACACTATTTCTAGGCTCTTTTTCCAGATTGGTATAACACTTATGAGTGTCTTTCAGATTTATTATTACATTCTTTTTCCCTTTCTTCTGAAAAAGAAAAGGCCTTCATTGATATTAGCCATTGTTGGTTCGCTAGCAGGTTTTGTCTCGTCTATTCTATATATTGGAATTGCTTTCAATCCCATTGATGTGCATGCGAAGTTACACAATCGCTTAATCTATTCATCCGCGCCACTCGTCTTTGTAGCAACAATCTTCCTCATTGCTGCCATTTTCACTCACAAAGAATTCCCGAGATTTTTTGGCTATTTGTACATATCTTTGGCATCAGCATTTTTTCTCTTTGCAATTGCCACCCTCGTAGGTTCGTTACAAGAAGACAATTATATTAATTGGGTGATTAGAATCCTAGGTCATAACATATTAATCTACCTTGAAGGAGCTATTTTCGCCGCTCTGGGTTTTGGAGTCTACAGGTATCTCCAAAGAAAAGAGCTATCAGCAACTGAACTACCTGTTACACAAATAACAATGACTTAACTACCGGAAAGTAAGGTGACATTTTGTGACGATTACTCAAGAGAAAAAGTTGTTCCACTTTCAAAGAATAGCCTTTCTTTTCACTTTTTTCAGCTCTTTTTTCTTCTTTCTTCTTACCACTTTGGCGATGGTTTTTTATCCCGGTGGGACAGAAGAAGATCCCTCCAAAACACACTATCTCTTCTTTAGCAATTTTTTTAGTGATCTTGGTCGAACAACCGTTTTTGATGGCGCAACCAATTTTATTAGCCGAACACTCTTTATAATCGCCTTAAGTTTCATTTCGCTAAGTCTATTAGCGCTATTCTTTGCAATTGTACCTTTCTTTAAAGCCAATAAAACAGAAAGAGCATTAAGTGCTCTTGGAACGCTGGGGGGCACTGTTAGTGCTCTTGGATATTTTTTCCTGGCAATAATTCCGGTTGATAAAAAACCAATTGCACACGGAACATTTACTTTCATTGCCTTTATTGCCACTTTTTTTGCGTTATTATTTTATGCCATTGCCATTCTCAAAGCAAAATACTACCCGAAAAGTATGACTTGGATAATTATTCCCACAATTCTCATTTCTCTTGGTTATTTAATCATTCTCTTTAATGGTGGAAGTGAAGGCATGCTAGCCAATCTTACCCTTCAAGCCATAAGCCAAAAGATTATTGTATACTGCCAAATTCTTGCTTTTCTACTTTTTTCACTCATTTCTTATCGCTTTCTTCTCCAAAGAAAGGAAACCGCAACTGCTATTATAGAAGAGAAATAACTCCGAGTAACTTCCTAAATCAAGCAATTTCTTTTCTTATCATAAATTTAAAACATACAAAGATTTAAAGAAGAAGTTAAAATAAACCAACAATTAATTCCAAAAAAAGAGGTCAACCTGTTGCGAGTTCATTCTGATTTTCTTGTTATCGGGAGCGGTATTAGTGGATTAATTTTTGCATTAAAAGCAGCAGACTATGGAACTGTTTCACTCATTACAAAAAGCAAATTAGACGAGTGTTCGACAAGATATGCACAGGGAGGAATTGCTGCAGTTTTTAATGACAAAGATTCAATTGAGGCACATATAAGAGACACTCTCTCAGCCGGAGATGGCTTATGCAATAAGCATGTCGTCGAGGAAATATGCTCGAAAGGGCCTGCTCTGGTTCAGGAATTGATTGATAATTATGGCGTGAAGTTTTCTTTAGATACCCAAGGAGAAATCGATCTCGGCCTTGAAGGGGGGCACTCTAAAAGAAGAGTGCTACATACTGATGATCACACAGGGTTAGAAATTGAGTCAAAATTAATTGAAGCTGTAAAACACGAGTCAAATATTAACATCTTTGAGGACCATGTTGCCATCAACCTTTTTGTAGACAATAATGTTTGCATCGGTGCATATGTCTATGACAAGAAAACGACAAACATCCTAAACTTTCAATCTACAGTCACAACACTTGCAACGGGGGGGGCAGGAAAGGTCTTCCTTGTTACCAGCAATCCCGATGTAAACACCGGAGATGGGATTGCAATGGCCTATCGTGCAGGTGCTAAAATAATTAACATGGAAATGATTCAATTCCACCCCACATGTCTTTATCACCCACATGCAAAAACATTCTTAATTACAGAGGCAATGCGAGGTGAAGGAGCAAAACTTGTCGATAGCCAAGGAAGACGATTCATGAAGAAATATCACCCAAAAAAAGAATTGGCCCCTCGTGATGTTGTCTCACGATCAATTGATGCCGAATTGAAAGCTTCAGGCGAAGATTGTGTTTATTTAGACATCACCGATAAAGACCCCAGCTTTATTAAAGAACGTTTTCCGATGATCTATAAGAAATGCCTGGATTTGGGGATTGATATCACAACTGAACCAATTCCTGTTGTCCCGGCAGCTCATTACACTATTGGTGGCGTAAAAGCAAAAACAAATGGTGAGACAAGTGTTAAAAATTTGCTGGCAATTGGCGAAGTTTCTTGTACAGGCTTTCATGGGGCAAACCGGTTAGCAAGCAATTCTCTTTTAGAAGGACTAGTGGTGGGGAACAAAGCAGCTAAGCATGCAATAACATTAAGTATTGATTCTAACATTTCAACAAAGCAGCCATTCCCCTTCTGGGATCCCGGCATGGCAGAAGACCCCGACGAAATGGTTATTGTGAAACAGAACTGGGATGAAATTCGCAGGTTCATGTGGAACTATGTTGGTATTTTACGGTCTAATTTACGGCTTGTTCGAGCAGCAAATCGTTTGGAGCTAGTCATGAAGGAAATAAATCAATTCTATTGGGACTTCAAGATTCATCCTAATTTACTCGACCTACGGAATCTCGCGCAAGTAGCAGAATTAATTATCCGCTGTGCAAAAGGACGAAAAGAAAGTCGGGGTGTGCATTATTCAATTGATTATCCTAAGAAGTCTGATAAACTCTATAATACAGAACTACAGATTTCAATGGTGGACCGCGTTCCGATAAATGAGGCAATCGATGAGTAATTTTTCCTAGAAAAAAGAGCAAATTGATAGCGTTTCACAAAAAAAAGAAATGGCACAAAGATTTCAAAAGAAAAGGAAAAAGAAGAATAGAACTAACTCCTTCCAGTGATAACCTGATACCAACGTTTCAAGGAAAGTTCTTTGTGTTGTTCATTTTTTGGAGGATAATACTCGAGTTCATTTAATTTCTTAATGATATCCTTTTCCGAGAAGCCTTGAGTGTTCATCTTTCGGATTAATATCACAGCTTTTTCAAGATAATCAAGCCATTTTTGCAACTCAACTTTCGAACAAACTTTGCCGTGGCCAGGAATTACAAACTCAACATCTAATGCAAGATATTCTTTTATCGCAGCAATCCATGCTTCTGGATCAGCAGTCTCATCACCTGCCCATGGAAAAACGCCTTCAAAGAAGTTATCACCACAAGCAATTGCTTTTGCTTTGGGATAATAAACAAACGAAGAACCAGTAGTGTGCCCGCCGGTATTTCTCACCAAGATTTTAATGTCAAAATCCTCGATTGTTAATTTCGTCTCAAAAGTCTCTTTCGGGATAATAATCTCAAAACCATCATAAACACTGGAATCTACAGCATTCTTTTTTAGCTCATTTAAACGCTCTTCAGTCCAACGTTCTTTTTCTTCGATCATACGCTGTTTGGTATCTCTATGAGAGATTATTCTGCAATCTTTGAAAGCCTGGTTACCAAAAACATGGTCCGCGTGCTTATGGGTTATAATTAATGTTGTGGTCTTTTTACCGGTCTGTTTTTCTAAATCGCTCCGAAAAGATTCCACGATTTTAGGATTCATACCCGAATCAACAAAAAGTAATTGTGTTGGTAGCTCAAATGCACAAACATTTCCCACTGTTGATCCATCAGTAATGGCATATACGTTTTCAGTGACTTTTATATAAGACATTTTTTCCTCTAACCTTACTGGTTCTTTGCATCATAATTGAACGAGAAACTCTTTGATTAATTTTTTTATTTTCAATTGCTTTTTTGACACACCCATCTTTCCACGCTTTTCCGGTCGAAAATCCCCTTTGGTCTCGAAAAAATGAGAATACTTTCAGTCATCTCTCCCATGTTAAGCTTCTTTTAATTGAAAGACAACATAAGAGATTGGTGAAAATATTATGACACTTGTCTATTCACAATTCGAATGCCCAAATTGCCACAAAAAGACCCTGACGAAAATTGGCAAAATGATCCGATGCACCTGTGGGTGGTGGCTACGAATTGATGAAATGGAAGATCTTGCAACAAAAACAATGGAATATGCAAGTATTGTTGCAAGCTAAACAAAGCTTTTTACTCGCTTTATAATACCTCGAGTAGTGCAAACACCTCATTTTACCCTTTTCAAACGCCTACTTTTGTTCTTCCGATAAGTTTAAGTGTAAGAAGGGTAGTTTATAATAGCTTTAAAGAATAATGAATATTGATTTAACCAAAAGATATAATAAGCAAGGCAATTGCCAAATCGGTGCTTGAAAATATATCTCAGAGGTGAAAAAATGGAATTTTGCGATAAATGTGGCAGTCTCATGAAACCAGTGAAAGAAGAGAAAGGTGCTTTTCTTGTCTGTGGCTCTTGTGGTAAAAAGATCAAACTAACGAAATCGAAATCACAATCCTACAAACTAACACAAAGGATTCCTCATACTGAAAAAGAAAAATTAGAGGTAACAGAAATCAGAAAAATCCCACAATTATCTGAGGAAGAGCGTGAGGAACTCGAGGACTATTATGGGGACATGTTAGAACAGATGGATTATGACTAACATCTTTCTCACAAGCCTTACTCACTCGAGCTTACTTTCTTTTTTAAAGCGCAAAAGGATTTATATTTAAAGGACTTGTGATTAAGACCATGGATTACAGCGAAATTTTCGTTCGTTTTGGTGAAATTGCTTTGAAAAGTCCCTCCGTACGACATCGTATGGAGAAACGATTAGCAAGAAACATAAGAAAATTCCTTAAAAAAATTGATCTACCAAATAGCCTTGTTTCAATTAAACGTTCTTGGGGGCGACTTGTTATCACCCTTGAAGCAGAGGAACTCCAAAAAACAGGGTTGACTAGTACAAAAGTTGCACAGCTACTAGCAGAGAATGTTTGTGGGATCGTCTCAACAAGCCCAGTCTACAGAGCCCCATTAACAGAACTCGAGAAAGTTGCGCTTTCCTTAGCAGAGGAAAAATTGCAGCAAAATAGCTCTTTCGCGGTCCGTGTAAGACGTTTTGGCACACATAACTTTACCTCAAAGGATGTCGAAGCAAAAATTGGAGGGATAATACATGAAAAATTCAAAGACAGAGGAATATCAGTTAATTTAACCCGACCAGACTACCTTTTACAAATTGAGATTAAAAACGAGCTTGCTTTTGTTTTTGATACAACATTTAGGGGATACGGCGGTTTCCCACAAGGAGGGCAAGGAACAATTGCTGCCATCCTTAGAGGCTCTCTCGAAGACGCCATCGCAGCGTTCCTTCTGTGTAAAAGAGGAGCAATAATTATTCCTCTTACTTTTGAGGTAGAAAATTTCGCCGGAAAGTTTTCTAATGTAGAAGAGCTTCAAAAACAATTAACTTTTTTTGCGAGGATACAACCAACGAAAGGGCATTACTTTAAAGTTAATTTTGATAATTTACTCGAGAAGATTGGGATTGAAAACATCACATGTAGCATTTGTGACAAGGTCTGTTTAGGAATTGCAAATAGAATAATTGAGGGGCAACACAAAAAAGGGATCGTCCTCGGAAATGCCGAAGATGCAATTCTTCATCGCAACCCTGAAACTGCAAAACCACCTCAACCACCAATTTATTATCCACTCATCGCACTTGATAAGGAAACCATTAAACATCCTTTCAACGAAAGAAAGTTTCAGAGTGGTTTTTGTTTAAACGATTGCCCCGGCTATCAAAAGCAAAAAAGGAAAAAGGGGAAGCAACTATCGGATGCGAAGATTGCTAAGATAGTCGCTTCAGCGGAATTTGAATTAGTGATTCCTGCTCTGGAAAGTCCTAGGTAGTGATCTTTGGCTGAACAATCGCATAAAGCCTGATCCTTGCATCTTTTGAATCTAGCATTCTAATAACTAAGCCTTTTTCCAATAGAAGTTCAAGAGCATATCCGAGTGTTCTATCAGGAAGATTTGTCTCTAATAAAAGGCGGTAACGTGGCATGGGTCCTTGTTGCTGTAAGACATAAAAAACATAGTTTGCACTAGGAGGCATTGTTCTTAGAATGCTAGCAAACATGATTCCTCATTTTCAGTTTTACTCCTAGTTAAGTATGATAAATTTTCGCCCGCTAATTTAAAAAAGTTCTCGTCAGAAAAGAAAATGAAGATTATTATTGATCCGAAAGCAATTTCTGGAAGAGATTATCAAATGTTGAAAATTCTTTGCTGAAAAGTGATGGATGGTATTTTTCTTTAATCTCGGTAGTTTGTTTTTCACTTATAATACAAATCGGTTTCTTGGAAAAGTTCTCGAAATTAATGATTGTCTCCGGTAAAATCGTGAACGACTCCCCCAGCAACACCGGTGAGATCTTTTTTAGCTCCAATGTTTCTACGTAGTCCTTAATTTCGGGATGAAGGTCAAAATTAGATTTTTTAAGGAAAAAGCAAACAACAGCAGAGCGTTCCGCCAACAATTTACTGTTTTCCAAAAAGATATGACTCAGCATATCAGACATTTCTTGTGTAAAGAGATAGTTAACATTACCAAATGAGATGAAAGAATATTTCACCTCTTCTTGCGTTAAAGCAACATGTAATTCTGCCAACCGAGTCATACAAAACAATTTTGCAATATTTTGTCCTACGATTTTTAGGTAATCAAAGGATGAAGAAATCTCTTGTATTGCCGCGGCAATTTTCCCTTGCTTCCGGTTTAACTCTGCTTTTGTATTATAGTAAATGACATTCAATTTTGCCGGGACAGGCGCGACCAATCGTTTTGTTGCTTTGTTTAATAATTGTTCAGAACGCTTCAAATTCCCAAGAAGAGCGTGTATCCATGCACTTAGCAAAATAATCTCAGTAATTTTCAATTCATTGTTGCTAATTTTATAATATCTTATCGCATCTTCACTAAACTTCAGCGCCTTAAATAATGCGGAACGATAATCTTCATCTTTAAAAATATAGGAAGGAAATGCCATCATTAAATAAAGCTCTGCTTTTGCCAGTGCTAAGCGACCACGCAAATTATCAGTCGGCTCTGCTGTTTGAAATTCTTCAGCAATAATGTGTTCAATGTTCTCGAAAACACCCAATGCCTTGTAAAACCAGCCTTGTTGAGAATAAATGAAACCAAGATCAAACAACCCATCAACATGAAACTTTCGCATCAAGATTGTCTGACGTTTACAGAACCGGAGGTATTTAATTCCGCGATTAAGATATTCTTTAGCAAGCGAGAGTTTGCTCAAGGCCACTAAATAACGACCTGAAATCAAGAGAGTGATACTCATTAAATTCATAATATCTGTACGAGATTTCTCACTTGCAAGTTTAATGCATTCTTTTAAAAAGCGCTTGAGGTCAGCAATACTTATTTCTGGAATGGTCTCAAGCTCTATCATGCTGGCGATTTCCATCAATTCGGTATCGATCTTGTATTTGCTATTATAACCGTGTTTTTTCTCATTCTTCTTTAAAACGTCAATTATTCGCAAAGAAATTACCGGGTCAATATTAAGCCAAAACCAGCCGAATCGAAGAAGGACCATAAATAATGACTTGTTTCCACTTGCTTTCTCTTTAGTCGAGTTTAAACGATTTATCGCATCATTTGTTATGATTTCCAAGATAACAGGCTCTATTATGGAAATTGGTTTAAGGTTTGCTTTTTGACAAACAGTAACAATCTTCTCTTCTATAGCAGGTTCAAATGGCTCAGTGCCTACGATAATAAATCTTTGAGCAGAAACCTTCTCATTTATTGTGTTTAAAAATTCCTCGCGAAAAAGAACTCGATTCTTGTCGTTCATCTCAAGAGCAGAAGCAAAAGAGGCAATCCATCCTTTTTCTTCAGCAATGCGTACATGATAGAGAATATTTTGGCGGCTCATTTCTGTAGGGAGGATTTTTTCAGCAATATAACGAATCTGCTGGGTATTGGCAACTCCCAAATATTTAACACACGTTGCAATAAATCTCGACCAAAAATATTTGGAACGTGTAGCAAATGCCATTCTTGACTACCTCACAGTTTCTCTTATTGCTTTTGAACTGACCACAAAAGAAACTTTCGATTGCTTCTTTTAGGTCACTTTTGGAGAAGAGTGGCTCTTAAATACTTTTTTTATGATGTTACTTTTTGCGTTAGAACTATTTTACACGCTCCATTTGACAAACAGAGGCAACAAAGTCTTTGTTAGCAGTGGACCGAACGTTTAGAGTTAAACGGCTGTTTTTCTCGGGATGTTTTTCGCTGTTACGTACTTGTTCAGGAAGTTTCTCAATAGGGATTTGTAAGCTAATTTGCTTTTCTGTTAAATGTGTAATTGCCAAGTCGTGAAGATCAATATTTAATCCCACACCCAGCACTTTTGAAGCGGCTTCTTTTGCGCTCCAAATCTTCGCAAGCAGCGTATCGGAGATCTCAGCTTTTAATTTCTGAAGGAGAGCAAGTTCTTGTTTACTTAGCAATTCTTCGATCAAAATATTCGAACGTTTTTCTATTGCTTCAAGATCGATGCCGGTCATTTTCTCTGGGTGGACAATTCCGGCGGCAAAACCATTGCTATGAGTAATAGATATTGAGATTGGTATTGCCTTTTTCCCTTGCTTAACATAAGGTTTGCCAAGAGAATCCTTTTCAATAAATAATTGATTAGGAATAAGTTTAGGATTTAATTGTTGCAATGCTTTCTTAATAGCAATAACTCCTGCGACCCACTCAAGCCTTCTCTTTTCAACGGAATAATTATGGAAGCGTGTCATTTCTACCTCATGTAGAAAGTTTTGAAGGAATGACTCATCTTTTTCGATTTCTTTTTTTATGGTCTCAACAGAAACAACCTCAATTAATGCCTTTTTTGGCAAAGGAAAAAGCTGTTTCACTCGAGTGAGATGGACTTCATTCAGGGGGGCTATATTCGCGCCGAAATTAACTTGAGCGGTCTCATAATTTGCTGCTTGAAGAAGTAATTCCCCGCTCTTGCTTAGCACTTCAAATTGATAAACACTTCCGAAATTATTGTCAGCGTTTTTTCGTCCAACAACATAGGCTGGCTCTTCCGTCGCATCATAGAATTCCAGCAGCTTTATCTTATAGGGAAGGCCCATTTGCCGGCTGAGAACGAGGTCGTAGAACCCCATCGCTTGGAAACCTGCTTCAATGCTAAGTGGGTTTGCCAAAAGTTTTGTGAGCCCCCAGCTAAATTGCTTTTTCTCTGGGAGAGGGGCAATTTTACCGATAATTGCGTCACTCTTTTCAGCAACAGCTTCAAGGACTTGGAAGCGCTCTCCATGGGGGAGAATCTTATAAAGAAGGGATTTTTTCGCAAGATAAGGCAAAGTGGTTTTTGGCTTTGTTCGGCTACCTTTTTGACGTTTGCCCAAAACTGCTTTTGCACTAAAGCGCTTTACTGGCAAACTAACCTTTTTTCCGTCTTTTATTTTGACAGTTTCAATTACAATTGCTGGCTCTGGCAAGGTTGTGAAGATTCGTGAAAAAATCGTTTGCTTTTCATTGTCTTTGAATTTAATTGCAGAACTAAATTCGACATTTTTTAACGCAGTAAGTTTCTTTTTGGGAAATGCAATGTCTGTTAATTCTGCAAATAACTCGATACCCATCACTCCCGGCAGATAAGGTATATTGTCAAACCGATGGTGGTCCAAATACAGATCCGTTTCTAAACTGAACTCTCTTCTCGCACTAATTGAGCCATCGAAATTCCGTTTAATGCTACCAAGAAGAGGATAAATTTTTGGATTGACTTTAATAAACGGCCCGGGTGATTCCAGCAATTCCCCAAGAACCCCAGAATAGATTACCTCGGGGTCTTGGCCGTATTCTAATTCATCAATAAATGCTTGAACGCCTTCCTCAACCTTTATTGGTGTGAGACCTTTTTGAAGGAGGATCTGCATAACTGACCCACGTGTCGCCATGCCGATTTCCGCCCAAGCTGACCAGCAAATTGCTGTTGCGCGCAATCCTTTCTTTCGCAATTGCCAGCAACTCTTTGAAAGATAATCATTGGCTGCAGCATAGTCCACTTGGCCAGCATTGCCATATCGCGCTGCTACAGATGAGAAACAAATGATAAATTTCAAACTTCGAAGATCAAGCGTTTCAATAAGGGTATCAAAACCCTTAACCTTGACATTATAAACATACTCGAAATCTTCAAGACGCTTATCTTTGACTAACCGTGAGATTTCAATTCCGGCTGCGTGAACAACACCAGTGATTTTTTGGTGGAAGTCATTTTCAACCTTTTGAAGGACAGCAGCAAAAGCTTCAGATTGGCTCACATCAACTGAATAATATCTGACTTGCGAGCCTAAAGCAGTAAGTTCTTTCAGTGCCTTAAAGACCGCAATTGCTTTCAAGGTTTTTGACCATTCACGTTGAATTTGGACAGGAGTGACTTTAATACCTTGTTCTTTCAAATGTGCGATATAACGATTCTTTTTCTCTTCTAACTCCTCTGCTGATAGTTGTGCAAGTTCTTCAATATTAGCTGGCAATTTGGTGCGACCAACAAGAGCGAGTTTCACAGCATATTTTTCAGCGAGTTTTTTAGTTATTTCAAAAGTTATTCCTTGAGCACCACCGGTGATTATAAGGAGGTCCTCTGAAGTCAATTGAAGTACTGGAGTCGCAGTTTTCTTGAGTGGCATCTCAGGGGTGAGAAGAATTTGCCGTTCACCAGTTTCGGTATAAGCAACCTCTACTGCACCATCGCCGGTCATAAGTTCCTTCAAGACGTTTTTTGGTTCAGAAGTGGCTAAAACTCTAACAGCAAGGTCCTCTCGTTCTCTGGCGAAGGCTTTAGCAAAGCCTGATAGAGAGCCAAAAGTAGGTGAAGCTTTCGCCTTCCAGCCAAAGAATGTTGATGTTGGTTGAATGACAAGGAAGTAACCTCCTTCCTTAATAGTAATTTGTTTCGTTAGTTGAAAGAGAGCAGATGCAGTGTAAAGATGTCTTGTCTTTTTCGTTGACTTTGGTTCGATGAAAATCACGCCATCAACTTCTTCTGAGGACAGTTGCTCTGGCGAATGAAGAACTGTTTTAGCATCAACAGTTTGAAGAACAATTGATCTTTTTTCTGTCAGTAAACTTTCTAATTGACTTGCAAAGGGTGTTTGATCGCCTACAATAATGAATTTCTTTTTAGCAAGTTTAGTTTTAACGACTTTTGGGCATGGAACAGGTTGGAATTGTAATATTCTTCGGGTAATTGGCTGATGCGTTATTTGGCTTGTGACCGTCGGTTCACTTTCTAGGGGGCCACCCTTACTTTCTTGTTGAGATGCTAAACGAGAAAGTATATAATCAGTTATTTTATTTACTGTGGAATAGTCCTGGATACGAATTCCTTCTTCCCGAGGAAGCGACCATTTGCTGCGAATAAGACCAAATATTTCAGCTTGTTTGACAGTATCTATACCCAAGTCTTCTTCAAGCTCCATATCAGGTTCTATCATATCAAGTGGATAGCCGGTCTTTTCAGAAATAAGCTGAAGAACTTCCTTTAGTATTGTCTCACGTGGAATTGTTTCCGAAGCACTTGCAGCGCTAGCGGTGATTTCTCCCCTTTTCTCCGCTACAGCACCTGCACCTAATCTGGAGCTTAGATATTCAGCGATTTTATTGACAGAATAATAATCTTGGATTCTTACGCCTTCTTCTCGTGGAAGGTTAAACTGGTTTCGAAGAAGGCCAAAGAGTTCTGCTTGTTTCACAGTATCTATGCCCAAATCTTCCTCGAGATGCATGTTTGGTTCAATCATCTCAACAGGATAGCCCGTCTTTTCTGAAATTAATTGAATAATGCTTTGTACGAGTTCTTTATTGGTCGTCGCAGTAACTGCTTGTTGTTTGGGGGGAGCATTAACAGGCAGGGTTGTTTGAGAAACCACGGAGGGATCCTCCCTAAGCAAGAGTGTCTTATTAACAACCTCGAGAGTAGCAAGCGAGCCACCTAACGACTTGAGCCAATTTTCATATTTCACACCTTCAAAGCGATTTGAAGAAGTATTTAACCGATAGAGCGCCATAGTTAACTGAGAGCCAAACCCTGCAGCAAAACGCAAAGCATATTTTACAGGATAATGCCCTCCTTTTGAAAGATTTAAAGGTCCAAGCTCGGGGTCTTCCTCTTTCCAATTGGCAACCGGCGGAACAATTCCTTTCTGAAGAATTTTAACAGCAACCACATCCTCTATTCCAGCACCCATCGCATGCCCGGTAAAGCCTTTCGTGTTAGCAATAACAATTTTTTCAATCATGTCTTTGAAGGTCTTCCTAAGAGCAGCAACTTCAGCAGAAGCACTCCCCCCTCGAGCGGGGGTGTATGTTTCATGGCTAACAAAAACCAGTTCTTTAGCGATCTCATCTCTTGAGATGTCATATCGATGCTCAATTATTGAAAGGAACTGATCCATTTGTGAGGAAATATGCTCTCTATCAAGACGCGTACCATGGAATGCAGAATTAACAATATGTGTTCCCAGAAGATCAACAATTGGTTTAACACCTCGAGTTCTCATTGCTGATTCCGATTCCAGCACCAATCCGACAGCCCCCATCCCAATGATCATGCCATGTCGCCGTTTATCGAAGGGGAGAGCAGCCTCTTTTACATTTTCTTTAGTTGTTGCTGCACCAATTGCAAGGAACCCTGAACCAATCCATTCAAATATTTGCTCATTTGTCACATCATCTGCAGCTATGACAATAACGCGTTTACACCTACCAGTTCGAATCCAATCCTCACCAATAGCTATTGCTTGAGTCGTTGAAGAACAAGCAGCGTTTACTTGGGTGTTTGGCCCTCGGGCGCGGATGAATTGAGCAAACTGAGAGTGCCCCATTGAGAGGATTTCAAACAAAAACTTACGACTGAATTGAAATCTCGAATCTTTGTCATCTTGCAATTTCTCAATATTTTGGTGATAGAAGCTAGTAATCTGTTCCTTGGTTTGTGGATCCTTGATCTTGCTGATAAGCTCCTCGAAAAATGCCTTGAATTCATCAAGTTTTTGCTGAGCAAATTTGTCGGAAAGATAAGCAGAAATAGTCGAAATCAAGTTGTTATAAGCCGGAAAAGCAGATGCAAACACAATACCAGTTTCATCTCTTAATGGTTCTGGGAGTGCCCATCCTTTGGCTATATCTTTCCCAACGGAAGTCTTAACTTTTAAGGGCATTAAGGGGATTCCTGCATCTCGCAAAGCCTCGATTCCTGCTGCAAAGGCCAATTGGAATGTGATATCCAAGACTTCTGTAAACTCTGCTTTTACGCCATATTCTTTTCTGAGATCAAATTCTCCTTTTTGTGCTGCAAGCTTGATGACTTCGTTGACATCCTTAATTGCTTGAAACTGGGCACCTTTAATGGCATCTTTGACAAGCCGGACAATGTTTTTATCCAGCATCTTTTCACGCAGCTTGTCAGGAATGGGATCAATGAAATTCTCGCCGGCTAAAATCGCATCAAAATTATCTTCAGCAAAGACTTTACGCTTTCTCCCCGGAAGCCCAATTGAAACGCCGGTAATACCAATGGCCTCTGTTGAGATGTTCAATTTTTCAGTCCGTCTTTTTTCCTCTAAAGCAGAAGCAATGGTGGTCTTATAAGTTTCATAGCCGGCTTTTAGAAACGCATTGATAGCCGGTGCTTGCAAAGTTAAATAGTCTTTAAATTGCTCATCTGTTGTAATTTTTGCCAGTTCTGGATCGGTTAAGAGGACATCAAACGGTGTTAGTTGGGAAACAATTTTTTCTGCGGCTCGAATGGTTTTTGGTTTGGTAATGTAAAATTTCTCGAGAGGATACTTAAATTCTTGAGTATAAAAGTCACTCTCGAGTGAGGGGTAACGTATATTATAACCATAAACACTTAAGGCCGTTAAAAGTTCTGAGAAGTGCTTAGCTTCTCCTTTCTTTGGATGAATACTCGGCAGAGCAATGACATTTTCTTTTTCTTCACAGATAGCACGAGCAAAGGTAGTGAGTACCCATTTTGGACCGACTTCAATGAAGGTCCGAACACCATTATCATACATCCAGTTAATTTGCTTAATCCATTCAACCGGAGAACAAATCTGATGGCACAAAAGATCAATGATTTCCTTCCGTGTTTTAGGATACAATTCTCCAGTGACATTACTCGTAAGAGGGATTTTTGGCTTATTAAACGTCAATTTTTGCAACGCTTGACGGAAATCAGTGATTGCGGGTTCGACAATCTTTGAATGAAACGCTCCTGAAACCGAGAGGGGAATGGCCGTTATACCTTTTGCAGAGAATAATTCAATAGCTTTTTTCACGCCGGTAGTTGAACCGGAGATAACTGTCTGATTTGGAGCATTCTTATTCGCAGCAATAACATAACTATCAATTTCTTTGAGAACTTTTTCCACTTCTTTAAAGCCTGCACCGATAGAAGCCATCATGCCTTTGTCTTTAGTGTCAAATTTTGCCATGGCTTTTCCTCGAGGAACAACAGCTAAAAAGCCATCACGCAAACTCAGAATTCCAGCCGCAACAAGGGCAGCATATTCGCCTAAACTATGCCCAGCAACAAAGTCAGGTTTAATGCCGTAAGATTCCAAGAGCCGGAAAATTGCAATATCAAGCGTGAAAATTGCTGGTTGTGTAATTTCGGTTTGACGCAACAACTCTTTGCTTTCGGCTGTACTCTTCCCAATGCTAAAGATAATTTCAGAGATAGGAAAGCCAAGCAATTCTTTTGTGATTTCATCTGCTTCTCTAAAGGTCTCACGGACAACTTCAAATTTCTCCCAAAGCTCTTTACCCATACCAACATACTGACTGCCTTGACCCGGAAAGATAAAAGCAATCTTCCCGAGAGAATGATCGGTACTAAAGAACAACCCTTTGTTTCGCAAGAGTCTTCGTTTTTGTTTATTCTGCAATCCTTCTCGGGCTAAAGCGATTTTATTTGCAAGTTCGTTAAAACTTGTACATGAGATGCCTACTCGAACTTGTTTGGCTAGAGCAGAATGAGTCTTCATAGAAAAGTCTCGAACACGGGGGCCAACACCATCTTTCCCGAATGTGCTTTTTGGTATGTTTGCTCGAAATGCTGCAAGCGCCTTTTCCAATTGCTCCACAGAATCTGCACCTATAAAGAGCGGCTCCGTTTCGAGGGATTCATGCTTTTCAAAATAAGCAGACCAGCCCTTAGTGTCTAAAACCCGCTCAATTTCAGTTGCCCCTAAGCGGTGAGCGAGTTTTGCACCTGCTAAAGCCTTTTTAAACTCAACGGCATCTAAGAGAGTTGGAAGATGTCCTTTAGTTCTTCCGGGAATAAATTCCTCTAATACAACATGATAATTTGTCCCACCGAAGCCAAATGACGAAACGCCTGCCAGCCGGGTACCAGACGGTGGCGTGGGCCAGGGTTGCTGTTCGACTGGAACAAAAAAGGGCGATTTTTCCCAATTAATTTTAGGATTGGGAATATCAAAATTAATCGAAGGTGGGATGACTTTATGATGAAGGGCTAAGGCAGTTTTAATTAGGGCAGCAATGCCGGCAGCACTTTTTAGGTGCCCAATTTGGCTTTTGACAGAACCAATAGCAATGGTTGCTGGCTTGCTCTTTTCAGCCAGCTCTTGCAACACCTGTAATTCAACAACATCACCAACTTTTGTGCTAGTTCCATGAGCTTCAATTAGCTGAATATCTTTCAAAGCAACATCTGCTCGAATTAAAGCCCGCTCAATTGCTAACCGCTGGCCAAGAGGATTAGGAGCAGTAATACCTTTCCCTTTACCATCGGAAGAAGCACCCAAACCACGTATAACAGCATAAATGGTGTTGCCATCCTTAATAGCATCAGATAATCGTTTCAACACAACGAATCCTGCACCTTCACCCATCACAAAACCATCTGCTCGAGCGTCAAAAGGATATGAACCCTTTGCAGAAAGTGCACCAATCTTTGAGAATTTAACAAAGGTTGTTGGATCAAGTGAGCAGTCCGCGCCACCACAAAGAACAGCATCACATTCTTTGTCAAGAAGAACCTTTACAGCAACATTTAAAGCCGCGAGACTCGAGGCGCAAGCAGCATCAGTCGTCATGCTTTTACCGCGAAGATTGAAAATGTTGGCGATCCTTCCAGCAATGATATTAGAAAGCTCGCCCGGCATAGAATCTTCATTAATGACCGGCAATTCTTTTTCATATTTTTCGAGGAGGCTCTTCTCCAATGCTTGCCAATTTTTAGAGTCAATATGTGAGAAATAAGGGGAGGAAGTTATAGATGACAACACTTCTGGAAGAAATACTTTTCGGGTATAATTTACTCTAATTTCATCCCCCATGGCATTTCCCACGATAACCGCTGTTTTGGAGTTGTCGACACCCTTCTTTAACAGACCGGCATCTGTCAATGCTTCCTTTGCCGCAAGCAAAGCAAGCTTTTGCGCACGGCCCATATTTTGAGCAACTTTTGGAGGGATCTTAAATTCCAAAGAATTGAATTTGAAATCGCTTATTGTTGCAGCAATCTTAGTGTAGGATTTATTAGGAGCATCTTTGTCAGGGTCAAAGAAAATATCTATTTTCCCTGCCCAACGTTCTGCGGGGATTTCTCTTATGGAATAAACTTTCTTGAGAATATTGTTCCAATACTCTTTGATATTATGAGCATCCGGAAAGACACAACCCAAACCGACGATGGCAATACCTTCCAAATCGTCAAAGAGGAAAGTGCTTTCTTCAACTTGCTCTTCTGTGGTTTCTACCAGCCCTTGCACTGGTAGTGTCGCTTCACGGGGGGTGATTTTCTTAGCCAATAAACTGCTTAAATGTGGAAGTAAGGTTTGCGTCTTTTGAATGATTGTTTCTTTTGCGTTACTTGTTAATTCTTGATGTAACTGACTGACGGTTCGCACACAACGCAAACTTGCAACAATTTGTCCGATTAAATAATTCCCCTTTTGATATTGGCCCTCTTCATTAATGGGCATAAACCTGTTGGGCTTATCATCTTCTCCCTCGGGATTCCAAATCTCACCTCGCGCAGCAATCCTTGTTGCTCCTAAATTATCCCGTTCGTATTGGTGTTTTCGCTCTTTCAAACTTAAGCCTTGTCGTAAGCGCTCTAATTCACGTTTGATAATTTCTTTGGCAAAAGGAGTGGGAATAGACCGTGCTCGGGTATTGACGGTCTCACCCAGCACCATCGTTTCTTTGGCATTTAAAGCAAGACGTTGATATAATGGTTTGAGGGTGCCTGTACCGACAATTTCTTTGGTGAGTAAATAAGCTGTTCCAACCCAGAAGACACCATGCATTAATGCCGGTAAAGCACCACAAAGAACAGCGGCTTGAGCAGCTGAGAAGCGGTCGCCAATGCCACCGGCAAAAGCAACAGTAATCTTTCGTCGACTTTCTTTGAGCTTTTTTTCGAATGCTTGTAGCCTATGTAATGACAATTCCCAGAGGACAAAGCTGGTTAGAATGCCAATATGTCCTCCGCATTCCATCCCTTCTAAAACCAGGTAATTCACCCCAGCTTCGATTGCCTCTGCAAAAATTGCTGGCGAAGGCGTATGTAAAAAGGTGGTAATGCCATAGGACTGCACTTCTTTTGCTTGCTGGATGGTTCCTGCAGCGACTACAACGAAGGGGGGTTTTTCTTCTCGCAGAATCTCGAGGTGTTTGTCTCGCGCCGTTTTGTTTGCTTCAAGACCAATTATACCGCACCCAAATGGTTTTTCACGCAATAATTGTTTCGTTCCTTTAATTAAGGTTCGAGTTTGATTGGGGAAAAGCGAACCTAAAGCTAAAAAGGGTAACGCCCCTTCATCTGCCAATATTTTTGCAAACTCTGGCGATTCTGAAACGTTTGCCATAGGTCCTTGAATGATGGGAAATCTTGTTCCTAATTGCTTTGTAACTTCAACACCTTCCCTAATTGGAAAATTATCAACAACACCAGCGATCTGATTTTTTGCTTGTGAAAGTAAACCGTCAATGATCCCCGCTGTTGTTCTAAATTTATCGACGAGAATTTTTGCGAAGGGAATGTCTTGTCCCACAGGCAATAAGGAATTTGCAATATCTTTTGAATCAAACATCGGACGCTCAGCAAGAATGTCTTTTTGAAAAGCAATTGAACGTTCTTTCAATGACAATTCTAAAAGGCTCTTTTCTTTTTTGACAAACTCTTTGACAATTTTCGTTCCCAAACGAGCATAAACGCGATATTTTTTCGCAGTCGTCTTCCCCAGCACCTGAGTGTCAGTTGCATCCAATTTTGCCAGGAAGGACTTTACCTCTGCTGACAGCGGTGATTCAGGAGTTAAGAATAACTGGGTGTCAAGAATAACGCCCTTTGCACCGACAGAAAAAATGCCGCCAATCGTATAAAAACCAATACCACCTTGCACGAGAAACGTAAGGCCGGCATTAGCAAATTGCTGTGTTAAAATGAAGGATGTTTCATCTCCAACCCTGCCTGCAGCCTCATTTCCTTTAACAACATATGCTTCCGCCCATTTTTTATTGTAGGCTTCATTTAGTGACACGACTTCAGCAAGGAGGACCAGCTGCTTTGCTTGAGCCTTTGTGAGTTCTTTTTCAGTGAGATCAAAATCGCCAATAATAACAATTAATGGAAAAGTATCAGAATGTAAAGCTAATACTTGTTCGAATTGTTTTTTAGTAGTAACTCGCACACCCCATGAAGGAGCCAATTGTTGGTAACAGCTTTTCAACTGTTCTAACGACTCCTCCAGAGACAACCGCTCAAGATCTATTAATCCAACACCTCCAGCATCTATGACACTTTTTAGAAGGCTAATATTAGAAACACCTTGAGGGTTGTAGGCGAAAATTGGTTTTCTGTTCTTGCAATAGGTTTCAAAATCAATTTTACTACACATCGTTTCTTTTCTCCTGTTTGTTATTTTTTTTTGAGAAAGTCTTAAAGTGGCATGTTGCCGTGTTTCTTATTAAACCGACGCTCTCTTTTTCGGAGCAATGGCCACAGTGCGTTGATCAATTTCTTTCTCGTTTCAGATGGAAGAATGACATCATCGATGTAGCCTTTTTCAGCTGCTAGATAAGGATTATTGAATTCCTCTGCATACTTTGTCTTTAATTTCTCGAGCAACTCTTCAGGATATTCCGTCTTTGCGAGTTCCCGCCGATAAAGAATTTGGACCGCCCCTTCTGCACCCATAACAGCAATCTCAGCACTTGGCCAAGCAAAATTAATGTCACAGGCAAGATGCTTGGAGCCCATAACAATGTATGCACCACCATATGCCTTACGGGTAATCACAGTGAGTTTTGGCACCGTTGCTTCAGCGTAAGCATAAATAAGTTTGGCACCATGTTTTATGATACCATTGTGTTCTTGGTCTAAGCCAGGGAGAAAGCCTGGAACATCAACAAAAGTAATTATTGGGATATTAAATGAGTCACAAAATCGGATGAAACGAGCGGCCTTGATAGAGGCGTTAATATCAAGTGCACCAGCCAAAATAGATGGTTGATTTGCCACAACTCCAACAGGGTAGCCATTTAATCGCCCAAAACCAATGATGATGTTCTGAGCCCACTTTTTCTGGAGTTCCAAGAAATTTCCTCGATCTACTACTTGCAGGATGATTTCTCTCATATCATAAGGTTCTTGCGGGTCTTCCGGGATGATAGTGTTAAGTTCTTGCAGGCCCACAGTATTTGTTGTGGTAATCTCTTTTATTGGTGGATCCTCGAGATTATTAGAAGGTAGGTAGGAGAGGAGCACTTTGATGAGCTCTATTGATTCGAGCTCGTCCGAGCCAACGAGATGGGCAATTCCGGAGTTCACACTATGTGTAGATGCCCCACCAAGCTCCTCAAAAGTTGCTTCCTCTCCTGTGACAGCTTTCACAACTGCAGGACCAGTTACGAACATGTAAGAGGTATCTTCGGTCATTACAATAAAATCAGTAAGTGCAGGAGAATAGACCGCCCCACCTGCCGATGGTCCCACAATACAGGAAATTTGAGGGATGATCCCTGAAGCACGAACATTTCTTAAGAAAAGATCGCCATACCCTGCCAGCGAGTTTGCACCTTCTTGAATTCTTGCGCCACCAGAGTCGTTGAAACCAATCACAGGTGCACCGTTCTGGATTGCTTGATCCAACAAGTCAACAATTTTCTTGGCATGAGCTTCGCCCAAACTGCCACCGAGGATGGTAAAATCCTGGCTATAAACATAAACAAGTTTGCCATTCACCTGCCCGAAGCCGGTAATCACACCGTCAGTATAATATTTCTTGTTTTCTAAGCCAAAATTCCGGCAATGATGACGAACAAACATTTTTGTCTCAGTAAAGGTTCCCGGATCCAAAAGCAATTCAATTCTTTGCCTAGCAGTTAACTTTCCTTTTGCCAGTTGTTTTTGGATTGCCTGCTCCCCTCCACCCTCGAGTGCAACTACACGCTTTTCTAAGAGCTCGTCGTTTTTCTGCTCCACACGACTTTTTGTGGTCAGAACTCTTTTTCCTTTCACTGTTTCGGGTTTCAAATTCATATACTATTTCTCCTGTTTCAAAGCTTTCTTAACGGAAATTAATGCCAAACCGTCAATATTTTACGAGGAAAACACTAACAAAAGGGTATCGTATTTTAACGGTAAAAAAGTCATTTTTGTCAGTTTTACAGTAAAAAATCGGATAGTCTTTATAACTTGACCCAAGAAACACTTGTATAATGTTGTTCAACTCTCTCCTAGTAGCAAACAGAGGTGAGATTGCTATCCGGATAATCCGTGCAGCACGCGAGCTGGGGATATATACGTATGCAATTTACACGCCTGTGGATAAAAATGCACTTCACGTGAAATTGGCAAACGAAGCCTTTGAACTTATTGAAGATGGCAAAACACCCGGCTATTTGGACATTGAGCAAATCATTGCCATCTGCAACCGTGAAGGAATAGAAAGCATCCATCCAGGCTATGGGTTTTTATCTGAGAGTGAAGAATTCGCCCGCCGAGTTCAAGAAATCGGAATCAATTTTATTGGGCCTCCTCCTGAGGTAATCAAATTACTGGGGAATAAAGTAAAAAGCCGGCAAGAAGCAATGAAAGCTGGCTTAACCGTTCCTGAAGGCTCGGACATTATTTCATCAACGAAATATGCTCTAAAAGAAGCCCAAAGGATCGGTTTCCCAGTAATCGTGAAGGCAGTTTTCGGTGGAGGTGGAATGGGGATCCGCGTTGCACGCACTAATCGAGAGCTCCGTCTCGCGATTAAAAGCGCAAGTGCTCAAGCACAGGCGGCTTTTGGCAGAGGACAAGTCTTTCTGGAAAAGTTCATAGAACAACCACGCCATATCGAATTTCAAATTCTGGCGGATTCCTACGGGAATGTTGTCCATCTCGGAGAACGAGAATGCTCAATTCAGCGACGGAACCAAAAACTGCTAGAAGAAGCACCCTCAAAAGCCCTTTCCCCTGAAAAACGGAAAGAGATTGGAGAAATGGTCTGCGAACTTGCACGAAACTTGAACTATGTCAGTGCAGGTACAGTTGAATTTCTGTATAAAAACAATCAAGTAATGTTTAACGAGATCAATCCCCGCATACAAGTCGAACATCCAGTAACTGAAATGTTGACCGGAAAAGACATCGTGAAAGAACAGATTAAGATCGCATTAGGACAGGAACTTTCCTTTAAACAAGAAGAAATCAATTTTCGCGGGCACGCCATGGAATTACGAATTAACGCTGAGGATCCTTTAAAGGATTTTTATCCCTCTCCCGGTAAAATTAAGAAATTTATTGCCCCTGGAGGGCCACAAATCAGGTTTGATACTGCAATGTATGAAGGATTTGAAATTCCTAATTGCTATGATTCTCTTATTGGGAAATTGATAGTTGGAGGTGAAACTCGAGAAGAAGCCATTACCCGGGCCCTTAATGCTTTGAAAGAATTGATTGTCACAGGTTTTCCAACAAATATCGGCTTTTTCGAAGTTTTACTAAAAGACCCCAAATTCAAGAAAGGAGACATTAGCATTAATTTCATTCAAGACCAAAAAATCCTCGAGAAACTCGAAGCAGAAATTTACATCAAAGCTGCAGCACTCTTCGCTGTAGGCTTAAAAAAGAACGAAGTGAACCTTCCTTCTGTCTCGAAGAATTGGCAGATAAAGGGAAGACTAGATGCTATTGGGAGGGAATGACCATGGAGAAAAAATATCTAGTGAATATAGATGGCATGGAATTGGAGCTACAACAAATAAAAGATAGCATAAAAATTGGCAAAAAAACAGTAAAACCAGAGGTCATTTTTAATGGAAAGTATTATCGAGTCTATTTGGACGGAAAAGAGTTCAAAGTGGAATTCAAAGAAGATGCTGTTTTTCTTGATGGAAAAGAGGTTGACTTTAACTTCCGGCTTGCACCCCAAATTATGGGTAAAAAAGAGTCTATGGCGTCGAAAAAGAAAGCAGCAATTCGCGCGGCTATTCCCGGCAAAATTGTGGAAGTTAAATGTTCGGTTGGAGAAATTGTCAAAGATCAACAATGTCTACTCGTCCTAGAATCAATGAAAATGCGGAATGAAATTTTAGCTCCTATTGCTGGCACTGTTGAAAAAATTCTCGTAAATGTTGGCGACCAAGTAAAAACACGGCAGTTATTACTGTCCATCCTAAAAAAGTAACGGAAGCAGGTGTAAGGAAAGAGTGATTGTTGAAGATGTAAAGATACCCTACTATCAAAGTTATTTAGGGGGGAGATTTTTCATCCCTTCAAACGGGAAAACAAGATACCCGGTAGTATGTAAAGTTCATGGCTTGATTTCGAATTCTTTTGTTGCCGAAGAAAAACTTGCCTCCCTTCTAACGAGGAGTAATATTGGTTATTTTGTCTTTCATTTTACAGGCTATCATGGCAGCCCAGGCGAAACATCCATTCATTCAGAATTGCTCAATTTAGATTCTGTTATAACTTTTTTGACAAACCATCCCCGTGTGGACCCGCTAAATATTGGCTTGTATGCAGTGAGTCTGGGAGCAGCAGTTGCAATTTGCCACACAGCAAGAGACTCGAGAGTAATGGCACTAGCGCTTCAAACACCTCTTTTCGACTTTTCATTCATGGTTAATTATCCGGAGTTTTCCAATCTCTGGCAAGGGCTGGCACTGGCAGGAGAAATTGTTTTACCAAAAGAAGGGGTAAAAGAAAAGCTGCTGGAAGATATTCAAGGAAATAATCCCCTTGAAGACATTAAACTTATTGCGCCGAGAGAAATACTAATCATTGCCGGTGGGAAAGATACCTTTATTCCTTTTGCGGGCATACAAAAACTCTTCCAAAAAGCAAAGGAACCAAAGAAATTAGTGGTCATCCCTGCTGCGGATCATAATACTAACGATAAAAAAGCTCTTGATGAAGTCAATAATCTTCTCTTGGACTTTTTCTTGAAACAATTCCAAAATACAACAAATAAAATGTTCTCAAATTATAAGAATAAAATTGAAGCATGATTTTATCGTATCAAAGTTATGTCGCCATTACTAATTATTTCTTCTTTTCCATCTAATTCGATGATCAAGTCACCAGAATCAGTAATGCCTTTTTCAATACATTCAGCGCCCTTACCAAAGAGTTCGGTGAAGATTTTCTGCCCGAAAGTTAAGGAACGCTCTTTCCATTCTTGTTTCAAATCTCGAAGGTTATTCGTTTCCAGTTCCTCCATGACATTCGCAACAGCCCGGAGAATGAGGTCCTTAACTAATTTTATTGACACTCTTTCTCCTTTGGCCTCGAGTAAAGAAGTAGCAATATTTCGAGTCTCATCGGAAAGTGTCTGCACTCGGATATTGACATTGAAACCTATTCCAACGACAAGATAATTTATTTCCTCATTCTGAGCATTCATGTCAATTAAAATGCCACCAATTTTCTTCCCATTCAACATGATGTCATTTGGCCACTTCACTTTGAAAGGCAACGCGAATTTTTCTTCAAGTAATTTAGCTATCTCAAGACCCAAACGAACAGAAAAGCCATGAAAGAGTTTAACAGGCAAAGGTTTCTGAATGATAACAGAGAGATACAAGCCCCCGACAGGTGATTCCCAGCGTCTCCCGGTTCGTCCCAAGCCTTTTATTTGTTTTTCGGCAATAATAACAGTTCCATGAGCGTTTTGCTGGCTTTTAGCAATTTTGACAGCCAATTTTTGCGTTGATTCAACTTCGTAATGGATCTCTTCCTTGAAAAGCATACTTAAACCCTCGAAACGAATTGTTCTTCGTTATATAAAAAGCTTAACCAATTAAATTACTTTCCTTTTATGATAATCAAAATGTTAAGAATCTTCTTAAAAGAAAAAAAGGGAACTTTCTGTACAGCGAAAAATTCTTGACAGTAATTATTTAAAGAAAGCATTTGTTGTGTTATTTAAGGAGCCAGAACCATTTGCCTAAAGAAGCAACAGAAAAATATCCATTAAAAAAACCCCTCGAGGTCAAAGAACTGCTAATTGACCTGTACGGGTGCAGAGCAGACATTAATGATGAGACCAAACTACTGACGCTGGTAACAGAAGCAGCAAAAAAAGCAGGAGCACATGTGCTGCAAGCATCGGTTCATCGCTTTTCCCCCATGGGTTGTAGTGTTATTGTCATCCTTAAAGAAACACACATCTCAATCCACACCTGGCCAGAATTCAAATTCGCAGCAATTGATATTTTTCTGTGTGGAGAATCCTTAGACCCTTATACTGCTTGGGAACATCTCAAAGTGGCTCTGCAGCCGGAAACATTCACAATTAAGGAACATCCAAGGGTAATAAAATAAGAAAGAAAGGATAGTTAGAACCGGTGAAAAATGACCCGTCTAAGGTTAAAAGAGGAGGAGAGGAACTTCTCACAGAGATTGCTCTGAAAGCAAAAGTTGCCGAAGGGAAAGAAAGTATCCGGAGGGTTTTAAGGGAAATATTTCGTAAAGGAACGATTGGCACAAAAAGTCTTGCAAAAAGACTTTTCCTTCCTGTTCCAACAATAGCAGCAATTCGAAATGAACTAGAAAAAGAAGAATTGATTACCAGGACAGAGCGGGGGGCAGTGCTTACAGAAAAAGGGCTGAAATTTGTTACGAAAGATTTACAATTTCGTTTCATAGAAGATTTGCGTTGTAAAAGATGCTTCGGTCGAACGATTGGCTCGCCGGGAAACTTTGATGAATTAATTACCCAGATGAAGGATTTTGGGAGCAGGAGACCACGACCATTGACTGAATTTGATCAAGCTTTTGCTCGGCCAATAACTGCCTTAAATCGGGCCTTTTTAATGCTTGAAAATGATGACTTGGAAGGGCGCTCTGTTCTTTTACTGGGAGATGATGATTTCACCTCTCTTGCCATTGGATTGTTACAGTTGAATGTTAAAGTAACTGTGATCGATATAGATCAACGCCTTTTAGATCTAATTTCCAACATTGCTTCTGAGAGAAATTTCCAGATAGAGTGCTTAAAACACGACTTACGCGAACCTTTGCCAGCAAGCTTGCACAGCAAATTTGATACAATACTTTTGGACCCACCATATACACCAAACGGCTTGACCTTATTTCTCTCGAGAGCCGTACAAGCATTGAAACAAGAACCCAATCGCCGGATCTATTTATCATTTGTCCATCGGCCACCCAATGAAATGCTCCTGCTTCAAAAAACGATCCTCGAAATGGGACTAGTTTTCAGCCAACTTCTTCCAGGGTTCAATATCTACGAAGGGTCTGAAATGCACGGGAATACAACAGCAATGATAATCTTAACCACAACTTCTGAAACACGACCATCGCTCACCACCACGAGCTTTCGAAAGGAAATTTATACCGGTGAAGTAAATCCCACAATTCGAACCTATCGTTGCGTAAATGGTCACACCATTCTCGTAGGAAAATCAACAATTATCCATACTATCGAGGAGCTAAAAGAGAAAGGTTGCCCCATTTGTGGGTCAAAAAAGCGTTTTCTCCGGATAAAACGTGAAACAAAATGACTTTCTTGAGAGAAAAATCGATTTAATTAAGCAATAGGCAATTGTTTTTAACGAACAACATATAAAAAAACAGATTTTTTTGCAATAGTCGTAAGCTTTTTTAATCGGAAAAAGACACAAATACCGCCTCTTAACCAAAAAAGATTCAACTCTTTTTTTCTTCTGGTTAAGGGGCCTCCCTCCCCCTATCTTTCTGTTAATAAGTCTGGTTAGTTTAAAACGCAAAATAGTCAATTTTCGGGAGAGCATTTTGCGGAAAGCGTGAGAGAAGAATACCTTCTGGAGTGATGGAAGCAATATCAGCTGCCTTTGAAATCCGGGGGTTCATATTTTCCACCATGGTTTCTAATTGATTGAGATCCCTTATCAGACCATTCATTAATGAATAACGTAAGATACTGCTCGGGGTAAGCGCTTCATAAATTGGAATGGAAAGTGCTGTGGAGATTTCTTGCCGAAAGACACCAAAAGTAGCATCAGCCACCGGACGCAAATGGACATCTTTGTAGATTTTCCGGATAGCATGGGGAGGAACGCCTTTAAAAGCGAACAAATAAAGGTTGGAGGTCACAGAGTCGTAAAACATTTCATGAATAACTCCAATAAGGCTTCTGTCGGGAGCCAAGACACGTTTTCCTAGTAAATTTACCTTTTCAGCCAAAGTCATGACTTGAGCATTGTTGTTTATTTTGGCTTCGTTGTTGCTGATTCTGATTTCCGTTTTTCCCACAGCAGCATAATAGGAATTAATAAGCCTGAAAAGATCCACACCAATTTTATTCTCGATAGAAAACCGCACCACGTGTTCTGGTTGGAGCGCTTCTTCCAATGGAACGCGATATCTGTTGTGAATTAATTTTTGGATTTTTTCCTCAATGACTTTGGGATTCATTGATGTTTTAAGCTCAGGTGGCCCGGTAACAGCAATGTCGCGGAGAATCGCAAGGGAAGGTCTGTCTGTGACAAAAACAGCATATTGCCTTCCGATTAAATTCACTTCTCCAACAAGTCTACCAACGAGAAGATTCTTCCATTTAACAGGAACATATCTTCGTGGTGGGGGGCGTATCGGCTCTTCATGGGGAGGGGGAACAAACTCCTCACGGGGCGGAGGAGGTTTAACCTCACTTTTTAAGGGGGCGAAATTAGAACTTGCTTTCTGAGCAGGTTGTACGGCCGGTTTAAGCCATTCATCTACGGTTTCAACTCCCACCAATGCTGAGAGTTGCTTAGCAGCCTCAGCAACATCTTTTTTAATTTTATTTAGTTTGTTTTTCTCCTCGGCCAATCCCCTTTTATTCTCGATTTTTGCTTCAACTTTTATCTCTTCAAGACGTTCTTCTATCCCTTCTTGTAATTGCTTTATTATCTCGAGTGTATCAGGGATGGCATTTAGAAATTCTTGCTTTTGATCTTCGAGTTTCATCGCTAAAATTTCATATTCCTTTTTCTTGCTTTTAAAGACGTTTTCAGAAATCGCGTTTGTTTCAAATAATTCATCTAGTTTTTTAAGACGAGTCTCAAGTTTCGCTTGTTCATTCTCTAAACCCTTAATCCGTTTTACAAGGCTAGTGACAGAATCACGGATGGCAGTTGGGTTGGGAGCAATGGCAGTTAAGGTAACAAATCCCTCACGTAATGAACTTTTTTCTTCTGCAACATCATAAGCAGCTGAATATTGTTCTTTTAATTGCCCATAAAGTTGCGGGTCAATTTGCCCTTTCTCTTTGCGCTCTTCCAAAGCTTCAAGGAGTGCTTTGATGTACCGCCGGTCTAATTTTGCCAATTGAATCATTTGCTGCTTGGACACTTTAATCACGTTCAGGGATTTCTTCCCATTCTTTAAAATATAAGAAACATGCAGTTATTAAATAGTTTTCATAAAGAGAATTCTTTTATTATGAAAAGCTCTCAAAGTAGGATTAAAAAAAGGGCAAGTAGGCGATGGTAATGAAAAAAATCATTTTGGCTTCGGGTTCTCCGAGAAGGCATGAATTACTCGAGCTATTACAGATTCCACATGAAGTTATTCCTTGTAAAAACGACGAAGAAAAAAAGCTCCATAAAGAGTTACTAGAGCAACCGGCAAATAATCGTGGAACCATTCAACAAGAACTCCTTGAAGTTAGTTTTGAAAAAGTTCAATGCGTGTTAAAGTCTCTCCCCCGTGAGAAACAACAAGGAGCAATTATTATTGGTGCTGACACAGTTGTTGTCTGCGATGGTAAAACAATTGGAAAACCAAGAACAAAGGAAGAAGCCATTCAAATGTTGCAACAAATCCTTGGAAAAGAACATTTGGTTTTTACCGCCCTCTCTGTTTTGGATGTCGATTCTAACCGCTTATTAACAGCAATAGAAAAGACTGTGGTAAGGATGGTCAATTTACCCGAAGAAAAAATAAGAGCATATGTAGAAGCTGAACATATTTTGGACAAGGCAGGAGCGTATGCAATACAAGGCATAGGCTCAGCCTTAATTCCCCATATCGAAGGCTGTTATTACAATGTTATGGGCTTGCCGGTGAGCAGACTGGTGAAGATGTTGGAAGAACTTGGCTATGATTTCCTCGCACACGCCAAAAAATCCTGAAATTGAAAATTAAAGGAAAAGTATTTTATTAAGAATTGAAAGGAAAAAGGTAATTGAAGACAGAAGAAAGCTTTTTATGTAAAAGCTTTTTTCGATTATTAAAAGTAAAGCAAAACGAGGGTTCAAAGTTGAATCACAAGCGATTCCTAATGTTCATGGTTATTTGTACAATCTTAACAACAACAACTGTTCTTACAAGAATTGCGCAAAACGCCGAAGCAGTTGTCGAGGAGAGAGAGACCGGCTTCTTTACGCCAAAATATTCGGATATTTCCATTACAAAGAAAATCATCCATCGAAATGGCTCTCGCGTTGAGACCTATGACACTTTTGTTGATGATAGTTTTACTATTGAGATCACTATCAACAATTTTGGCGCACAAGATTTGTACAACGTCACTTCGATTAACCCTGAATCAGACCTGCCGGCAATGGGTTATCAGAACAATTGGTTTGAAATTACAAATGACCCGAACAATAGCTGGAATCAGTTCAATTCAACAGATGTTGTCGTTTACACGTACATTATTACTCCCAAAAAGACGGGAACCTTCACTTTTGGTGCTGCCAACCTTACATACTCAAATGGCACAAACTATTTCACCATCTTTTCAAACAGCGTTAAATTTACAGTTTATGAATCAGATGAAGATGTAAAAGTAGTTAAATCAGTCATAATTGATGGCGAAACTTTCAGCCCAGAAGGGAGAATAAAAGTTAAGCATAACTTTACTGTTTTAATTAATGTCACTAACTTTTATCGACAGAATGTAAACATCACCATTCAAGAGAACCCATTAAATAGCACTATCTTTGGTGTGAATGAGACGATACAACTCGAAGAACAATTCTTTAGTGATGTAGCCCTGGGCGAAAGCGTAACCTTTGAATACAAAGTCCAAGCACTCATTAATGGCACCTATCAAATGCCGTATTGCAATGTCTCTTTTGTGTTGTCAGAAGGAGGTAGTGGAGTTAGATACTCGAATAATATTACACTCGAGATTTATAAGCCAATTTATGAAGGACCGGATTGGACGAAAAAAATCCCCCTCCTCTCAGTTGAAAAATACTTCCAGACAAAAGACGAGGATGGCAACCTCATCAACTCCACACAATTGCACTATTTCAATACAACACGAGAAGTAGTGACAATTATCATCAATATAACCAATGCAGGGGTTGTTCCTGCTCTTAACATTCGAGTGTCAGAACCGGTATACAACGATTGGGTATTCGAAACAAAAGGCGTGCCAGAAGTCTGGTTTATTGGTAATTTAACAAAAGGACAATCGAAGATCCTCAACTATACCATCTTCCCCCTAATAAATGGAATCTTCAAAATCGAACCAACAACAGTAACCTATGATTACCAGAATCAAGAAACACTACTACTCGAGAAAAATAACAAGCTCTACTCCAACATTCTGGAAATTGAGATCGAAGAATTTATTTCTGACCCTGACCTTCGCGCTGAATGGTGGATTTCAATTGGCAT
Source organism: Candidatus Heimdallarchaeota archaeon (assembly GCA_019056785.1). Lineage (GTDB taxonomy): Archaea > Asgardarchaeota > Heimdallarchaeia > JABLTI01 > JABLTI01 > JABLTI01. The sequence continues at coordinate 33,062 of DXJV01000015.1, forward strand.
CAGTGTTGGCGTAATCTTTCTAGCTGTGATCCCCCTAATTATTTCTATCGTACTATATCGACGACGCCGACCAACACAAAAAGGAACATAAACTCACAATTATTGAAGGGATAAGAAAAAAACTTATCTCTTGTTTTTTACCCTTATTTTTTTCTGCAAATGACTTTTTATGTTAGAAAATTGAAAATTACTGAGAGCGAGTAGCAACAAGAAAAGAATTTTCGCTAGAAGAAGCCTATTTAGAGGCTATTTCTTGAATAATTTCTAAAAATTAATAAAAGGAATAGTAATAAAATACTATTATTAACAGCAAATTAAAACTGTGTGATGAAAAGTATGGTTAAAGAAAAAAGATTGAGAATTTTGCATGACGAAGCAATTCCAGAAGGGGAAATAGGACTGAACCCCAAATTAAAAAATGAATTGGATATAAAAACAAAAGCTGAAGTAGTTGTTGCTAAGAAGAGATTCGTCTTTAAAGTAAAAACAAAAACCACACTACCGGAAGACAAGATCTTTGGCAATCCAGAGGACCTGTTGAAAAAAGGCATACAAAACAATTCAATTGCGACAGTGCGTGCTCCTTTAAATTAATTCGTTTGTAAAGAAGAAGAGAGAAAAGAGCAAGCGAGCTTTTCAAGCGAAGAGAATTTTTGCCAGGAGGGTCAATTGCTCTACTCCTCTAATCTCTTGCGGAACCATAGGTACTTCGGTCAAATTGTACTTACCGAAATATTGTTTCAAAGTTAGCATTGTTTTTTCCTGGATTTCATATCGTTTTTGACAGAAAGGACAGTGGTCACTTGGAGGGATCAATTGATTTACAATAATATTAAACACCGGGATAGAATAGTCAACTAAGGCGTTAATTAGTCGCTCTGTTTCGTAAAGCGCCATGAGGGTGGGAATGGTTACCGGAATAAACTCCGTTTTGGCATCATCTGCAAGTTCGATGCGCGCTTTTGTGATGACTTTCTTCAAGTCTTCAAGCATTTTGAGCGAATTATCACTTTCATCGCCACCGCCACCTGTGAATAAATTGCGCAAACTTTTGAAAAAGTTACCAAAACGCAAACGCATTTTGAGAATACGACCAACAAAACTATCTAAATAATCGGGTAAGGCAAGCAGACGTAAAGTATGCCCAGTAGGGGCAGTATCAAAAATGACCAAATCAAAGTCACTGCTTTCAATAAACTCGAGCAATTTTCCAAAGGCAAATGCTTCATCTGAACCCGGCGGAATAGACCCCTCATTCAATAATTCCGAGCCTAAACCCATGGCATCCTGCATATTGAAGCCCATTGAGGGATCCCCGTCACCAGAGAAAGAAGTAAAATCATCGTCATCAGAGTCAACAACAACATTTTGTGTGTTTGGTTTGGGAAAGCCACCAAAGTCGGCAAAATTTTCATCAATACCAGGAATACCCAACTGACTTATTTTCTGGAATTGCTCATAGCCCTTTTTAGTGTTTAATTCCATACCAAAAAGATTGCCTTTAACACCCTCAATTCGAACCGGCTCACCACCGGATAAGTCCTGGTCAAAACAATCTGAAAGAGAGTGGGCTGGGTCAGTACTTACAATAAGAACACGATCAAAATGCTTCGCAAATTCAATGCCAATTGCAGAAGCGGAAATGGTTTTACCGACACCACCTTTTCCCCCGAGGAATAAATAGCGCAACTCTTTCTTTTCAAGTAATGGTTTTAATGTCAAAGGTCAATCACTCAACATTCTTTTTTATTATTGGTGTTGTTTTTTACCATTGGTTTATAAATTTGTTTTCCTTCACCATTTTTCTTAGAAAAAAGGGAAGAAAGTTGTTAAGACTGAGAAAATGCTTCTCAACCGATTATTTAAATAGTTAGAAATATATTGGCTCGATATTCTTTATAGTATGCCACAGGAGTTTAACGGCATGGAAGAACATGAGAACAACAAGGAGATTGACATGCAAGCTCAATCAGCTGAAACCCAAAAGAATCACGAAGAACAAGACCTAGAAGAACGATCATTCAAATGGACAAAGGATCGAATTATTTTAGCGGTCATTTTTGTAGCAATAATGCTTATTTCGATTGCCTTATTAATGGTAGTAATTGTCGACAATGATTTCCTCTTCAATATAGTTAGGAATTATTTTGTTGAACCAATAAAAGGATTACATATTGCCCTTCAAATAACCATTTTTCTTTTGCTGATGATGCTCCAAAGCCTTTTAATCCCAATTCCTTCAGAATTGATTTTACTTTCCGGCGGCATTTTATTTGGCATAACTATTGGAAGTATTGTTGGTGTTGTCGGGTCAATGATGAGCGCAGCGGTAACTTTTTACCTGTCAAAAAGGGGCGGAAGATCAATTATCGACGCTTCCGGCGAAAAAGTAAGTATTATTAAGCGAACAACTTACATCTTCGACCAATGGATTAAAACATGGGGCCTGTGGGCAATAATTGTCGGACGTGCAGTCCCCTTCATCATGTTTGATCCAATAAGCTATGCAGCAGGATTAGCAGAAGTAAAAGACAAACACTATTTCCTGGCGACATTTATCGGGTCAATTCCCCGGGCCATTTTCTACTCATTTATCGGCGTAAAGATGTTGGGTGAGATCCCCACGGACCCGTCAGAGGTCGATGCCGTTATTAAACAATTTAATACCTGGTTCTTTGTTGTGTTTGGGATACTGGTGTTCATGTTCATACTATCAAATGTTATTTATTATGTTCATCAAAAGAAAAAGAAAAAGGAGGGAGAATTAACCAAAGCAACAGTCGAAATTACTAAGGAAGAAAAAAAAGGGGAGAAAGAAACTAAGACAGAAACATCAACATCACCTGTAAGCGAAGAAACAAAAGCCGTAGTGGGAACAAGCGAATGAGGAACTAACAGTTACTTCTTACCCCTTTGCCGGGTCGCCGATGGCGAAAATCGAGGGGCTTGTCGTAGCGTTACTCTTTTCACCTAGAAACATCCGGAAAGAATGACTTTGCTCCTGGAACCCGAAGAAGCTCATTGCAGCTTTGGCTGTTGCGCTAGTCTCTAAAAAGCCAATTTTAATTTGCTCGACTGCCGGTTCTTCACAGAAACGTTGGAGAGCTTGCCGGACAAGAGCAACGGTAGTCGCTTGAGAATTGCTAATACCCGCACGCAACTTTAAAATGCCTTTGTGAGTGCTTCCAAAGAGATAGCCAACAATCAAGCCAGAGGGATCGCTTGCAAGAAAAGCATAATCAGGATACTCCTCATATAATGTAAATAAAAACGGCTCGCGATTTGCACCAAAGATTTCGCGGTCGATTTCCAACACTTTGGGAAAGTCCGATTCTTTCATGCTGGAAATTTGAGGTTGTTCCTGCTGCGGGAGCTTTGCAAGACGAGCGCTGAGTACCTCAGAGGAAGGAACAGGAAGGACATACCGGTAAGAGTTTACTTCACATTGAAAACCAACGCGTTCGTAGAGCGTCCTGGCTAACGGAACAGCATCCAATTTTATCGTCGTACACCCTTCTCTCGAAAGGAAAGAAACAGCCTCCTTCATCAATTCTTGACCAATGCCCATATTACGATATTCAGGCTTCACTACAACATGGCCAATAAAACCAACTTTGCCCAGATTAACAGTTAAGACGATGCCGATAAATTCACCGGAATCAGGGTCAACAACAGTCAAGTAGGCATTGTGGGGATTCAGTAAGGCTTGTTTAATGTCGTTAAAAGTCTCGTCCCAACCGGTAAGATCGATAATATCAAAAATATCAGAAACATCATCCATTGTGGCTCGGACAAAATCCAAACGCTTCGCCATGTTGTTCCTCACCCTATCGTGTTTTTTTTTCATTGTTCCTTTTTTCCCGAACTTAAATAATTATTTTGTTAATCGTCTCACGAAATAGTCAACATGCTCTTTAAAAGCAAACTTCTTCTCAATAGTTTCACGTGCAGCAATACCTAAAGACTTCTCCAAAGAGCTGTTGAAATGAACACTCGAAATCCAGCGGACAAATTCACTGATGTCGCCCTTTTTAACGAGGATGCCATTTAAAGTATGAGTGATGATTTCCCGGATGCCAGGCAAGTCAGTGGTGAAACAAGGAAGAGAACAACTCATGGCTTCGGTGATAGAAAGACCAAAGGCTTCACGAAGAGTAGGAAAGACAAAGCAATTCGCTTGAGAATAAATGTCGACAAGCTCATCATCATTTTCAGCCCGGAGAAGAAAGAAGGAATCCTCAAGACCATGTTCTTTGACAATTTCAAGGAAAGAAGCTTTATAGGGGCCATCACCGGCAAGGACAAACTTGAAGGTGGAGAACTTCTTATCGCGGGCAATTAATGCCTCGAGTATTTTTGGCAGCAAATCAAGCCCTTTCTCCTTAATAAACCGGCCGCTATAAAGAGCCAAGTGGTGATAGGCGCTCAAACCGAATTTATCACGAATATTCAAACGAACTTCCGCGCGTTTCTTGAAAACAGCAGTGTCAACACCAAGATAGCGAACCTTGGAATTTATCCCGGCTTTCAGCATCAAATTATTGACATATTTACTGACAGAGAAAATCATTTTGAACATGTTCTGAAAAGAAGCAAGAATATTGTACAAATTGTTTACAGAACCATCAGGATAAATCAGGCTCTTTTGAGGGCTGTGACACCAAAAATAATAGGAAGGGGGGTAATTCCGGGGATAATTCTGCTTCAAAAAATAAAGAGCATAGGGAGCAAGAGAAAAAGAATTGTGAAAATGAATAGCATGAGGTTTATAATCACGAATAAAGAGATTCAATCCACGGGCCAACTTGAGAGCAGTAACCTCAATGTCACTCTTCTTGAAGAGCTGCTTGGCCAAAAGAGCCTTTTCACCCTCAGGAGCATAATTGAACCGGACAAGCCGATCAACCAAATCGCCACAGTCTAAGCGAACGACAAGTAAGCCGTCGAGCTCTTCTTCACCAGGAGACTCATCTTTACTTTTTTGAGTCAAAATCACAGTGTTAATACCCTTGTCCTGAAGAGCATGGGAAACTCTGCGGAGATAGGCGTGCACACCGCCAATCTGCCCTTTCGAAAACCGGTCAACATAAAATGCTATCATGAGGAAAGCCTCCGTTGCGTAGAGGATAAGTATAAATTACAACTTTAAAAAGGTCATCATGATAAATAGATTTTTGTGCCAAGAAAAAAAAGAACAAGAAAAGCATAAAAAAAAGAAGAGATAAAGGAATAAGTGGAGAAAAAAACAATGGAAGAAAAATACAAGGTGTTTCTAACAAGAAAAATACCAAAGGCAGCGCTGGACCTACTGCCGGAAAATGTGGAACTAACAGCAAATGAAGAGAACAGGGTACTAACAAAAGAAGAGATCATAAAAGGAGTAAAGGGAAAAGATGGGTTAATCTGCCTGCTGACAGACAAAATAGACGAAGAAGTAATCAAGGAAGCAGGAGAGCAATTGAAAATAATAGCAAATTACGCAGTAGGCTATAATAACATAGATGTGGAAGCAGCAACAAAAAGAAAAATACCAGTGACAAACACACCCGGAGTGCTGACAGAAACAACAGCAGACCTGGCATTCGGACTGCTCATGGCAATAGGAAGAAGAATAGTAGAAAGCGACAAGTTTACAAGAGCAGGAAAATTCAAAGGGTGGGGACCACTATTGCAACTGGGAACAGACATACACGGAAAAACACTCGGAATAATAGGCTGCGGACGAATAGGCTCGGCAGTAGCAAGAAGAGCGAAAAAAGGATTCAACATGAAAGTACTCTATTACAACAATAAACGAAACGAAAAATTAGAAGAAGAACTGGGAGTGGAATATGCACCATTCGAAGAACTACTGGAAAAAGCAGACTATATATCACTGCATGTCCCACTGACAGAAAAAACAAAATATATGATAAGTGAAAAAGAATTCAAAAAAATGAAGAAAACAGCCTACCTGATAAACACATCAAGAGGAGCAGTGGTGAACGAAAAGGAACTGCTGAAAGCACTGAAAAGAAAAGAAATAGCAGGAGCAGCACTGGACGTATACGAAAAAGAACCAGAAATAACAAAAGGACTGGAAAAAATGGACAACGTAATACTAACAGCACATATAGGAAGCGCAACAAAAGAAACAAGAACAAAAATGGGAGAAATAGCAATAAAAAACCTATTACAAGGACTAAGAGGAGAAAAACCAGACAATTGTATAAACAAAGAAATATATGCCTAACAAAAAGAAAAAAGGAAAAAGGCAACAACAACAACAAAAGCAACAACAACAGGAGCTAGAAACAATAAGAGACAGCAACAACAACCAACAACCGGAAGAAGAAGAAAAAAACAGGAAAAAGAAAAGAAAAAAAACAAGAAAAAGAAGAAAAAAACTAATCAAGAATTTAGTCAATGGAAAAATCTAATAAAGAAGAAAAGCAAGAAAAAAACAAACAAAAACAAAAAGGAGAAAAAAAGAATGGCAAAAGCATACGTGCTAATAAACAGCGAAATAGGATCAGAAGCAAAAGTAGTAGAACAACTGAAAAAAATACCAGAAGTAACAGAAGTAAGCATAGTATACGGAGTATACGACGTAATAGTAAAACTAGAAGCAGAAAAAATGGAAACAATAAAAGAATTAATAACAACAAAAATAAGACAACTAGAAAAAGTAAGAAGTACAATGTCTATGTTAGCAAGTCAGGATTAAGCGCTCTTTTTTCTCGCGAAAAACAATTCATAACCGGCGGTTGTAAGGTGTTTGCCCTCTGCAATCATCTTTCCCCCCCCATTTTTCGTTTTCCTTTTAGTGCCATTTCTATCTTCACCTCTTCTTGTTTGAACACCAACTCTCGAGTGTTTTTACTTCTTTTTATCCCAACAGAGATCATACCTAAAAGATGTCATCTGCACCGGAGTCCAGTTTTTCGGGAGTATTACTCACCTACTATAGCAATATCTTAACGAGGACAAAGACAAAAAAATAGAAAAGAACTTCATAGAGAAGGTCAAAACCGCTCTCACGGAAAGGAGATGTTTTTGCTAAGAGTGAATTCATAGAAGAAGTGCTTAAACAACCGTGGATAGTGGCACCAAAATACTTTGGAAAAGAATTCATACTCGAAATTCTGAACTATAAAAAAGATATTGTGGACAAAGCAAGAACAACACTTACCAACCTCAGAGAATTTCCAGAACTCAAAGAAGTGCTCGGCACAGAAACGCCATTCACTGTCGAGGAAATTGAAACAATGCTGGGTAAAATTGAAAAAAAAACTTAAAGGGGTCATCCCGAGGGGCAGAACTGAAAGAAAGAAAGTATTTGCAGAGGGAACAGGCTGAAAAATAAAAAACTGTTAACTTCTCTTAGTAATATAGATTTTAATTTAGAAAGAGAAAAACAAAGTCATTACCTCAATAGGGATTTCCATACCTGCCGGGGCAATTTCCAAAGCATTTATTCCATTATTAGTATTAAGCAACTCGAGAAACAACAGGTGACTTTACTTCTTTCTATGATAAACGAGCACCGCAAGAAGGCTGACTGCTGCCAGTGCGAAGAAGCCGAACAGAGCGTGATATTTGATTGGGGTTGACGGTTCAATAAAGATGGCGATGAAAGTGTCACTGGAAGAACCGAGGGTGGGGTCAAAAGCTTGCTGGAGCGGAAAGTTAGTGGAATCGGTGGACCCAATAACAAAACACCGCTCCTCCTTATTCACAGCAATGCCGGCAGCTTCCTCTCCTCCCCTCCCACCAAGATAAGTGCTCCAGAGGAGCGAACCATTCGTGGCAAATTTAGAAACAAACGCATCTTCGTAGCCCCCATTGTACGTGCTGTCAAAAGCCCGTTTCACAGGGAAGTTGCTGGAAAAAGTATGACCAGTCAGATAGCAACCGCTTCTGGTCGCTGTAAGCGCAAGCGCCCACTCAGCCCCGGTGCCGCCGAAAAAGGTGCTCCAGAGAAGAGCACCATCAGCACTAAATTTCGCAACAAAAGCATCGCCCCAATTACCATACGTACTGTTGAAGGCTTGCAGAGTGGGAAAGTCAAAGGATGCCGTGAAGCCGGTCAAATAGCAACTGCCATCCGGAGCCGCAGCAACAGCAGTCCCCTGGTCCCAGCCGAACCCCCCGAGATAGGTGCTCCAGAGAAAAGCGCCATCAGCTGAAAACTTGGTGAGAAAGACATCCCAGTCGCCATTAAGGGTACGATCATAGGCTTGAGGGCTCGTGGGAAAATCAAAGGAAGCAGTCCAGCCTGTAACGTAGCAACTACCATCCCCGGCAAGAGAGACAGACCAGCCACCATCATTATAAGTACCCCCAAGATAGGTGCTCCAAAGAAGGTCGCCATCCGTAGAAAATTTGGTAACGAAGGCATCAAAATATCCCCCAACGAAGACCCTACCAAAAGCATTCGTCGTGGTGGGAAAATCATGAGACTCAGTTTCGCCGCCTACATAGCAACTCCCATCAGCGGCAACAGTAATTGACAAAGCATTATCTAAATTATTTCCACCTAAATAGGTACTCCAGAGCAAAGAACCATCTGTAGCAAACTTGGCAAGAAAAACATCATCATTACCACTACAATTGTTACTATAAGCATTTTTAGTGGGAAAATCAAAGGAATTTGTGTTTCCGGTGACGTAACAGCTATCATCAGCTGCGACAGCAACACTTACGCCTAATTCCC
>DXJV01000032.1 GCA_019056785.1 Candidatus Heimdallarchaeota archaeon
CAAGTTAAGGCAAAGGCCAAAAGCCCAAAGCCAAAGAGGAAGAAGGTTCTGCTCACTGTCCTTCTTTGTCCGCATTGCTATAGTGTGTGGCAATGGCGTGGTGATTTGCCAGAAGAGGTAAACTGCCCTGTATGTAAGAAAAGATATAGTCCCAAAACTGGCAATATCCCCAAGAGTGGATGGTTTCTCTGCCCATCTTGCGGGCAAACTGACAGGATTATCAATTCAATACGAAGCTTACCGGAGGACAAATTGCTTCCCATGAGGCCTTATGCCATTGAGGGATATTGTAAAGTCTGCTCCGGGGATGTTTATGAAGATATTGACTCTCAACAGATTAACCTTGACGGCACCCACTCAAAGATACTGAAAAAAATCCGAAATCCGGAAGACCATCCTTGCCTTATTACAAAAAACAACGGTAAATTCTTCAAGCGAGTAACACCGGCAGACCTTGCCAGATATCAGAGGGCATGTGAGATATGGCAGAAAGAAAAAGGGAACCTACCTTATCCCAAACAGAAAATCCCTTGGGGAGAGAAAACTAAATCTGGATTAATAGCTCACCACTACCTCTACTGGGATCAGATGTTTAATCCACGCCAGTTACTTTGCCTTTCAACATTGCTAAAGGCGATAGATGAAGAACCAGATCAAATATTGAAAGAGATGTTGCTGAGTGCATTTCAGAATATGTTAGATTGTTATTGTCTCTTTGCTTACTATCCTCGTGGGAGACAGTCCCTGGCTCGTCTATTCACAATTCATGCGTTCCAACCTAAGATACAGCCGTTGGAAAACTGTATTTGGGGATTAGAAAGGACAGGGTATACATACCCTACCTTCTTTTCGTCAGTACTTAAAGGGAAAGAGTTCAATAAAAATCCTTTTGATCTGAGGGCAAAGGATGGTTTCACAATAAAGTTGCCCAGCAAAGAAAATATTGTTGATGATAATGAAAATACTTCGCTGAATGCCTCCTCTTCCAAATCTATTTCAATTAGCACAAGGAACGTTGACTTAATCATTACTGATCCACCTTACGCTGGAAATGTAAATTATGGCGAGCTATCAGACTTTTCTTATGTGTGGCTTCACCAAATACTTCGTAAAACATATAAGGAATTTGCTCCCGAACTTACTTCCAAGACCGATGAAATTGTAGAAAACCCAACTAGAGGTAAGTCCGCAGAAGACTTTGAGATAGGATTAAGGGAAGTCTTCAGCGAATGCAAAAGACTATTAAAGCATGGCGGACTTTTGAGTTTCACTTTCCACCATGCTGAAAGTAAGACATGGGAATCTCTTCTATCTGCAATCTGTCATGCTGGGTTTGAAATAGATTCCGTTTATCCCATACACAGCGAGGCTGAGAATTCCCCGCATCTGGCAGCTCAAAGTTCAATAGCCTATGACTTAATACATATTTGTCGTAGAAAATTAGAAGGACAAAAAACTCAAAATCGCTCCTGGGCTGGCATCCGCCAGGAAATCCGTCGTAAAGCCCGGGAAGAGATTAAA
>DXJV01000076.1 GCA_019056785.1 Candidatus Heimdallarchaeota archaeon
ATTTCTTTTCAAGCTTTCCCCTTAAATCTTCCCTTTCACACGTAAAAAAGGTCTCTCGTTTTAATTTTGCCTTGAACAGAATTGTTTTTTTATTTGAACATCAAAAGAATCTATAAGATACAGTTTATTTATCTTCATAAAATGTACCAGGAAGTAAATGTATTATGGTTGAATATAGATGTCCAGTTTGTGGGAAGCCCGTATTACCCACATTCAAGTTTTGTAAGGCCTGTGGGGCACGACTGCCGAAAAGGATGTTTAAAGAAAAAGACGAACCTGAAGAAGATCTTCACGCAACCTCTTTTGGTTCGGAAATTACAGTAAACGATAGCACTGAGGAAGATTTTTCCCTTACAGATGATATTGTTTATGCTCTTGCTGTGAAGGGCCGGTTGATCCTTATTGATAAAGAAATGGAGGAAATTTTAGAGGAGATAGAAAACCTCGAGGAGAGGGTAAAGGTGGGTCTTGTTCCTAAAGAAGACGCTAAAAACAGAGTAGATGAACTTAATAAGCGATTCGTTGAAATCAAAATAGAGAAAAAGCAACTGAAAAAGAAATCTACACCCATACCAATATTTGAGCTTATCGATAAAAAAGAAACAGCAAAAGAACGTCTGAGTAAATTGAAAGGATTAAAGAAGGAGAAAAGCATCTCCCAAAAAACCTATGAAAAGATGGAAAGAGAATACCGTGAGGAAATTGCTACGACCGAAAAAGCAATTACAAATGAATTGCTGAAAATGGAACGCTGGAAAGATCAATTAAAGAAACAGCTGGCACAAAAACGTGAAACACTTGAAACTCTTTTCGTTCGCAAATCAACAGGTGAGCTCACTGAAGATGAATATAACAAAGAACGTGCGGAGCTTTCTGAGGAAATCAAAAATTGGGAGGCGGCTTTAGAAGAATTGCAAAAAACTCTAAAGAAACTAAAATAATTTCACTCTACTCCCTTTTTTTTCTCTTTTGCTTTTTTTTCTATGTCGCTCACCACAATCCCCTCTGTGTCAGGGGAAGACGTTCGAGTCTCCCATGGCCCTAACTCGATTTTCATATAAATATCTTCATGGCTGGGACATTCAATACGCAATGAAATACTCTTCAAATCCCGTTCCACAATCTCTGGCGTTAGACATCCTTCTTCCAATTTCTCAAGTAAAAATTGGATGTACCTTTCCGAGAGTACATTTAAACTACCATTAATTAATTCTTTGCCTAATTCCCCCGGGTAATATCTAACAGTCCGACCATCTCGTATGATTTCAATAAGTTGCGCTTCCGCTAATCTTGATATATGGTGTCGAACAGTATCATGATGAATGCCAAGGTTACCTGCAATTTCAGTTTGATAGCAACCTGGGTTATTAATAATGTAGTCAAAGACCTTTGCAGCTGTTCCATTCTTAAGGATGGCATAAGCTTTTTCTGCAGACTCGGAACGAAGCATTTTTGGGAAATACAAACGCTTGCCACCAAATTTTGCTGATTTGATTAACCCATCTTTTTCGAGCATTCGAAGATGCCAGGAAAGCGTTCCCTGGGGCGCTGCAAGGGCACTTACTAATTCATAGAAATATGAGCCGGGAGTTTCGCATACGAGTTGGTAAAGCTCTCTCCGAAGAGGATGCATAAGAAGGGATAAGCGTTTCTCTTGGTATTTTTTTCCTGTCAGAGATCTTCATCTCCATTTAGTTTTCTAGCTATTGGTAGCTTTGGCGAGACAATTATTACTAAAGGTAAACTCACGCGCTCCTATAACATTTGCCTTTCTCTAATACTTTAATTTTTAGGTTAGAGATTGGAAAAAAGCACTTATTTTCTGATTTTTTTTGAAAAAACTATTTTGTTTATAAACTCTTTCACCAAAAAAGTTATTAAAAAACATACAATAATTTACCCACAGAAAAAAACTAATAAACCATCAAAGATTACTTTTAATGAGAAATTGTTAAAAATCTCTAATTAAGGAGAGGCAGTAATGACAACAGAAGTAACTGTAGCAAAGATGTGTAAGTTAGAAGTTGGGCAACCCATCCAATTACCCCAATCTTTTCTGGACGCGCTAAAACCTGAGGAAGGGAATTATGCAGTCATGATTCTCGCCCCCAGCACGAAAATTATCCGAATAATCCCCACAACAAGCGATAAAGTTTACAAAGTGGGCATTGAAATCGGAAAGCTGAGTCCAGACTTTTTGAAGAAAATGGGTTCATTATTCATGAAAGCTGGTATAAAAACGCTTTATTCCACTGGGCTATGCTTTACCCAAGAAAGCTGTGTGTATGAAGGCTATATTGACTCGAAAGAGTTCAAGAACGTAAATATGGAGACGATCAAAGAGGAACTAGCTGATATAGATGGCGTGTCTAAAGTAGACATTTCTGTCCTCGAGATCCCTTAAGGGGTTTTGTTTTTCCCCTTCTTTTCTTCTCTCATCCTCTTTCAAATATACATAACAGCTTTTAAATGCCCTAATGGATTTTTTATTATTTCATTTTGAGATTGTTCATCTGAAGCAACGTTTCTCATTTTTTATGAGGGTAATTTCTTCTTGGCACCAGTTGATGTTGTTTTTTGTGTTGTTGTTTTTGTTGCTCTTTTAATAGGCTTTTGATTAATACTTTCCAGTATTTCCAACATTTGGAGTTCTGTTTTTGACGATAAATCTTCAATTTGATCTCTAATATTTGTGAATTCTTTCTCAACCCTGGTTAATGTTGCTTTATTCGTTGCTTCGAAATCGATTCTTAGTTTTTTCAAGGCTTCAAAAAGTGGTTTAGTTTCACTTTTAATGTTGGATTGAACAATTTTTGTGATTGCCTTAATTGATTCTTCAGTTAATTCTACTTCAGAGAGGTTTGCTTGAATCATTTCCGAAACATTCTTTTGAACCAGTCCAATCCTTTTTTCCTGATTTTTTATATCTTTTTGAAGGGCTTTAATTGTATTATTTATGATTTCAAACATGACCATTTGTTGTGCGAGGATTTCTCGAAGATTGGCAAGTTCTTGTTCTAAATTTGGAATCAATTTTGCTATATCTTTTCGTGTATCGAGAATTTCGCCAAATAAACCATCAATTACTTTATGGAAACTTTCAACTGTAGGAACTTGCCCCTCTGGGGTTTTAATAACATCAATTGTATAGGTCTGTTTTTTAGTTGTTTTTTTGCTCATATAACAACACAATCCACACTGTTTTCTTTCATTCTTTCTCAACTTCTTCTAATTGCCAGGCATGCAAACTTTGCATACAGACTGGGCATTTACCTTTGACTTTCAACCATTCGAAAATATGAACATCATGAAAGATTGCTTGACACATAGGGCATTTTAAGACTTTATGGTGTTCTTTTATTGGAAGTTTACAAATCATGCAGATCTCTGGTTTCTTCTTCTCTAAGAGCCATTGCCCTTTTTCGGTAATATTGAAATTCACTAGGCCCCCATGGAGTGTTTTTTGCAATCGTTTCTGTTGATTCTTCTGTGTTGGTCCAATCTCAAATTGAATTTGCTTGCCGATGAAAGCCTTTGGTTTTTTCGTTGTTGTTCCTTTCTGAACAACTCTTGTCACGAAAGTAATCTTATTTTCTGCCATCAAGTCACTCTCAAATTAAGAGCCGCATTAAAAACGGGCACTAAATAATCATTTGACTTTAAGATTGATTAAGCTAGCTGATTAGTTCTGTAATTCCTAATTATTCTTGAGCTTATTTTAGATAAATGTTTTTAGAAGAAAGCAATAAGGTTTATTATTTAGTTTTCCTACTTTTAAAGAGAAAATTATTTAATACCTACACTTGAGAGGGACTTAAATGGTAGAAGATAATCTTAGAAAATTGATCTATAAAAATTTGGAAGAAACGGAAATCGGAAAGGATCTTGTGGTTGTTAGCCAAAGAACTGCTTTTGTCTATGGTGAAGACCCAAGCGATAAAAAATACCTGCCAATTGAGGAATTTCTAATCACTATCTTAGCAAAGCAGGGCCCTATCGCACGTGGTGATCTGGCTTCCCTCACGAATATCCCGAGAACAACTCTTTATGATGTCCTTACAAAATTAATCTCAAAAGGACTGGTGGAGAAAAAACCTGTTCATGTTCAGAAACGAGGGCGCCCGAAAGTTCTCTTTTCTGTTAAAAAATAAAGTAGTGGAGATTGTCTGTTAAAATTCTATGGAATCTATCTCATTGAGAAATTCTTTCAAAGCTTCTTCCGTTACACCATCAATTTCAAGTTGGCTAATTTGCTGTTCACCTTGCATAGATGCCTCTACTTGCCCCTCTTGTCTTTCTTTTTGGTCAGTTCTATTGGTAACTGTTGTGGCTTTCTTTTCACGTCTTTCTATAAGATTGAGAACCCAGTCATCTAATAATTCCTCATCGAGCCCTGTTAAGAGGTTCTTTAGGGTATCCCTAACTTCACTGGGTGTATCTACTGTTGGATCTTGTGAATAAATTAAGGGGGCAACATATTTTCCTCGGCGACGCTCTGCACCTGGAACGGGTAAAATTGGTTCCCCACGATGTTTCTTCGCGATAGCAGCTTTTCTTCGCCATTGTCCTGTTTGTTTGTCATATTCAACTTGTTTTGTCGAGCCTGATGCTTTTACCATTTCAAAAATATGGGCCACTTTATTCTTAGAAAGCATTAAATAAATGATAAGTTTCATCCGCTCTGTTGTTGAGAGTTTATTGATGTTTCCAGATTGAATCTTTGTTTTTAGTTTAAGCTTCTCTTCTGGTGGTATTCTCGCGTCATCAATCGAATTTTGTAATAATTCAATCATTTGAGGTGTCAAATTCTCTCTCGGAGCAAAATCTTCTTGAATTTTCTTAAAGTTTTCTTGCATCTCTATTGGTAATCGTTGCATAATTTTATCCGAATTGGTTTTTTTGCCAAGAAGAACAGAAATGGTTCTATAACAATCAATCGTCCAGCTCTCTAATGCTCGCATTGCTCTCCCCCGCAATTGTTGCCAAGCGGTAACATCCCGAGTTGCTGTTGCATCGATTAAAATGTCTGGTGTTCGAACGTCCCAACCTGTTCGCGCCCAGGAAGAAACAAATACAAGCTGAATGGGCAATTCTTCCGAGTCGAGAAAGTCTGAAACAAGATCATAAATGAGTTGTTTCTGCCTTCCGGAAGGCATTTTTAAATAATAATATTCTTGCAGTTCTCCTGTTGCGGTTTCTAATGTGCCTTTTTTGGCAAACTCAATTTTTCTGGCAATACTTGCATAATCATACAGCTTTTGAATGATATTGTTGACTCTCACAGAAGGATTGGTAATCCGATCCTTTAACAAATTGACTGCAAGGTTTAAGTCTGTGTCTAAAATAACCATTTCATCGATAAATTCTTTCAGTGGTTCAAAGACTTTCTTAGTAAACTCGCCATAACGTGCTCGATAAACTTTTTTTAAGGAGGTAACATATTCAACCATTAATTCTCGAAATGTAAGGTAAATAAAATTACTAAGTTGCTCTTGGAATGGTAATTCATAAATTAGTTCCATAAAAAGCCGTTCAGTTAATTTATCAATAATTATTTCATTGCGAATGAAATCAGCCATCATTACATGTAACGGCTTTTCTAACGTAGGATTAAAACTAATATACATTTCAGATGATTGAACGGCAATTGGATTATATTTGATAATGTCTGTCCCTAAGCTTTGAGCAAAACTCCCACCAACGCCTGAAAAGCCTGGTGAACCAATACCGGATTCGTATTCAATCTTGATCGTCCGGCCCGAGTCAAAAATCACGACTCCTTTTACATCTCTAATTTGTTCTTCTGCACTGATAATTGATTGAAGTGTCCCTACTCTGCCTTCCCCAATTTTTGTCCGTGCCCAAACATCGAGCGCTCGATAAATACCAACCATTGTAGAACACATAATATCTCGGACCTTTTTCACAACTTCCCGTCTATCTTTGTACTGTTTGCGGATGTTATAGATGGTCGTTCGTTTGGGCATCCGAGTACCATATTTCTCACTACTAATCATCTTCTTAAGGCTTGGTATCCGGATTAATTGTTCTAAGTGCATGACTAATTTCTCAGTTTCTTGAACAACTTCGCGGGCAGCATTCTTATGAATTGAATTAGCAGCAAGAGAGATATCTGACCAGCTATTGTAGATTTGAACTGTTTGGACCAAATTTACATCTGCAAGTGTAAGGGGGCCTTTATCTTTTCGGGGAGCCCATTCAACAAATTTTGCTTTTAATTTCTCCGTCGCTAATTCATTTCGATAACTTTGGTACATCCCCAAAAGCTCTTTACAAATAAAGAGCCGTTCATTAAGCGGGATTTTCTGAAATTCTTTTCGTAAATTATTATATCCAAAATAGCTCCACATTTCTTTCATGTTGGCTTTAATTTCATTGTGTAAATCTCTTATCGCCCGTTCTCTTCCAGAATAGGCAAAAGTTACCCCTAATTCAGCTATTGGCGCAACAAAACCATGGAGTACTAATTCTTTTTCAGGGACAATGTAGATGAGTTTCATCCCCAACTTCTTGAAGACTTTTTCATATGCTTTTGCCGTTCCAGAAAAACCAATTAAATTCTCAATGTGAGCACCTTTGTAAAGTTTTACTAGGCGTTTTGCAACTTCAAAAGTAGCGCTATTTTCTTGCTCGACAATTTTATGTGCTTCATCAAAAATGACAGAACGAATACCCAGCCAATTTATCAGCTGCTTTAATTCTCGTTCTTTTTTAGTCTTGGCGCCTAAAATCTGTGCAAGAGAGGTATAGGTGAGGATGATGATGGGAGGGATTTCTCGCGTCTTACTGATAAATGTCTCCAATTGACTTATTGTCCCAGAAAAGACAAACGTTGGCGAAATCTGCAAGCCAATTTCATTGAAACAAATAGAGTCAACCCACTGCGATTGATAATTTTGGGTGGGTACTAAGACTAAAATCGATTCGTTTTTTTGCAGCGTTCGTAGCCAATCTTGGATACACATCATTCCCATAAGTGTTTTCCCGGAACCCGTGGGCGAATCAATGATACTGGCATTATAATTATCCCCCTTAAACATATAATAGGCTTCAAGTTGATAGGGACGAGGAATAGGTGAGTTTATTATATCTTGATGTGGAATCTTTAGAAAGTCGCTCTTTTTCTTTTGCTCCTGTAGGGGTTCTTCGATGACCGGTTGTTTAGGCTGCTCCATAAGTTCTTTTTCTTTTTGGGTGCGCAATCGTTTTGCAACGAGCGATCTTTCACCTGTTTTTACAGGTTTGGTTTCGATTCTGCCTAACCGTTCACTTAAAATACCAATTGAGATAGTTGCCATATCCGGTTCATAATGTAATTCATTCAATAAAATGTTCTCGAGTTCTTTAAGCCTGCCTTGAACATCTTCAATTCGATAGAACCCTTTCTCCTGTAATCCTTTGTAGATTTCCGGCGGAAATAACGTAGAAAGTTCCTCTCGGCCAATATCCTCTCTTCTGTACATTTTTGTACCTATTTTATAAACCAATTCAAAAATAATTGGTGGAATTTTTGTTCTTAATTCTTCAGAAATATTTGGTAAGGACGGCGGAGTAACCTCAATTACTCGTTGAACCTCTGCTACAAATCCATCTGCAACTAAGGATTCCAGATAAAATTTGATCGACTCTTCAGTTAACAGCTCAAGGACATATTTTTGTTCTCCTCTTTTCACCTCAGTTAAGATTTCTTTTACACTCATTGGCAAAGGATTGTTTTCCAAAATCTCAATTAAAACATCTTTTACGTATTCCTTTCGCATTTCTACGTCAAGAGTTTGGGGCTTTGGAATATTACGAGGTTTTGCACGGTGCATCTCCATTAGTGTGTCATAAAGTAATCGGATGTTTAGCAGCATCACCCTTGCTCGAAGCATGTCGCTTTTTGCAATAGCATCTCGATAGGCTTCTACAGAGCGGATGTACATTTTATGGGTTCGCCAGTAGTATTTCAGCTGTAATTCTTCATCTTCATTATCAATGGCAGAGATAAACTTTTCACGAACGGCTTCACAATACCCGGTGGCGTTCCAGAAATCATCTGCCCCTAAGGTGGTAAAAATGTCTTCAGTTGAGTGAATTTGTTCCAAAAGCTCACTTGTATTTGCAACGGTTTCTTTCTCCCTTTTTAAATCTCTCACTTGGCTCTCTAGGTCTTTTTCTTCTTCATAAAGTTCTTTATCTTCTTCTAATCCAAAGATATCTGGGCTATACTCCTCGATTTGTACGGTATCTTCAATAGGTGTTTCTAAAGGTGTGGCTTGTTGTTCTTCCTCAATAATTTCTGGTACTTTTTTCCGCCGGAAAAGTCTTTTTAGCCAAGCAAAGAATTTTTTAAACATGTTTTCACGACCCTTGGGTATCAATTTTATTTTTTAGTGGCCCACGGCTGTTTCTCTTCATATTTACCTTTCTTATTCACTAAATATAAATATCAGCATAAACATTAAACAAAAACCATTAAAACAGCTACTAATAATTACCGTTTAGGGCAAGAAAGAATGGGAAAACAAGTTATTTAGTTGTAGCCAGCTCCTTTTTAATAACTAATTTGACAATGTGTTCCAATGACTTTAACAAAGGATTAAAGGCTTCAGGACGGTATTCTTTCTTGAATTTTCCTTCCTCGTTGAGGATGATCTCTTTAGGCGTGTTTTTTAAAAGAATTGATAAAGCATCTTTCGCCTGTTGGCAAGAGCCGCAAAAAATATTCCCGTCAAGATCAGGAAAGACATCCAAAACATCTGCCGCTTCAAACAATTGTCTAACATGTCTTTGTGAAATTTTCGTCCCCCAAGGGAGGTCTTGTTTGTTAACGAAAATTGTATAGGGGATTTTTCCAGCTTTTATCTCTTCGCCTTTGAGTTCTTTTAGCTCTTTTAAGGACCAAATGTTTTCCTCCCAATTATTAAGGTCAGCATCGACAACAATAACCAACCCATGAATGCCCTTTAAAACAACCTTGCGTGTTTCTATTAAGCGCTTTTGTCCTGCAGTCGTGAAAACGTGGATCTTGAAGAGAAAGTCATCAGAGTTCGGTTTTTTCCCGAAACCAAAAACCGCCTGATCAAAAAATACCGTCCGTCCCGTTGCCTGATCCGCAACGGTCACAAAATCGATAACACTTTTAGGGTCCTCCAATGTTTTTATAACTTTAATAGCAGTGACTGTAAATGTCTTCCCTGACATACTAGGACCCCAATAACAGATTTTCAATGATCTGATTGTTCGGTATTTATGTATCAGCATTTGTTACTTTCTCCATAGAATTTTTGTTTTTCACTTATGGGCTTCTATGTGAATGATAACCTCTTTGCATTCTGGGCATTTCTCACTCCAGGGAATTCGAGCAAAACAATTAGAACAGATCATTTCAGGTTCTTGTTCTACTTCCCCCGGTTTGAAAAGCGCTTCTGGTTCTGGGTGCTTCATTAATGGTTGAGGGTCAGGTATTTCTTCAACTTTCTTAATATCTTCGCCTAATTCTTTCTTCACTCTGTTGATATAAGGATTAACTAAATCGAGACGCCGGTTTGCTGCTTCTAATAATTCAGTATTGCTTTCAGAAAGCTTTACAGCGTTTTCGAAATAATGTTTGGCTTTTAAGAGGTAGAAATGTGATTCGTTTAATTGGTTATTGTTTGAATAGCCAACTGCAATGTAAAAACAAGCCATCCCCAATTCTGTTGAGGCGAAAATCTTTACTCGAGTATCGGTTGTTTCAGGAAGATCAAAATTCATCATAGAAAATCGGTATGATGCTGCCCCCGCAAAAAGCTTAGCAGCACGCTCAAAATTGCCTTCTTTCCGAGCGATAAAGGCTTCTGCTTTTGTAAGTTCTGCTTCAATCTCGATTTTCCGCAATAGAAGCATTTGATAAAAGGGGTAAGCATAGCTTTCAGGCTCTGGTTTCAACTTTTTCATGAAAAGAATCGCCCCTTTTATTGCCGAGTAAGCAGAGATGAAGAAATAACGATATTGTGGACTTGTTTGGACGTGTTTTTGAGCATTTGCTTGATAGACGAGAGCGACCAAATAAAGTAAAATAGCAACCTCGTAATTCTCATCAACAAACCGGCCTAAATAACCATTGGTTAGTAAAATCCATTTGTTCTTTACTCCGAGTTGTTTCAATTTTGTTTTCATAAATATCTTTGCTAAAATCCTGGCGATTTTTTGGAGTGCTTGGATTTGTTGTACAGGTTCTTTCATGGGAAAGATAATATCAATAAGATTAGGAAGTTTTGTGAGAATTTCATCGACAATTTCAAGCTTAGCAGGGTTGCCTTCATTTTTACTGTTTTCAAGTTGTTTTACAAATCCTCTCAAAAAATTCTGCTCTTCTTCCAAATAATCATTGATGTCTTTTAATTCCAAGGGGATCTTATAGAGATAACTCATCATTTGTCACCATTTTTTTATGTCTTATAGATAATTTATTCCACAACGACAATTGCGCCGATAGCATCGTCGAGTGAAGGTCTTTCCGGTTTAATTTCTTTGACTTTTTCGCCGCCTTCAGCTGTCTCTATCTTTTTAATTTTGGGCGGTCCGCCAGGGACCGATGGTTCGCGCTTTTTTGGTGTTGGCCTTATCTGCATGTCTTCTCTTGGAGGGGTCAATCTTTGAGGTGCTGCTGTCTGGCCTTCGCGTAGATTGTTCATCATTTTAGTCATAACTTCAGCAAATTGCCCAAAAACCGCTTGGAGGGTTTCTTCAGTACCTCTTGTGGTCTCTTGGCCGGCATTTAACCCAAAAACTCCGCGTTCTATACGCATTTTAAGCCGGATGGAATCACGAACCCATTCTGCTCTGCCGCCTGCAGGAATATTTTCTTCAATATATTCAATGATGTCCGCATGTTTGTTGGGACTAAGAGTAATAACGATATTCATTGGTTCCGTCCCACGAGGAGACGTGGGCGTTTTTACAGAAATACTCCTCTTTAGAGCAGATATTAGGCTTCGCCTTTTGCTTTTTTCAAGTTGAGAACTGTCTGAGGCTTCAATCCATTCCTTTGGGATGGCCGCCTTCGTTTCTTTCTTTGTTTCTTTTCTTTGTTTTGTTTTAGAGCTGGTTGGTGTTTCCTTGCTTTTTGTTGGCGTCTTTTTCTTCTTGCTCTCAGCGGGCTTTTTTGTGGGCTCTTTAGAACTCATTTCCATTATCATCTCCTAAGTCTGAAACAAATTTCCGAGCAAAAAGCTCAAACCCTCTTGAATTGGACATTACCGGGTCTTCGGGAATAATCAACATTTCAGGGTGTTCTGCCAATCCGGCTTGTTCAAATCCTTCCTTAATTCTATCACCAAAAATGTGTACGCCTCCTCCACATAAGATTATTCTCTCAATAATTGCGTCTGGGGGTAAAGTTCCTATCAGACGATTAACCTCGTCAAGAATTACATCAGCGATGATATCAATATGGTATTCTTTCATGCCAAGAATGTCCCATTTCTCACCACCTATCGTGAGCATATCCATACCTTGCGATAAAGCGGACATGAGATCAAAGGGACGAATGATCTTGCCGGTTTGATTTTGTAACTCTTGAGCAATCCGGTGGGTTAACGTGTCCGTTGCTTCTTCTAAACTCCCAGAAGCTTGTCGCATAACTCTCCCCTCATATAAGGTTAGAATGTCTGTTGAACCATGGCCAATATCAATGACTATCGCATCAACTGCCCGAGACTCACCAATACTCTTAAGCGTATAATAATATGTTCCGAAGGGTTCCGGCATAACAATACAATGTCGAATGGTGAGTTTCCGCTCAATAATTTCACCTGTAGCTTCATTTTCGACATTTATTTCTAAATTGCCTTTCAATCCTTTGGCTAGTTTCACCATCTCTTTTTTGGAAGAGGCTACAGGGACACCTGTTGCCATGATAATCTGGTCATAGTTTTTATTTGACGTTAGGGCAAGAATGGCTTTAATTGCAAGGATAGCATCTTCAATGCTTTTGACCTTCCCTTCGCTGGCAATCTCTCGTTTCACTTCACTTTGTAATCTTGCAAGCTCACCAACATAAAGGCTTTTATCTTTTTCATGGATGACCAGGTTTTTCTCTAAAGATGCATCGCCACTAAACCCCCGCCATCCTTCTAAAGGCATCCCAACAATTGAAGGTATTTTTTTAAGAAGATGAGCACAAGATAGTTTAATCGTTGATGTTCCTAAATCTATACCCATTGCACGATAGGTAGGCCGTAAGGACATTTCAATCATTTCTCCAAAAGAATCTCAGTCAAGAGAATTTGACTCAGTATCTATATTATATATCTTATGAATAAATTCTTGCATTAGGATAAAAAGTATTGCCATTTTAACATTCCTTTTCTTCTTTGAAGAAGGTAAAATGCCCTACAATATCAAGGTTTTTAATCTGAGGGAAACTTACTTTTGAGTAGTGGATAAACAAAACATTACTCATTCAAAAAAGTGAATGCATTGGAGGTAGAAAAATTTGTTTAAACAATTGTCTTCAAAAGAACTACAAAAAATCTATTCTGAACGTCCGTGGATAAATAAAAACGCTTTAACTAATCTCTTCCTTTCAGCCTTTGCAGAAGCAGTAATCCCGGCAATGGACCAAGCCATGGAAAAGATGTTTAAAATTCTGACCAGTACGGAGTTTATTGCAAAAATTGAAGAAGATGTTATCGATGAGTCTATTCAACGAGTAATAGCTATGATAAAAGATGATTTGAGGAAAGACCTGGTTAAAGGCATGTTATTTGATGAGTGAAACCGAAACTCATCTTCTCACCTTTTTTTTGGTTTTGCCTGCTCAATCCAAGTGATCCAATCATCAATAATTATTTTCTCGCCTTTCAAAGCAACTACGAAGGTCTTAATTTCAGGCTGGATCTCTTTGGCATGTTGGAATAAAATTTCAACCTTGAAGTCGGGGAAATACTCCAACAAGTCAGTTTTTGTGATGATGACTGCATCTGCTTCTTTGTAAATAACAGGATACTTTTTCGGTTTAAATGGCCCTTCAGGGACACTGGCCAAAATAATGCGGTAATCTTCCCCCAAATCGTGAGAGGATGGGCATACAAGGTTTCCAACATTTTCGATGAACAAGAAATCAATGTCTGATAAGTCAATTTTCTCAAGCGCTTGAGTTATTAACCGGATATCAAGATGACACATCGAGCCTGTATTAATCTGCAGCACTTTCACTCCATAATGCCTGATTCTTTCAGCATCGATAGTTGTGGCGAGATCACCTTCAATTACTGCTACTCGTTTTTTCCCTTGTAAACGCTTAATGGTTTCTTCAATAAGTGTTGTTTTTCCCCCGCCAGGGGAACCCATAAAATTAAAGGTAACAATGCCTTTTTCATGAAGCTGTTCACGAACCTCAGCAGCAATTTGCTCATTCTTCTTCATCACTCGCTCTAAAACCGGGATTTTTTTCGTTTCATTCATGATTAGGATTTCCTCGCTAAAAGCCAACTTGAAATGGTTATTAAATAATTAGGTATTATTTTGACTATTATTTCCAATCTATTTGAGCTTGTCTTTTTTATCTTTGTGAATTCATTTACTGTTTTTTTCGTTTTCCAAATGATCGTGAGTTTCTACAATGAATTAATTTTTAAAAGAATAAGAACAATAAGTCTTTTGTAAATTAAGAGACATTATAGTTATTGATAATTAAATAGTTGCCAGCCTGCTCTAGCATTCAGTTCCTAAAATTCGTCAAGTGGAGACCTATTAATGCCTATTAAAAGAGCCTCAAACATTACTTTAAATCCGGATGCCGCAAATGAACTTAAAATTGTTCTTGTTGGTGATTCAAAAGTTGGGAAAACAACTCTATTGGAGACTTTAAAGGGCGATGGAATGATCGAGCGTGGCTATTCTGTTTCATTACAACTCGAGTCTCGAGAAATTGCAAAAAACAGCTCCTCTCCAAAAGTCGGACGGATTTTCGATTTACGTTCCCAGAGATATTTCCCCTTTCTTCATTCCATTTATTATCATGGAGCAAAAGGGGCAATAATTGTTTTTGATGTTACTAATCGTCTTAGTTTCGAGTCAGTTATTAAGTGGCGTGACATTATTTGGGGGCATGTGGGAAAGATACCTTTACTCTTAGTTGGAAATAAATCCGACTTAAAAAACGACCCTGAGTTGCATATTTCTATTAACGAGGGGAAAGCCTTAGCAAAAGAGCTCTCTGCCCTTCAAGAAATACCGGTCCCCTATCTCGAGGTGTCAGCAGTCTACCACATTATTGCTTTTTGTGATGAACGTATCAAACCAATTGAAACAGAAGATATTTATCCTACTTATGAGGAATTTCGGAAACCGTTCTATATTTGGTTAATTGAAATCATTAAAAAAGGCGGAGAGACTAAGCTATGACATGTGTACAGCCTAATGTGGTAGAGGAAAAAGACATTTGTGAAGTGCAAGTAATATGATTCGGTCCGTTAATATTACAAAAGATGCATATTACCAAATGCTGAGGTACGTACTCAAATACGCTAACCCGGACAAAGCTTATCGGCAATGGCGGGAAGTTATCGGTTGGCTGATAGGCAAAGTTAACGGTGACTCTATCACAGTTCTCCAAGCAATCCCAATGACAAGCGGGAGCTCAATTTTTGTTCAAATAGCTGATTATACAATTTTGCCGAAAATTGCAGAAGAAGCGGAGAAACATGGTGCAATTATCGTCGGCTGGTTTCACAGTCATCCTTCTTTTGGCTTTTTCCTATCAGGTATAGACATTCGAACACAAAGATACCAACAAAGTCTTTTTGAAAATGCAATAGCACTGGTTTGTGACCCCACAAAAGTAAGTGAAACTGAACCCGGCATTCATGGATACCAGGTGAATATGGAGCAAACACTTGGAAACGATTATCGTGAGTTGACAGTACACGTTTCTATAGATGAACCCTATCCCAAAGTGTTAAAAACTCTCTTACTAGAAGCAGGAATAACCCGTTCGTTTGCTGAAGTAATAGCGTATGAAGAATTAGCCGGGTTATTTGCCCTTGAAGGAATTGCCCCACCAATATCCCCTTCATTGAAAGGTGCAAGTTTATTACCAGCTGAACGAGAAGCGGTTCCTGAAATTGTTGCTTCTTATATCATCCATGATTCTCTTGAATATAATAGGGAAGGCTACCTTCAAATCAAAATTTCTAATGTTGGTGAAGGTATTGCTTTTGTGGTCGATTTTGCCATGCTTCCTTCTTTTGATTTTAAATTATTATCCATGTACCCACGACGGACCGTTGATCAGTTGAATTATGACTCAACAATTGTTGAGACTTTCAAAATCAAACCAACGCAAAGGGGCGAAATTTATCTTCCGAGCTTAACAATTTATTATTTCACTGCAAAGCAGCGAAAATACCAGGTCACAGTACCAGCACAGAGAGTAATTGTGGAGTGAAAAAAAAGAGAGGAGGAATATAGTTCTCCTACTATTGTTTTGCTCTCCGCTCGCGAATCCAGCCAACAAGTCCAATAATAATAAAAGCAAGAATCGCCAGCAGTAAGATGACAAAAACGCCGTAAATGTATTTTGGTGCATCTTCACGCTTCACTTTGACGTTGACTGTTTTCGTCTCACCGATTTGTAGTTCGTAATCAACAACTTGCTCGTCGCCAACATCTTTAATGTCACGGTAATAAAGTTTCAATGAAACTGTATAATTATCTTTCACAGGCCACTCATCGCCAATGATGTGTTGAAAAGCAAATGTCCGTGATTCGTGTGGGGCAACGGTATTTCTATTGGGGAGGGAATCAAACGAGAAATCCTCAAAGGGTCTTATGTCAACAAATTGCCCGGTTTTATTAACTTCTAAAACTTCAACTTTAAGATAGGTTAGAATGTACGTGGCGAGAGACTCATTATTATAGATAGTTCCTCCAAAAATAACAACATCGCCTTGATGAATGTCACCAGAAGGACCAATTCTATTAAATACTACTAAATGTCCTGCTGAAACTTTTGCCAGGTTGGGCTCTATTACGAATGCTACTGTTAGAATGCATGTTAGAATAAAGGTTAATCGAAGTAATTTTTTATTCATTCTACTCACTCGAGACTGTTTTTGTAGGAACTTATTTTCAGTTTAAGTTTTATTTTCTTTTAAAAGATTTCTTTCAGATGAATTTCAACTGCTTGCTTTTTCTTCAAAAAGCTTTGCTGCAACTGCTGTTCTAATGTGGCGGTATTCTTGTTCAAGCCGGGCATCGAAAGTATTGTTAATCGTAACAGAACTATCTGCCGTTTGAAGAACAACCCCTCCAAGGGCAGTGATGCGGTCCTTTGCTAGTTTTAAAGTACATTTTGTACCACATTTTTTCGTGATTTCTTTCGCAATTGCGGTTAAATCCTTCAATTTGGCGGCATCTTCTTTTCTTGCCTTGATCAGCAAGTCGCCCCCACCCAAAGCCACTCCAGATTCAATAATGAGCTCCCGCAAAACCTTTTCATAAGCAGCCTGTTTCGGGAATTTTGACAATTCAGTTTTTGCCAGCTCAAACACTTTTAAAATTTCATCTTCTTTTTTTTGCAAGATTTCTTGTCTAGCTTGAAGGTTTATGGATGCAATTTGTTGTTTTTCCAGTTCATTTATTTGTTTAAGTTGTCTGTCTAAAATTGTTTGCTTCTCTTTTTCTGCTTTTTCGGTTCCTCTTTGCATGATCTCTTTTACTTTTTGTTCAGCTTCTTTGAGGATAGTTTTTGCCTCGGCTTTTGCATCTGCTAAAATGTCCTCAATCATTTGATTTATTCGAGTCTCTTCACCAGACAAAGTTGTTTTTCTCCTAATGTTTAAACGAGTGATTCAAAATTTGAAATCCCTATTAAAAATTTTTTCACAAAAACTTCAAAAGAACCCTCTTTTTCTTTCTTTTCAAATTAACACAGCATTTATAATATTTAAAAAATAATAAACTGATTTGTTTAGAACACTTCACAAATATTTTTCAGTAATTAATCGGAGAACTTGAAATTGAAACAAACGGAAAGAGTTCAAACATTGGAGTATGCCATTCGAGATGTGAGTGCGGAAGCCCGAAAACTAGTCGCACAAGGAAAGGAATTGATCTGGCTAAATATTGGGGACCCGAATAAATTCGACTTTGCAACACCACCAAATATTGTGGAAGCTTTTATCAAAGCAGCTTCTACAAACAAGAGTTTTTACTCAGAGTCTCAAGGAATAGTCCCGCTGCGAGAAGCCATTGTTGAAAAGGAAAAGAAAATTAATGGCGCGAAAAATCTCACAATTGATGACGTGCATGTCACTGCAGGGATATCAGAAGGAATCATGTTTCTCTTCGGGTCTATGCTCTCGCCAGGAGATGAAGTTCTTATTCCTGGACCATCTTATCCTTCCTATTCTGCCTTCCCCAAATTTTATGATGCAAAGGCAATAACTTATCGAACCATCAGCGACGACAATTGGCAGCCAGATGAAGATGACATCCGGAAAAAAGTCACACCAAAAACAAAAGCAATTCTCATAATAAATCCCAATAACCCCACCGGAGCGGTTTATCGTGAAAAGGAGTTGAAAAACATTGTCGATATCGCCGGCGAATTTGATTTGCCTATTATTGCTGATGAGATCTACGACCGGCTAACCCTCGACCAAAAATTCATTGGAATGCCTTCTATTGCTAAAGACGTCCCGCTATTTATGATGAACGGCTTTTCAAAGGTTTACTTGATGCCTGGGTGGCGAGTTGGTTATTGTTACATCCAGGACCCCGAGGACAAAATTCGAGACATTTTTAATGGGATAATCAAACTCGGAAGATTACGTCTCTGTGTCAACACGCCAGCACAATACGGTTGTGTTGAAGCTCTCACAGGCCCACAAGACCATATAAAGGAAACCGTCGCAAAACTGCGAAAACGGCGCGACCTCATTTATAAACGTTTGAATGAAATAGATAGGATTTCAACAGAAAAACCTGAGGCAGCCTTCTACATTTTTCCAAAGATTGAAAACTTGGGAAAATATTCTTCTGACAAAGAGTTCGTTTTAGCACTTCTCCGCGAAGAAGGTGTTGTCTCTGTTTTTGGAAGCGGTTTTGATAAGGTCTATGGGAAGGGCCATCTTCGTTTAGTTTTCCTATCGCCAGAAAAAATTATCGAAGATGCTATGGACCGCCTCGAACGGTTCATGAAGCGTATTTAGACGTACTTTATAATCGGCGTATTTTTTTTCGCCAATTTATCTTTTCTTTTTATTTCAGCCAATTAAAGATTGTCTGTAATTCCTCCTGTTGTTCGAGGAGATCATTATAGTCTGTGTTTAAGCGTGTTGCCACTTTCAACAAAATATCTCGAGTAAGGTTGGAACCAATTAACCGTTCAATAGCTGATTGTAAGACTTTGAATAATTCCTCCAGGTTGTTTGCAATCTGGGTCAAATCACCTATTTGGCTAATGTATTTCTTGAGGTTATTTCGATCGAGGAAAAACTCGAATTGTTCACTAATAAGCCTTGCAAGTGTTTCATCCTTAATAACTAATAATGCATAGGTGTCTCTTTTTAAGCGCTCAAGCTCTCGGCGGTTTAACCAATTATCCACTTCATCATAAATTAATTGAAAGAGGTCATCAATGAATTCAAGAGAGCGAGTGAATTGGAAATCCTTTTTTTCCAAGACGAGTTTCCATTGAGGGAGGATTTCAAGATATTTTTCAGAAACAAGTTTCTCAATGATCGTAATGCATTCAGCTTCTGTTATAGAACAATTTTCCTTTATCTCACAAAATACTTTTTGGTTGCCAATCAATGCGAGAATTTCCAGAGCGGGTTCACCGCCGATGGAGATAACTTCTTTGCGTTGCTCACTCTCGTTATCTAAAGCCTTTAGCCCTTTTCTTGTTAATTCGAGCACGGTCTTGTCGTTGATTTTGAAAAAGGTTCTAACTAAACCCACTTCTTCGAAATAGCCAATAATACTTTGTACGACATCAACACTAAGATCTAATTCTTCACTAATGGTATTAATATCGTTTTGCCCGTTAATTCGCGTGATAATAGCCCATTTTATATCGTCTAATTTTTTGGGCGCACGATCTGTATTAATTAGTTTAGGAATGTGATAGGGACTGATGGCTTTTGAAGTGATTAGTTGCTTAACTTTCTCTTCAAAAGCAGCAAAATCGCCGGCAAAGCCATTAAAATTCAGGATGTCTTTCTTATAATTCCGTTCAAATTCTCTGACAAGAATTTTCAATTTTTCTTTGAAGGAATAATCTTTACTGCTTAAAATTAACAACCCCACAATTAATTCTCCCGGCTCGACTTGTAAAATAAAGTCCCCGCGGTCAATGTATTTCACCATTTCCTTTCCTTCAGACGGTTTCAATTCTTCTGCAAAAGTTATGACCGCTGTGATAAACCCTGAAATGAGCGTTGGATCCAGTTTAATGTCTTCTCTAAATCGGTGAGAAAATAACTGTACACCAGATTGCTTGTGAATAATTTGAAGTTCGTATGGGACAGTCATTCTTTACCCTTCTTCTTTAAATAGTTTGTATTATTTGTGCTCATACATTTATCGGACCAATGTCTTCGCAATTTCCGCAAACAATATCTTCTATCTTATCAGCATATTTTCGTAGCACTCGAATTGTCAAGCCCATAGAATTCAGCTCGAGAGAAGAGCCAATTAATATATAGTCACCGGCGTTTGACAAGATCGTAAATCCTTTTTCTCCTCGGACAATGACCTCTAAGAGTTCACCGTGTTCATTGATAGAAACTGCCTGTTCCCCTGTCGAAAGAATAGCTGCAGAGATAGCGGATAATAAATCTGCATCTGCTCCTTTCTTCGCGAAAAATGATATCTTCATGCCTTCACGATTTACAACCGCGAGTGCCTCGAGGTCTGTAAACTCGCCAATTTCACGAAGAATCTGGTAAATCTGTTCTTGAACTTTTGGGTCGGTCGCCATGTACAATCTATCCTACTTAACAATGAATAGCTAAGCTATCTTTAGATTTTGAAATTTAAATATATACCTTTATGGATAAAAAGCTGCCCACAAAATGATAAACATCACTTCTAATAAGCTGCGGCCACATAGACAACTTCTTTTGCTTCTTTTCCACAAACGATACATTTTCCAGCTGGCTTTTCTTTTATGTCTTCCCGTGTTCCTCGAATGTCCGCACCTGTTTCTTCTTTTATTTTCTCTGCGCATTCAATGTCGCCACACCAATTGACTCTACTGAATCCTCGTTTGGTATTTTGAATTTCTATAAGCTCTTCGTAAGTTTTTGGATGGGAAATGCTGTCCTCGAGTAGTTTGTCTGCGCGTTTTTGCAGATAGTCATTTATCTCTTTGAGAATTCGTTTGACTTCTTTTGTCACATCTTGGATCGCAATTGTTTCCTTATTAGTAGGTACAGGCTTATCTCGTCGTACAAGAACTAGTTGTTGGTTTTCAATATCGCGAGGGCCAATTTCAATGCGAATAGGCACACCTCGAACTTCCCATTCATTAAACTTCCAACCCGGGGTGTATCCTTCGCGATCATCTAACTCGACTTTAAAACCTGCTTTCAATAACTTCTTTTTGAGTTTCTCACTTTCTTTGATGACCAACTCTTTTTGTCCTTTCTTATAAATAGGCACAATGACTACTTGAATGGGTGCAATGTAGGGGGGGATGATCAATCCTTTCTCATCACCATGTAAACCAATAATCGCGGCAATAAGGCGTGTAGAAAGCCCATAGCAAGTTTGATAAACGAATTTGTTTTGTTTGTCTTTGTCTTGAAAAACAATCTCAAACGCTTTGCTGAATCCCTGCCCAAGATTATGGGTGGTACCTATTTGGAGTGTTCTTCCATCTGGGAGAGGACAGTCATACGCAATAGAGTAAATGGCACCGGCAAAGGTGTCATGTTTTGGTCTCCGGAGAATCAAGTAAGACATACAACAAAGCTTGTAAACAGCCTCATAGATTTTCATTGATTCTCGTACCTGTCGCTCAGCATCTTCTGCTGTGGCATGACAGGTATGCCCTTCTGACCATAAAAATTCGCGGTCCCGTAAAAGGGGTTTTGTTTCTTTCGTGTCGAAACGAATGATATTACAGAATTGATTGATTTTGAACGGTAAATCCCCATGGCTTCGAATCCAGAGTCGGAACATATCATACATAATTGTTTCAGAAGTAGGGCGCAAAGCTAATTTCCGCTCGAGTTCTTTATCGCCCGCCCGGGTTACCCAGGCCACTTCAGGAACAAAGCCGTCAAAATGTTCTGCTTCTTTTTCAAGGTAATCTTCAGGAATGAATAGAGGAAAATAGGCGTTTTTATGCCCTGTTTTTTTCAACTCTGCATCAAGTTTTTTCGTAATTGATTCCCAAATAGAATAACCATAAGGCATGATAACATTTGAACCTTTAACAGGGCTTCGATTGTCTACAATGTTTGCATAAGAAATGATTTCTGAATACCATTTAAGGAAGTTCTTTTTTTTGTCTGGAAGTTTCATAAGCGAATAGTTTTCATCTTGAAATTAAATCTTTTCTTTTCTTTCATTCAAAAAAGGCTCAATTTATGCGATTAAAAATGCTGCATTGTTTACTTTTGTTCTTCTTTTGACCGATGTAAACCTTTTCTCGCAACAACGAGAAATGCCGTAAAGTTTACAATTCTTGTCACCGGTCGAATTGCGCCGATCTTTGTGGTAAGGTCTCTCCGAATAACTTCAAAAGCCTCAATTTGCAGGAAATTTTCTTCAACCATCTTCACAATTGTTTTTTCTACCTGGATAAAAGTTGGGACAAACACGACCAAAACGCCCCCACCCATGAGCGACTTTCGGGCCGCACTAATAACATCCCAAGGATTTGGCAAATCTAATATCACAGCATCAACATCGAATTCATCGAAGCCTTCAGACACATCTCGTAATTTCAATTCAACAACATCTGCAAGGCCTAATTTATCGAGATTTTTTTTGGCGGTCCATTGGTGTTTCTCATTGATCTCATAAGAAAAGACCTTCCCATCGGGTTTGACATATCTCGCTAAGGCAGCAGTTAGACTACCACTTCCTGTACCGGCCTCAATAACTCGAGTGCCACTACAAACACCGGCTACAAAAATAATCTGAGCAATATCAGTCTGATAGATTATCTGTGTTGAATGAGCAATAGCTCCAGAATAATCACAAGGTAAAGGTTTCCATAAATAGAAAATGGCTCCTTTGTTATTCTCAATTCGTTCGCCAAATTCGCGACCAATTAAATCGTTGAATTTAATCGAGCCTTTGTGGGTGTGAAATTCTTTGTCAACCTCTACTTTTACCATCCATTTTTTTGTGGTAGAACTCGAAATGAGAACAAAATCGCCTTTCTTAATTTTCATACACGCCAAACTCCTAATGTTGATAGCTCAAGAAGAGCTTTAATAATCCTTCCCCAAAAACTTATTTTTTCTGTTCGAAGAGTCGAGAATATTCGTCAGTAATAATTGCTTTTAGAAACGTGCCATCAGAATAGCCAACGACCATTTTTGCGCCTACAATTGTTGTTGGTAATGATTGAACACCAAACTCTTTGGCCTGTTTACTATTCGCATCAACATCTATCACTTTAACCTCCAATGGGACCTCTGCAGAGAAACTTTGGATTTTATCAAGAAGAGGTGGGCACCATTCACAATCTTTACTTGAGAAAAAGATAATTGGTAAACGCTCATCTACAAAGGCACCTTTAAAATCAACCCACTGCTTAACTGGAGAGCCAAATTTTCCATTCCATTCTAATAACATTTTTGCGAGCATTGAGAAAATATCCGAAACATTTGCGCCGGTTTTGGCACTTGCAAACACAATACCATTGAATTCTGAGCGGATGTCTAAGGAGGCCATTTTTTCCGAGATGGCATTCATATCATGTTTAAGATCAATCTTGTTAAAGAGAACAATCTTTGGGATTTTTCGGTTAATGACTTGCTCGAGACTATCATTCCAAACTTTAAGACTATCAATTGTTTCTGTCCGTGTTACATCGGTGACAAAAATTGCGGCGTCAGATTCAATAAGATAGCGAAAGGCGAATTTTTTAAATGTCTCCTGGCCACCGATATCCCAAATCGTTAACCCCACATTTTTATTTGCAATCTGAATATAGCGCGTATAAATATTAAAGCCGAGTGTAGCAGCATATCGTTCTTCGAAGCGGTTATGAACGAAACGTTGAATGATGCTGGTTTTCCCTACATTGGGATTTCCTAGCACTACAATTTTTTGGCAGTCAACAGAACCTAGCACTACACTCACCAGAAACCTTTATCTGTTTTTTCAAAATAGTTTAATATTATGATTATCTGGGTATAATACTCTAATATACTTTTGTTTTGCGGAAAAGGTTTAGGTCTTTTTTTCAGATGGGGGTTTGATAACTTTGGCGCGTTTCCCGCGTTCGTTACAAAGAAGGCAGGTATAAAGAAGACGTGAATGAGTACTGCTCTTCTTAAGTCGAACTCTTGCAGTAATGCCCGGATAAAGAAAGCTCTTACAATTTCTACAAAATCTTACGCGCCATTTAGGGGGGATTTTTACTCTTGCTTTCATTGCGATTTTTCGTGCAAGTTGCCCATATCGAAGAGCTAACTCTTGGTCTGTTTTATAGATGGCATCGGCTCGTGTCAGGAGGATGGTAATGCGTTCCAAAGCGATTTTTTTTATTTTATTTTGTTCTCTTCTTCTTTTCAAGCTCATTCGATCAGACACTCTACGCGCTTCTATTTTCCATTAGCAACAATTCCACTTGCAGGCGTATTAAAATTTTCCCCAAAAGGGCTTTTTTTCTGCATAGAACATTTTATTAATATTAAAGAGCGAAGAAAACGAAAGATTAAAAATCTAAAAGATGCAGAACGCAAATTATTCTAAGAGGCAATCTATATAAAACCATTTTAAATGCTTCTTTATATAGTCCTCTTTCAATGGCAAATATAACAAAATTAGTAGGGTTAAATCATGCCAACAGTTTACGATGTTCCCCCAGCGGATTTAATCGAAGCTCTTTCAGCTGAACTCCAAAAATCAACAAAGATAACTCCACCAGAATGGTCGGCGTATGTG
The DNA here is from genome assembly GCA_019056785.1 of Candidatus Heimdallarchaeota archaeon. GTDB lineage: Archaea > Asgardarchaeota > Heimdallarchaeia > JABLTI01 > JABLTI01 > JABLTI01. Next base: position 24,130 of record DXJV01000076.1, read on the forward strand.
AAAACAGGCTCCTTTAAGCAACATGCCCCGCAGGACCCGAATTGGTGGTATACACGTTGTGCTTCAGTACTCAGGAAAGTCTATCTGAATGGTCCTATCGGCGTGTCACATTTGCGGAAGGAATATGGCGGTTTGAAACACAGCTACAACCGACCTGAACATTTCAGGAGAGCAAGTGGTGCAATCATTCGCAAAGTTTTACAGCAACTAGAGGCAGAAGGATTGATTAGTTCCTCTCGGAAGGGGCGAACAATAACTGCAAAAGGTCGCTCTGTATTAGATAAACTTGCAACCAAAATCATTAAAGAAAAGTATCCTGAGTTGAAAAAATATTAAGTATTGAAAAGATAATAATATTAAGTAAGTCGTGATAAAAATGTCTGAAGATCCAGAGCTTGAAACATTACGGAAGAAACGAGCTGCTGAATTAGAAGCGCAAGCACAAGCGCAAGCAGAAGCAGCAGCTCAAAAAGCAGAAATTGATGCACAGAAAGCAATGATCTTACGACAAATCCTTACCCCCCAAGCACGAGATCGGCTTGCAAATATTAAAATTGCAAGGCCAGAATTTGCTGAGAGTTTAGAAAATCAGCTCATCTCTTTAGCATCTCGAGGAAACTTACGAGGACAAGTGACTGAAGAGCAATTGATTGAAATCCTGAAAAGACTCCAATCAGGCAAACGAGAAAGCACTATCGAATTTAAGCGGAAATAATTTGCCGTAAAAAAATAGCAAAAGGAAGAAGAAACGAAAAATGACGAGAAATAAACCTCTTGGGAAAAAACTCCGAATGAGTAAAGCAGCAAAACGAACAAATGGTGTTCCAACTTGGGTCGTGATGAAAACTTCAGGAAAAGTTCGACAACACCCGAAAAAACGCCACTGGCAAAGAAATAAAATGAAGGTTTAAATAACTCTCAAAAAAACCGAGGTAAGAAAATGTCAGAAGAAGAAACAGTCGAGGAACGAATTTATACGATTCCCTTTTATCCCAAACTAAAGCTTTCAACAAGAAATAAACGAGCCCCTCGAGCAATACGAATAATGAAAGAATTTATCTATCGGCACATGAAGGCCGAAGATATCATTATCGATTCGGAATTAAATGAATATATTTGGGCTCGAGGAATTCAAAAGCCCCCACGAAAAGTACGCGTACGAGCAATAAAAGACGAGGAAGGAATCGTCGAATTATATCTCGTCGAAAAGAAAGTTGCTACGGAAGCACGCGTCCCAGAAATTCGTCGCCGACCTGGGCGTGGAGAATTACGTCCTCCCGAAGAAGAGGATATCGAAGAGGAAGAAGACGCTTAAGTCTTTTTTCCATCGCTCCTTTTTTTCTTTCTTTCAATTTTCACAGTTAAAAGCGCCTTAACCATTTTTTGTGTCTCTTACTCATTTTTGAGTAAAACAAAAATCATTATTTAATTATGCTAATAAAGAAACTAGCTAAATGGACTTACGCATTTACGGTTGATCTTTATGAACTCGGCATCAAAAAATGAAAAAATAGACATTGAGGAAGTCGACCTAAGCAGACTTGAGGTTGAAGACGAGGAAGAAGAGGCTCCTCTCACTACTTTAAAAACAACGGAAAAGTTGCCTGAATTGAAAGAATATTCGGGAAAAAACATTGCTGTGCAGGTCGCCGCCGGAGCAATCTTGGGCTCGTTAAGTATTATTATCGGGTTCTCTTGGGATGCAATTGTAGAACGAATGGGCGGCTTTGGCCCTGCTTTCGCACCGGGGATGACCTGGATTGACTTCTTAGCCATTCCAATTTTGGTCGCTTTTCTCGTTTTTGGCCTTCTAAGTGGTTTCATTGCTGCAGTCATAGGCTGTGGTGCCATTGCCTTTTATCTTTCAGAAGCATTTGGTTGGTTAGCAATGATTCCAAAGTTCCTTGCAACAGCGTCGATGTTCTTCTTTCCATGGCTTGTCTTGAAAATAATGCATCGGCTTGCAAAACGAACTGAAAAGCAATTTTTCAAGAGGTTCCCCCTTTCTTCTGAAGCATTTAAACCGGTATTAAATTATGTTTTCCTAATGTTAATCGCTATTTTTAGTAGAGCAATTGTAATGTTTATAGCTAATGTGTTTGTAATAGCACCGGTTTATTTGTGGCTATATTCAAATAAAACACAGTTTTCCACTGTTTTTACCAACCCTGTGTACTTTCTTACAGTGGGAGGAGGGTATGCTTCTTGGAATCTTGTCCAGGGCGTTTTTGATGCGCTTATCTCCTATTTAATTGTCTATCCAACAAATCTCTATAAACAGTATGCCACCTGGTGAGCATACCTTTCGCCCTTTTTTTCTCGCATTAATAAAATAAGAGCTTAAACTGAAAAATTCTTATAGTAGAACACATAAGACTTTTTAGTTAGATTAAACTATGCTATATACTACCTATAATAATTCAAAATGTAGTGCGCATGCTGTACCCTTAAATTAAGCTTGCGAACACCTCCAGTCAAAGCTTAATTTTTAGGGCTTAAAATAAGAGAAATGAGTTTGTATCTGCTCAAAACGAAGGCCGTTTCCAATGATCGCTATAACTAAAGAATTCAAACAACTGCTTCAAGAAATGTTCGAAAGTAGAGGTGTAACTGAGATTCCTGCAAATGAGCTCCTGGAGTTACTATCAATTACCTTTAAGGAATTGGAAGTCGTTTTAAAAGACGAGCAAATACGGGATAGTTACAAGTTTCTCCAAGCTAGCGATGGGACCTATTATGTCAGGCGATTTGTTCGCGCAAAATTAGAAGTGAAAAAAATGTCAAGCGATCACAAAATCCAATGGGATAACATCGGAGGATGCCCTTGTTTTACTTGCTATGAATTGGATAGGTGTGATATAGGAAATCCCATCTCGTCGGTGGATTGTCCACTGTTCACACGCTGGTTATTTGCCGACGAAGAGGATGATGTGGAGGATAAAGACTAGCCCCACTCAAATTGTCCTCCTTTTGGGCGGCATTAGAAACGTCTTTTCTACTGATGGATAAAAGTATTATTAAATCATTTTTCGTAAAACCTAGCTATAAGAGGTAATTACTAATCAGATGTAAAAGGAAGAAGTCGCAATGAATTATCGCCAGAAAAGCCGAAAAAGAGAATTTTATTATAAAGAGGCAATCAAAGCTGGCTATCGTTCTCGTGCATCCTATAAACTAATTCAACTCAATGAGAAATTCGCTCTTTTTAAAAGGGGAAATAGTGTCCTGGACATTGGCGCCGCTCCCGGCGGTTGGTCGCAAGTTGCAAGTCAACTCGTTTCTCCCGGCATAGTCTATGCCATTGACCTCGAGTATATAGAGCCCATTGAGGGGGTAATCACAATACGAGGAGATATCACTGCACCTGAAACAAAGAAAAGATTGCGAACAATTATCTCTGAACCAGTGGATGTTGTTCTCTCAGATATAAGCCCAAAAGTTTCAGGTAATTGGAGCACAGACCATGCCCGGCAGATCTATCTCTCAGAAGAAGCTCTCCGGTTAGGCATTTCCGGCATTTTAAAGCAAGGGGGGAAGTTCGTCTGCAAATTGTTTATGGGTGATCTATTTGATGCCTATATTGCAAATCTCAAGAAACTTTTCCAGGTAGTATATCAATTTAAACCGAAAGCTTCTCGTAAAAGCAGTGCAGAAATTTATGCCATTGCTAAGGGGCTTAAAAGTGGTCCCATTCGAAAGAAAAAACCAGCTCAAAACAAGCAAACAACCGGCGAAAAACAATGATAAACTATCCACTTGCCTTGGTAAAAGAGGGAATAACACCTGTACTGGTACCAGATGTGGACGCCATTAAAAAGCCAACCACCACTTTCGCCCCCAAAGATGCCCCGGTTTTTTATAATAAAGAAATGGAATTAAATCGTGATTTCGCGCTAGCATGCTTGCGAGCCTATTTAAAATCCCAACAAGCAACCAGATTTCGTTATTGTGAACCAATGGCAGGCACGGGAATTCGGTCTTTACGAGTGGCAAATGAAGTGCCAGGCGGAAAGGTACTCATAAATGATATCAATCCCTTTGCTTTTGCATTAATAAAAAAGAATGTTCGACGGTTAAAACTCCGACAGCGAGTTTCTGTTTGTCGGAAAGAGGCTAATACTCTTTTATTAGAATTTGCTTCAAGAGGGCGTGGTTTTCAAGTCATAGATTTGGACCCATTTGGCTCACCGGCACCCTTCCTCGACGCAGTTGCACAAGCAATAGAAAAAAAAGGTCTTTTAGCTATCACTTCAACAGACATGGCTACAAAATGTGGTGTGTATCCACAAGCATGTGTGAGAAAATATGCTTCTCGGCCCATTCATTCATCGATTGGGCATGAACTGGCAGTGAGGATTTTACTTGGAAGTACCATTACGGCACTTGCAAGACATGGCAAAACAGGTGTGCCTTTTTTTGTTCATAGCACTGCACACTACATCAGAATATATGTGCTCGTTGAAAAGAGCATTACAAAAGCAAAGGAAGCCATGGGAGAACTGGGGTTTGTTTCACATTGCCCACAATGTTTTGCAATTGAAAGTAGAAAAGGGATAGTGAACTCTCTCAAGACGACATGCCCAAATTGCTCTGCGCGCCGGCTAATTGGCGGGCCTTTGTGGCTGGGAAAACTTTTTCATGAAGAATTTCTCACATTCCTAGAAAAAGAGCTCATATCCTCTAATTCCGTTTACGGTTCCATTAAGAAAATGAAGAAGATGTTTTCTTTAATACAGGACGAAGCGCAAGCAAATGCTTCTCTACAAGCGTTGATAGGTTATTATGATATCCATCAAATAAGTGACAAGTTAAATGTTCCATCACCAGCATTGAAAGTCGTAACTACAGCGCTACAAAAAGCAGGCTATATAGCCACACGAACGCACTTCCGTTTGAATGCCATTAAAACGGATGCGCCTGTAAATAAAATCGTGAGCACAATAAAGGATGCGACAAAGTAAGTGATTCTTTAGGAAAGATTTTTCTTTCTAAAAAAGAACGAATTAATACGACAGAGATGATTTTTGCAGGTGTGGATGAAGCAGGAAGAGGTCCTGTTCTGGGGCCGTTGGTTGTTGCTGGTGTTGTTTTAAATAAAAGAGACCTGGACGATTTAGTAGATCTTGGTTTAACCGACTCAAAACTATTGTCGAGAGCAAAAAGAGAAGAATTATATGCTGAAATAATGAAGCGAGCTATAGACCACAAAGTAATCATCCTCCCGGCAGAATTCATTGATACTAATAGACAAACAACTACAAATCTCAATAAAATCGAATTTAATGCTGCAGTAGAGATTCTAAATAGTTTGAACAACTGGAATCAGGCTTATGTTGATGCCTTTGACCGGAACGCCAAGCGATTACAATTTGTTTTAAGTAATACTATTCAACATGAGGTTGTTGCTGAGCATTTTGCGGACCGGAATTATCCTGTTGTATCTGCAGCATCGATAATTGCTAAAGTCATACGCGACAGGGAGATAGACAAATTACATGAAGAATTTGGAGTCGATTTTGGTTCGGGCTATCCCCATGACCCCAAAACAAGTAAATTCCTTGAAACTTATTATTCGACGCATAAAGAATTGCCAATGATCGCAAGGAAAAGCTGGAATACTGCCAAAAAACTTGTCGAGGCACATGAACAAAAACAGTTGGATGAGTTTTTTTCAGGAGAAGGCTGAAAAGGGCGTTAAGCTGTTTTTTTACTTTTCTTCTTTTTCTTGAGAAGCTCATCAATAGAAAGAATTGGCACACCATCAACATTTAGTTTGTTTGGTGTATCACTTGAACCGATAATGAGTAAGGGGTCCACTTCGGCGATCTTTGAGATATTGTAGGTAACTCGCACTTTTTTAACAACATCTTCCTTTGTTGGTTCTTCAGAAATCCCGGTAACTGTAGTTGTACTTTTATCTCCTTTTTCTGTGTCAAGGCAGCGAGCCAAAACGCGGATGGGGATTTTTTTCGTCCAGAGCTGGTCGGTCAACCCCAACGTATCGAAATGCTCTTTTACTTCACGTTCAATATCGCTTTTTGGTCTATTATTAAGTGACGTTGGTGTGGTGAGTGAGCCGATGCGTTTCATATCTTCAAAGAGATTAATGGCGATAGTCAATGGCTCATCGAGGATTTCCTCTATTTTTAATGCTGTCTCCAGAGAAACGTCTACAGTACCATGTTCATACTCGTAAATAGTTCGCTTTGAAACACCAATTTCCTGGGCAAGATTACCCATACTATAATTTTTCGCAAGTCTTTTCTCTTTAAGTAAGGCGCCATCAAATTTAACTTTGAAACCTCCCCTACAAGCATAAATAAGAGGGGGAAGATGATTGATTAAAAGATTATGAAGTGTAGCAACAGAAACAGCTGGGATTTCATAGCGAGTGTAAACAACACCATCCTCTATATCGACGTTGTTCCGGATACGTTTGCCGACAATTAGGGGGAACCCTTCTAACATTATGGAGAGTTTTCGAAGCTCAAACGTTTGTTCTTCGCGAAGGCTATCGATATTGAGGACAATTTTGATCAAAAGGAGGAGGTTTTGTTTCTTGGCGACAAGGTCAAAGCACCCGCCAAATCCAAGTAAAGGGGTAGATAATTGGAATTGCGAATTTTCAAGAATGGAAGTAATTTCCTGATAGAACTGTTGTAGTTCTTCGTTGATCATTAACCAACCCCCAAAAACTGAAAGTATTTGGAGCAACCTGTACTTAAAATTACTAAGATAAAAAAGCACTCCTAAACCTTAAATGTCTTATTATCCATACGTTTCTTGTTGGGAAAGAAAGTACATTTTTAAGAGGAAAAACAAACAAAAAACGATTATTTTTTCTCTCTTTTAATAATAAGTTTGAGAGGTTTGGCAAGCCGGTCATCCATTATGAAAATTTTACTCCCTTCTTTGAGGTTCTTCTTATTGATGATGAGCTCCTTATCAAGAATGACCCCGCGCAACATTATCCGCGGCTCAGCCAATCCAAAGGCATAAGCAATGCGAGTGGAAAGGTCGCTAATTTTTTCCCCGTCTTCAACAGTTATTGTTGCCTCTTTAAGCGAGTAAAATTCGCCGCAGACAGGGCAATTGTATTTTCGTTCTAATTTAATTACGGTAGTTGTGTTTGTCATCCCATCGTAAAAAAGATAGTTATCAAGTGGGGTACCTAATTCCATTAAATGTTTCAAGCATTCTTGGCTAATAATCCCCCCAATAATCATTGAAAGGGTAGCAACTGCCGGGAGGGGGGCTTCAGGTTTCTTTGGTAAATGTTTTCTCTTTTCGCCAATAGGGCTGCAGGCTTGGCTCAACTTCTCCTGAGGGACCAAGGGCTGGCATTCAAAACAAGGAGTTTCATAGGGAATAATGCGCTGCACATGCCCCATAAAGCCATACATACCACCGGTAATAAGTGGCTTATTAAGGTCAACGCAAAGAGAGTTGAGCCATCGACGAGCATCAAAAGAGTCAAGCCCAGCAGTAATGATATCACATTCTTCATAAACGGAGCGCTTTATGTTCTCGAGTTTAGTGGGCATGGAAACAATTTCTATTTCATTATTCATTTGTCGCAATTTACGAGCTGCAACTTCTGCCTTGTACTTTCGAACGTCACGCTTCCGGAAAAGGAACTGGCGATTGAGGTTAGAAACTTCGACGGTGTCCATATCTACTAAAATTAATTTGCCAACACCACTTAAAGTGAGATTAGTGGCAATAAAAGAGCCAAGGGCACCAACTCCTGCAACAAGAACGGTTGCATCGCGAAGTTTTTCTTGGTTCCATCCATCAATTCTTAATTGCCGATCATACCTCGACAAAAGTCAACCACACTCGCATTTAGCTTCTTTATCAGATAAGGAGATTTACTAACACATAAAACCTTTGTGTTTAAATGCAATTTCCCCAAGAAAAGCCATATCCCTCCCTCCCAAAGGGTTCGGAACCTTTAGTTCGAGAAAGGCATCGCAAAGCAGTCGTTGGAATTGCCCCACTTGAACCTCATTATTTTCAAATAGTCTCAAAGCAATGATTTTTATAGGTAATGGGATTCAAAATAAGACAGAAATACCAATAAAAGGTATAAAAGTTAAATTTTGATAACTACAGGTGTACAATACTATGCCAGAAGTTTATGAATGGATGGGCGCACGCCCAGGCGATATTGTCTACCGACACCCCGACGATCGAATTGTTTGGGGGTCGCAGATAATTGTAAAACAAAATCAAGCGGCAATTCTCTTCAAAGAAGGGAAAGCGTATGATGTTCTTGGTCCGGGAAGACATTTTATCACAACAAAAAATCTCCCGTTGATTACCAAGTTCCTTTCACGAATTGTTGGCTATGACCGTTCTCCTTTTAATGCTGAAGTGATTTTCGTCAGTACCAGCGACTTCAAAGGAAAGTTCGGTGGAAGAAGTCAAACAACCGATCTTGCTCCGCTCCAATTTCATGGAGAATACTATTGGGAAGTCAAAGATCCAAGCGCTTTTGTTATGGAGATTGTAGGCAACCAAAAAATCTACAATTCGCAAGCAGCATCTGAATATCTACGAGGATTCTTCATTCAAACATCTATTGATCAGCTTTCACATTATCCCCTTGTGAAAGTCATGCGAGAATTAGATGAAGTTAGCGAAGAAATAGAAAAGAATATCGTCCCCCAATTGATGCGTTGGGGTATAAATCTAATCGATTTGAAATATCTTGGTGTTGATACAACACAGGAATATCGAGACCGCCTTTTCTGGATGCAATCGGGCGTCTCTGCAGACAAACTTATCACTCTTAAAACCGTGGAAAAATCAACAGAGCATCTCGGGAAATCTCCAGGTGCGGGGTTCGGAGCTGGAATGGTTCTTTTGCCAGAATTGATGCGACAGGCAGAACAAACACGTTCTCGGGGAACAGCCGACAAAGAAGCGATTATTACTTGCCCCAATTGTGGTGCACATACCTCCCCAGCAGCGAAATTCTGTCCAAACTGTGGAACGCAAATGGGTGTAAGCCCGAAAAAGGCACAAAAGTTCTGTCCAAATTGTGGCGATAAAATCGACCCTGGCGAGAAATTCTGCTCAGCTTGTGGAATGAAATTAGTTTAAAAGTGATATTTTTTCCATCAAGATTTTCTCTTGATGTTTTTTTCTTCTTTTTTCCTTTTCCCTAAAACCAATAAATTCGAAATATCTTTATTGTTGCTTTGGTTATTGAAACCGAAAATCATTTCTGAAGTTGTAAATAAATGTGTCAGACAAAAATACCTCGTGAAACTAATTTAGCTATTGCCAGAGAAAAGCACCACCAACTTCAAACAATCTTACAAGAATTGGACATCGATTGCTGGTTAATTTTTGTACGCGAAACAGCAGCAATTCCAGATCCAATAATGGAGCTTGTGGTGGTGGGGGATGTAGTTTGGCAGTCTGCTTTTATTTTTTCATTGCAAAAGAATGATCTTAGAACGGCTGCCATTGTGGGCAATTATGATGTTTTAAATGAAAAAGAGAAAGAGCTATGGGATGAAGTCATTGGCTATACAGAAGGAATTTCGGGGCCATTAAAAGCATATATGAATAAAATTGCCCCTCAAAAAATCGCTCTTAATTACTCAAAAAATGATGTTACCGCAGATGGCTTAACATTTGGAATGTACAAGATTTTGGCCGAAATTTTGGCAGAGCACAAAACAAAGTTTAGAAGCGCAGAACAAATCATACAAAAATTGAGGGGGCAAAAGTCAAAAACAGAAATAGCTCTTGTGAGGAAAGCATGTGAGCTGACAGAAAAAATCTTTGAAGAAATAATACCAACAATCAAGGAAGGGATGAATGAACTCGAGATACAAAAACTCTTCCACGAGAAGATGGATGCCTTGGGAGTAAGCGAAGCCTGGCAAAGAAATTCTTGTCCAGCAGTAGATGCAGGGCCAGATAAAGAAATTGGTCATGCTGGTCCAGATAAGAGGATAAAAGTGCGGAAAGGGCATACTATCCATTTCGATTTTGGTGTCAAACTTCATGGTTATTGTTCTGATATCCAAAGAATGATCTTTTTAGGGACAAAGCAAGAGCTCCCCGAAGAGCTGAAACATGCCTTTGAAACCGTTCATGGCGCAATAACAGCTGCAGCAGAATTCATTCGCCCAGGGGTGAAAGGTTTTGAAGTTGATAAAGTCGCCCGGGATTATGTGGTCGCAAGAGGGTATGAGGAATTTGGGCATGCTTTGGGGCATCAGGTAGGAACACGAGCTCACGATGGCGGTGTCCTTTTAGGTCCTCTCTGGGAACGGTATGGCGAAACATCAAAAGGCGTCGTAGAAGAAAATATGATCTTCACACTTGAATTGAATGTTAAAACGAAAAACTTCGGCTATGTTTCACTCGAGGAAGATATACTTGTAACAAAAGAAGGTTGTGAATTTCTCATTCCGAGACAGAATGACTTTTGGTTTATAACATAAAAGATGAGAGCTGATGCACAATGGTAAAGGCATTAATTGCTGGAACAATTCGGGCTGACCACGCCCTCCCAACAGGGATAGCACTTCTTAGGAAGGGAAAAAGTGCAATTGATGCAGTAGAAGCAACCGTTAGGCTGGTAGAAGATAATGAAGACGATTGGACAGTCGGCTTAGGCGGCTTACCAAATCTACTCGGAGAGGTGGAGCTTGATGCATCAATAATGGATGGAAAAACCCTCCGGGCAGGGGCGGTTGCAGGGATTAAGCACTATAAAAATCCGATATCAATTGCTCGAAAAGTCATGGAGGAAACACCTCATATCCTTTTGGTCGGCGAAGGAGCAGAACTATTCGCTCGTGTTATGGGCTTTCAAGAAACGCCTCTTTTAACTCAAACAGCCCGTGACATTCACCAGGATTTCTTGCAAAAAAAAGGAATAGTCAAATATCCCTATGATACAGAAGACACCCTCAAATTAAAGGAACGTTATTACAAATCCTTTCAACATCTTGTAAAAGACGAGAAGTTAATGAGCTGGTATAGGCGATATGTTGAAACCACGCACGGAACAGTCAATGTCTTAGCGGTTGATAAAGAACAGCATATCTGTTGTGGCGTGTCAACAAGCGGTCTTTCGTTCAAGTTTCCCGGGCGAGCAGGCGATTCGCCTGTCATTGGTGCTGGTAATTATGCGGATGACCGGTATGGCGCAGCAGCTTGTGTTGGAACTGGGGAATTAGTTATTCGACTTTCGTTGGCGAGGATAGCTGTTTATGAGTTATCAAAAGGTGCAACTGTAGAGGAAGCAGCAACAACAGCCATTTCTTCTTTAAGAGACCTGTTGCCAGATAAAGGTTCTGTGTCTATAATTGTGCTAGATAAAGCAGGAAATGTCTGTGGTGCCTGTAACTGGCAAGACTACTACTTCTGGGTAGCAACAGAGGATAATCCAAAGCCGCAAAAACAAAAATGTATTTTTGTTGACTTGAAGAGCGAGGTGAATGGTGTGGGTTATCATCGCTAAATCGCATGAGGTTCATTTAATTTTTAGAAATTCTTTTAACCTAAGAAAGGCAAGTAAATGCTACAAAGTGCTTTGAAGGTTTTAGAAATGGTAGAAGAAGATACTTCTGTGTATACCGCTGCAGCACAAAAGGCATTCATTATTAAAATCTCTGGAACAAAAGATGCTGGCAGAGAATCAAGTTATGATTGGTTATTCAAAAGCAGAGGGGTTACTGGTCCCCAATTTAACAAAGAAGGAATTTCGTGAAATAATTAAAAAACAATATTACTCTAAGGCTGGAAATGTTCGGGCTGCTGGGCAAATTGCTGGCGACTTGTGGCGGTTCATTCGAGAAATCAAACTTGGTAATTACATTGTTGTTCCAGCAGAAGAAGGTCTGTACATTAGCAAAGTGATTGGTCCTGCTACCTACGATGAAATGCGCATTTTCAATGCTACTGCTTATCGCCGAAAAGTGGAGTGGTTAAATAATAAAAAATTAGTTCCAATGGATCTAGTCACGGATGAACTAAAGAAGCGCTTAAAATCCCTACAAAGAGTAATAGATGCATCAGATTTATACATTGAAATAGAGTTTGCATTGCGGCATGCGGGTTAAAGACTCAGTTCTTTTGTGCTTTTTTCGTCCTATCTCCACCTGGAAATGTAAAGTGTGTTGGAGCATTCTTTGGTACCTTCCCTTTCTTCACATTTCGATAATAAGAATAGGTCATAGGTTCCCCTTCTTGGAGGATTTCTCCACCAACAACTTTGGCGATGAAAAGGGTATGAGTACCACAATCAACAGCTTCTTTAACAACACATTCTAAATAGCCAAGGGAGTAGTCCATCACGATCGGCGTGCCGGTAATGAAAATCTCATAATTAAGAGGGTCTTTGAATTTATCATAAGTTCTCCCACTACGAAAGCCAAAGCAACCTATAAATTTCAAAGGTGCCTTGTTTGAGAGAGTATAGAGGCAGTAAAAACACGGCTCTTCCAAATATAATCATGGGTTAAATTCTTTTTGCTAATGCTAACAGTGACCATTTGTGGTTTAGATGTAACTTGAAAAACGGTATTTATAATGAGTCCATTGTAATTGTTACCTTTTTTTTGAGCGTAAAAGAAATAACCCATAGCTAATCAGTCGGATGCTTTCATAAAATTCTTATTCTTCAGTGTTGTCATCTTTGATTGCCATAGGTTGCGCTTCCTTATAGAAAGATTTTTCTACATCGAGTACAAGTTTTTCTCCTCTTAAATGGTTTCCGCTGTAAGAAATAAGGCTCATTTAAATGTTAGCAAATAATTTCAATAAGTGTGAATAGCTAAATGATGTGAATGTTTTTAGAGTAAAAAAATTCGTTGATGATAGCTGGTTTTGCCAATGCCAAAGGTCAAAGAAATTACTTCACTCCTTCAAAAATACCTCTCCCCCTACGTTAAGCAAGTGATCTTTTTAGCAGTCATTTTAATCAGCTATAATGCTTTACAAGTGCTTTTCCCACAAATCCTCAGAATCTATGTTGAAGCTGTAAGTGCTCCAAGCCTTGATGTGAAAGTTCTCCTATACTCGTCAATCATTTACATTGGAATGAGTGTCATTTTCCGAGCGCTTTATATTCTTTTACAAAAAATAAGTCAAGAGCTTGCTTGGGCAACGACCAATAACCTTCGTATTGACATGACAAGGCATTGTATAAACCTTGATATGACTTTTCATAATCGGAAAAAGACAGGCGATATGATTGAACGAATTGATGGTGACGCTTCAACATTATCAGAATTCTTTAGTACATTCATTCACTATTTCATCGGGAGCTTTTTCTTGGTTCTTGGCATTCTCGTTGCTGTTTTTATAGAAGGATGGGTGTATGGGCTGCTGTTTTTAGCGTTCATTATGATTGCTTTAACAGCATTTTATTTTGTACGAAAAATTGCCTCCCCGCTTTGGAAGAAGGTAAGAGAATCTACCACAGCTCTTTTTGGCTCAATTGAAGAAAGCATCTCTGGCCTTGAGGATATCAGAGGAAATGGGGCTGAACCCTTTATTATGAAACGATTCCATGAAGTCTCTCAAATCAATTTCAAAGATAAAAACAAAGCAATGATCTACTCGAGAATTTATTATATCATTAATGTTCTAATGGGAGCAATGATCAATTTGGGTATATTGATGATTAGCTATTATTTCGCTGGTTATTTGACAACCAGTAGTGGGACACTCTATATGCTTCTAACATACGGCACTAACTTGCTCAGACCTTTGCGATTGATTTTATGGCAATTAGAGCAATTGCAAAATTCAATGGCAAATATTGACCGAGTAAACGAATATTTTTCTCTCGAGTCAAAAATAGTGGACAAAGGAACAAAGGCATTCCCAGTTGAAGAAGTAAATCTCTCCTTTGAAAATGTGAATTTCGGCTATTCAGAAGATGCGTTCGTTTTGAAGGGCGTTTCCTTCTCTATCCCTCACGGGCGAACCTTGGGGCTTATTGGTCGAACCGGAAGTGGGAAAACAACCCTCGCCCGGCTTCTATTCAGGCTCTATGATCCAAATGAGGGTGCAATAAAAATCAACGGTATTGATATTAGAAACTTTAAACTCAAGGAATTACGGGCAAATGTTTCCTATATTACGCAAGAAGTTGAATTATTTAAGGCTTCGATTAAAGATAATGTTACTTTCTTTAATAAAAACTACTCTGAAAAAAAGGTCGAAGCAATCGTAAATGAAGTAGGGCTGGGTTCTTGGCTGGAGCAATTACCTAAAGGCCTTGAAACAGAAATCTATTCAGAGGATTGTGGTCTGTCCGCCGGAGAAGAACAGTTGCTCGCCCTTTCACGAGCCTTCCTAAAGAACCCAAAGATTGTTATCCTCGATGAAGCATCTTCTAGACTTGACCCCGCAACAGAACAACAAATTGATCTCGCTTTGGAGAAGCTTTTGCTGGGGAGAACTGGAATCATTATTGCCCATCGACTTTCGACTTTGCATAAGGTAGATGACATTTTAATTTTAAGTAAGGGTGAAATACTCGAATACGGTCCCCGTGAGGAGCTCTTAAGGAACCCAAATTCGCATTTTTCACGTTTATTACAAAAAGGCGCGGAGGAGATACTAATATGAGCACATGGAAGAATACCTGGAGTTTAATGAAATTCCGTAAAGGTTATGTTATCGGTACGATAATAACGTCAATTGGTTGGTTGTTATCACGTTTCGCCGTTAGCTTTGGTATTCAAGAAATAATTGATATCCTCGTTGGCGAAACACCTTTCCTGGCGCTTGATATGAGAACGCTATTTATTATTGTCCCCTTTATTTATGTAAGCACTTTCATTCTGGGGTCAATCTCAGATATTGTACTCTGGTTGTTTTATATCTCCGGGGAAGTTCTTATCCGTAGAAATTTAATGAGGGGTTTATTGCAAAAACCCGGTGCACAGGCAATCCCTACTACCACGGGAGAATCTATCTCGAGATTCCGTGGGGATGTTACTCATGCTGTTAACCTTGCTCACAGAATTTCCATCCGCTTAGGATTTGTTGTTTATGCAGTAATAACCCTTAGTTATATGTTTTATATTAGCTGGAAAGCAACTGCTTTAATCTTCATTCCCTTTTTAATGATTCTCGCAATAGGGCTCTTGGAAAGAAAACGCATAAACGAGCTGCGTAAAGTGCGAAGAAAAGCAACAGCAGAAGTAACAGACACCCTGGGGAAAATATTCGGCGCTATCCAGACTCTAAAAGTCGCAGGTGCAGAGGATGGTATCGTTGACTATTTTGCAATGAAATGTGCAAAGCGGAAAAAAGCCGTTGTAAAAGAAATGGTCTTTATAGCCTTTATAGATGCCATTTTCTTTCTTTCGATCTCCTTAGGAATGGGCACAATTCTTTTACTTGTTGGTCCGGCGATGAGCATCGGCGCTTTCACTGTTGGAAATCTCTACTTTTTCCAAACACAGTTAACATGGATAGGAGATTTCATCTGGATGCTGGGCGATTTCGTGCCATTGTTCCAACAAGCAAAAGTCTCCTACGAACGAATGTTACGATTAATTCAGAAATCCGACAAGAGTGTCACTTCAAGTTTCCTCGTCGAGGCAGGACCAATTTATGAGTTTAAACCTTTCCCACCTTTCAAACCTGTTATTAAAACCGAAACGGATATTCTCTCACAGTTAAGAGTTCAAAATCTGACGGCGTATTACCCAGGAACGGATAAAGGGATAAAAGACATTTCCTTTGAAATCCCGAGAGGAACAATTACCGTTGTTACAGGGCGTATCGGTTCTGGGAAAACAACTCTTCTTCGGGCATTATTAGGTTTAATCGAGAAACAAGAAGGAAGCATTTTATGGAATGGTTTTGAAGTTATTGACCCATCAACATTTATGGTTCCGCCAAAAAGTGCGTACACCCCACAAATCCCCTTCCTTTTCAGTGATACGCTAAAGAATAATATCCTACTGAATATCCCCGAGGAGAATGCAGACTTGGAAGCAGCGGTGAAATTAGCAGTCTTTGAAAAAGAAGTCGAAAGCTTTGAGAAATCTTTTGAAACTCTCGTTGGGCCAAAAGGTGTCCGGCTTTCCGGAGGACAGAAACAACGTCTGGCCGCAGCAAGAATGTTCGTTCGCAAACCAGAGCTGTTAGTCTTTGATGATCTCTCCAGTGCCCTGGATGTCGAAACAGAACAAAAACTCTGGCAAAGATTATTTGAAAGCACTAAAGAATTAACCTGTTTAGCTGTCTCTCACAGACCCATGGTCCTCAGACAAGCGGATATGATCCTCTTGTTAAAAGACGGGAGAATCGTCGCAAAGGGAACTCTTGATGAATTACTGGAAACAAGTGAAGAAATGCGCGCCTTGTGGACCGGTAAGATCCTTTCTGAAGATATTGAAAAGGACGACCTAAAAACCAGCATTCGAAAGAACGAGTAGCCTTCTCCCTCTCTCATAGTAATGAGACTGAGAAAACCCCTCCGTGCCTTATTAACAAACTTGTTTAAAGTTTTCTTAACAGTTGGAAAGGCTAAATGTTAGCTTTCGTTTTCATTTGTTTCTCTTTTCGATTCCTGTAAAGCGGCAATGGACAAGATAATTATACCGATTATAGTAACAATCAGTGCAATTACTCTCCCGATAATAAAACCAATGCCTAAAAGGCTCCACTCGGAAAAAATAATGGCTCCTCCAACAACTGCTGTTAGTAATGCGCTGACCGAGAACAATGGTGAGACAATGATTGCTTTCCCCTTTTGAAAACCAATCTGAGGAAGAACAGTTGATATAACGTTAAAGGCTAACAAAAGTACAAGGTAGAGCCAC
>DXJV01000058.1 GCA_019056785.1 Candidatus Heimdallarchaeota archaeon
AAAGCAGGATCGAGAAATAAGCAATGATTTTTATTATTTTCATGTTGTTATACCTGTATTGAGTAGTGCATGCTAACGTTTGAGATAACCTGCCCGCCGACCAGCTACCGATTAACTTTATTAACGGCTATGCTCCTGAATCTACACGAAAATTCGCCGACGAGTTGCGGGTCAGGTTAATTGACTTGTTGTGCCATATTTATTTGATTTAATTGACAAATGTCCCTTTTGCTCGCTTTGATATAAAAAGGTACGGAATCCAAATGATTGCAGCGAAAATACCTTTAAACAAAGAAGTTGACATATCCTTCAAATCTTTTGGCTCCAGCAAACTTGCCAAGCCAACTTTGTCGATTGAAACTAATATGATTACTGCTGTAGATATGTTGAGAACGTAGTAAATTGTCATTAGTTTGGGGAAATTCTGCTTCTTATAAAGAAAACTAGCCCAAAGAAAAAACAAGAATATTAACAATAACAGCGATGATGTGATGTTAAAGTACATAAAGTTTTGAAAAGAGTCTTTGAGTAATTCGAAATCTCCGTTATTGATAACTTTTATAGAATCAGCAATGTCTATCACATAGGTGAATGGAGCAATAAACAATCCAATTGCCAGCAAAACCAGAAACCCACCAATTTTGTCATAGTTCTCGCTGGCAGAAACGGAAGTAACCGATTCTGTAGTATTTTGCTCTACTTCGCCCTTGTGATCTGGAATATTAACAGTAGTAGTACAATTTTCCGCATTACTTACATGGTCAGGAGTAGCAGAAACCATATCAGACTGCACGCCTGACAAATTTTCATCATTTATTTTTTTGTCGCAATTTCCACAAAAAGAATCTTCTTCTAATATTTCCTTCCCACATTTTGTACAGAATATACTCCCCCTCTTAATATTGAAATTTGTCGTAAATATATAGCTTGAATGCTAACAATTTAAAGAGAGGCTCGTATAATTCCATAACCTCCTTTGCCCCTTGCCCCGTATTGTTTTCCATGTTGTTAACAAAATATTGAATTTGGATGATATGACCTTTGTACATCAAGTTATAAATAATGCCGCAGGCATATAATTCACTCATGGTTGTTCCTTGGGAGTAAGAAATTTTAGCCCATGATGTTTTCTCGCCAGCGATGGTTGCAGTGCCCGTCTCTAATATTTTCACATTTGGCATGCCTTCCTTTAATACTTCTTCAGTTGTGAAATATTCCAAAAGTTTATCTCGGTCATATAGAGCTAAAGCATCTTTCAATTCGGCCGGTAAAATATTAACAAACAACATGCATTGAACTATGTTGCCATTCAATGGCTTCCCAACAAATTTCTTTACAATGTGAGGGGCTCTTGCCTCCTTCGCTTCCCAACTCGCTGGATAAACAATGCCAAGATGTAACCCTAAGGATTTTCCTGTACCATCTGTTTTGAACTCTTTTTGAAAATCATCAAGCACTTCTTGTAATGGGTTATACCAGTAAGATGGGTTAAAAAGGAGTAAAGTCTCTAAAACGGGAGATTGAATGTCTCCTTTGGTTCTTTTATTAACTGTGTCAATGAATGCACTTGCCTCTTGCCGAGATACGTTCGAAACGTCAACGGAATTGAGCTGAGCATTTAAGTCTTTTTTAATTTTGCTCCATTCTCCTTTTCCGTACTCATCCATTAATGATTCCATTTCTGAAGTTGACTTTGAAAAAACAAGATCAAATTCAAGTTGCGCATGTTGAGCACGAGGGGCAAGTTCGGGGAATTTCGCAGATAATTTTTTGATCGATATTTGTTGGCCAAGACAAAATCCGTATGTTGAGTTATTCAGCTGAAATTTTGGTTTTGCTATCGACTCGGATGCAAGGCCGAGAAAAAATATGATGAGAAAGGTGAAGAATAATGGATTTGGTCGTGCTATTTTCTGAGCATTTCTTTACTCTAATTTTTTTCGTCATATTCCATACAAAAGATAAGAATCCGAAAATTACGGCCCCTCTGATAAAACCAGCCAACCCACTTGGAGGGATTAACTCTTTGGAAATTGCATAGGCGAGTGTTGCAAATATAAATGCGACAACGAGGATTGCCCACCGAATTACTTGAATCATACTCGACACCTCCCAGTTTTTTTGTTTATGCCTTTGGAGGCACAACGCTCCGCATAACCGGCTGGCAATGGAGCGCAGCGGAATTGCCAGTCCGAGTTGATGCGGTTGTTGGATGTTATTCTTTTGAGCCCTTCTTAGTCTCCGCTTTTTCAGGAAGACTTAAAATTCTTTCTCCCTCCAGATTCAAAAATCTCAATGTTTCAGAGGCCTCGATTACTTTCAGGATAAATGCCCGATCTTTTTTCTGCTGATCGGTTTCACTATTCTCTTCAGTTGGCTCCTCTTCAGGTTCTGCTCTCACTTCTATATTGAATCCTTGGTCGATACGATTAGCAATTTTGTTTAGTGATATTTTGACAGCGTTACTCAACTCGTTTTTGCGATTGTCATCATTTCCAACATAGTAATTGTTGACTACCTCAACTGTAAGAGATTCGATACCTTCTTTCATTATTTTATTTGAGTGGTCTGTAATACCCTTCAGCTCCTTTTCTTTAAGACCCAATATTTTTAGTTCTGCCTTATGTTTTCTTATTTCAATTAGCTTCTTATATAAATCAATAATTTTTTCGGCTGCATGTGCAATGCAAGCTGCAACTGGCGGAATAGCTGCCAAATATATACCTAAATCGCTTGAAGAAATAGACTTGATTTCATAATTTTCTCGGGTGCCTGATGATAGCTCGGAGAATGTGCCTAAAATAAAGTTTAGTTCCTGAAGTTCTTTTCCAAATTCGTCTAATTGGTTATTTACTGCTTTCCGTGGAATCACAACTCCAACTTCACATTCACCTGGGGATAGTTGCTCATAACCGATATTTAGAGACTTCAAGCCTGTGACAGTATTGTCAATACCTGATTTGAAGCGTTCAAATTCCTGCTGTATCTGCTGCAATTCTTGATGCGCTGCCGATGGAGTGATCTGATTACGTTCGATAATTTCTTTAATACGTTCGGACAAGGCTGTCCCAAGTAAATTTTCCCCACCTATCTCTTCAAGTGATTGGCGCCAAGCAGGACTAAAGCCATCACTTTGGGAATCTGATAGTTCTTCGTAAAACTGAGTTAATACATTGGACAATTGCTGCTGGGGCTGGGGCTGTTGAGGCTGATTTACAAT
>DXJV01000091.1 GCA_019056785.1 Candidatus Heimdallarchaeota archaeon
ACTTTGAGCCATATAGGTCATACGTTTATTGAGATCTCCTTTCATACCATAAACAAGTCCTAAGCAAATGTAGCATTCTGCCCTCTCAAACTTCTCGTTATTAATTGTATAATACTTAAGACATGTGTTAATGTTGTTAATAGCTTGAGTTAAATTACCTGTAGTTTTAAATATGATGCCTTTTTGATAAAGGAATCTCATCTTATAACATTCCAATGCTTTCTCATCAAGTGTCATAGGATTAATCAATAAATTCTCTAGTTTAGAAAGCATTCTCTGACTCTTCTGAATATCTCCTAAATGAGTTAAAGATTCTACAATATTAAAAATGGAATCAATCTGAAGTTCTTCTTTCTCAAATTTCTTACTCCATTCGTATGTTCTCTCTCCAAATTCGAGTGCTTTTTTAAAAAAACCCACAGCATTCAAAATCTTTGCTTTGAAATTTGTAATGAGGATTTTCTCTTCTAGTTGAAGGGTGTTACTTTCCTCTAGTTTCACTACTTCTTCTAAGGCTAAGTCATAATCTCCTTTTTCAATTAGTTTACTAATAAATTCTCTCTGTTCTAAATTCATAATTGCCATTCTATCATCCCCAATAGTGCCTTTTCTATTTGGTAATATAAAAGTAATTATTAAGGTAAACTTGCCACATTGTTAAAACTTTAAAAGCAGTAAATTATTAATTAATATATTAATTTGGGGGTTTTCCATGAGTAAAAAACGCTCTATTGGTTGGCTGAGAAATACTAAATCGATTGTTTTATTGGGACTTGAAAATGCTGGGAAAACAACTCTTTTGAGCCAATGGGTTCGAGGTAGTACTTCAAAAACTACAACTACAATTGGTTTGGATATTGAACATGTTGAGGTTGGTTCTGAAATTTTTAATTTGATTGATCTTGGAGGACAACAACCCTTCAGGATGACCCTTTGGAAAACATATGCACAAATGGCTAGTGCAATTATCTTTGTCTTTGATATTACCGATCAAGCTAAAACCAGCAACGCTGTTAAATGGTTCTGGCAAGTAGCTGAATGGGTTCCTGATAATGTTCCCATAATGTTTTGTGCCAATAAAATTGACTTGAAGAAGGGCAACGAGAAAATTGCCATGAGTTTGGAAGAAATCATCACTAATTTCAACCTGAAAAAATTCGGTAGTGATGAGGCAAGGCATTCATTTAGGATTTATGAAATCTCTGCCCTTACTGGCGAAAATGTCGAGGTTGCTATGTCATGGCTTTTAAGTCGTTTACAGGTTTCAGAAAAATCCCCAGATCTACGGAAACTAGTCATTGCAAAATCTGATGGCACAATTGTCACTGAAATTTCATTCATTAACCCTACAGAATTAAATGCTGATACGATGGAAATCAATGAAATTTTGGAACTTAATAAGAATATCACTACAAAGCAAAATACCATGCAATTTTATGAGAGTAACAATTCCATCAAATTCCTTGTTATGAGCAGCGACTATGTTTGCATTTTAAGTGCTCGGAAGGATGCAGACTTTAATTCAGTGCGTATTGTTGCAGAGACAATTCTCTCTATGTATCTTACTCAAGTTTCTGATGGTACATTTGATGAAACACTCTTTCGTGAGCTTATTGTCAACAATTTCGGTAAAACTCTCACTTAATATTAATTGTCGCTTTTAGCTTTTTCTCTCTCTCAAGCTACATGAGTGACAGTTCACATAAACTTTTTTTATGATAAAGGGTTTTTATTTCAAGTTTAACGAGAAAGGACTGAAATAGTAAAATGGCTGCAATGTGGCTTGGGATTATTTTAATTCTCCTCCCGTTTGTGAGTGCTTTGCTTTTATTGACTATTGCTAAATGGAAAGCTGATACTACAGGTTTTGTCATGTGGATTTTTGTGATTATTCTTGCTTTGACTTATTTCAAAACAAATGCAGGTGTCATTTTTCTTGCATCAATTGCTGGTTTCATAAAATCGTACCCCATCGCTTTAATGGTTTGTACAAGTATCTTTATGATTACTTATATGCAAAAAACGGGTGCTCTAGATAGGATTATTATTGCTTTTAAGACACTTGGTGGGGAAGGGAAGGAACCTTTTCAAATAATGTTTATAAACATTGGTCTTGGTTGCTTCTTAGTCTCCATAGGTGCCACTCCAGTAACAATGCTACCACCAATTATGGTTGCCCTAGGGTATTCTTCTATGGCTGCTGTGGCTCTCCCGGCAATTGGTTATGATCCTTTGACAACATTTGCCTTGCTAGCTATTCCAGCAGTTATTTTTCAATCGGTAATTTCCAAGTTATTTGGAGGACTTTATCCAAGTCTTGCAGAGTGTGGCTTCATCTTCTCACTTTTTATGCCAATTGTTACAACTGGCATTGCTTTTGGGATGATGTTTATTGCAGGAGGTAAGAAACTCTTATTTCAAAAAAATACTCTTATCTTTGCAAGTGTTGGAGGGGTAACTGCTGGGGGAACTTCTATCCTTGTGAATGGTTTAGCAAAGCTCCTAGCTAATGATGGGTTAGTGCAATTAACTGGTTTAATTGTAGGCCTTTTTACTTGTATCATGATGCTCCTCTTGGCAAAAATAATGGGGTATAAAATCTTTGACCGATCAAACCTTACTGAAGCAGATCTGGAGATTGAAAAGAAAATGCCTTTATGGAAAGCATTAATGCCCTGGATTATCCTTGTGGTTCTTTGTGGGGTTACTAATTTTGTTCCACAAATTCATAGTTATTTATTTAACACGCTCGCAATGAACATTAAAATCAGCGGAGCAAATCCAATCCCTCTTCGAGTATTTTGGAATGCTTGGTTCTGGGTGATTATTGCAACTGTTATTTCCATGCCTTTCTTAGGAGTGAAAAAGGGCATATTAAAAGACTCGCTACGCACTTGGGCTAAACGAGCCATTCGTCCTGTTTTTTCAGCAGCAATTTTCTTTTCTATTGCATTTGTTATGAATTGGTCTGGAGCAACAGGAGCTATTGATAGTGCCACAGGGTTATGGATTCGCCTTCCTGAAAATAATATGATAACATTACTTGCAGATATAAGTGCAATTGTCTTTGGTAATTTTTATCCTTTAATCGTTCCATTTATTGGTCTTTTGGGTGGCTTTGTCAGCGGGAGTGAAACATCGGCTATCGCCATGTTTACTCAGTACCAATTTACCACCGGAAAAAACCTTGGATTATTGGACAAGAGTATTGTAGTTTTAGGTGCTGCGAATGGTGTTGGTGGTGGTCTTGCAAGTGTATTGAGCCCGGCAAAAATACAAAATGCTACAGCAGTGATTGATAAGCAAGGAATTGAAGGAGATGTCATCAAAAAAACTTCCCCAATTGCATTGCTAATGACCACTTCTGTTGCAGTGCTCACTCTTTGCTGGGTGAATCGTTACGCATGGTACTATTGGATTGCAGCTTTTGCAGCAGAAATTTGTCTTTTATTAATTCTCTATTTACTTGTTATGGGCGTCCAAAAACTACTCAAGAAACGAACCGCCCTTAAACAAACTGCACAAGCTACAGCAGAAGAGAAAAAGGAGGAAGAAAGCAAATGATAGCAGAGATTCTTGCGTATATATCTGTCGGTATCATCACACTTGCCTGGCTTATTGTAGTTATACACTCGATGGTGAAGACTTTAATGGCTAAAAGAAAAGCAAAACAAACTACTAGTGGTGAAGAACTTGAATGAGATTGCAACTTTAGCAGTAACAATTGTAGGAATTAGCATCATTTTGGCGACAGTTGGGATTATGTTTTTCTTTATCATTGAAGACTTGGTAAAAACTTTGCTAAAAAAGCAAGAAAAAATCAATTGATAATAAAAAAGAGTGGAGAAGTTTAGGGAAAAGAGAACGAAGTTCACCATTTTTCGCTAATTTCTCTGATCCAAATAGTTGATGCTTTTTCGGCTGCAATTCTAAATGTTTCATTATCGCCTTGTGTACCACTATCTATAGCATTTACAAGTTCTTTTGAGATGGTGAAAAGTGACTGTATCACAGGATTAATCTGTTCTGGGAGGTTCTCAGATGTCAAGAGTATTTCTAATTTCTCGAGTAATTTTGCATTTAACTCTCGTGTCATGTCAAAATCTCGCTCAAGTATTGCACTAAGTGCTTGCTGGGTTTCCTGGATTAATTGAATAAATACTTGTTGCATTTCCGGCTCAAGTTTTGCGATCAATTGTTCTATGGAATCCACTTGTATGCGTTCTTTCGGCAGTGTTTCTTCTTGAATTGCTGGTGTCGTTTCCTCAGCCATCTCTATTGGTTGTTGTGGCGGTTCCTCTTTTACTAAAGGTTGCTGATAGCTTTCTTCTGTTGTTGTGGTATACTCTTGTGCTGGTGGTTGATATTCTTGTTGAGTTGAATACTCTGCAAATTCAGATGATAATTCTACTTCCTCGTACTCACTTTCATCAATAAGCTCTGCTGTGTCGCTAATGCCAAAGTGGACCTGTACTAAGATATTCGCTCCTGGGAAGGTATTAGGTGTTATCAGTAAATCTTCTTGCTGAAGGATTTCACCATAATCCTGTTCAAAGGCTTTAGTGAATTCCAAGATCTTCTGTTTGTGGATTGGCTTTATCTTGTTGACCATCAAAACTGAATCACCATAATTCCCAGGGCAAATAAGCACTTTTTTATCACCAATGTCTACGCTTTGGATTTTCATCTTGGATTTTTCCCCAGTTATCTCTTCCAACACACCGCGAATACCGGTCATTGCCCCTCCAAAGAGTAAATCACCTTTTACCAATTCAGGTTTATTCATCATATAGACACAAGGTAGACCGTTTAAAATATAAGCGATAGTAATGATCTCATTTTTCCATCCTAAATTCATCACTCGTTTACGGATGGCAACACTAAGAACAATGATTAGAATAATAAAGAGTACTACTCCGGCGGCTATATAAATTAGGTTGTTTCCTTGCAAAATCCAAGGAATAATTGTTTTTTCTGTCAAAGATACTTGATAATTGTGAATTAAAGTATTCCCTGCCAGGTCACTTACAATTACTTGGATAGTATAATCAGCCAAAGGTATTTGGACAATACTAAAGGTGATGCTATATACGCCTAAAGTTGGTGTGCTTGTATTTGTCGGTGTAAGGAGAAAACTTTGGTTAATTTCACTATTCATAATTCGGATTGAAACTGTTTGTAATCCAACATTATCATTAACAGTTATTGTTATTGTAAAGTTTGTTGTGCCAGGCTCAAATTCAATTTTTACCGGTTCACCCCCGCTGCCATTACTAAGTGATTGGTCATTGATTAAAATGCCAAGAACATTTGGTGTCTGAGCATCGACAATGATTGTTTGTTCTAAAAGGGTTTCTCGTTTTTGAGAATCTTCAACAACAATAATCAAAGTATGACTTCCTTCACTAGCAGTATAGTGTGTTGATGCCAAGATAGCGAACTCGAGTGCAAATGGTTGGGTTTGTATGCTTGCCGAGTAATCATAAGTATAAATTTTAGCCCCGTCAATAAAAATGGTTATTCCTTGGACGCCGATCTGCGGTTCTGAAATTGTCAATTCTACGCCGAATGAACCGGTATTTGTGTAGTAGGGGTTTGAGAGATTGACTGAAAAGGTTGGTAGTAAGAGATACAATTGGAGCACGATTTTTTCCTGGGCTATGTTTGTGGCAAAATCTTCGGCTTGAATAGTAATCGTTACCACACTTGTTGTTGTATTTAAGAACAGATATTGCTCTGTTTGACTGCTTGACCAATTATAATACGCAATACCATCAACAAATATTGTAAATCTTTTAACGCCACTTCCAGAGTCGTCCCCGGTCCAGACGAGATAAATAGTTGAATCATAAATCATTGAATTATTTGCTGGGTTACTTATCGAAATTACCGGTCCTTGCTGGTCGATTGTTATCCAACACATGGCAGAATAATTAACTCCTGTAGTGATTGCCATAACGGTCAAGTTGTATAAAGGATATTCATCTAAGGGAATTGGTCCAAAATTAACTAATAGATTAGTTGTGGTATTATCATTTATCGTATAATTGATTGTACCATTAATGTAAATGATAAATCCTTGTAAATTAGTGAGGTCATTCCAATCCCAACTGACAGCTACATCTGTTGTGGAGGAGAAATAATGATCAGACACAGGAAAAGTAATAATCAATTGTGCCAATGACGCGACTCTGTTTACAAAGATAGTATCACTTGTTGTATGATTTAACATATCGAGTGCCCGAACAGTAATGGTATAACTCTTTACAGTCGGAAGTGTAATCGTCGCATATGTTTGATCTTCATTTGTAATGGTTGTTTGAAGAGTTCCATCAACATAAATTTGATACTCACGCAAGCCCGCGCCTGCATCGTAGCTCTCCCAATTAAGATTGATGTAATCGAAACTTGTATTATAATTATTTACCGGCTTCAAAATGTTGACATAGGGTCCCACTCGGTCAACAATTAGCGTTATAACATCTTCTTTACTATTTCCTGCAAGGTCAAAGGCAGTTGCTGAAACAACCTTATACCCATCATCCACAAGATCTATAACAGCAGATGTATCTAATCCGGAATACGCCGGTGCACCATTGACTGTTATTTCGGTATGATCGATTCCTGTGCCGTCAAAATTATCTGCTACGGTCCATTCTAAAAGAATGCTCGTTGTTTCAATAACAGCATAATCCAAATGAGAGGTTATCTCGATTGTCGGGGCAATTGAATCTTTTGTTATCGTTATCGTTGCAGAGTTGCTGTTTCCTGCCCGATCAAATGCCCAAACAGCAATTGTATATTGGGCATCTATACCAAGAGTAACAATGAATGAACTGGAAGATGTGGTTCCATTAAGAACACCATTAAGGAATATTTGATAATAGTCAATGCCACTTAAAGCGTCACTACCAGACCACTGTACTTGAACTGTTGCCAGTTTAACAGCTGCACCATCCAAAGGAGTGATAATAGTAATTGTAGGGTTAGTGAGGTCTCGAATAATGAAAATCGTATCTCTTCCCGTGTTAAGTGCCAAGTCAACCGCAATAACAGTAATATTAAAAATCCCTTCATCTAAGCCAAGAGCAACAAAATCAATTACTTGGCTATTAGTAGAATTGGTATATACAGGAAAAGAACTATTAATATAAATATCATAATGATCAAAATCGCCATTTTTATCTGAATAGGTGAGCAGCAGAGTAACTGTGTCTTTATTTGTTACATAATTGTTGCTCGGTTGAAGTATAGTTACTTCTGGTGAAGCAAGATTAATGGTAACAGTAATTGAAGCAGTATCGAACTTGCCAGTAATTCCTGTCCCATTAACAAGAATGGTGTTCTGCCCTTCTAACAAGGGCAGGAGAATTCCTCTTTGCGCTCCCCCGGTACGGGCATAAAATGTTCCGTTAATATAAATATCAAAATGATGGAGGGTATAACTATCAACAGCGGACCATTGAACAAAAACATTTGGATCCTTTTTAACTGAACCATCACTTGGAGATGTAATGGTTACTACCGGTGAAGCGGATTTTCCAAGGCTGATAATTTGCCCATAGGTATCACCAACGAAGAGTTCTGTTTCGCCATCTTTATCTAAATCGACTAACTGAATGGCTCCTCTCTTTCCAACGGTATCGCCAATGTCGCCGGACCATTCAATAGTGTAGGAAAGATTATCAGAGCCTGTGTCTGTGACGTTCATTATGTAGAGGGTTCCATTACTTGCACCAAAAATTAATTCATTTGCACCATCGCCGTCGATATCACCAATTGCAGCACCGCCGCCCATGATCGGTTTATTGGTATTATTTATGAGAAATTCAATGGGGGGGTTAGCATTAGAAAAGGTATTGTTCCTAAATACCCGCAAATAATTTCTACCTACGAAAACACTTTCATTTACCCCGTTGTTGTCAACATCTCCTACTAGAATTGTATGGATAAATTGATCCTTAGTTGTGGTTGATGACCCTCCAGAGAGGTCATCTTGTTGATTGTCTTCAAATATTGAAAAAAAACCGCTATTTTCGAAAATTTGTACTCCTACTAAGGATAAATTATCTCTATTATCATATTGTGCTGCTGTTAAAAGTTCCAATTTGTTGTCATTATCCATATCACCAATTTGCACAGCATGATACCCTGAAGCTTTGCTTCCAAAAATGTTGGGCAGATCATTGGCAGTTAAACTGTCTTGCAAGCTAAAAGTATCAGAAGCACTATCATAATTAATAATAAATATGCACGCATCTACAAATGTGGTCCGGTGGGCACTAACAACAATTTGAGGTTCATTGCCTAAGTTTAAGATATCGCCTATGGCTATAAAGCCCATAAGATTTCTAGCAGCAGTAAAAATATATTCAGAAGTATCGAAATCTTGAGTTGTAGCATTCCAATCCGTAAACCGAAGTATTCGATGGGTATTACTTACAATATAGATTTCATCTTCACCGTTGCCATCAAAATCATAGGTGGCAATTCCTAGGGGTTTGATCATTTTCGATTGATGAGCTGTTGTCCAGGACGCCCATATGCGAGTAAATTCATTACTTATATAATCATAAATTGCCAGAAGATTCTCACTTCCGGTGACGGTGCTATTTGACCCCACAATTAATTCTTGATCGCCATTCCCATCAATATCTCCCAATGCAAGAAAAGTTGCATTATTCCACCCAAGAACACCATCTTTAATGTTCGTATTTTCTTCAATTATATATTGGGTATATGCTGTTTCTTCCCCAAGATAGAGGTCACCCCATTTGTTCGCCTCTTCCCGGATTTCTGAAGGGCTGCTACTAACAAAGGGCCAAGTAATTGTTGCAGAAAGACTTAAGAAATTATCAAATCCTTCACAAGCGAAGCCTAATATTTCACCCGGAGACTTTAATAGTAAACTTAAAGGAAACCTAATCTCGTATTGTCGATGATTCGCGCTGTTAAAATAAGAGGAACCAAAAGCGCTATTGATAAGGATTTTTGAATTTGTTAGGGGGGTACCAAGAACACCATTTTCCAATTCGCTCCATTGTCTCGAGGATTCAGAATAGCCTTTTAGTAAAACAAATTGCCCTGTGTTCCCAGTGAGCGAGGTATTGTCAATAAATAGTATTTGTCGGTCACCTGTAGTTAAAATACCATTATGATCTAAATCAAAATAAAGTGCCATTCCCCAAGGATTAGCTGGTGTCTGAACAAGGTAATCGGTCATGTCTAACCCAAAAAAGAAGTAGCTATTATTATTTTGAATGAGTAATTTACCCGTTACAGTTTGTGTGTTATCATACAATGAATAAACAGCTGCTCCGGACCACTCGGCTGCAATATTTGTTAGATTAAAGTTAATCAACCCATCAATTACTGGAGCAGTATTATTCCACAACGAGAATAGCTCCAGTGGTTCGGCATTTTTTGAATGGGCATCACCAAAATTACTCGGTGAGGTATAAATTAAAATAGTAAAAATAGTTGAAATGCAAATTACTGCAAGAATTAATGAACTCTTTATTTGATATTTTTTAAATAATAATTTTCCGGTGGTCATTGGAAATTCTCCGGTTTCTATATTGGAATTTTTTACTTTAAATAGAAACAAATTCAAAATTATTTTGTTCTTTCTTTATGTAAGCTTTTCTATGAATAATTAATACCTTTTTGGTAGACGCAAAAAAGGAAAAAGAGTTATGAAAGCAGTTGAGTCTTCACTACCACTTGCAAATAAGGATAGAAATTTTACTCGAGTAATTTTTCTTTAATTTTCTCAACAAGTGCCACACTTTTTGCAGAACCATCGGTGATATACTCTATGTCTTTTGGGTCGTTAATCCCTAGGCCAAGTTCAACGGCTCGTGCGATTTGTTCTTGCTCAAAAATCGGCCCTTTCATCACTTCTGGTGTTGTTCCTAAAATTCGCAAGATTGCAACTCCTGTAGCATCAATTGCTATTTTATCAGTACCGGCCACAAAGACATTTGCTTCTTTTATTGTTCCTTCCATAGGACCGCCGTCTACAAAAGTTAAAATACCATCCATAATGATCAGGTCCCATTTATACGCGGAATTTATTTCAGCAATCATTTTTCGTTAATGTGGTGATGAATGCAACTCTCGCATATATTCGTATCCATCTCGTGGGACAAGCGCCGTAGCATTTTTTAATGAAAGAGTGAAATGCCCGCCATACATGTGCGTCTTTAAGCAACATGTTTCTACAACACATTCAGCTTCCCTATAGATCTTCGCAAATAAGAAACCATCCTTCCAATGGCTCCCCTCAGGGGTAATTTTAACATACGCATCTTTTGGCAAAGTGGAGAGGTCTATGATTTCAAAATCAAGTTCTTTTGCAAGGTTGTAAATGCCTTTTTTCTTAAAAGTCTCGGCAGTTTTGGCAGGGCCACTTCTTTCTGCTAAAAACAATTGCTTTTGCACCCATTTCTTTTAACTTGCTAATTATTTGCCAGATAGTTTCGATATGTGATGATACTGGTGGAGGGTCAGCTGTGTTGAAATTTGGTTTAAAGATAACCTTTTTCCCTTTCATAGAATTAATGCCCAACAATTCTATAGATTTCTTTACACCATAAACGCGGTCATTTATTGAAATAACAACTACTCTAGTCATTTTTGTCACCAAGAAGTCTGTAGCTTAAAATACTGTCAGTATATTATAAATTTTTATTAAATTCGAGTCTTATTCTTATGAGTGTGAGGATTTCTACAACAAACTATTTATTGCTTAAAACTGCTATAATAGTACTAAAGCTTTGTAGCTTTGAAGAAGTGATTTGATGAAAAAAATTTTTATGAGAATCATTTTTGGTACTCTTCTTTTGGGTCTTTTCTTTTCCTCCATAACTATTTCTGCTATAAATAATGTTGGCCCTCTATACACTTGCCCTGCAAATCCGGATCCAATTGTTGACGGTACGATAGATAAAATTGTTGAATGGAAGGCAGGAGTGCCTTTAACAGTGGTGCTGTTTGATCTAACCAATCAAGCTAATAAAATTGTTATTGAGATTATGTCAGTGTACGGCAATAATTATATTCTCTATTGGGCTGTAACTATTCCCGATACGGCTATTAATCCCAAGGATTATTTCTTCATTGTTATTCGTACGCATGAAGTGAACCCCATTGTCGTGGACCCCACGCCTAATGGGAAATTTGGCGCTGAACATGATATTAAATTCATATGGCTATATAATAACGATACAATGGATGCCTTTACTTCCGGTGTGGCTTTCACTTGGAAAGATGACATTAGTAATCTCGGAACGAATGATTGCGTCGGGAAAGCACGAAATAATCGAACACATACTACCATCGAAATGAGTACGCCATTCAATTCCGGTGATGCAAATGGTTATGATTTCAATACTTATGTGAATGGCACAATTGATATTTTCTTATGGTATCATGATGAAGATAACCATGTGGATTATACCCAAATTAGAGAATCAGATGTTGATTGGGATTATATTGAACAAAAAATTCAATGTACTAAAACATCACCAATTTCCATTTATGCAATTTTCTTAAGCCTTCTTTCCACGGCAGTTTTTGTAATTCTGGTACGTAAGAGAAAAAGATGACTTTTTTTCTCTTTCCTTTTTTTTCTCAAGTCTCGATTTTTTCTTCTTGAATTAGTACGTCTGATTGTTCGAAAGTATTTGTCAGATTTTCCTCAACCTCAGCTAATTCAAGGGATGGTCCATTCTCAACTTTACGTTCTCTTTCCAAAGCTTCTCTTTCTTTTCCAACGAGAGGTATTAAAAGGATAATTGGAACTAAGCCAAGAATGTAAATAAAGGTCGTTATTGAAAAGCAGAGATTATAGTTATTGTCACCAACTAAGAACCCTCCAACAAGAGCTGAGACATTCCAAAACAGCCCCCAAGCAATCGCTTCGATTGAATTCCATTTTCCTCGATTGTGTTTTGGAATGATATCCATCAAAATTGACCTGCTTAAAGGTTGAGCTGCATTCATAAACGACCCTCGGATAATGAAAATCGGTATTAATACCCCTAAAGGTGGATAAATAGCAATAACAAGTAAAGAAGCTGTTGCCAAGTATTGTGCTAGAAAAATCGTTTGCACACGACCAATTTTCAACGAAGCTTTTTGTGACGCTACTGCCAATAGGCCGGTTGCAAGAGAGGTTCCCCCCATAATCCCTTGAATGGCTATCGGTGAAATGAGGTAAATGTCCTTAAAGAAAATGGGGAAATATTTGATAGTCATCCCCGCACCAATACCAATAATAACATTACCAGTAATTAATAAATAAGGAATCAATTTAGCAGCTTTTTTCGAATCCAACTGAGTAAGGCGCCCAAGTTTTATTTCTTGATTGACAGCAGCAACCTCTTCAGCTATAGCTTCACTTTCTTTTCCCAAAGCACGATCATCTTTGAATAAAAAGAGAAGGATAATAGAGACAAAACTGAGAGCAAAGCCGATCCCCATCACTTTCCGGAGGACAGAGAGATTGTAATTATTCCCAATAATGGCAAAAAGTCCGATATTAAGAAAAGGGCCTATCGCCATTGCAACTTCTCGAATGAGATGTGCCCAAGAATAGATTTTAGAGCGATAACCTGATTCAACTGAATCCGCGAAAATGGACTCAAGGGTGGGTCTAACAAAGGCATTAAATAACCCCCAAAGAAGCATCGAAACCAAAATAAAAACAATTGACTTCCCGAGAATTAAGAATAACAAACCGGCAACGCCAATAAATGTTGAAAGGCGCAAAATACTATCTCGTCGAAACTTGTCAGCAAAATATCCTGCCGGAAAGACGAATAAAGTCATGGTGATTCCTGACGCTGCAGAGGTTATACCTAAAATCTCATTTTCTGACAGCCCAAAAAAATCGCTACCACTAGCAAAAATGTTAATGTACAAACTAAGAACAGACCCCATCCACATGCTCCTGCTTAAGGAACTTATTGCATAAAAGCTAAAAGTTAATTTTACATTATAATTCATCGAACGAATTACTTCTTTCACGGTGATCCTCGAGTTCATTTTTTGGGTCATAGAGGCACGCCAATTCAATTTGTATTGAACGATAAAGTTTGATTAAATGTTTTTAAAATATAGGGAAACTATTAAAATTTACTGCTTGCGGATTTTAAATTTCTTCTAGTGAAAAATCATTATTCATTGCTTTACAATTAATCGTCTGAAATGAGGGAATATATTTTGAAAGGAGCAGACTTTTTTACAAGAATCTCCTTTTTATAGTAAATACGTAAAAAACATGAATTTCATGAAAACAAGAGTAGCTTTTAAAAAGAGGAAAAATAACACCAATCCTATTAGGGTGAAATTAATTGACATTAAAATGCATGTGCCTTGTAAGCTTTGATGAAAACAAAAAACCCCTCACAGCTTTTGTTTATCCCCATGTTCTCAATCCTTCTCTTATTAGAAAAATCACTTTAAATTGTTTTCCGGCATCTCTCACAGGCACCCACTATTTTCACACATCCAAGTATAAGCGGTTTCACCTCTCCAGTTTCTTTTTTCTTGCACCTGTAGAGGAAACCATCCGAACATGTGCAATAATTGCCATTTATGATAAACCTATTTCCTCAACGATTGATCAGCAAGAAATCCTTCAAAGAGCTGTTAACGATCTTCTCCACAAAAACAAAGATGAGAGTTGTAAATATACTGAAATTCTTCCGAAAATTTACAAAAGTTTGAAAATGGACCAGGTAACTACCAAAGTTTCCGGAAGCGTAACTATTGAGATTAGCACAGAACGCCCTAAGAAAAAACAAAAAGATGAAATGGCTATTTTTAAGGATGTTTGGATAGAGAAAGAGGAAAGTAAAAAAGAAGAAGAAAACAACCAAGAATCTCTCTCTTAAGTAAAATTGTTTTTCTAGTATAAAAAACCACTTAAAAATCAATGAACAATCTTTTTATTCTTCTAATTATATTTTTTTTCAATAATTGGTGGGATGATTTATCGAATGGCTTTTGAAAAATATATAATTACCGGGAAAAAATCAAACGATGAGCCAATCTCATTTACAGTACGGGGAAACGAGTATGTGCTTCAATTAAGTGAAAAGGACTTGAAAGAAATTGTTTTAAGCGTGCTTGCAAATGTTAAGAAGCTCATGCATTTGGAACTAAATAAAAACAGCTTGACTGAAATAGATCTTTCTCCTCTCACTGATTTAACAAATCTTAATGCACTCATACTCAGTAACAACCAACTAGCAGCAATCGATCTTACTAATTTGCAAAATTGTAACAAGTTAACATTATTACATTTAACCAACAATAATATCCGAGAACTTGACCTTTCTCCCCTTCAAAATTTTCCAAACCTTGAAACTTTATCTATTGGGGGTAACCCTTTAACAAAGATTGATTTATCACCTTTAACAGCATGTACTAAACTTCAGAATTTATATTTGGACAATTGTCAAATTGAAAGCATAGATTTAACGCCATTAAGTGGTCTGACAAATTTACAAACTTTACACCTTTCAGGAAATCGGTTAACTAAGGTTGATTTATCACCATTAAGTAGCCTTACGAAGTTGCAATACTTCTTTCTTTCGGGGAACCAGTTAACTGAGGTTGATTTATCGCCTTTAGCTTCTTGGACCAACCTTGAAAGATTGGAACTGAACAAGAATAGCCTGAAAAAACTAGACCTTTCACCGTTAGCTCACTGTAAAAACCTGCGAATGTTGATTCTCGAGAACAATCAGCTTTCTGAGCTTGATCTTTCACCTCTCAAAGAAAACAAAAAAATCACAACGGTAACTCTTACCAACAATAAACTGAAGCAAATCGATGTTACACCTATGCTAAATTGGCCAGAATTCCTTCTGTTAAAAGTTGATGAGAAAGTTGTTCCCCTTATCACTTCCGTAGACTTTCCTAAAAAGAAAAAACTCCCCAAAGGCTTGCAGAATTACTATAAAAAACTGAAGCATATAACTAAGGCTTGATTGGTTCCTTATGCTATCTTTTTTTTGTTATTTTTTTTAAGATGATTTTTTTATTTAAAGTGTACATCACTCTTTCTTACATATAACAAAAAAATTAATAAGGATTTTAGAACTTACAAAACTGATTGAAATGGTGACTTCTGAAAAGGGATTTCGGGCTTATAATGTTGTTAGTGTGCAGGTTGAGCGAGGGTTATCCCTTTTTGGTGTAGGCCTTTTTATTTTCGGTATTAATTTTCTTCTGAAAATCATTTCTGATGCGATTGCTGTTTCCTTTCTTTTATCGGAAATCTTTGAAAGGCCTTTGGTTGGGTTTGAAGAGATTATTTTTCAAATAGGTTTTAGTTACTTAGAACCTTTGATAGGTTTAACCGGGAGCATTATTGCTATTACTGGCTTATCGATACTAACCGGTCAATTACAAGGCCAACACCTCTTGCCTTTTTTACGGTTGAAAAAGTTGTTTATTATCAGTATTGTCCTTGAAGTTGTTTTAACGCTCTCTACGCCCACCCTATTTTTATTCTTGTTGTTTAATGTAAATGCTCAATCCTTACGAATTATTTTTGTTATTTTTGAAGTTCTCGAGTTACGGTCAGTATATTCTTTTTCTCTTTTTGTTTATTTTTCTTTATCAGGCCATGCTCACTATTGATAAAATTTCTAATTCAGACCTTACTTCGAAAAAAGGTTTTATTGCTATTTTCGTTCTCACCGGCATTCAAATTGTCCTTTATGCTATTAGCGTTTTAAATCGCTTGTCTGAATTACAACTCTTTTTAGGTGTTGCTATTAGTATCTCTTACTTGATTAGTACCATTTATCAAGTAGTTTTCAACTTAATTTTAAGCATTTATTTTATGAGTTATGCTAATTGGTTCCGTAATGTGCTTCTCTTTCCTAATATTCTTCATTTACCTCCTGATCCGAGTGTGAAGGAATAACTCCTGGCAACATATTATCGTAGCGAGATGATTTTTTATTCTTACTCCATTGGTTCTTCTTTAAACAGCTGCATTTCTTTCCTGTAATTTATTAGTAGGGTAAAATAGTAAATTAGCCAGATGAAATACATTATTGCCCCAAGAGACGCGGCGAAACTCAGAACATAGCCGGCTGTGTTTTCCAAGAAATAACCTATTTTTCCCAGGGCTAAAACACCTGTTAAAATCCCTAGCCATGAAATGTTTGGCTTCACTGCATTGGTTTTTATTGTAAGGATACTGGTCATCCCTGCACCTAAAGTATAAACCAAGATATAAACTATAACTGAAAGAATATCAGAAATCCTAGTAAGAGAGAGGAAGTAGTTCAGAATTGGTTCTTTATTCGTTGCTGCCATATAGTTTGTTGCTACAGAAAAGATGAGGTAGAATTTCAAACTATAAAGGCCAACAACTAAAAGAGCACCTATGATTGTAGCAATCAATGGGAAGAAGAGAAGGGGTTTGATCTTTCCGCCAATTTCTTCTCGCAAAAAAAAGAATATGCCTAAAAAAGCTGGGAAAAGGGTGACTCCCATGAACAAATTAATCATTGTTTCTGCAGAATGGATCCAACGATTGGTTGCAAAACTGATCAATACTTCTTCGTAAGATGTCAACTGATACCGGTAGCTCAGAATATAGCTCAAAATGATAGTTAATATTGAGCAAAGAACAACTGCACCTATTGAAATAATGCTTAGAATAGTTATTTTTCGTTTGAAAGTCACGCGAACCAGTCCTCAAATATTGCCATTATTATTTTCTTTTCCTTTATTAATCTCTTGTTTTTTCTTTACAATTCGAACAATTAAGTGGTTCGTGAAAGGCGATATATTCCTTTTACCAAATAATTCTTTCTCGGAACCTTTTTTAAAGAAACCCTTTTAAAAATCGTAAAAAATTAATTAACTAAGAATTCTTTTACCACAAGAAAAACAACGCGAGGGTAAAATTTGAAAGCAACAGCCTTAGCCCATTCGAATACAGCGCTAATCAAATATTTGGGGAAAAAGGATGAACAATTAATCATCCCTATGAATAATAGTATATCTATTACCATAGATGCACTAAGTACAATAACCACAGTTGAATTTTCCCCTCAATACACAGAGGATGTCTTTATTCTCAACGATAAAAAAGCAACTGGACAAGCTTATCAGAGAGTAGTAAAACATCTTGACTTACTCCGGCAAGAAGCACAGAGGAAACTTAAAGCGAAGGTTGTTTCAAAGAATAATTTTCCAACAGCTATGGGGCTTGCCTCTTCTGCGTCAGGTTTTGCGGCTCTAACAGTGGCAGCTTGTGCTGCTTTAGGTTTGAAAAAAACCCCTCAAGAGCTTTCAATGCTATCCCGGCAGGGCTCCGGTTCTTCTTGCAGGTCGATTTTTGGTGGTTTTGTTGAATGGGTTAAAGATGATGGCACAGGCAAGTCTTACGCCATTCAATTAGCCGATGAGGATTGGTGGGACTTGCGAGATATTGTACTTATCCTCGAGGAGAAGGAACAACGTCAATATAGCACTCGTGAAGCAATGCGACTCTCAATGAAAACCAGCCCATTTTTTGCTGCTCGTTTGGCCGCCACTGAAAGTAATCTCGACAAAATGCGGCGAGCAATTAAAAAGCGAGATTTTACGTTATTGGGGACTGTTGCTGAACATGACTGCTTATTGATGCATGCTGTTGCTTTAACTTCTAATCCTTGGCAACTCTTTTGGACAAGTGCGACAGTTAAAATGATGAAGCTTGTTCCACAACTACGTGAGAAAGGGCTCCCGTGTTATTTCACAATCGATTCTGGAGCAAATATGCACCTCTTGACTCTTCCGGAGCATCAAGAAAGCATTTTAGCTGAGCTTGAAAAGCATCATTTCATAAAAAAGATTGTTTGTGCCCGTCTAGCAGGAGGAGCAACGATTATTTCTGACCACCTCTTTTAAGATGTGTCTTAAGGGTCCACACAAAAAATGTTTTACTGTTCCTTAGTGAAAAAGGCAAGATTTACTGAAATTTTATTGCTCATACCATAAGCTTCTTTCTTAACTAAGCCTTTAACTACCAGACGATTTACACAGCGAGAAATGGTTGATTTCGATAATTGTGTTCGACGGCAGATTTCTGCTTGACTTATTCCATTACTTTTGCATATTTCTTCAAAAATAAGAAATTCTTTTCGAGTGAGAATTTCTCTCCATTTCGAGAGGTCAATTTCCTCCAAAGTTCTTGTGGTGTTCTCTGGCTTTGCCTGTTCCTTGCTCTTTATCTTAGAAGTTTTACTTGCAATCTTTCCTTTTTTAGTTAAAATAGTTAGAGTGATTATTGCTGCCATTAAAATAAATGTCCCGAATGTTATAAGAAGAAGGACTTTTACATCAAATTGCGGGACGATCTGCCCTGTCACTTTAATTGTAACAGGATCAGCATTTAAAGTACTTTGGAGGGTTATATTACCTTTGATTTCGCCGATTGTTTTCGGATGAATGACTGCTTTGAAGTAAAGCTGTTCTCCAACGGCAAGAGACCAATGACTGATATTCAATTCGATCCAGTCGGGGGCAGAAATGCTTCCTTCGAGAAAAGAATTTTCATTATTTACTATTTGAAACACTTGCTCAATCACCATATTTCGACGTATTGTCCCCAAAGACCATGTTGACGGTGTAATAATTAAGTTATCTAAAGTAATTGGTGCGGAAAAATCAATTTTTACAGAAAAACTCAGTCTGTTCACCTCAAACCACGAAAGAATTAAACGGTCGCCTATCGAAGAGATCACATGTGGTTTTGGCATAGAATTAATAAGTGAAAGCCCCTTATCAAAAATCACTCTTGCTTTTTGAGAACCTATGCGCCTTAACCAATCGACTCCTAATTCATAATAAAACAGTGTATCTACCTGTGTTGTTTCCTGAATGAAATTGATGCGAACATTTCGACTGAATCCTATGGGGATGGGTTTTGTAAGTGCGAATTGAATTTTTGTGCTTCCATTCAAGTCTATTTCTGTATGTTGAAGAGTATAATTATTTGCTTCGATAATTGTCACCTCTCGAACCGCTCCTGCAACAATAATTGACTCGAGGGTAGTGTTCTCACTTTCTCGCTCTTCCTTAGAAGTGAAAAGGGAATTATTCGTAGTATTTGTTCCAACAAATTCGATATTTATTTGGATATGAGCTGTTTTTCGATGAAGAAAACAAATAATTTCTCCTGTGGAAATATCATTCTGGTTTTCAATTCGAGAATCATTAGAAGCCAATACTGGTCTAAATGACTGAGAGAAGAGATTCTCATGTTTTTGATAAGGAGAGGAAGAAAGATATGGTTCAATACTAGCTTGGGAATTTCCCATCTGAAAAGCATTCTGATAATTAAGGGTAGAGAATAATGATGTAAAAAGAAACACCCCAAGTAAGAATACGGCGGGCATCCATAGCAATCGTCGTTGACTCATAGTTTTTTCTCCATGTCGTGACATTTAAATAAACAATCACAAATATTTATTATAATTTGTCAAGTTCTTGCTTACTTGATAAATTCTGTAGATAAAAGATAAGAGTTGAACTGCAGTCATCTTGACTTACAGTTCAACCTTATTTATGCTTGTTTTTGGGAAAGGTTGTAGGATTAACTGTCAGTGAGGATCTCAAAGTAAGTTACTTCGCCGGTTGCATCATTTATCTCCACGAATGCAGAATTCATCCAGTTATTGTTGTCCCAGAAATTAACATACCAGTTGCCTGTAAAGGGATCAAACCAAACTGACGTTTCATAACTTGTTAAGCTTGCTAAGAATGTTTGAATCTCCGGGATTGCTTCTGCTATGGCTAAAACTTCCTCTGCCGTTAAAGTTGGTTCCAAGGTTTGTTCGATTGCTAACACTTCACCTGTGGTGTCATCAATAGTTACTCCGAGCCATTTGCACCAATAAGAGTCGTTGTCCCAGGCCCAAAAGTCGACGTACCAAAGGCTTTCATTTACACCAAAGAAGACATCAAATGAGTCATCAAAGATTTCAGTAAAGTTTTCAAGATCAATCGACTCGTCCCAATAAGTTGAGCTCATATAAGTGACCGTCATTTCGTAATCGGGGTTCTCTGCAATCCAGGCTTGGACTTCCGGCAACGCTTCTACAATGGCGACTATCTCGTCTTTTGTATGTGTTGCACCAGCATATGGATAATAGATATCATAATAGTCTACTGAACCATCTTTATCGGAAATAACTACCCATGCCCAGCTTTCAGACGCGTAGTAGTCTACAAACCAGTATTCATAGCCATCGAACCACACAAACGTTTCCATGTCTGTTTGCTCGTCCAACCAAGCAGCAATCTCTGGGATTGCACCGGCAATCGAGAGTATCTCACTTTCAGTATAGTTTGGTTCAACTTGTTCGAATACTTCGTAGTAAAGAACTTCACCTGTAGTGGCATCAATTTCTACGTAAGCATAGTTAAATCCGTAGTAAAAAGTATCGTCAAAATCAAATGACATCGTAATGAATTCGACAACCCAAAAACTATCATAGAAGTAAGCATCGATAGTGGTATTTGGGTGATTTTCCAGAAATGTTGCCACCTCAGGAATGGCGCTGGCAATGGCAATTGCTTCTTGTTCATCGATCGTCTCTGCTGTAGTGTATCCATCTTGATCTTTAACCGTTAAAGTTCCTGCTAAAGATGCAGAACCAATTAAAAGAGAGCCAAAGATAAGCATTCCGATGAGAAGTATTTTCCCTCGTTTTGATAGTAGCGTTTTTTTCATTGCTTCAACTCCAAGTTTCTATGTTTTGTACATTTGAATAGTAACTATAATTCCCATGAAACAACCTAAAAACCTAGTGTTATAAAATGGTTCCATTTTTTTGAACCATATAGAAGAGTGAAAAATTATTAAGGAAAAGAAGTATTAATCATTTGTTTTCTTTGCTTGTAAGGAAAATCTTTCGAAAAATAATCGCTTAGAGATAATAACGAGAAATTAACTTTTGGATGGACATGAAAATGGTTAAAGTAATAAGTTCTGCCCCAGGAAAACTCATTCTTTTTGGTGAGCATGCAAGTAGCAGAGGAAAACCGGCGATCGTTTTTGCGGTGAATCAACGTTTAGAAGTGAAAATTTTCCCATGTCAAAAACACAAGATCTTGATTACGAGTGAAAATTTCAAAGTCTACAAAGAAGAATATCCTACTGCTAAACTAGATATTGTTACAAACATTCTTTCGACTTTCTTTAAAAAGTACAATATCGCCGAAAGGCCAATTGAAATCGAAATCTCCTCTACTATTAAACCTGGTTTCGGAAGTTCTGCTGCGCTTATTATTGCACTCTTTGATGCATTATTTACATATTTCAACTGCCATCCCTCAAAATTAGAATTTCTACAAATCTGCATCGAGTTTAATCAGTCTTTGAAAGGTTACGGGAGTGGTTTGGATATTGCATGTGCCCTTTACGGTGGTATGATCAAATTTCAGCAGGGACGAAAACCGGAACCTTTGCCCTTCGAGCAGCTTAATTTTTTAGTTGGTTCTACAGGGTTTAAAGCGCCCAGTGGACCCATAATAAAAGCAGTCCGTGAATTAGAAGTAAAGGATCCCATTATCACCGGGAAAATTTTCACACGAATAGGAGAGCTTGTTAGTTTAGGGGAGGACGCAATTTTAAAGAATAACCAAAGATTATTGGGAGAATTGATGAATGAAAATCACAAGCTCCTCCAAAAGTTAGGAGTTAGTTCCCCAATTCTCGATCAAATGGTGAATGCTGCACGAAAGGCAGGGGCTCTTGGTGCTAAACTTTCAGGGGCGGGGAAAGGAGATAATATACTTGCTTTGGTTCCAAACGAAAGAGTGGGAGAAGTTATCCAGGCATTAAATGCCACAAAAGGTTCTGCACTTCCAGAAGTAATTATTGAACCAGAAGGATTAAAAACAGAAAAAATTGAGTGAAAAAAATTCTTGAAAGAAATTGTCTAAGCAAGCCATTTCTCTCGAGGACGTCTTTCGGGTATACCCTCTGGCATTTTTCCTGATTTATGAAATTCTTCTGAAGTATATAACCCACAATAGCAATGGCCAAATTCTTCAAGGTCGGGTTTACAATAGTCGCATGGGCAGATAACATCTGCATCTTTTTCGCGGATACCTTCATGCATTCTACAAGGGCACGCAAAATATTCATATCGATTATAATTTGTCTGCAAACCTTCTATCAACATTTCTAAAAAATCCTCATCCGGGTGGAGATACCAACCATTTTTCTTAGCAACCATCTCGATGAATTTTCTGACTTCTTCTTTTGTTTTTTGTTTCTTTTCTGTCATCTTTCTATTCCACCTTTTTAATTATTGTAAGAATGCTTCCTCATATTTTGTTTCTGTGAACCCTACGAGAACTTTTTCACCACCATCTATTACTGCGAATGGAAACCCAATTCGTTCTTCAAATTTTGCCATAAGGTCGC
Source organism: Candidatus Heimdallarchaeota archaeon (assembly GCA_019056785.1). Lineage (GTDB taxonomy): Archaea > Asgardarchaeota > Heimdallarchaeia > JABLTI01 > JABLTI01 > JABLTI01. Next base: position 22,457 of record DXJV01000091.1, read on the forward strand.
GCTTAACTTTTTGACGCAAATCATAAGATAATTGATCAACGTAAATATATCTGAAAGTTATTTTATTGTTACGTAAGAATGCGAGTGCTCGACGGCAAAAACCGCATGTGGAGAGAGCATATATCCGGATATCGCACGGTTCTTTTTCACCTTCAACTTCTGCAAATTCTAAATTCTTATGCATTGTTTTTCTAAAACCTCATTTTTTCTTGTTATTTTAAACAATATTTGGCCATCATTTAAAAGCTTTTGAAAAAAAAGCTAAAGTTCACAGCAAACTAAATGGTAGTTTTTAATAGAAGCTTAAAAGAGCCAGTTGAAGAGAAAAAGCGAATTTTTAGAAAGATTAAACTATTTAAGGATAAACACTATACGTTAGCTATGGCAAAGAAACTTACCGTTCGCCATCTTGAAAGATGTGTTGGTTGCTTAAATTGTGTTATGGCTTGCGCTCGTGAGAGGTTTAATAAGCTTTCTATTGACCAGGCTGCTATTGCTGTAAAGGCAGCTGGACAAACTGCATATTATTCTATCATCGTCTGCCGTGGTTGTCAAGATCCTGTTTGCTTGCGAGCATGTCCAACAGGAGCGCTACGAAAGCGACCAGGCGGTGGTGTCATTCTCAATAAGGCTAAATGTGATGCATGTGGTCTTTGTAAAGATGCGTGCATTCTTGGGGCAATCAAATTAGACCAGATAACTGGCATGCCTATCATTTGCATTCATTGTGGCCAATGTGTTGACTTTTGTCCTCATGGGATATTGGTTATGGAGGAAGTTGAAGATTGAAGATCGCTGATATTAATTTGACCACTCGTAAAGTCAAAATACTCGAGGATGAAAAGTACAATGCCTTTCTAGGTGGTGTAAGTCTTGCCACAGAGCTGTTTGTTAATAATTGCAAACCTGACATTGACCCCTTAGGAAAAGAGAATATTATTGTCTTTGCCAAAGGACCTCTTACTGCTGCTTTTCCCACAGCATCGAAAGCTGTAGCTCTGTTTAAATCCCCTGTGAGTAATGAGTTAGGCGAAAGTTATGCTGGTGGACGGATGGCTTCTGCAATGCGCTTTTCTGGGTATGATGCTCTTCTCATTCGCGGGAAAGCTTCTCATCCCGTTTATATTGCAATTCACGATGATACTATTGCAATAAAGAATGCTGAATTACTCTGGAATCTCCGCAGTGTTTTCGTAGTTGGGCGTGTATTACGTGATGCTGAACCTCAAGGCCCCGGGCGGAGAAGTTTCATCCGTTCTGGCCGTGCGGGAGACCGGCTAATTCGATATGCGAATTTAAATGTTGATAATTACCGCCATTTTGGGCGATTAGGTTTGGGGGCTGTTTTTGGTTCAAAAAATCTAAAGGCACTTGTTATTGAAGGGACAAAAGATTTCAAATTTGCTGATATGAAAGCCTATAAAACTGCCTATCGAGAAGTATATAACTATTTGACCCACAGCGATGTGATGGATAAGTATCATATTTTAGGAACGTCTGCTGGCATTCTGCCTATTAATGCAATGGGTGCTCTTCCGACAAGAAATTACAGCATAGGAACATTTGAAGCCGCAGAGCAAATTTCCGGTGAATATTATGCCGAAAATCTTCTTTTACGAAAAATCGCTTGTTCGCAATGCCCTGTTGGTTGTATCCATATTGCCTATCTTCGAATTCCCTATCGAAAAGAAGAGTATGATGTAGAAACAACTTTTGTGCCCTATGATTATGAACTAATTTATGCTCTGGGAACAAACCTGGGTGTTTCTGATGCTAAGGATGTTCTTCGTTTGATTGAACTTGCTGATCGTAATGGCGTAGATATTATCTCTCTTGGCGGAATTCTCGGTTGGGCTACAGATGCTTTTGCCAATGGCTTAATAACCATAAATGATACTTTGGGCGTTAAGTTTGAGTTTGGGGATGTCTCAAATTATTTAACAGCAATTAGTCTTATAATTCGTCGGGAAAACGAATTTTATCGCACACTGGGTGAAGGTCTGGATGCTTGCGTAGAAAAATATGGTGGAGCAGAGTATGCCATCCGCATTGGTGGGCAAACACCAGCGGGGTATATGACCGGTCCGGCAAGTATCCTGGGGCACATCATTGGCCAACGGCATTCTCATCTCTGTAATGGTGGCTACAGTTATGATCAAAAAACTTTCGGGAAAAAAATAGGCTACAAGGAAATGGTTGATGCCCTTGTCACTGAAGAAAAATGGCGGCAGATACTGAACTCTCTTGTCATTTGTTTGTTTGCTCGAAAGGTCTTTACTATTGACCGGACTTTGAAAAGTTTGAGCTCTATTGGAATTGCTTTTACTAAAGAAGAGCTGTTAACACTTGCTAATGAAACCTATGAAAAGAAAAATGCTTGGAAAAAAGCCGCAGGACAAATTATCAGTCAAAAAAATCTTGCAAAAAAGATCTATTCGTTTAAAACGCCGCATGGTTTTATTAAAAAGAATTTTCTCCAGAAAGCCATTGAATATTACTCGGAGCTTTCTGGAATTCCATACGAGGTAGGATAAATTTGGTGAGGAATCCTCGAGTTTTTTTCGCTGCCAGTTAGTCTTTCTCTAAAATCCAATTTGGATCGAATTCACCAACATAGCCATAGGCCAATAATTTTCGACCGGTGAAAAAGGCATTCAACACACCACTTTCTTGAATAATAATTTCTTTCTTTTGAGGGTTGTGCTCGAGTAAATATTGTTGTAATTCTTCTGCTGCTTCAGGCCAGCGAGAGTGTGCTATGAAGAAAGTTCTTACTTCCGGATGCATCTTTTCCAAGGCATTTCTCCCGAATTTTTTCATTTGTTTTAATATAAGTTTATCTTCCGCTCGGAGCTGGCCATAGATATGTATTTCATCCTCTTCAAAACCAACTACGGGTTTGAACTTGAAAATATCTGCGAAAAATTTCTTCGTCTTCGAAAGTCGTCCGGTTCGAACGAGATTGTCCAATTTGTTAATGATACCTGCGTATTGCACTTTTGGGAGCCAACTTTCAATTTTTCTTACTAGTTCTTCTTTTGACATTCCATCAGCTGCTAATCTTGCAGCTTCAACCACTAAGGTGGCGATTCCTACACTATTTACACCTGTTTGATAGGTTGTAATATCTTTGTCTGTCATGTATTGTTCAATAACCATTTTTGCTGTGTTATAAACTGCCGACATCTTTTGAGAAATGAACAAGCCGATCAATGAGTCGCCGATTTCCAGAGCTTTCTCAAACGTTTGTTTAAAAATCCCGGGAGAGGGGATAGCAGTTGTTGGCACTTCTGTTTCGATTATCCGGTAAAATTCCTCCCAAGTTAATCCTTTTTCGATCCCCCTGTATTTATATGATTTCTCTTTGAAATTTATAAGTATTGGTAAGATTGTTATCTTGTATTTTTCCTCTAACTCAGGGGGGATATCTGCAGACGCATCGGTTACAATAGCTACATGTTGTTTAGTCATTATCAATAACACCAATTATTAATATGAGATATTTTTCTTTCTAACCTTTTTTAATCTTTATATAGTAAAATTCCGTTAAATTAAATAGAGAAAAAGTGTTAGAAAGTGCCCTGAAATGCCTACAAATAATAGCGCTATTCGTAAACAATTGCTCAAAGCGAGAGAGATACTATGGCAAGAGAAGCTTGAACTTTCGAAAAAATCCAACAAAGTGATTGCCTCTTTACAATTGAATGTTCCAGGCTGGCCAAAAACGACACAAAGAATTGAGAGAGTAAAAGACACTGTTATTACTAGTTTTTACAATTTTTTAGTGCAAAAAGGCATTGAGTCTACCTATACTTTCTTTTCCAACAATGTTTTTGGAACGGTTCCGTTCTTTCTTTTTGATTCACCTGCTGACAAAATAAAACAATTAGCTATAGACTTTGAAGAAAACTATCCAATTGGTCGCTTTATAGATATAGACATTTTGAACAAAAAGCAAGAATTCGTTGAACGCGAAAAAAAACGGCAGTGCTTTTTTTGTGGTAGGCTAGCAATTGATTGCATGCGAGAAAAAAGACATTCTATTGAAGATTTGCGCCGGTATTTTGACGAAAAATTGAGTGATTTTTTAGCTGCCCAGCCTTTTAATTCTATGTCTTTTCATTTATTGGAATAACTTTTTTTTTCTTGAGAACCTTTTTCCTTTTCTAATTAATATAACAGCTGAAAGAAAAAGAAGGGAAGATTGACTTTTAGTTTATAATAATAACTTCTTCAAATAGGGAAGGGTCATTAACGACGAAGTTTATCATTTCGAGATATTCATTTAAAGCCTCATAGGCAAATTCACGAGACTTAAATCGGGTGGAAATTTTCAGAACATTAATCATATCTAACCCCTCAAGTCGAACAACTCCTTCTGCAAAGGAAATAATGAATAATACCCAATTTACATTATTTTCCCCAAAAACAGATGACCTCGGAAAAGGTTTCGCAAAAACTATTTTTGCTTTTCCTTTAAACTCATCGCCAATCTCGTTTAGAATACTCCGCGCTTCAATTATCCTGAGGTTCTTATAGCTATTCTTGGTAATTGCTGCTTCCAGCCTTTTTATCCAGTCATATCGCAATATGATCTTGCTCTCAGGATTATCCTCAAGATATTTCCAAATTGGGCAAAACTGGTGTCGTTCTTGACCGAATAATCGTTCTGGCAAGTAGGCGGTCCAGAGGTTCTCTCGAAGTTTCATCATATCAATTTTTACCGGCCCTTTCCTGAATGACTCTTTATTAACCTTATTTTGGAGTTCCTCTTGCCTTTGCTGTAATTTCTTCTCTGCTTTCTCTTTTGAATAAATAATCCCTTCAAGTATTACCATACCAAATTCTTGAATAATAATTTTTGAGAGAGTAGTTACTGGAATTTGTGTAACAGTTTTTAGCCATTCTAAATTAACCTCGTCCCTATTGCCAATAAGCCTTTCAATGGACTTGATCATTTCAGGTGTTATTGCTTCTTGAGAGGGGCTTGGACACACGACAAATTCACCAATTATAATTGTACTGAGAATAATTCTTTTTAAAACTCTTTCCTTGGCTCATAATTCAACAATTTTTTTATTTATTTTTCTATTTGCTCAGAAAAATACAACTCTTTCCCTTCTACTAACATTTCAGCCATTTTTCTTCTAGCTGAATTGATGAGTCGCCAAAGTGCTGTTTTTGACAGCGCCATTTTTCTGCCGGCTTCTTCTTGTGTCAAGCCTAAAAGGTCTACAAGACGTAAAGCCTCGTATTCTGCTATGGTAAGCCTAATTGGTTCTTCGGAGATTTTTGGTTTTGGCACCACACGCCTTATTTTTGGCAGCTCATAGATTACAATCTCTTTTAAGGGTCGCCCTCTTCTCTGCCCTTTAGGGCATTCGCGCTCTTCACAAAATCGTTTTCGTTTCTTTTCACATCGGAAATGATAATAGCGCATTTTTCACCGGATCCACATTTTAGTTGCTAGTGCCCTTTGTTCACAAATAAATTTTTTGGGATATGTTCCAAAAATTTAAAAAGGAGTATGTTCTTCAACATTTTTGGGAAATAACCCAAAAATCTGTGGTGAAAAAAATATGACAATCATTGCATTTCCGACAATCGATGCGAATGGTGAGAAGAGTAAAATTTCCAACCATTTTGGACGAGCACCATATTATGTGCTTTATGAAAAAGAGACAAAGCAATTTTCTGTTATAAATAATAAAAGCGAACATTTCGGTGGTGGGTATAAAGCACCGTCTCTTTTAGAAGACAATCACGTAAATGTTCTAATTTGCCAAGGCCTTGGGCAACGTGCCCTTCAGCGCTTCAATGAATCTAATGTTGCTGTTTATTTAACAACAAAAACACTAGTAGAAGAGGCTCTCCGGGACTTTAATGATGGGAAATTAACCCTTTGCACTGAATCCGAAGCCTGCGAAGGAAAAGGGAAGCATCATTAATCCAAATGCAGTTACTTTTTCTTTCTTTCTTTTCTTTCTTTCCTTTCTTTCTTTCCAAAGAATAATCTTAAAAATGATAAAGTGTAAAGAAAGTAGAACGAGAAGCTTTTATGAGAGATTTTTATCAATGGGAAACCTTACAGAAATGAATAATAACCAAGTCATTCGTGTTTTTTCTTTCTACTGTGATATCTGTCATAAAAAAATAGAAGTCCCAATACTGAAAAAGGACAAAGAACGACAAGTTGGTGGGATTTTTCGCAAGATTGTCATCCATCAATGTGAAAAAGAACCTTTAGCATTTTTCCTCTATTTTGATGAACATTATGCACTCCGGCAAAAGATTACTCGTGAAGTAACTTTTGAAAAAATTGATGCTGTTAATGGTTTTTCCCACGAAGAATTAGAGGATATTAAAGTAAAGTATGGCTTCAATTATTTTTACAAGATTTTTGGTGATGAATTTTCAAAGGTTATTTTTGCTATCCTCATTGGGCAACAAGTGATAATAGCAGGAGAGAGGAGTGTTGTTTCTTCTTTGATAAACACTCTCAAAATTTTCACCGAAATTCGTAATTGCAAGATAACTTACTGGTCAAAAGAGGTTGAGTTACTTTCTGATATTGTAGGAACACCTGGAATAAACAGACAAAAATTTCCAAATTCAATAATTGTGGACCTAAAAAATAAACAAATCAAGAATGGAATTTCAAACAAATATTCGCTTAAATTCTTACAGAAAATTATTCGAGAATTGGAGATCAATTCTATTTCAAATACTATTCTTAAAGAACTCCATCGTTTGGACAGCTATGTTAAATCCTTTATTCGAGTAAAAAGTGTAGACGAGGTCGAACTTTTTCTGGAGTCGTTAGCTTTTGAAATTCAAGATGTTGCGCTCCTCGAAATTTTAGTGATTATTGGTACCCAATTAAACCCACTCATAGCACAATATTACCGTTACAATTATCAGAATTTGAAAGAAATCGATTTGAATACTGTCCTCCCGTTTAAAATCTGGTGTTTACAGGAAAAAAAGAGGGCACCTCCAATGACTATCGTGCCGGATAGCTTACCAAATTTCAAAGAATTCTTAATTATCAAACGGATCCAAACGCAAGCGAAATGCAATCAATTTTCTCTAAAATTGTTTGAATTCTTCACTCCCAAGAATCATTATATCTTCATTCCCCAAGGACAAAATACATTTGTATTCTCTTTTCCGCGATATAATGAAGATTTCACTCTCATTTCGAATGCCTTAAAATGTCATTTTGCATTTCAAAAAGAAGCTAAAAGCAAAAAACTCAATAATGAACATGTTAAAAACAGAATTCTCGAGTCATGGAATGAGATAACAAAAAAAACAACTATTCCGAAAAAATACCAACATTTGTTAGAAATAAGACAGGAACTACCCTTATTAATAGAACATTCAATTCTCGAAAGCTATTTCTTTGAAATTACCTATGATTTTGCGAATTTCCGTTCATTAACGACGGCATTACTCGAAAGATTGGAAGAGACCTTCCAAGTCGAGCTTAAAATTATTCATACTAAGAGCTTGTACACTATTTCTTCCGCTCTTCCATCGCAATGGCCAGATAATCCCAAGGTGCAACAAACAATTACTGTCAATTTCAATATCCATTTGTATAACAAAGAGTTGGAGTCCCCTAACAAGTCGGCTATTGTGCTTGACTTGTTTGTCGACCCTGAAAATATGACTTTAGGTTTAGAATGCCAAAAACTTTTTTCAGATCTTTGTCAAAAATTCTTGAATTGCTTTTCAAAGATATTTTGAGAGCTTTTAGTAAAATTCCTCTCTTAGCTGTTTTCAACCGGTGTGTTTCTTTTCTTCCTCTCAGTATAGCTCTTTTTTTCAGTTTGAAGGATATTCTGGCACAAAATCTCAAATGTTTCTCTTACATTAATATTGGATTTTGATGACGTTTCCAAAAAGTCAACGATGTTAAGCTGCAAGTCTTCCTTCGAATTGATGAAATCTTTGACAATTGCAGGGTCAACTTCTCTTTCATCTTCTAAGTCATTTTTTGTGGAGACAAGGATTATTGGAATGTCTTTCTCACAATTCGCTTTAATCAGCGGGATCCAGGTGTGATAGAGCGAAAAGAAAGTATCAATTACTGTACTATCATATGCCAGAATAATCCCTTTACATCCTTTCAGAAAACGATCCATAATTTGTTGAAACTGTGGTTGCCCGGCAAGATCCCAAACAGAGAGCACCACCGACCCATTGTCTGTCTCTAGAGTGTGAGTGAAAAATTGCACCCCAATAGTTATTTTATAATTATCAAAGTAATCATCTAAAATATGCCCCATTGCTCGTTGACACAAAGTGGTTTTTCCGACTCCTCCAACACCAGCAATTGCAACCTTTATGATCTTGTTTTTTTCCTTTTCCAAAGGCAAATCTGTTTCAAGGTTCTTACTTGTTAAGACTCTTTTGTGTCGTTTTGATTCTATCTGTTGCATGTCTTTTTATTAGCAAGAACTTATTTTTAACTGCTTTGCTGATAAAAAATCCCTCGAGACAACAAATAGTCCCTTAGTTTAGATTGCGTAATGCCTGCATAATTTGCTTCGCTTTAACAATTGCCACAGGCAATTTCGTTGTTTTCCGTTCACATTGGACAAAAAGGAGGAGCTTCTGTTGTGTTAGAACAAGAAGGGTTACTTCTTCCATTTGTATAAGTAAATGTTCCATCGAATTTTCTGTCATTTTTTTCAAGCGAGTTTTAACGCCCCCTACAAGTTCAATAATCTCTTTAAACTCGAGGGTTTTCTCCCTTTTCCCCCATCGTTGATAATCATAGATCACCCTTTTTGGTTCAAGACAAATACAAAGACGAATAATGCCACGCATTGATATTAATTCAGAAACAATTTTCTCGATATTTTGAGGCGCTTTTTCAGACAAAAAAATTACCGGTTCAATATAAATATCTGCATTCAATTTTTCCGCAACCTTACTCTTCTTTTTAATCATTGTTCCCCTTATCCATTCTTCTTCGTGCTTTTATTTTTTACTTAATAGTCTTTTTTTATTGTTTAAATTTTCCGCTTGTCCCTTTCGGATTACTGTCTTTTTTTGTCAATTTTTTCCTATTTCTTTTTTAGTTTCCAACGTACTTTTTTGTTTCTCGCTGCAAATGAAAAAGTAAAAACATTTTCCTGAAATAATTAGTTTATTGTTTCACAATTTGTTTGTGGTTCTTTCTCTTCTTTTTTTTCGTCGAAAAATCGACGAGAAAAATTATTTAAAAAACGATTTAATTAAATGACGTATTTAATAAATAACTCACAAACAAACAAATTCTTTGTTAAAATGAATTTTTGATAAAAGGTATTGGCTATTTGAAGTATTAAAAAAATGAGACTGAGAGACATTTTTTCTTAATTTAGCAATTATAAATTAAGTGTACAAAAAATAAGAGCGTAAAAAAACAAAGATTTAGTTAAGTAATTTTACAATAATTATAACTATGAAAAATATTGTTAAGAAAAATTATTATTGAAAAAAACCTTCTTTTTATTTAGAAGAAACTTTGAGGTGAGAACTGATGTCTCGTGAAAGAAAATATTTTAAACCACTTCTGTTTGTTAATCTTTTACTAATTGGAATTGCCTTTCAAGATTGTTCCTTAATTCAAGCCACTCAAATAACTTTTGATGATCATTTCACGTTTAATGCAATTTTTACTGTTAATGATTTTGGTAACTTTTCACGTTTTAAAGATGATTCCCGGATTTACAGTTATAACGGTGGGTCTTCAATTGAATTTGAATATCTAAGAGGAGTAGTTTCCGAGAATGTTTCTGAAATTTACATATTATCCTTAGGTGATTTAGGAAATGTTTCTGATTTTTCGTTAAGCGTTGTCGTGAATTACACCTTTGTTGATCTTTACGACATTGCCAGTTCCTATGCAATTGTTGGCAGCTATTATAATAATGATCTGGAATGGGTTGGTTATCCTCAAGATGCTCAGAGCCCTGTTTGTATATTGGGCTATCAAGACTTCTGGCGAAACTCTTCAGGCCGGATTTTTACAACCGCATATCAATATGATATAGAAGAAACAAATACTACGGAACTAAATGCTACTGCTCTTTCAGGCGAACTTTTGTTAGAAGTTTCAAGAAATACTACCGGCTTGTTTACCAAAATCTCGTTTAATAATAATTATACTGAGATTGTTACTAAACAAGTAGTACATGGTATTTGGAAACCTGTTAATTATCTCCTGCTCTCCTTCATCTCTTCGGGTAATACCACTGAAAATGCCAAAGCAATCTGGAAAGATTTTACTGCCGCATTTACGATCGAAAACGTTGGTCCAGTTATCCCGCCTAATACCTCTACGGGACCGAAATTCACCATCCCCAGCTTTAGCATTCCGGGATACACGTTAGTTATTGCCTTTTCAAGTACCATATTTCTTGCAGTGATTGTTTTCCTTAGAAAACGAACTGAAAAAGCAGTAGTTTCTTAATGCGAAAAGTGGCGGTCTTGAAAAAATAAGACCCCCATTTCCCTCCTTATTTTTTTTGAGATATTTGCCATAGATAAAGAAAGAAGGTCGTAAAGTAAAGCGGGGATAATAATTAATTGAGCATTGAATAGAGAATTAATGTAAATCACTCGAGGTTTTTTTAAAGGAAAATGAGTCGTTGAAAGGGAATGTAATTTAAATGCTCATAGAGAGCAACACCATTTTTATTGATCTCAGGGGTACCAACGAAAGAATAGTCAAAGCCCATTTGTAAGAATGTCTTTTCAATTGTAGTTATAAGTGCTTTTGCCACACCCCTCCCACGAAAGTTTGGATGCACACCCAACACACCTATAACACCAACTTGTAAGCCGTCCTCTCTTTTGGGCGAAAAAGCGACAAGTATTCCTGCAGGTTCTTGCTCTATCTATCTGGGCAATCAACTAAAATTCCAGAGGCGAATACCCAAACATTCCTGCGACAATGCATTTGTTTAATTCCAGACAATGTTCATAATTACTGACAATCGGGTCCCAGGAATGGATACTTTTGTCTTCTTCTAGTGTACTAAAAGCTTGAACTGTTAAGTCGCAGAAAGTCTAGAGAGAATAGTGGCTGCATGTTTTGAAAGTAATAACATTCCCTTCTATAGAGTCTATTTCCTCACTGCTTTGCTCTGTTAGTTACTTATAAAATTGCTTTGTGAGAGGAACCTTTTCATTAAATCCTACTGAATTGAAAAGCTCTAATAAAGGCGCCACACTACTAAGCTCATCAAGCATATATTTGAAAGATGTTTCAAGCCATTTCACACCTCGGCGCTTTAAGAGGGTAAGTCCTTCCTCGAGTAATTTTCCGGCGACCGTTTTAAACGAAGCTTGTTCTTTGACTAAGGGTTCCCACCGTTTAGTTTTTGCTTCGTCCTTTCTGATCAGTATCTCCATGCAGCCAACAAATGCTTGTTGCTCCTCTGAAAATGCTACAAGAAAGAAGTTTTCCTTCTTTTGGAATTGTTTTTGTAATTCTGCTAATTCTTCTTCTTTATTATAAAACATAAATCGATTTGTTTTTCCCCAAGGAGTAGTTTTAACGCATTCTTTCTAAAGTTTTTGATAATCATTCCATGTAGATAGCTCTTTAACACTAATTTTCACCTTCTACACCTACCCTAAGAAGGGTAAAGTCTATACTATAGCCCATTATTTAGTTTATTGGTGTAAAAAAACCCTTGGGCTATAGTGTGCTTTTGATTGTACTGCTCGTTATATGATAATGAGTATTATCATATATCCTTCTTTTAAATAAAAAGCCATAAAAAACACGCATTTTACTTTTAATACCAAAGAGTTAATAACCTTTAGGAACCGAACAAAAAATAATTACTTTAGCCTTAATAAAAAAGAATTAAAATAAAAAAGCAATTAATATTGTTATCGAGTGACCCAAGGAGGGTGCCCATTGAGCTTTGACGCAACAGACATTATACCCATCGAATATCAATCGTTATTTAGGATTATTTCACCTATAGAAAAATCAGGGATTTTAAAAATACTCCGGGAGAAATACTCTTCATTAAAAGATAAATATGAAGCATTTTTTCAAGCATTAAAAGACTATCTGATTAATTATCAGTCAGAAGATATTTCTTCTCTTTCCTTTATTATGTTCGGGCAAATATCACTTGATCTGTTAAAAAATGAAAAAATTACTCAAATGCTTGAACTTTATCCGAACTCATCAGAGCTGAAATTCTATAATATTCAATTACAGGTTGATAAAGGCATTTTTGAAGGGGTAAATGAAGTTATCAAAGCGAGCCGGTTAAAACCGACTGAGCGAAACATGATTTTCAATCGTTTAGTTGCTGCAGATAAACTTGCCAGAATAATTTTAGATCTGCAAAGTTTTCTCCTGGAAATAATGTTTTATTCAATGAAACAAGATTATGAAAAAGCAATGAGTATTTTCACAGAAGCAGAAGATATTTGGCATCGAATTTTAAATTGGATTAAAGATAAAGAAATAACCTTTGTAACAGAACTCGTTATCAGAGCAATTTTACAGAAATGCCAAATTCTACTTTCTGCGAAAGGGCTAGATGTTGCTATCAAATACTATGAAACAGATGAGATTCAAAGTGTGCTAAAAAAAGCAAAGAGCTTTGTTACTAAAGCAAATATCCTTCATGTCGCGGCTATGCTTTATTATAGCGCCGGCCAACCAAAGAAAGGGTTGAAATATCTCGAGAAAGCAATTAAAAATCTCAAGAAAGTTCATGGAAGAAACTCATGGAAATCAACTTTTTATCACAACTTGGCATATATGTATACACTACTTGACAAAAACAAGTCAATTGAAGCATATGAAAAATGCATTGAATTATTGGAAGGGACGGATGATTTACAAACACTAGCTTCAGTTCTTAGTAATCTTATTGGACTTCATACGCAAGCAAACCGGAAGGGAGAAGCACGAAAACGCCTTAAACAGTTAGTTGAAATTTTAGATCAAAGTGATGAGCTTGTTACTTCCTTCAGAGCCTATGCTGTTGCTTCTAATGCCATGAGTTTGGATGACTATCAACTAGCCAAAAAATATTTGAAAATTCTGGAAGAAAAAGTAGAACAAGCTCCAACTTTAATGAATAAAGCTATTAAAGCAAGTGCCTATTTTGCTTACTATCTTGATGTTGAAATTAATTCAGAAAAGGCCTATAAATATGGTGAAGAAGCTCTGTTCTACATTACAAAACAAAAAGATTACTTAAATGCTCTTGGAATTGTTTTTAATCTGGTAACAACTGATTTGCAATTTTATAAAATAACGGAAAAAGATCGCTACTTGAATAATGCTAAAAGAAGATTAAAAGAGCTTTTAACGTTGGTTGGCGCGTTAAATCAACCAAAATGGAAAGCAGATAAAAATATTGTTCAAGCAAGTTTCGAAATTCTTTCACAAAACTACGACCAAGCAAAATCATTTATCTCAATTATTCCGAAAACAACTGACAAAAAGGTAAATGCAAAGAAAAAAATGCTCAAACAATTACTCGAATTTTCTAAACGAAAAGAAAGCAAACCGGATGAGGAAACCACTCCTGAGCCTTTTCCAGACCAACCATTACTAAATGAACTTGCAACAAATAAAGATGCTACTAAAATAATGGTGATGCACATACTTGAACAAACCCTTGAGGAATTAGTCCAATTACCACAACAAGTTGATCCAATAAAAGCAGACATAAAACTTATTCTTCTTATTAATGACGCAGGGCTTACTATTTATACAAAAGTCTTCGATATTCAAAAAATGAACCAACAACTGATTTCTAACTTTATTTCTGCTATTGATTCATTCGGGAAACAGCTGTTTGGTACTACAGAACCCTACTTCTCTATTACTCGAGGTAACAATATTATCCTCTATCGAAATATTAACGATAACTTAAATCTCGCCCTTATCGTTTCTCAAGAAAACTTTGATGCCATTATGAAGCTAAACACTTTAGCACTCGATATTGCTAGCTATCTTAAAGAAACTCCCACTGATCTTAATCATGAACTTACATCTACTGATCACTTCCATACATGGTTAGAAACCAAAGTCGATGAAATGCTAAAATAATTAATTTTCTTTTTTATTAAATAGTTTTTCATTTTGTATTATTTTTTTAAGACCGATAATTTTCGTCGAAAAATCGACGAAAATCAAGAATGGTTAAAAAAACATTTAAATAAAAGAATGATTGAAAAAATAAACGAAAAGAAAAGAAAACAACTTATAAAAAGAAGAAAAAAAATTAGCTGCAGACTTTAGAAATCCATTGTGAAGCAATAGTAAGAAGAGAGGAGATATTAACTTTCTCTTTTTCGAGTAATTGAAGGGTGTCTTTAGTAAAGGAATCAAAAATAGTTTTGGGTTTAAGAAGAATTAAATGGTACTGTTGATCATTAGTTTTAAGTGATATAGGAACCAACCAAATTAAATGACTATGGGAAATGAAGAAGGCGACTTGTATAGGGCTTGTTAAGAGATAATCAGAAATTCTATTACAAGTGCTACTGATGAGGGAAGCTGTAGCAGCAAGATGTTCTTTCGAATCTCGTCTGTGAATTGCTTCAGCGATCACTAAGCCGGTTTCATCTGTCAAGACGCACGATTGTAATGATCCTGCTTTTCGCAATTCTTTTAAGATGAAACTTAAAGCACTATTGGTTGATATAGTCTTTTTGGTTAAATATTTTGCGAGTTTTTTCTTGAACTTTGCAATGGAACCCATGAATAGATAACACCCTATTAAATGAAAAATGACAAACAATAAAGGAGTAGCTGAAAGATTTTAAGAACCTTGTGTTTGAAGTAAATTCAAAGCCCAGATAGGGAAAGACTTTAAACAAACCAAAGCTAATAACTGATACGTGAAAAAATGGCAATACAAGAAAGCTTTGCTGACCTGGAAGGATTTATTGCTAATCTAATGCAAGAGACAAAGATCCCTGGGCTCAGTGTTATGGTTCTTAAGAAAGATGAAATTATTTACGCTCGTGGTTTTGGTGCCCGTTCTTTAGAGGGAAACTTGCCGGCAACAGAAAATACACTCTTTGGCATTGGTTCAATAACAAAGTCATTCACTTGTTTGGCAATTCAAATACTCCAGGAGCAAAGAAAATTAAACATAGAAGACCCTATTGAGAAGTATCTTCCGGTAACAATTGATGCAAAAGAGGAACCTATAAGAATCAAACATCTAATGTCACATACTTCGGGTTTACCGGACCTGGGAATGGCATCTGTTTTAATTTGTCGTCATTCAGTTCTCACGAAAGAGAAAATGATTCCCTTTAGTAGTGATGAGGATGTATATCTTCATATTAACAATGCTGCCCAGGAGTTGTTTTCTCCCCCTGATAAACGATTCTTTTATTTCAATTCTGGTTTTCTTTTACTTGGAAAGATCATCGAGAAAGTTACTAACCAAGACCTCGGAACAGTTTTTAAGGAAATGATTTTGCAGCGATTAAAAATGAACCGAACAACGTTTGAAAAAGAGGATTTTGAAAAAGACAATGATCATATGACGGCGTATTATTTAACTCCTGAAGGAAAGTTAAAGCCTACAAATCATCCATTTGATAAGTTCATTTATGCTGCGGGAGGCTTGCTTTCATCTGTCAAAGAGCTCGGAAATTATCTACAATTATACTTAAATGAGGGGACTTTTGGAGGGGAAAATGTACTTTCGAAAGCAAAAATTGCTCAACTGTATGAACCGTATATTGAACGTCCTTTAGAATCCTTTTTCGGGAAAGAAAGCTATGGATTTGGTTGGGCAATTACAGAAAACTTTTTTAGAGAAAGATTGATCAGTCATGGCGGCTCGACAGGCGTCTCAAGTGGTTACCTTGCCTTTCTTCCGGAGAAAAAACTTGCGTGTGCTGTTCTAGGGAATGTTGGGAATTGTCAAGGTGGGCTCGTAGCTCAACTTTTCCTTGCAGCCCTTTTAGGGAAAGAAGCACTTAAAGAGCATCCCATGTTACAATACGAAACAAAAATAGGCCCCCTACTAGGCGAGTATCAAACCTACAAAGGAATTAACCAATTGAAGGTGTTCAAAGAAGGATTAACACTTAAAATAAAATTCCAAGAAGAAGGACAACCACCATTAACCCTTGTGCCAGAAAGGCTAACAGAAGAGGAATATGCTTTCTGGACTCCCCAGGGGCCATTGAAATTTCCAATCAATTTCTTTAGAGACCAAAAGACAGGAAAAGTTGATTTAATTATCGAACGAAGCATCTATCATAAAAAATAAGGATAGGAGAAGTAATAAATCATTATTATAAGCTCTTTTTTTAAGCTTGAAAGAAATCTGTAATAAAGGAATTATAATTATCAAAAGTAATAAATATAATAAGAAAAGGTTGTTAAAAAGAAAAATGTCACTTGAAAAAAAAGGAAAATTGCAATAATACTTACTATTATTGCTACAGTGCTTCTAATATCAGGCATCATAGATCTAATAGTTGGAACCGCCTATGCCGTTACAGGCAAGTTGGCTTTATTTTGGGCATCACTCACAGGGATTCTACCAGTCTCCATTATTGTAGCAATTGCAGCATTAATAGTTGATATTTCTTTTCGAAAAGAGAAAAGGGCTCTGAAAGAATTAAAGTAACAATTAATTTATCAAATCTCATTTAAATCATCTGCAACTGATAGAAGAAGTTGCTTGAATAATTTATTTTCCCTTAAAAAGCTAAGATTTTTTGTTACTGGTGAGATGCTTATTTTATTCTTAAGTATCGCATGAAGGTCTGTTCCTGGAGGTGCTTCAAGAATGGCATCCCCCCATAGGAAATAGTAATCATTCTCTCTTGGGTCCTTATGTTTTATTGGTTTGAAGGTTAGTGATCTGTCAGCTAGTGAAGTGATTTCGATTAATGTTTCCCGTGTTATTTGTTTGGGAAAGTTAACATTGAAAAAAGCTAGCTCTGGGGGGAACTGCTTTCCCAGGAGTTTTTCGACCATCTTCGCAGCCAGTTCAGTAGCCACTTTAAAGGCTTCCTTTGGTGGTGTTACAAAGAAATTCGCTTGGTGAACATCCATTGAAAAGGCTATTGCTGGGACATTCATGTATGCTGCTTCAAATGCTGCTGCACATGTTCCTGAGGTTAAGATGATGTGTGAAGAAATATTCAATCCTTGATTAATACCTGCAACAACCATATCAAAAGGTCTCTCTGACAAAGATTGCAACCCAAAAATCACCGCATCTGCTGATGAGCCATCAATAGTATACCCTTGAATGTTCTCTGAAATAACTTCTTTTTCAACATGAAGAATTTGATTAATTGTTATAGCTTTACCTTCGGCACTTCTTTGGATGTGAGGGGTGATAATTGTCACTCGAGCAATTTTTTTCAGGGCTTTATAGAGCATAATTAAACCATTACTTCTCAACCCGTCATCACAAGTAAGCAAAATTTTGTATTTTTTTTCTGTCATTGTATGAACCTACACTTTAAAAAACATATAATTGTTTTTAAATTTCAGTTTATTTCAGTATTTTATAGGAAAAGAAAAGTATGTTAGTTAATAAAAATATGAAAGAGTTTCATTATCTGTGGTATTAAAATGGCTCACTCCAATCCATTAGAGTCTAAAGTAATAGTTTTAGGGCTATCCCAGTCCGGCAAGACATCGATTAAACAAGTTGTTTTGAAGGGTTTACTCCGCAGGCAACCGCACTTAATCAGACCACTGTACGAATTAATCGAAAATTGTTTAATTTAGCCGGTGGCAACATCAATCTTTTTGATATTTATGGCAAACGAATACAAAAATCAGCTTTAGATGTTGCTTTGGAAAATGCAGAACAACTAGAAAGAGGATTTAATGTTAAAAGTGGTTTTGGGACAACTACAATAGAAATGTATCTCATTCATGATTGTGTCGAGGAGTTGCGTCTAATCCCTGTAATTCTGGATCAAAATCCTGAGTATCGACGATATGAAAAGAGCCGTCCGATGTGAGGGATTTTTCCTCTCTTTTTTAACGATGGTTACTTGTTTTCACCGGAACTTGATTGAGCTTTCACTAGAAAATCAGCCATTTCTTGTACTTCTTCCTCAGTCATCTCGAGTTTTTCTTCTGCTTTTTCTTTTGCCTTTTTAATTTCCACTTGCCGTATAAGATATCTCTGTTCTTCTTCACGCAAACGTTGTAAGAACCTCGACTTTGGTTTTGGCTCCTCGTGTGGCACTTCTTCTTCTTCTTTCACGACAATTGATATTTCTTGTATAGGCTCCACTTTTGTTTCTTGGACATTACTTGCCGGTTCTTCTGGAATTAATTGTTGTTTTTGCACAATCGGAGGAGGATGTGAGGATTCTTTAACTAGTTTCTCTTTCTCTTCCTCTTCTTCTGGCAATTTTCCTTCTTCAATTAATTCTTCAGTACGCAATTTGTTTAAAAATGAGAACATACTTTTTTCTTCGAGAGGTTTTTCTTTAATTTCAATTTCCATTTTTTTAGTTGGTTCTTCATTAGATGCGGTAGTTATCGGTGGTGAAATTTGAAGTGGTGGTGTATCCAGAGATTCTGTCGAAGGCAAAGAGGGGGAAGTTTTTATTTCAAGTGGTTCAGTAGTAATTTCAGCCATATCCTTTCCTGGCACTTTTTCAGGCTCTACAATTGGAGGTTGGATTGTTGATTTGGTGATTTCAGCTGATGATGTAATTGATGATTTTGCTTTATCCGCTGATATTTTTACAAGTTCTTTTCTAGTTTTTGTTGCTATTGGAGGTTCAACCTTTGGTTTTGTGCTTACTTTTGTCGGAGCCTTATCTTTCTGAGAGGGATCAAGAGATTTTGCAAACTTTCTAATTAACTCGTAAAATATTTGAGTTTTCTCTAACGTGATAGGATAAAAACTCGTAATTAAAAGGAATTTACTTACAAGATCAACAATCATACCATGTACTTTTCCACTTGAGGAAGTAACAATACTAATTGTTGAATCATCATCTGTGGGTTTGTTTTTTAAAGCGTCCTTAAATTCCTGGAGAGCAATAATATAATCCATGGTTTGTTCAACATCCGCCACTTCATAGGAAGAAATACCAGTAATGGGTGAATAGGTCGCTTTATCGATGAGGACGATTTCAATTATTTTGTATTCTGAAAGATCTATTTCAATAGTTCTTTCACCAAAGGAGGGGAGAACTCTTTGCGGTTTAGGGGTTAAAAACGCCATTAATTGTTTAATGCGTGGGTCATCACGATGCTCGACAACATATTTCTGAAATTCATCTGATTGCTTAACTTTTTGGCCAATATTGGTTATAAGCTCAAAGCGTTTAGTGTTGAGGTTTGCCTCCTTCATTAATTGATTAATCAATTCCTTAAGAGAATCTTTATAATAAATGCTTGTCGCTTCAAAACGGATTTTGAATTTCGGGTCACTAAATTCGTTCTTAACTCGCTCCAATAAGGGGACAAGTTCTTCAGGTGAAATAAGGTCAACTTTATGACAAAGAACAGCAATATAGCCATCAGGGTTTTCTTTTTTAAACTGACGAATAGTAAAACTAAAACGACGCTCAGATTCTTCAAATAAATCTTCCCGGGTCATATCAACAACCCATAAAAGAAGTTTAACATTTGAAAAAATGAGATGACGAAAGTGAGTCACAGCTTCATTCCAATAACTTTCTTGTCCATCGGCATCAGTTATCAAATTCTTTTTCTCTTTGTCGATAAGTTGCCGTTCATAATGGATCGTTGCTATATAATTTTCAACCAATTCGGGATCCTTCCCAAAAAACACAACGTCTTTAATAGCTGTCTTGCCTGCTTGTTGTAATCCCATCAAAAGGATCTTGTCTTCAATTGGTGCGCCTTCTTTTTTTCCTTTTAACTCATCAAACAGATAAGACAACTTTTCACACCTTGAATTATTTTTATTTCTTTATTTTTTATCGCCTTTATAACTATCTTGTTCTTTCGGCAAATGGTGGGCTATTTATATTTTTGTAACTCTTTTTTTATCCTTTTTTGCATTTTTTAAAGCAGCATCCATGATAATTACTGAGCGACGGCGAATGGTATCTAGAAGTACCTTAATTTCAGCCAATGGTTTCTTCTTTTTTGAGGCGGTTATTAGCTCATCAATCTCCGGATATTGGAATTCTTGATTTGCTATTAAAAAAAACACCAAAAGCTGCGTCAGCAAGAACAATAAGTGAAAGGTTCTCAAAACCTCCACGCATTAATTTATTCTCGAGTTGAATCCCGTGGATAAAGGCAACCATGTCTTCATTTGGAAGATTTATAGAACCAATGCGTCATCGTTCATCGTGTTCTTCAAATCCAAGTGAGGAATAAGCATAGTTACAAATCTTTAAGAGAAAATTCTCAACACCAATGCGCATACGGGGTTTATAATAGGGGTCTTCTAAAGAATGATTGCCCACTAAAGGTATGGGTCCTTTTATCTGGTCAAAAAATAGACAGAAACACACTGAGTGACATTTTCAAAGTATTCTCTTCGATCTCTTCTTCTGAAACCTTCTCCATTAATTCTTCAAATAATCGAGCTCTTACTAAATGATAAATAACAAACCCCATAACAATAGAAAATAAGACTGCTGCAGCTATAATTATATGAATCATTTGTAAAGAGAGCCCGCCAGAAACAGCCAGGATTTCTGAACCAAAAACTTCTTGCAAGGGATCATATTTGTTGCCACCTGCAAAAGTTGCTTTCATAATTATTACTTCCATACCTTAACAATTCTATAGTTGATTATTGCCTTACCACTTGTATCTGTTTGAGTTGTGCGATCGACCTCTTGGATTGTGTCTTTTTTGCTCAAGATAAACCCCCTAACAAAGTCTTTGGCTCCAAGGATGTGCTCTTCTGTCACAACTGCATGTTCTTTCAAGTCGAGATGTGTTCCCAGAATGATAATGGAAGTAAAATCCATAATAAAATCACGTTTAATAGCTTTGCTGAGCCAATATTCTAATTCTTGGAAAGTATTCAGTTCGGTAATTTTATTTGTTAAAACAAGTGCTATAACTACATTCGTTGGGCAGTGGACAAGAAGAGATCAGCAGCATCTTCAAAAGCAAGCCCCGAACCTTTTTCAGCACGGCCTTTCTGCCCGGGGAGAATGAAAAATTGTGAGCTAGTAGTCAAATTATATTCTTCAATATACGATTGAAAGATAAAAAAATCTAACTCTAAATTGATAGATTTTCGCAAATTATCGCCCTTTTGATAATACCATTTCCCTTTAGCACTAGTAAGATTCATCGCAGTGTGGGTTTTCCCTGTGCCACCATCGCCAATAAAGACAACCCCACCAGTACAAGTAATTTTATTGTCAGTTAAGCGAATGAGATTTGCTAAAGTGGTATCAAGAGTCATCTACAATGCAGCTCAATTTAAGACTTGTAAAAGTTACTGTCTTTTCTTTCTAGAGCACAATTTATTATCTTTTCTTTTGCGGAAAAAGCAAAATCAAAAGTTCTCCTAAAATTTAAATTAATTAATGGTTAATTATACATAGTTCAAAGCATAAGAGCTTGTTTAAAATAATTGGAAGGGAGAAAGATGAATAAAAAAATCACTATGTTTTTTTGTTTGTTATTAATAAGTAGCTTTGTTATCTATACCCCAAAAACAAAATCTATTGAACCTTTTTTCACTCTTTTTGTCTTAGCACTTAATACTAACTCCGACTATCATTTGGATTACTTTAATCTTTTAAGACAACAACTGATAAGAATTGGTATTGACCTTGAAATTATCTTAATTGGTTGTTGGGGCGAATACATTCTGCAATTGGTTATATATCATAATTTTGACATCTGTTTTTTCCCAATGCTACCTAGTACTACCGGTCTTGACTATTCTTGTTTATACAGCGAAAATGGAGGCTTAAATATTTTTGGTTATGACACTGGAATGGATTGGGAAGAGTCTTTGGGTACAGGGAGGAATGAATGGTATCTTCAACAAGGAAAAGAATTATTTCCGCCGAATAGTCAGGAACGAATAGAACATTATTGGGCGTGGCAACAGCATTTAATGACAAACCTATGCTTTATTTATCCACTCTTTTCAGAGAAAGAATACGTTGCCTATTATTCCAATTTAGAAGGCTACAAGCTTAGCAATAGTCTTTATCAAATTTGGGGGAAAATGTTTTGGGTAGGAACACATCGTGGACAAAAGGATGTTACAGAATTAGTGCAATATGGAGGGGCGGTTACTCCCAGTCTTGACTATTTCTTTATGACTGATGCAGGGAAAAATAACGTCTTTTCAGCGCTTTTAGATCCCATCATATGGATTGACGATGATCAAACAATTTGGCCTCATCTCGCTGAAAGTGTGACATTTATCAATAAGACTACCATAGAAATTAAAACTCGGGAAGGAATTAAATGGGCAACCGACCCAGACGGGAATTTTACTGATGAATACTTTGATGCTCGAGATATTTATTTCACACTCTACTGTTGGAAATATCTCTCTTTAGATGCCCGACGTTGGCGCTGGCTCTCAAAGATGGAGTTGTTGGATAGTAAAACTATTAGGTTGTATATAGATGCCAACCCATTAACCATCACTAAAGAACCCGAACCGGAGATTTTTTACAAATTAAATACCTATATACTCCCAGAACACTATTTGAACCAATCACAGCTTGAGGATGGGAAAACACCTGATATGAACCATCTTGCGTGGGATCATTACAAAACGCATCCATTTGGTACAGGACTTTTCTCACTTACAAACTTCAAAAAGAATGCTGAAATAGAACTAACCGTGCGCCCATCTTGTTGGTGGCTTAACCAAAGTATAACAGTAGACCCTAACTTGGCATGGGAGAAACGCTTTGGAACCTTCGTAAACCCTATAAGGAAACTACGATTACTTTATTATCCTAATCAATACCTTGCTTTAGAAAAATTCGAAAAAGGACAACTAGATCTAATAAATATTAATAGCTTTCCAGAGAAAGTAAGAGAATATGACGATGAATCAATTATTGCAGTACAAGCAAAGCCTAAGAAGCAATTTAGCTATTTTGGCCTTAACGTTCGAGAAGAGCGACCAGAGTTAGGCAATAGATTAAAGAGCGCCTATGATCCGACAATATCCAGAGGACTGGCTTACCGGAAAGCAATTTTTTATGCCATTGATAAAACAGAAATGAATAACGTCATTCATCAGAACATGTTAGAATCTGTCTACTGGCCGATCCCAAAGACAATGGGAATTTGGTGTAATCCCAACATAATTCGTTATGAAAAAGCACAAATAACCAAAGCAGGAGAATATATGCATCTTGCCGGAATCGGTTGTGATTGTCCCGTTCCTACTCCCATTATAGGTCAAGGAATTGTTTTGTATGCGATATCTGTTTTTTGTGTTTTGGAGGTAATTGTTTTAATTTCCAAGAAAAGAAGATGAACAATCCAAAAAGAGGATCACTTCTTTTCTTTTTTCTCTACTACTTTTTGTTTTAAATAGTCAAATTCAAAACACCTTGCCTTTGGTAGCCTTCGACTTGCCGGATATGCTAATGTGAGTGGTATGTAGCTTTCAATTAACATTTTCGTTTCTATTAGATGCTATTCTTCAATCAGCAGTCCATTTCTTAATCTATGACTAACATCAACAATTTCTTTTATGGATTCATCATGACTAACAATTATAATTGTTAACCCTTTTCTTTTAAGATCCAAAATTAACTCCCATACTTTAGCGCGGTTGTCATAATCTAAAGAACCGGTGGGTTCATCAAGCAATAATAATTCTATGTCCTTTGTTAAGATACTTGCTAAAGCAATTCTTTGTTTTTCTCCCCCACTTAAGTGCTCACAGATCTCATTCAGTAAATTTTCAATCTTAAATTCTTGAAAGATTTCTTTCGCACGCTTCTCTGCAGTCGAGAGACCAATATCTGCTAAGGAAGTTTGGAGCTCAATAAATTCTTTGGCTGTTAACTCGGCAGGAAGATAAGGTGATTGGAAGAGATAACCAATCTTTGCCCTAGTTTTAGTAAGTTTCTCGATAGAAGGATTATTGGAAATCATTTCATTAAAAATTTGCCTTTCTCCTTCTGTTTGGTGAAGAATTGTTCCAATAATTTGAAGTAAAGTGGTCTTTCCAGAGCCGGAGGGGCCGGTAATAAGGTGCATTTCTCCTTTTTTTACTAATAGGTCTACCTTTCTTAAAATCGGTAATTCTCTATTTCGTTTATTGAATACTGAAAATGTAATTCCTTTTAAGTTCACTATTGACGTCGTATAACCCTCCTTTCATCTATTTCAAATAAAGGATTTTTCCCAATAATCGAATGATTGTGTGTTGCAACAATTATTAAGATCTCATAAAGTTCATGTGCTTTTTGTATGGTCTCAAGAACAATTTGCTTGTTTTCTGTGTCTAATTGCGCTGTGGGCTCATCACAAAGTAAAATTGAGGGAGTAAAAACTATACTACAAGCAAACCCGACTCGCCGTAGTTCGCCTCCAGATAAATGACGGAGTTTCTTATCACGTAAATTATTAATGTTTAAATTTGAAATTAATTCATTTATTTTCTTTTTCCGGACTTCTCGTTGAAGCTTACAGTAAAGTATCAGTGTTTGTTCTAAGTTTTGAAATACAGAGAGGTTCATTGAAAGATATTTCGCAGGAAATTGATCCAGAAACCCGAGTGAACGCAAGTAGCGAAGCTTTTCTTTTCCTCTTAAATTGTGAATCGTCATTTCATCCAAATATAGCTCGCCGGCATTAATTCCTTCTAAACTTGAGATAATTCTTAGTAACGTTGTTTTTCCTGAACCTGAAACTCCTACGAGAAAATTAACTTTTTTTGCATCAATTTGAAATGATGCAGCAGCAAAGAGGGGGATTTGGACATCCTTTTTGTAAGGATGTGGGAATATTTTTGTTAATTCAATTGCTCGTAAAGTTCTTACTGTCGTCATTTCTCTTCACCTTTACTCCGGAAATCGATAAATCTGTCCAAGATTGATTTTTCTGAATCTTAGATATTCAGCGGCATTTTGAATTATCAGCAATAAGGGATAAAAAAGAAGTAAAAATAACTGATTAAAGAAAGTGTATTTTGAAACGGCAATTGTCTTTATAGCATATATTAAACCCGTACCTAACAAAAAACTGAACGTTAGAATATACAATAATCCAAAAACGACTAAAAAGGCGGCATAAAAAACAATTGTCTCAGCTACCTTAAAGCGAGTTAAAATCTGCCGGTAATTTTTGGTTAATGCGATCATTCCAAGTCTTTTTCCATGATCACTTTCCTCTGTTCTGACAAAATTATTTAAAAGAAAAATACTACCCCAAAGAAGCAGGAAAAGTTGGGCAATAATGACAATCGGTTCCAAGAAAATTTTGCGCAAACCAACAAAAACACTTTGATCAAGATAGCTCATTTCAATTATATTATAAGAAGTCAGCAATGCATTCAATTCTTCGGCTGTAGACTTGATATCTTTTTCAGCAGTATGGACGCGATATCTGACATAATAATCAATTTTCTTGGAAGTTAAATATGTTTGAAGAACATCATAGCTTTGAATGACGATAAACTGTTCTTTGCTTTCAGTGCCGAATTGCCCGGTAATTGTTGGCCAAACGGTAAAAATTCCCTGTATTAGCAATGGATTTGAATTATTTACAAAATTGATCGTGCTACCAATGTCAATACCATCATCTAGAAATTTTTTGCTAAGAAAAACTGAATTCTTCATTGGCGAATTTATTTCTCCTTTTGAAAGCCAACTCTCCTTTTTCCAAGAAGAGTAAAATTCGAAATAGTCAGAGTAATTAATCCCAATCAACCACTCAATTCTCTCATTTAAAAAGGTTGAATTCACTTCCGTAAGCGTATTATTAATTAAGGCAAACTCGATATAATCATCTTGTATGATATATTGATGGAAGAAGATCATTTTAGTATAATCAACGATCTCAGGAATTAAAGCAAGTTTTTCATCCACTTGAGAGGTATTCGTCGAAGGCGCCCAAAAAACAATTTCACCCCCATACCACCAGAGATATTCTGTACGCTTGGCATCTGCAGTAAAGTTAGCAAAAAGAAAGGAAGAACTAATTAAAGTTAAAATGAAGGTAAATAAAAAGAACTTTCTGGTCAAGCCCGTTTTCCAAAGCTTGAGCAAAACATAGAAAGGTGAGAGTGGTTTATCCGCTCTTTTTCTTTTTTTGTAGAAAACCTTTCCACTCAAAATTATTAGCCCTTTAAACAGTAAAAATACCAAATAGGAAACAATCAAAGCAGCTAAAGTAAAGAGAACAAAAGCCAAAAGAGAGATAGTGTTTCTATTCTGTAACCAGATAATTAGTAAAACTAAAGCCGGAAATGCGAGCTTAATATAAAGAGGGATCGTTGAGAAAGGCCGGTAAGTATCAGCTTTTGCTTGGGAATTAATGCATCTTTTAAGGTAAAATTCAAAATCTAGATAACTAAGAAACAAACCAATAAAAAGTATACCTGCAATAATTAATGCTTTAGGGACCACGGATAAATTGAAGATTAAATAAACACCAAAAAGACTCTCAAGATTAATAAATAAATAGAGAAATAGTAATGCAAAACCACTACCGACAATAATAATAAACAGTGTTTCAATAAAATGGGTTAGAAGACGTTGAAACCAATTTTGGCCGGCAAAAAGAGTCTTTAATTCTTGATTTTTTCTGGTTGTTTGAATTTTCGCTACAGTTAAACAACCAATGACTAAAGAGAGACTCCAAATTAATATTTGTAACCCTCTAAGAAAAGAAAATACAATATTAACAAATAAAGCAGTATCACCATAATAGTTAAAATAAAAAGTGATTCGGATAGAAGGCTCTTGCTGTTGAAGATAGCCCGTTAATGCTTTTTCAAAGTGGTCAATTTTATGCGGAGAATCAATTGACCAATAAATTACATTCTTTTGCTCATCTTCGAAATTAACATATCCATGAAGGAAATAATATGGAAATATTGGATCATCTGTAATATAAGAACCGAATTTTGAAACAAAGTCTGTCACTTCAATAAAAAAACACCTGAATGAATTTCTTTTAAAGACCCCTAAATAATTATAAAGTTTTGAAAAAGTAGATTCGAAAATATTCCTAGGAAGTTGTTGATTTACATTTAAGGTAATGTTATTTTCACGGAAAACAGCTGAATAATTTCCAAGAGGATCACTGTCGAAATCTGTTACGATGATTGCACCCTCTTGAGAATAATTACCAGAAGAATAAGCCTGAAGCTGTGTAAAAACATCTGTTGCAACTGCAAAAACAAAACCACCCATAGCAGTGTTATTAGTAATGCTGGTATTTTGAATGGTAATAAATTCCTTTGCAACTATAAAATAGCTCTCCGGTTGATATAAATCGAAAGCGTCCATTGATGCCTTTTCTAGGGAGACAGGAAAATCATTAATAAATAGAGGAGATTCTGCGAAAATATCTATGTTAAAATCTGTTACTAACGAATCATTAGTATTAGTGATAAAAGTTGCCCCATCATTTAATTTGTTTAAATATTTTCCCAAAATTTGGGGATCGGCTAATTGGGGGAGAAAAAGAACAACAAACGAACAAGTCAATATCAAACTAACAATAACAATACTTTTGAAAAGCAGATCCCATCTACTTCTAAAACGATAAAATATTCCCTTCATTAAATTCCCTCTAAAATCTTTCCGATGTAATATTTCTAAATGTTTTCATTTATTTTATTTTGGAAATTGAAAAAAAGGAAAAAGATAGATTTACCCTCTTCTCTTTCAGACAAGAACGGTTTTCATGCTGACCTAAAGTTTTTCATTAAATTTCGAAAAATTCAATTCAAAACTATAAAAATGTGCATCATAACTTATATTAGTCAACTATGTACTTACACTCTTGGAGCTCCCATTCTTATTTCTATGATAATTGGGGGGTATTAAGAGAGGTAATTAAACATGAACGATGAGAAGATAACAGACCAAGCTAAATTTGCAAACAAACAGATCAAGACAAAGATATCTTTTATTCTTGGAATGATTTTGATTATACTATTAGCAATTGTTTTTACAATAATCCATGTCGTAAATAAACCAAATTCTTGGCTTTTTGTTGCTATCTATATTGTATTTATTATTGCAGGAATAACCGGTATTGTGTTTGCGAGTTTATCCTTGAAAGAAGAAAGGAACGTTTTCAACATCTTGGGATTACTATGTAATATAGCTGTTTCAATAACATTTATAGCTGCTTTGATAGTTCTTGCAACATTAATACCTCAATTGTAATCAAAGTAGCATTCCCATTTTTTTCTTATTTTAATTGTTGTTAAAACATAAAACTGTGAATAAAAGGGAGCTAACAAGTGTCAATTTGAAAAAGAAATTATTTTGGAATGAATGTTTTATTCATTCCAATTAGTTAATAATTCCAGCATTAACCTTACTGCCGGTCCTTTGCTTCCTTTGGGGTTATAGCCGTCATCATTTTCCTGACTTGCGTAGCCGGCGATATCCATATGTACCCATGGTTTATCTTCGACAAACTTGCTTAGAAAGCGTGCTGCGGTTATTGCTCCTCCAGGGCGTCCACCTGTGTGTTTAAAGTCTGCGACATCACTTTTCAGTTGTTTATCGTATACTTCCCAAAGGGGGAACCGCCACACCCGCTCGCCACTCAATTTTGATGCTTCTTCTACCTTCTTTGCTAATTGATCATCGTTTGCGAAATAGCCAATGGCATGATTTCCTAGCGCGACCATCATTGAACCTGTTAAAGTAGCAAAGTCAAACATTGCTTTTGGGTCATAATTTCTGGCAGCATAGGTTAAAGCATCATTTATGATCATTCTTCCTTCAGCGTCAGTACTGATAACTTCGATAGTTTGCCCGCTGTAGCTTTTGATGATATCACCTGGGTGGTAAGCTTTTCCTGAGGGCATATTATCTGTCGCCGGCACAAGGCCAACAACATGTACTTTTGGTTTCAGCTGGGCTAAAGCTTCCATAATAGCAAGTACCACCGCACCGCCGGTCATATCCGCTTTCATATTTAGCATGTTTAGGCTTGGTTTCAGGCTTATTCCACCAGTATCGAAGGTTATTCCTTTACCAATGAGAGCAATCGTATCGACATCTTTAAGCTTTGAACCATAGTCCATGATGATAAATTTCGGTGGTTCCTCTGTTCCCTGTGCTACTGCAAGGAAACTGTGTAAGCCAATTTCTTGACATTTTGCCCGATCAAAAACGGTCGTTGTAATGCTATCATATTGTTTGGCGATTCGTTCTGCTTCTTTCGCTAAGTAAGTAGGGGTAATATAATTTGCCGGACTCCAAGCAAGATCCCGACAGAAGTTTACTGCAGCAGCAATAATCTCTCCTTCTTTAATTCCTTTAGAGAAGCTTGCTACAAGATGTGTTTCACTTATAATAGATAATTCCTCTATTTGCTTGAATTTCTCGAGATTCTTTGTTTTATAAGCAGTATTTTGATAGGTGCCTAAAATCATTGCTTCTGTTAATGTTTTTGCTACTTTTTCCGTCGCAAAATTCCCTCTGCAGAATGATTCGAGAAGCAAAGCAACCTTTTTCAAGCCCCTGTCTCTTATCACTCGAGACTTTGCACCAACAATACTTCGAATATCTTCTAAAGTAAGCTCCTTCTCCTTTCCCAGGCCAATGAGCATAATTCTCTTTACTTTAAGAAGCTCATCAGTATATGTCAATGCGTATTCTTCTTGTTCCCCCTTAAAATCGCCAAGAGCAATGAGCTTTTTAACTTTTTCTTGAAGCTCCGGCTCAATTGTTGTTAAAAAGGGGTCCTTTGTTGCTGGTTCGGTTAACCCAATCACCAAAATTGGCGTTTCTAGATTTTTTATGCTTGTTTTTACTGCTTTAACCTTCATAGTAATCATTTTACTAACGACACTTAACTTGATAAATGTTATCAGATAAAAAGGAAATTCAGTTGATATTGATCAAGGGATTGTTTTCTGGAAAAATTTTGAAATAAATGTACAATCTGAAGAGGAATGACAATAGAAATTACAATTCAGACGCCGAACGTAACGAAAACTACATCATCTGGTTGATAAAGGCTATTCCTTCCTCACTGAATTCCAAGTCAAGAGTAATTTCATTTGCCTTCGGAGCAATAAGATTTGCAAACGGTTGGTCCCACCAATTCGTAAGAT
>DXJV01000082.1 GCA_019056785.1 Candidatus Heimdallarchaeota archaeon
AATAACAGCATCTGTCCCCTTCACGTATTTTTGAGCGCGCCCAAAATAGATCACCAACTCTTTTTTCCCTTCCAAAATAGCTTCAAGAGGGAATGGAGCACCATAAAAGGGCCCTTTTCCAAGCGAATCATTCCTTTCAGCAATCATCTCTTTTGTTACATCGAGTGGGACACGTGTTGAGAACCATCCTTTCTCCGGCAGAGCATTGTACAAGGGAATTGTTTCTTCGGCTTTTTTGACCATTTTAATTAACGCCAGGTGCTTTGCCATGTAGGGACTTATAACAATCATCTTTGCATGGTTATGAATTTCTCGTTCTAAGATCCGACGTTGCGGCCGGTTGTCCTTGTGTTCAGCAAAAGTGGAATGAGTGATAAAATAATTGACAATTTTCGTGGAACCATACAAGCCATTTTCTCTGGCTGTTTGTATGTTTAATACTGCTGGAATGGAAGCAAACCCATGTGCCATGACCACAATGCCATCAAATTGTCGTTCTTTTGCTAACCGGATCATAGCTTTATTTGTTTCAAAACCATATTTTTCCCAATTCCAAGGATGAGCATAAGGACCAGAAGCACCATTTGAAACCAGGATCATTTTCCCGTTGTTTGTTTCAGCCATTCGCTCTTTCAATTCTTCCACTCGGGAGAGTTTTTCCAGTTTCTTTGGTCTGGGAGAAATAACATAAGGGATGATTTCTATATATTCTTTGAGACTATTCGCTGCTTTAATCACTTGTTCGACATAAGGAAAGAGCATTGCATGCTCGCCCCCAATTTTAACTGCACCTTCTTGAATCAATGTTATAACTGCAATTCTTGGTTTCACTTTTATTTGGTCACTCATAACTCTTACACCTAAAATGGAGATGATTCTTTATTGCATCATGAATCATTTTTATGTCTTGCTGTTAAACTTTGAATAATATATCAATAAACAAAAGAGAATTGAAATACAAATATATGATTAATCTAATAAAAAATTATAATAAAAGGAACCTAAATTCCTCCACGAGGTAGTTCCTTTTGAACGATTAAGTGATCTTTTGGCTTGTTCTGACGGATGAGTGCCTTCTTAATTAAGCCTGTTTTGACGTACTTGTGCTTTTCGCAATAAAATTTCTCTTCAATTTCACAATCACGTTCAAAATGCGTCCAAAGAGTAAGAATACCATTTCTTATTGCATAATGCTCCAAGGCGGTTAATAATTCCGTCCCGATCCCTAATCGACGCCATTCTGGTAATACCACAATCCAAATTTTTCCGATATGCTTTTGAACGGGTATGCCAAAAATACTTGTTTCAAGCGTTGCTTCTGCGATGATTTCTTTCTGGTGTTCTGCAACTAAGCTTAACCCACCAGCTAATTCCCTGGCTTCCAAATTCCGAAGGACATAGCGTACTTCTAACGTAGTATTTGGTGGCGAATCGAAATAATTTATATCATATAACTCGCCATGGAATTTGGTAATACCATTCAAGTCAGTCCAATCTAATAATCTAATTTTAATGTCTTTTTCAGTTGATGTTTTATATCTTCTTTCTCTGAAGCTCACTTCGTTGTGCCCCTCCAAAGGAAATGACAATTTTTTTCATTTTGTTCTTTCTTTTTTTAGAGAAGAAATCTTCTCTGTAAATAAAGAAATAATACTTACATTAAAAGAATTTCTTAAGAATTTATCTTTTCTGTGCTAAATTAATCCACGAATCTTTTTAAAGGCAAATGAAACGCTTTCAAAAGCATGTTTCTTTTTTCCAGAATAATAGACTAACCCAAGATGTTTAATGACGCCATTCTCAATGGAAATGCCAGCATTATCAATAAGGCTCGAAATACAGATGCCAGAAACATTGAAGACACTACTCCTTGAGCTTAAACTTAAAATGTTCGCCAAATACTTTGCTTGTCCGCTTTCCCCAAAATTGAAGGAACTAACGCCAATTTCGCTGACCCAAAATGCTTTTGTTGTGTTAGCCGAATTGTAAAGTATACCGTAATTAAATAGCAAATTATCACGCCAATTGAATAAAACAGGATAGAAAACAACACCAACAATATCAATGGAAATTGAATTATTTGTTAAAAGCTCTTGGAACAACTCTGTCCCTCTTTTTAAGGCCAGTACTGTGGTCATGACTTTAGTTGTTGGGCTTTCAGCTTTTATAATCTCAGAAGTATTCTTTAGTACATTAAATAATTCCTCTTTTTCTATTTTTTCAGCTGTTAATGACAGCAATTTTCCATTAATTTCATTAAAAATAATCAAATAATCTGGTTTTAGTGTGCTTGCAATTTCTCTTGAAGTATTAGCAAAAAGGCCAAATAATGCCTGTTTTGTGGAAGAAAATTGGGCGTCGATATTAATGATGACTCTTAAGCCGGCAGATTTGATCCTTTGAACACCTTGGATAATTGCATTTTTAGAGTAATGATTAGTAAGAGCAGTTGATGAAATGTCATAACGCAAATGAGTTGCAGATAATTCTTTCGCTAAGGAAATCTCTTCATCGAGTTTTTCTGACCAGTTGCTGGAAATATTGCCAGTGGCATCAAACGTTGAAAATACACTTCCAGTAGTCGCGAGAACCATCCCTGGTTTCGAAGTAAAGGGTTGTTGAGAATACTTTGGTAGCACATTGAGTGACGCAACACCTGCAAAGGAAAGGGGTGTAAGAATAATCAAGACAAGGATGATACCAACGGATAAACTTCGCAAGGTTTTGTCCAAGCCATTTACAAATTTTCTTAGCTGGAAAGGGAAGTCACTCGAACCAACAAACTCGGCGTACTTTGTATCCTCATCTACCGGTGTCTTTTGAAGTTCTTTTCGAATTAACTCTAACTCTTTTGCATATTCTTCTTGAGCCTTTCGCTCTTCAAAAAAGGGCTTTCGATCCCCTGGGAGGAAGGATTCTTTTGTTCTTAGCCCTTTTTTTGTGTATGAGCGCTTTATTATAGGCTCGGTCAAATCCTCAAACTCGAACAAAGGCTTTTTCTCCTTATGATAGAGATAATACTCTTCTACCGGCAAGGCAAAATAATAACGGGGATTTAGCATATAGGGAGGGAAAACAAAGATTGGACTAAAGAAGGCATTCGTATTCACAAAGAGAATTTGCCACCACATAGCATTCGTATTTATTGTATGCGAGAAAATACCTAAAATACTCGGGAGGTCGGCTCCGAAATCAACCAATGACCAGTTTAAGAGATAGAGAAGAGCAAAGATGTTATAAAGTAGGATGAACCAATCTTTAGCTTTTCGTCTTCTTGCTTTTGCAAATGTATGGCAAATTTGGACAAAGGCTAAAAGACTGGGGACAAGGAAAATCATTTTCGGAAAATTAAAAAGCAAACTCGAAAGTAAAAACCAGAAAATAAAATTGAAAACAGTAACTATCAATCCAAAAATGACCCAACCCTTAGGAATGCCCAATCGTTTTCGGACATCTTTTTTGCGAACTTCTCGCAAATAACTAATGAAAATTCTGATGTACCAAAGGCCAAAAATAAGCCCAAAGAAAACTTGAATGAAATAGACCAGAACATTAAGGATGCCAAGGATATTATTTAAGAGAAAAGCAATTATTCCAATTACAACAGTTATTGCAAAAATAATAGCAATTTGCGTTTCCTCAGCATGAAGATTGGCTCGCCTCATAATGGGGATAATCGTTTTTGGTTTCAAAAGTATTTTGTGAAATCGGAATTTATAATTTTTAAAAAGAACACTTTTTAAAAGGAAATTTCAATTAAGTTAAGGGGGAAGAAAAGGGTTATCTCTCAAACTCTTGAAATTTTAACCACGAAGAACAATACTATCTTACTAAAAATTTAAAGAATGAAATAAACTAATGTATTCAAATGGTTTAGCAATCCCGGAATAAAAAAATCAAATTAAATACTAGGTGGTTTTTTGCCTTTCAAAAGAGATGACTTACCAAGGCTTGTTAATGATCCCTTCAAAGGAAAAGGAGGTTTTATGCCAGATAAGATTCGAGATAAAATAACAGTTCGTGTTGGTCTTAATGAAAATTTAACCTTTCCCAAAGATGTAATTAAGCGACTCTTACAACAGGTAGCTGAAACGATTGACCCTCGAGTTTACCCAGAAGACTATTGCGACTCGCTTTGCGAGATTCTTGCCAAGGAGAATAAGCTCGATCCTTCACAAGTTATTATTGGAAATGGCGGCGACAAGATTATTGATTTAATGGTTCGTTTAACGATTTACAAAGGCGATTCTGCTGTTCTTGTTCTCCCAACCTATCCCATGTATGAACATGCCATCAAAGTGCAGGGAGGGGAGATAACAACATGTCTCCTTTCACCCGCTCCAGATTTTGACATTAATGTTGATGAACTTTTAGCCAGCGTGACTTCAAGAGATCGGTTGTTATTTCTATGCTCCCCCAACAATCCAACAGGCAATCAATTTTCTCAAGAGAAATTAGAGAAAATCATCTCGTCTTTTCCGGGAATTGTTGCTTTAGATGAAACCTATTCAGATTTTGCTGATTATTCGATGGTTCCTTTGCTACATAAATACCCAAATCTGATCATAATGAAAAGTATGTCGAAATTTTTTGGCATGGCGGGTATGCGAATTGGTTATGCCTTGGCAGATGAATTTCTTATAAAAAGGCTAAAGGAATTACTTCCAGCATTCAATGTAAATATTGCTTCTCTTGAGTTAGCCAAGTTAGTTTTACAGGAAAAAAAAGTACTACAGAAGATGGTCTCTGAAATCATCGCTGAACGTGAAAGAACATTTACTGCCTTACAAACAATCGATGGGATTGATGCCTACCCCTCTTCGACTAATTTCATTCTCTTTAAAGTTTTAGAAAAAGAAGCCCAGCAAGTGCAACAAACCTTACTAAAAGAGAAAGGCGTACTTGTGAGGAATATGAGCGCTTTACCTAGATGTGAGAATTGTTTGCGTGTCTCGATTACAACCAAAGAAAACAACAACAAATTCCTTGAAGCTCTCTCAGCAGTCTTACAAAGTAGTTAATCTTTAGGCTAGAGTAAAAATTTTAAAGTCATAAGGTTATGAGTGATTAATTTTGACAGAACAGCTGGTATCTTCAAAACAAAATTAAAGAAAGAGTAGTGAGTTAAAAAATAAATAGATAATTAGGAGAATCGAAACAGGAGATAAAACGAATGGCTAACAATGATGAGCAACGAAGAAAGGAGTTTTACGAGCGGACATTTGGTCAACTTGAGGAGATGTACAAAAAATCCATAGAGGACCCTAACAATCAAATGAATCTTTTACGATACGCTAAGGGATTGGTTAATACAATAACGATTTTTGGTATGAGTGGTGATCCCGAAGGAATTGATCTTGTACTCCAGCGTTTTCGTAAGCTGGTGGAAGAGCATGGAAACATTGATGAAATTCAAAATCAATTTGCTACTGCGCTTGCGAATTCCATGTCATATTTAATGAAAAAACAAAAGTTTGACTCTATGTATGAACGACTTGAAGAACTGCGAATGTTTGCACGGTCTTACCCCATGAACATGTCTTGTCAACGATCGTTGGCAGGCGGACTAGTAAATTCGATCATTAATTTTGGCCAGCGAGGAATGGTTGAACCAATTAAGCAACTTATTAGAGAACTTTTAGTTCTTGCTAATGCTCATAAAGAAAATGAAGAGATCCAACTCGCATTAGCCAAAGGGTTAGTGAATGCCATTGGTTATCTTGGGAAACATGGCGAATATGAGAAAGCAATTCCCCTTATTGACGAACTCATGGCTCTTACTGATGCTTATCAATATAATGAAGATTTTATCTTACAAAGAGCAAATGGTATTGTCACAGCAATGACTGTCTTCAAAGATAAGGAGGAATTTGTTGACCTTGTGGATGAGCTTGATGCTGAGCTTGCTCGAATGGCAAAAGAGTTTCCAAATCATGAAGGCGTGCAACTACGAGCAAAAACAAAGAGTCTTGGAAGAGATTAAAAACCTCTTCCAGAAACTTTTTAATCGTCTATTTTACAGATATTAGCCAATTTAAGAATTCGTTGTGGATTCTCCTTTGTTAAATCAAACTTCTTCCCGGCAAAGTAGGCTTTCTTATTTATTTCGTGAAACTTTGGTGCTGTTAATTTCTCAATGGCTTTCTCGAAAGAATCGTCACTTGCAAGATTGAAGAGCTGGTTTAACACTCCTAAAAGTACCATATTCATTGTTTTTCTTGAACCTACTTGTTCTGAGATAGTTAACATAGGTGCGAGAATGAGTTTATCCTTGATAACTTTCGGGATGGTTTTCGCTACTTCTGTTGCTGTGAGATATATTTGAGCATCGAAGAAGTTTTCCAAATCGTCTTGAGTTAAGGCAACATAGACATCAATATCTGTCATGCGAGGATAAATGATTCTTTCTATTGAGACTTTTATTTCACTTCTCGTTTCGCCACCGGTGATAGCTGAGCCGTATTTCATACTCTGGACTGCATGTCGATGGTCATAGATTGCAGCCTGACCAATGATGGAGCCGGCGAGCTTGACACCCTGTCCACCGATGCCACGGATCATGAGATTTATGTCGCAATTAACTTTTTTTGATTTCATAGGCATTTACAATCCTCTCTGAAAATTCTATTGGTCGTTCTTTTTCTTCTAAGAAAATTCCTGTGGGAATTTTTGTAAACCCAACCCCCACTTTGAATTCAATGTCTGTTTTATGCCAGTCTTTATTGATATCTTTTTCAGTCATTCGCACACGAGCTTTCTTAAACTGTTTTCGCATGGCAATTGCGTCTCCTAAATTATTTCGTCGGCCGAAGTTGACATGACAATTAGAGATAACTTCAATAAAGGAGAACCCTTGGTGATTCATTCCCCGTGCAATTGCCTTTGCGAGAGGGGTGAACTCATAGACTGTATACCTCGCACAAAAAGTCGCACCATTGGCAATGGCAATTTGTGAGAGATTGAAGGGATAAGATATCTTTCCATAAGGAGTTGTTTTAGTTAGAGCACCTACAGGTGTTGTTGGCGCATCTTGACCGCCGGTAAGGCCATAGATGGAATTATTAATGACAATTACAGTCATATCGATGTTTCTTCGTGCAGCATGAGCAAGGTGGCCCATTCCAATTGAAAAGAGGTCGCCATCACCGGAGATTATCACAGGTTTTATATCTGGTCTCGCAATTTCCACGCCGGATGCAAAAGGTATTGCTCGACCGTGAATCGCATGGAAACCATCTAAATTTATATAGCCACTTGCTCTCCCGGTGCACCCAATGCCACTTATAACGACAATATTTTCATGGGGGATGTCTGTGTATTTGGTGATCGCTTCGAGGAAAGCTTGAATGGTTGTGCCGATACCACATCCAGGACAATATATTGTTGGGATGGCATATTTTCTTAGCAACTCATCATATGGATGATGAAATTTTTTAGGCGGGTTTTTAACCATTGTGCTGGTATCAATTTCATTTGTCTTTTTCTTAGCAGTCATTTTTCTTTCATCTCATTTCTTTCTTGCTTTTTTCAATCCCTCGAGTATCATTGCCGGAGAGGGAGGTGTTCCGCCAATTCTCGAAACCAACAGACATGGTTTACGAGCATAACGTTCTACTGGCCAGATCAATTGTCCCATACTCATTTCTGCGACAACTAATTCGGCCCGTTGAGCAAGTTCCTCTATCTGTTCTTTTGGGAAAGGCCAAACGGTAATAAGACGCAAAAGGCCTGCTTTGAGCCCCTCTTCTCGCGCGTCTAAAACAGCTTGGAGCGCTGAGCGAGCACTTATCCCTGTAGCAATGACAATAACTTCAGCATCTTCGAGGTAATATTCTTCTGGTTTTGGATAGAGATGGTTGTTGATTTCTACTTTCTTATATAAGCGATGGATTAGCTCACTATGTAAATCTTCGTCCAATAATGGCACACCACTGTCTTTATGGGTTAATCCTGTACCGAAAATGTGATAGCCCTCTCCAAAATGAGCCATTGGAGGTACCAAATCATCTTGCCCTGTTATGTCAAATTGTTTGAAAGAGTTTTTATCAGTTCCGGGAGGTGGGCGCTTTCGGTTAATAATCACAAGATCCTCTTTTTTCGGAATTTCAATTTGCTCCATCATCCGTCCGACATCGCCATCTAGGAGTAAGATTACCGGCGAACGCACTTGCTCTGAGATATTAAAAGCGGTGATTGTTAAGTCAAAGCATTCTTGAACAGACCAGGGGGTAAGAGCAATGGCTGGGTAATCGCCATGTGAACCAAATTGTACTTGCATATAATCTCCTTGCGCTGAAAAAGTGGGTAGCCCTGTTGATGGTCCTCCTCTTTGGATGTTCACACAGACAAGTGGTGTTTCCGTCATATATGCCAATCCAAGACCTTCTTGCTTTAGTGAAAAACCAGGTCCGGAGGTTGCAGTCATCACTTTTGAACCTGCCCATGAGGCACCAATGCACATGTTTATTGAAGCGATCTCGTCCTCAACAATAAAAGCAGCTTTTCCACCTACGGCAGGTAAGCGATAAGTAACATACTCGACAATTTCTGATGCAGGCGAAATGGGATAGGCAAAAAACTCAGCTATTCCACTTGCAATTGCACCTTCAACAATAGCCCAATTGCCATTTTTGAAATGTGTTCCAGTTAAAACTTTTGGTTGTAGTTTTATCGTCAATTTTTCTTTTCCTCTTGTGTTTTTTCTTCTTTTAATAGTTCTTCCTTTTCCGTTTGCTCATTTTCGTCAATAAAAATGGCAAAATCGGGGCAGGAACGCTCACACATGTAACACTTGATACAATCACGCATGCGTTGCATTTTTGCGACCCTCCAACCTTTATCGTTGTACTCGTCAGAAAAACCAAGACAATTTTTCGGGCAAAAAGCAATGCAAAGACCACAGCCTTTACATCGACTTTCATCGGTGATAAGATAGTATTTCTTTTCGGGGTGCTGATGTACTTCCATTAATCTGCCTCAAAAAGTATTCAAATGATATCGTAAAAAGCTATCTCTTATATAGTTATCTTTAAACTAAAAAATTCAAGAAAACAATTTTTGGGTAGAAACCGCGTTCTAGAATTATTTCCCATTACAATGAAGAGAAAGATTCTAAAATCTTGAACATAAAATAAAACACACAAGAATCCACGCTCCGGATGATTTTACCATTGCCAGAAAGAGAACAAAAAAAACCCCAAAAGAAAAAGAAGCCAATACTTAACGGTAGTCTAATGAGTGGCGAGGGTATAAGTGATATTGAAGTTAAGAAACAAAAACTCTCTAAGAAAAGGGCAGAACAAGTCGAAATAGTACCAAAAGAACGAGAAGAAATCAAAAAGCAAATTGCCACAGGATTAACGATTGGAATGAAAACTAAAGACATTCTTTCTTTTTTCTTCCTCCAATTTCTACCACTATTGCTCTTTGCTAGCGCATTTTTTGTGCCGGGCATTGTTTTCTATTTCAAAACAAGCCTTGATTTCAGGAATTTAACGATCATTGCCCAAGTGACTGGGTCATTTTTCTATCTCTATGATTTTGTCCGGTTGCTTGCTGCACTCACTTTTAAAATTGAAATCACAACTGATAAAATTAGATGGCGCAATGTTTTTTGGTGGAAAGAAATTCCCTTCCAAGAAGGGCTTGAACTTTCTTCTAAGAAAGGGTATTATTTTTATTTGACAAAAATTGGTGGCTTACTTCAAACAAACATTGAAGTTTTTCAACTAAAAAGTGAAAACAAAGATTATTGGATCAGGGCCTATCCATTACGTAAAAAAGTCGCCAAAGAACTCTTTAAAAAACTCTTTATTTGGACCAATCCCGCCGGTCTCAAGGCAGATAATGATGAACAATAATTTTCTTATATTTTCTTCGATGTTCTTTTATAAAGGATAAAATAGTAGGAATGAAATAGATTGGAGATCAAGGAAAGGTGGCTAATTATAAAGAATGGATAAAAACAGGCGCAAGAGGAGCAAGAGCGGAATTCTCTGATGCAGACATTTTTACAACTATACTCCTTCTTACAAATGGACCTATGGGGAGGTATCGATTACAAAAAGAACTTAAACTGTCTGAAAGTAGTACAAAATCCCTTTTGAACTACTGCAAGAAAAAAGCGTTAGTAGAAATTTATTCAACAAGGAAGGGGCATATTTTAAGCAGGAAAGGCAAACAAATTGCTAAAAGACTAAACACAATAATTTGTGACCATGGAACATTCCCCGTTCAGATTTTTAAGGATAATGCCCATTATTTTGTCTTTATTGCTAAAAAACCATTTGAGAGTAAATCTGAGAATGGGAAGGCATCTTTTAAACCTTCTTGGCAGCTTCGTGACATTGCTATTAGTTACGGAGCAAAAGCAATTTTATTTTTGAAAGTACTAGACCCTCAACACCTTAATTTTCCAGAAGAAGGCCTAACTCTTGAGAAGTATTATCCTATGCTTGAGACAACAATTCTTGAAAAGTTCCAAGAAGCCTTGCAATGCGCGGCGTTTTTACTTGTTGTTTCAGCGCCCACTTCTGAACAAGCTAGAAAAAGTGCGATCATTAGTTCATTAAAATTCAATGAAAATTTTTACTTTAAAATAGCCTCTTTGCTTTCTGGCTAACCCCTCCTGCTACCCGCTCCTTTCTGTTAACAAAAAAATTGATAAGTGAGAGTTGTTGTGGAATTTATAAATAACCCGAGATATTAACAAACATAATTCTATCGGCTTAAATAGTGTTGGCGGTTACAGAATGTTTGGTAAAAGAAAAAAAAGACGGAAAAATAATGACATTCTTTCGAGTGAGACCAAGGAGGAAATTGCCTATCACACCATGGACACAGGAGAAGTTCTTGATAATCTCGATGTTGATCCTATTAACGGTCTAAGTATGGCAGAAGCGGAAAGTCGATTTCTTGACTATGGACCAAATATATTAATAGAAAAACGGAAAAAACACCCTATTCTCCTTTTCTTGGGGCAATTTACAGACATCCTTATAGGCCTTTTAATTGTTGCAGCAATCGTTTCCTTAGCGGTAAATGAACATTATGCATGGAATGAATTTGGTCGGTATATTGAATCGTTGGTCATTCTCGCGATTATTATTATGAATGCAATAATTGGTTTTGTGCAAGAATATCAAGCCGAAAAGTCTTTGGAAGAATTAAAGAAGATGGTGAGCAAAGAGGTCCGTGTTATTCGTGACGGTGAAGAACACATCATCAATTCC
The DNA here is from genome assembly GCA_019056785.1 of Candidatus Heimdallarchaeota archaeon. GTDB lineage: Archaea > Asgardarchaeota > Heimdallarchaeia > JABLTI01 > JABLTI01 > JABLTI01. Next base: position 11,232 of record DXJV01000082.1, read on the forward strand.
AAATTTTTGACCATAGGCGATATTGTTTTAATTGAGGCAGGTGAAAAAGTTCCAGCAGACATGCGTTTAGTAGAATCCCGGAGTTTGAAGGTGGACGAAAGCTCACTAACCGGCGAATCAATTAGCTTGAGCAAAGATTCCAAACAGATTATTGACGTAAAAGCAGTTATTGGCGACAGACGAAATATGCTTTTTATGGGCACAACAGTTTCTTATGGGCGAGCAAAAGCTGTCGTAGTAAATATTGGTATGCAAACAGAGATGGGTCGTATTGCTACACTCATGCAAGGTGAAAAAGAAGAACAAACACCCTTACAAAAGAACCTCGACAAACTAGGGAAAATACTTGGACTCACCATTGTTATCATTTGCGCAATTGTTTTTGCAACCGTTATCATTAAACATTATATCGAATTCAAAAATTTCCAGGGAGTAGCGGATGCGCTTGAAACGGCTCTTGCACTTGCTGTCTCTGCAGTTCCGGAAGGTTTGCCAGCAGCCATTACCCTCACATATGCCATTGGTGTGCGGCAAATGGCAAAGCAGAATGCCATTGTATCCCGCTTGCCTGCAGTTGAAACACTTGGAATTGTTGATGTTATTTGCAGTGACAAAACTGGTACACTGACGAAAAACGAAATGACTGTCACAGAGATTCGAACATTGAAACGTAAAATCACTGTTACTGGCGTAGGTTATTATCCAGAAGGAACATTTATCGAAGATGGTCAGGAAATCAACCCCTTGGAAAACATCGATTTGCTTCGTATTTTACGGACAGCTCTTCTATGCAATAATGCCAAAATAAACATCAACAAAGATACAAAAGAACTCGAGATTATTGGAGACCCAACCGAAGTAGCATTAATTACCCTCGCCCAAAAAGGAGGGTTAAAAGATGCGAGCAACTTTCCACGTCTCCTTGAAATTTTCTTTGATTCACAAAGAAAGCGGATGACAACAGTCAATCGCCAGATTCAGAAAGCAAAATACGAAGAAGATTTAATAGCATATACCAAAGGTTCTCCTCCGGTAATTCTTGAACGTTGCAACTTCATTTCCATTGATGGACAAGTTTTTCCAATGTCCGGCGAACAAAAAGAACAGATAATGGCTATTAACAACGATATGGCTTCTCGTGCGCTCCGTGTTCTTGCCTTGGCATTTAAAGTTGTGGATGAACGACTAGTAGAAGTTGATGACGAGGATTTTTTGGCAGAACAAGAAGAAAAAATAGAATCCGACTTGATTTTCTTAGGACTTGTGGGAATGATTGACCCTGCTCGACCGGAAGTCAAAGACGCTCTGGAGAAATGTCGGACTGCAGGCATTAAAGCAGTGATGGTTACTGGTGATCAGAAAATAACTGCGGAGGCAATTGCAAAAGATATCGGCTTGGTTCAGGGAGATGACTTTGTAACAATTACTGGCACAGAACTCGAAGATATGTCAGAAGAAGAATTGACAGAAATTATCGATACTGTTAGTATTTTTGCGAGAGTAAGCCCTGAACATAAATATCGTATTGTCAGTACATTCCAAGAAAAAGGCCACACAGTTGCAACAACAGGAGATGGGGTTAATGATGCCCCCGCTGTTAAAAAAGCGGAAATTGGTGTTGCAATGGGCATCCAAGGAACAGATGTCACTCGCGAAGCTGCTCAGATGGTTTTAGCTGACGACAATTTTGCTACCATTGTTACTGCCGTTGAACGAGGGCGAACAATCTTTCAAAACATGTTAAAGTTTATTCGATACCTTATAGCTTCTAACTTCGACGAAATTCTAACTGTTTTTGTTGCCGTTGTATTCTTAGGATTGAAATCGCCTTACACTGCAATTCAAATTCTGTGGATCAATCTTGTTACAGACGGCCTTCCTGCCATTGCGCTAAGCCTTGATCCACCTTTAGAAGACATCATGAGAGAACCACCCCGGAAAAAAGACAAAGGATTCATGCGTGACATTTATGTCTTTTCGATAATTGCTGGATTACTTGCATTTGGTGCTAGTATGATTGTCTTTGTACCATTAGCAGAAATAGGCGAAGCTATGGAAGCAAGTGATGTTGATCTTGCACTTGCAAATACACCTGTTTGGATCCGTGAATTTGCTTTGAAACTTACAGGAATCAATCGTGGCGGTGTTTTCCCAACAGAAATAGATGCCTTAAAGTCTATTGACTCTGATGGTTGGTATGCCCATGCTCGAACTTTGAATTTTACAATGTCCATAGTTTTTGAAATGTTTAATGTCTTTATCACTCGAACAGGCTTTGAACGCACAACTTTACGAATGAATCCCTTCAATAACAAATGGATCCTAGCATCTATCGGGGTGGCAATGGGATTGCAAATGATTGCTGTTTATGTCCCAATGAGCCCAGTTGGCGATGTTAACAATACGATTTTTGACTCCAATCCAATAACATGGGATGCCTGGCTAGTGATAATGGGCATTTGTGTTGTTTCGGCATTAATAATGGAATTATCAAAGTTCCTTTTAGGGAAATACGTTTTCCATGAATGGACCGGCGCAAAAACGCGCAAAGCAGAAAAAGCCGCTCAGATAAATTAGAAAGAAGCTTTTAATGCTTCTTCTAATATCCTTTTTCTATATCGATAAGATTTTCCGGTTCTAGGCCTTGATAGATTCGAAGGATATTTTCGATCACATCTTGCCAATGTGCACGTTCATACCCCTCTGCGACATGCCCGGCTCGATGAGGGCTTAGAACAACGTTATCAAACTCATGTAGTGGATAATTTGACGGAAAAATCTTCAAATCTTTTTCAGACTCTATTTCTCCTTTTTTATTCTTTGTTTCTCTTCGGGGGGGATAATTCCATTGAGGGTCTAATCCAGCTGCAAATAATTTGCCATTCAACAATGCGTTATAGAGTGCCTTTTCATCGATTGTTGGCCCTCTTCCAACGTTAATAAGAATAACCCCGTCTTTCATCGCAGCAAACTCTTTATCAGAAAGAAACCCTTTTGTTTCTGCTGTTAAGGGGAGGGAACTGATAATTGCATCAGCTTGACATAAGAACTCATGAACTTCAGTATAAGCATAGACTTTCTCAACCAAAGTTTTTTGAGCCACAGTGGTTTTTTCCAGTGAGCGTCTACATGCAATTAGTCTTACATCAAAGCATTTCAACATTTTAGCGCACTCTGTACCAATAGCACCGAAACCCAATAAACCAATGGTTTTTCCTGTGATATTTATTGAGGGGTAATCTTTGAATCGAGAACTCCAATCACCGTTCCGCAATAATTTATCATGGTGGATGATATTCTTCGCTGCTGTTAATAAGAGCGCGATCCCAAATTCGGCGATTGTTCGGGCATTTCCATGACTGTTTGCAACAGGAACCTGAAACTTCTTAGTAAGATTGAGATCCAATCGGTCCACACCTGTCCAGGGAATGAGGATGACTTTCAATTTGCCATCAAATTGTGGCGTGGCTTGTTGAAGAATTTCTTCTGTGACATAAGGACCAAGTAAAATTTCAGCATCTTTTACCGCAGCAATAATTTCAGGGTCTTGATTTGGTGGGATGCCTTGATAGTCTTCACCACGTATTTTCGCGATTATTTCAATATCTTTTGGGAGTTTATCGCGAAGAAAATCAAAGGCATCTTTATTTAATGGATATAAAAATACAATACGCATGATAGAACTCACAAAAGACAAGAAGTAAAAGCGGGATTTTAACTTTGTTCTTTAGTTTTGAAACAAAAAAAAGAGAAATTTTTCCGCGCATAAAAAGCGCGGTTCACGTACTTTTAATAATAGGAATCGTAGCTTTCTTCTTTCTTCCGGGTGATTAAGCCACCGATTAATCCTGCGAATAAACTAACAACAGATGCTAATGCGCCAAAAATTGCACCAATTATAAGAGCGAAAAAGACAAATTTCGAATTTACGAAATCTTCAACATCATTAATTGTAGGTGCATTTGTAGTTATCCAGTTGTAGATAGTGTTGTAAATTTCTGTTCCACTTTGGATGCCCACTAAACTTAGAAAGTTTGATACTAAAGTATCAACGTCCGACGCACTTGAAATTAACGCAAGTATTTGGGCTTTGTAATATAGCCATGTAAAGAGAAAAACACCAAGAAAGACAAGTAATCCTGAGAAGAGACCGGCTAAAGCGCCACTACCGGCTCCTTTTGCAACAACTCCACCGACAAAACCGCCGATTAATAAACCGCCGATTGAAATTAAGAGGATGGCCCACCACGGAACAAGAGTCCCCAGAAAGGTTATGCCAATGATAGAACCAGTGCTGATTACTCCTGCTATTAAAGCTCCGAGTAATATACTTCCAAATGACATGATGTATACACCAATTATTACCGAATATTCTGTGATAATTTGGAGCTTATCAAATAAAAACCTTTCATATTAAATGATGGAGAAGGAGGAAAGAAAGAAAAGTAGAAGTTTTTTACCCTTCTACTTCTTCAATTAACTTGACTTTGACATCCATTGGGATGTTTGCTTTTTCATAGAGTGCTCCAACCGGGCAAGTTTTCATGGTTAAATCAAGGCATTTCTCCAATTTTGCCATAGGAGCATTTGTTTTCACATAAACAGTTGCATGTACTGCTTTAACTGTGGGGTCATCTTCTCCCTTTTCAGCTTCCAAATCGACTTTTAGGCGCTGAATCTTTAAACGCATTTTATCAGCTACAACTTTATAAATCGTGCCAATGCATCCTGCGAGACTCATGACTAAATATTCAAGAGCTGTGGGAGCTATATCATCCCCTTTTCCAGCAGGCAAGTCCATTAGAACTGCGTGCTGTCGACCATTATTTACAACAGCTTGATATTTATCAATCAGGGTATAAGTTGATTTCGTTTGTAGTGTTCCTCCTGAGATCAAGGATATTCAGTAAAAGCATATTTCTTACCAATATAACTCTTATGATTAAGCTAATTTATACAAAAAATGGAGAGGTTATTATAATTAAGCCCTCAGGAAGATTTCAGCTGATTTGTAATTCAACTGTGATTGGTATTTTGGTCTGTTGGAAAATGTTATCAACAGGACAATTTTTTTCAGCAAGGGTTAAGGCACATTCTAGCTTTGTAACCTCTGCGCCGGACTTCACATTCACAATATTGATATGAATGCTTTCTAAGAATATTTCCTCTCTTTTCTTTGCAGCTGCTTTAATTTCGAGGGTTTTAAATTGTAAGTGCATCTTTTGAAGAGTCATATTAAAAGTAGTCCCTAAACAACCGGCAAGTGACATTATTGCCAGTTCCAATGCCTTTGGTACACTATCTTCTCCGCCATATTTCTCTGGTGTGTCAAGTACAATTGCGGGATGGCGACCATTTTCTACTTCGAACTTATTTTTTTCAATCCATCTACTAACTATTTCCTTAAGAATATCTCCGAATTTTTTCTCAGTTGAAAGATTGGCAGTAGGGATTAAAACAATAATTCTTTATTTTTTAATATAAAATAAGAGAGAAAAATTTCTTTACAAAGGTTCTAAGCAAATTTACCTTTCTTGCTAAAAAGGCACAAGTAAAATTCCCCATTAAAGTAGAAGAATGGTTATTTTTTACCTATATTCCTAATTGGGAAAATATTTAATGTGATAAATGCTTAGTTAAAGATATGACAGCTGATGAAGAACTAACAACTGAAAAAGGCGGTTATGGAACAGCCATTAGTTATACTATTACTGTTTTCGGTCTCTTGCTAATCGCCTTTCCTGCACTTTTCATCTTAATTGGGGGAAATTTGTCGACAATTGAGGATCTTCTCAACCAACCTCTTCTCTTTTTAGTCACGTTCTTAGTTGGAGCTGGCTTGGCCATTTTAGGCTTGCTAGCTCTTGTTATTCTCGGTTTCGTTAATATGGCTCGAAAGAAAAAAGCTCCTGGGTTAAAAAAAGAACAAGAAGAAGCTGAAGAAGAGATAGAAGAAAAAGAAGAGATCAAAGAAGTGGCAAGTGAAGTAGAGGAGCATAAAAGTATTCTAGAAAAGGAAGAAAAAGTCTTTGAGGGAGCAGTTGAAGAAGCAGTTGAGGACAGTATCGAGGAAGCTATTGAAGAAGTAGTTGAAGAAACAGCAGAACATCCCATCGATGAAGAAACTATTGAAGAGGTAGCAGAAGAGATCGCAGAAGAAATCTTAGAAGAGGAGGAGGAAAATGAGGGTGAAATGGAAAAAGAGGAAGAAAAAGAAGAAAAAATAGATGAAGCAGTATCTGCAGAGGAAAAACCAAGCATTCCAGAAGAAGAGATACAAGAAAGCAAAGAAGTGCAAGAAGGAAGAGAAGAAACAGAAGAAACAATAACTGAAGAAACAACAGAAGGGCAAGTAGAAAAAATAGCAGAAAAAAGTGCTACTGAAGATATTCCAGAAAACGAAGAATCATCTGTTAGTGAAGAAAGCGGGGAAGAAAATTAAAACAGCCGACTTTTTTTCTCTTTTCAGTCAAACAAGACTTCAACTGCATAATTACATTTTTATCAGAAGTTAATTATTTCATTTTGAAAACAAAAGACGAAGAGTCGATAATATGAGTCAAATAGATAGGTATTCGCTAAGGGTTTCTACAGAATACATCTATACCTTACTTGCTCTTGAACTCGTCTTAAATCTTGGTATATTTGGAATTTTATATTTTATTATTTACAAGAAGATTATTGTCGGTTCCCCTAAAGAAAATCTCTATTCACAGCTTCTTTGGGGTATTTTTGTGATTGTGATGTTTTTCACTTTCGCTGTCACCTTTGTTTTCGCAAATGGCCCTCGCTATTGGGTCGATAGTAAACACATTGAAAAATGGCTCATTTACCAGCCAAAGAAAAAAGAAGGCCTTGAATTTAAAGAAGTTACAGCCATTCAGATTAGAACTTTTCCAATTGCCTCTGTGGCATTTAATTTTGGAACTATTGTCTTTTTTGTTACTCGAGAGGGTAAACAAAGAAAAGCAATGAAATTAATTGGAATCAAGGATTATTATAATATTTATCTTGATATAATTAAAAGAACAAATGTAAAAGAACTTTCGAAGGATGATCTCTTGAAAATTTAATCCTGAAGGGAATCAATTTTCTTTTGAAGAAGCTTCTTCGTTTTCCGCGAATGTATTTTATAGAGAATGACCGTTGGAAGCAAAATTAATGCAAGTGCTCCAAGAATGAGGAGAACATAAATTGTCACCTGACTCGAGGTGAAAGTGAATTTTATTAGCGAAATTTCATCTGACCATGTGTTATCCAGAAATCGTATACGATAAAATAACTGGTAATTCCCATTTCGATAATCAAGCCAGAAGCAATGCAAATTTCCAATAGTATCTGCTATTATCTGTGGCTTTATTGCCGGATTATTTGCCAAAGATACATGCTCGCTTTTTTGCCAACCAAAAATAATGTCACGCCCTCGCAACTCGATGCCCATATGATTGTAATAGACTTCCCGGACCTCATAAGCCAACCATAGCTTTTCAAATGCATCAATAGCCACGGAAGGGCTTTTGGCATCGGAAAAACTCGATGTCTGGTCAATAGAACTATAGGGCGCTATTTGCTCTGCAGTTGACCAAGGTTGACCAATCTTTTTTTCGCTCGTCTGTATGTTAATTGTACCGAGATCCGCTCCAGGGTTCTCAACAGTATGATTGATCCAAAAAACGAACAGTCTATCTCCCTGCCCGACAATTGTCGGCTCGCGACAACTGGTATCACCATTGGTTAAAATTTCAGTTGAAATTTGTGTACCATTGATGAAGATGCTACGATAGTAGATTTGTTCAAAATTTGTGCTGTTCTCAGCCCAGACATAATGTACAGTATTGTTACTATCAATGAAAAAATCTATATCATAACAATTGTAACTGTTTTCAATTGTAAGATTAAAAATCGGGCTCCAGACTTTGGAACTAAGATTGTAGAACCGGCTGTAAAGATTAAAAGATCCCAAATGATTATCTTTCCATGCAACAGCAATTGCGTTTTTTCCTCGAAACGGTTTCATAATTGCATCTGTTATAGTAAATGCAGAAGAATTATAATTATAGAATTGTTGCCAGCTACTTCCATCTGTATTATTTTTGGTTAATATTAAGAATCCTTTATCGCCTCCGGCTCTAAAAAGAACAATAACCCAATAAGTCCCATGTAAGAGAAAAGCACTTGGTTCACCATAAACAGAGAAGGAGCTGTTGGAAGAAAGGAGAAGCTCGGGTTCAGTTTTCCACTCAAAGTCACTTGTAGAAGTTAATATTTTAAGCTTGTTTAATCCGTTTTTGAACTCATTATAAATGGCAACAAGTCTATTTTCAGGAGCAATTGTACAGCCAAAAGAGGTGATGAAATGGCTTTCAATACTATTCATCGGGAGAAAATTCCTTTGAACGATTGACCCACCATATGCTATTGAGAGCCAGCAAAAATTGCACCCAAGCAAGAATAGGAACGTAAATGAAAAAAGGTGAGTGCTTCGCATTTACAGTAATTATAGTTTTAACTTACTTTAAAGTTTGCATTTGATCTTTCTCTTTCACACTTATTTCAAGTCAAAAAGTAGAAAGCAAATAAAATACCTTTGCTTGATAAGAAAAGTTCTTATAATCTAGATAAAGTAGTTATCCATCAAAAACATATTTGGTGAATGATTTGAAAAAAGGACTAAAAATTTTCTTTCCAATTTTCTTCATTGCAATTCTTCTTGGAACAACAACTGTTAAAGGGGATTACAATGTCGCTGTTGGAAATACATTCAAATACGATGTAGTTAAATCAAGCTGGGACATTACCTTTGGAACCAATACTTCAAAAGGAACAGGTTTCAATTTCAAAGGTGTTAAATACCCCGTAGGCACACAATTTACTGTTGAAGTAACAGCTGTTTCTCCAACCAGCAGTGTCGACTGGGATATGACTGTTGGAACTGAAACAGAATCAGGTTCTAACAATCTTTTCGATATTATTGGAATTGCTTTTTCACTCTTCTTGCCGGTTATCTTTGCGAGTGGTTTATCCGGAAGTTGGAACCAAACAGAAATTGACCTTGGCCCATATATCTTTGATCTTTTCTTCGTGGAGCCTGTCTCATTCTCGGATTTCTTCTATGAACTTTCGAATGAGACATATGTTACTGAATCAATGTCTGATACTAATTTCGAATTCAACAATGTTTATGGAGCTTTTGACAATTCGTCCACAATTGCCATATTTGAATGGCACTTCGATATCTCATATACAAACAGCGATGCAAACTTTGGTGGAATATATACTTTTAAGCTGGCTTTCGACAAAAACACTGGACAAGTAAAAGGACAATACTTTACTTTCGATTATGCAGGTACTGTTGATGGAGAAACCTTCAATTATAAATTCACCCAGTTAGTTGAAGATGAAAATTATAACATGCCTGGCGTAGGATTCATACCCGGCTTCGAATGGTTTGTCACACTACCAGTATTAGTATTACTTGGTAGTATAGTTGTCATTGTTCGAAGAAGAAAATAATTTGCTGTTCAAAAAGCGTAGCTTTGCTATGCTTTTTTTTATTTCTTTTTTGGCCATTCATCTACCATTGGATGGACATCTTTTGCAGCTATCCAACAAATTTCTTCATTTGGATATCGTAAAATTCCTTCATTTATCATAAAAATATAACCATCTACTTCTGTTCGAATTTCAAATTCATCATTTTTTGGTCTTCCAAAAATATCTCTTGCATAAGCGATTATATCTCCTTTTCTCACCCTGTCCCCTTTTGATACTTGTAAGTCAATTATTGCAGCGGTTTTCACTCTGGGATGACCTATGTATCTCACAGCTTCCCCCTGAGCGATAACCGGGATTTCAGTTATTTCTTCAAATTCACCTTCAAGCATCTTTAGTTTTTTCAGAACATTAAAAATTCCTTTTGTTGCTGCTTTCACCACAGGCTTCTCTACGTCTCGATACATACCCAATTCCACAGTAAAAGAGGGAATTCTTAGCACATTTAAGGCGGCTCCAGAAGTTGAACGATGCAATTTTTTAACCACATATTTCATAGGCGTTGTTTCTCTAATAATCGTGAAACCAAAGGTAGAGATCAGATCCATAGTTTGGCTTAGTAGTTTCTTTGCTGCTTCCACTTCTTCAGGTCCTTTATTTGGATTATATAACACCCTATCTTGAAAAACAAATGGAATGGATTTGATATAGGCATTATGTAAATCAATTAATACAGATGCAGATTGTTTCATTTCTTTGAACAATCGCGCCCAGATTTGCTCTTGTATTGATGGATAAAGTTCATCTTTATCATAAATTGCTAAAGGATCGACTTCTTTTTTCTTCTCGTCTCTCACTGCGAGGGCAACCTGCACAGCTTTTTGTGTAATTACTTTAAGATCGTCATTTACTTCCCCTTTTTTTTCAACAATTGTTTTTTCGCTTACGATCTCTTGTGGGGTCTGTTTTTCCTTAAAGGGATTTCCATCGGGAAACAACCGATTTGGATCTTTTTTATCATAATAAGGCACTCGAGATATGGTTCGTGATCCTGCTGGATTTAATGTTGGAATTGCGACAATTGCTCCGGCCATTTTTGTGAGATTCAAATTATTTATTACGGAATGAATAACTGGGATACCTGTATATTCATCTCCATGAATATTTGCTGTCAACCAAACAACCGGCCCCTCCTTCAAACCTTGAGCGATAATTACTGGAAGTCTTTCAATAGTTCCGACAGGATGTTCAAAAGCTTCCCAATAACCATAAACCACTTCTCCTGGCACGCCTTTGTTTTCTCCAACGTTAATCAGCATCATTAAAACAACCTATAATATCATGCACAATTAAAAGGATTTTTTCATAGTTAAAATCTTTATGTTCGCTTAGTAGAGCTTAAAGCAATATTTTAATGTGTTAATTCAATTGACTTGTATATAAAACATAAGATTTCAGGTGAAACCAATTTGAATACAACACGAAAAAGAATCGCATCGTTTCTCAGCCTAATGATTCTTCTTTTAGCTGTCTCCGTTGCAACACGCTTTGAACAGACAACAATAGCCACATGGGGCGTACAAAAAAATGACACTTTCACCTATATTATTGAGGATTCAAATTGGTTAATAAATTTAGATGGCTATTGTCAAGATGGTTATGGTGCCACCTTCAAAACCCTTGAGTTCAATGATAAAAGCTCTTTTAATTTACAAGTTCTTTCTGTAGATGAAAATTGGGGCGTTGAATTTCGAATCAATAATTCAACCGAAAGTACCACTGGAACTATTTCTGAAGATGAATTTAAATTTGAAATTTTGAATAGAATTTATTATAGTATTTATGAGTGCCAACGGATTGTTACAGAAGGCTTTAATGTCAAAGAAATCCAACAAGGGCCCGAGCTTCTCGATTGGTTCTTTATCCAACCAGAAACCAGAACATGGAATTATCTTTCAAATTTAAGTTCAGTCTCTTTTCATAACAACCTTCCCCGGACAAATGACATTTCAGGAACCTTCGTAGCAGAATTCACTCATGATAACTCTGAAGCGATGTTTGATCTCCTCTTAGATGGCTCAATAGAGAATAAAACCTTAGATACAAAAATCCAGTTTGAACATACTATGAAATTTGTTTGGAACGGTACAACAGGCGTACTCTTGGGTTATCGGTTCTCTGCTTATTTTCAAGGAACTTATGAAGGGCATGTTTTAAGCGAGCAAATTACAGTTGTTATGCGACTAAAAGGCTACATCCTTCCAAAATTCAAGTTTTTCACAGGGTTTATTCCTGGCTTTTCATTCTCAATGAGCATAGCAACTTTTTTGGTTATTGTTTCATTCTGGCTTATTTATAGAAAGAGAAAAAAAAGAACAAAAAGCTAAAGTGATCTCTAATTCTTTTTCATTTTCAACAACCAATTTTTATTATATTCACCAATGTATGTAAAGCCTAAGGAGCCAGGGCCAACATGGGTACCAATAATTGGGCCCGCTTCTTGTATTAGGATTTTCTTCCCGTCATTATTATGGGCTTCCATTATATCAAAAAGATCTTTTGCTATTTGCTCTTCTCGTGTATGCCAAATAAAAACATAATCTGTCTTAGCATGATCTAAAATAAGAGGAGCAGCAAATTTCAATCGTTTCACAACCTCTTCGTGCCCCCGGATTGTTCCACCTGGTGTAACAAGCCCATTCTCAAAATGAAGAATTGGTTTAATGTTTAGAGCTGACCCGAAAAACTTTTTTGCTTTGCCAATACGTCCACCTCGGTAGAGATATTCGAGAGTGTCAACAACAACTATTAAGCGTGTTTGTGGGATAATCTCATCTAAACGTTGGAGGATTTCTTCTTTTGTCGCGCCTTTCTTCGCTAATTTTGCTGCTTCTAATACAATTAGACCTAGACAGGAAGCTGAAACTTTCGAATCGATAATTGTGATTGTTGCATCTTTAACCATATGAACAATCCTTTTAGCGCTTTGAATAGTTCCTGAAAGTTCTTTTGAGAGGAAAATCGCTATGATTTCATTTGAATATTGAGCGGCTTTTTCAAATGTTTCAAGAAAAGCTTTTGGGGTCGGGATCGCTGTTGTCGGAAAAGTAGGTCCTTTTACGAGCCGTTCATAGAACTCCTCTTTTGTAATTGTTCCAGTGTCACCATATAATTGGTACACTTCGGTATCGAAAATCACTTGAAATGGGACGACAAAAATTCTGAAATGCTCAATCAGCTCTTTTGGCAAATCACAACTTCCATCGGTAACAATTGCTATGGGCATAGATAGTAACAACTCTGGGAATTTATAATTCAATTTTTTTTACTTTGTCTAACTACAATCCAAATCACAATTAAATTTTTTGAATGAAATGGTTCTTTTACCATTCAATACCAAATTTCTTTCGAATTAACTTTAATTTTAATTGAGCTTCTTCGCTTAACTCAGCATAGGGTTTAAGGATGACAAATGATTTTTCTTGCGGATTGATTTTCGCATTGATCTTCTTAGACTCAATCAATTTTGTCAATGCAAACTCGAAGGTAAACTCATCGCAGCCAAAACGTTCGCACAATTTTGCAAAAGGAATGACTTCATTATGAATTGCATATTCAATGAGTTTCGGCAGTTCTTCTTCAATTGTTTCAATTATATCTTTTCTTCTTCGCTCTAAGTCTTTCTGACTTATATCTACAGTAAGAGGGTCGCTTCTTTGCGCTGCAGTTTCTTCTAGTTTCGGGGGAAGGGGAGCGATCTTTTGCTTTTCTTCTTCAATCAATGCCTCGAGGTTGGGGATGTTCAAAATTTTTGCCAGCCTTTGGAGAGAGTCCAAAGCTTCGTCTCGAACATCTTTTTCTGGATCCGAGAGATAGGCAACAATTAGCGGCTTTATAACCTCCGGAGAATCTAATTGCGCTAAGGTATCTGCTGCAGCCATTCGCGTCTCTTTATCAGGGTCATTTGCAAGAACATGTAATAACACCGGAATAGCTTGTTGCGCTTTCATTAGCCCTAAAGAATAAATGACAATACCTCGAACAAAGGCATCTTTATCATCTAAACAGCCAATTAAAGTGTCCACGACTTTTTCATCGCCAAGTTGCCCGAGTGACATAGCTGCATTTGCTCTGACCTTTGCTGACGGGTCATTTTTTAAGACATGAATTAGGGCAGCAACAACAGAACTATCACCAATCCATCCTAATGAAAGTGCTGCTTGACTTCGAATACGTTCGTTTGGCGAGTTTAGCTGTTGGAGTGCCTCGGTTATTTCTTCGCTCGGATTCAATTTAAAGAAATTCCACCTAGGTAAATTTGTTAAAGATAATTTTTTTGACAATACCTAATGCTAGTCAAAAGTATTTGAAGATTACTCAAAAATTGGGAGAAAAAAGAGCAGTGAGGGATTCACCAAGAATCCCAAAACCCTTTTGCTGTATAAAGTGTCTACTTTCCAGGGCAAACTTTGGCGATTTCTGGGGCGATTTTCTCTGCATAGGCTTTGTCAAAATGCTTACTAAAGTCCTCCGCAAGTTTTCTTGCACGTTCTTCAAAGGCTTCCTTGTCGCTCCAAGTATTCTTGGGCCAGAGAACTTCATCAGGGACACCTTTGCAGCTTTTGGGAACCATAAGATGGAAAATCGCATCTTCTTGATATTCTACATCCTCGAGCTCCCCTTTAAGAGCTGCATCAACAAGTCGCCTTGTGAGGGTAATGTCCATTCGTTCACCAACACCATAGGGGCCACCACTCCAGCCGGTATTGATGAGATAAACTTGTGTTCCGTGTTTTTTCATTTTCTCGCCAAGTAAGGAAGCATAAACATCTGGATTTCGTGGCATGAACGGTTCACCAAAGAACCTCGAAAAGGTTGAGACCGGGTCCACTATTCCTGTTTCTGTTCCTGCTAATTTACTTGTATAGCCCATCAAGAACCAGAGCATTGCTTGTTCCGGTGTTAGCTTGGCAATTGGTGGAAGGACACCGTTTGCATCTGCTGTTAAGAACAAAATTGTCTTTGGATGTCTCCCTACTGGTGGCATTTTAATATTTGATAAGAAGGTTAATGGATAAGAACCGCGTGAGTTTGGTGTTAAACGATCATCAAAGAAATCGATTGACCCATCAGGATACATCATTGTATTCTCGAAAATGGCCCCATGATTCAAATAATCATCCTCATGCATCATGGCATTATAAATTTCGGGTTCTTTGTCTTTCCGCAAATTGATCAATTTAGCATAACAGCCATACTCAAAATTTGCAATGCCATTATCATTCCATCCATGCTCATCATCTCCTAGAAGAGCACGAGAAGGATCTGCAGAAAGAGTTGTTTTTCCTGTTCCAGAGAGCCCGAGCAACAGTGCAGTATCACCATTTGGTCCCTCATTGGCAGAGCAATGGAGAGGAAGAATGCCCTCTTCAGGAAGCATGTAATTTAGAACTGTAAACATTAATTTCTTTATTGACCCACAATAAGCAGAGCCAATTATTACCCCTAATCGACGGTCGAAATCCATGGCAACAATCATATTACTTGTTTGGCCATTTGGTAATTTCCGGAGGCGCCCCTCGTATTTTTTCGGGTTCAATTTATTATAGGGGAGTACTATCAAAGTAAACGGTTTATCTGCAAAAATACTCTTCTCAATGTCTTCTGGAAGCGGTCGAAACATGTTATAAGTAAAGAGCAAATGAAGTGCCCTATCACTAATCGTCTTCACTTTCACAGCATAAGAAGTATCCGCTATCAAGGATCTATCTGAGATGTAGATTTTTTCCTTGGCTTTCAAAAAGGACAGGGCATCTTCCCAAGCCATGTCAAATGTCTCTTCAGTAATGGGAATGCAATTTGGAGAGGTCCAATCAATTGTATCCTCACTTTCCAGTCGTTTCACAATGACAGTGTCTTTTGGGCTCCTACCAGTAGATTCTGGGGGAGTCCATGTTGCAAGTGCACCATTTGCGCTCAAATAAGCTTCACGATTATCAAGTGATTCTTGAATTAATTCGCTTCGTTTGGGATTTGCAACCACATTTTTATGTGCTTTTATCATTTTTTCAAGGTTTCTTACTAGGTCCATCACAGCAGCACTACCTTCTCAAATTTAACTTTATTTAGTATAATTTGAAACAGAGAAAAAAGAAAAGGAAGCTCTTTTAAAGTTTATTTTAGTTTCTTGGAATTAACCTCTTCTAGCTTCATTAATTTTATTCACTGATTTTTAGACTTGTTCTGTATCTTTAGAATCCGAACAATATCAACTATTATGTAAACCATATAACTCAAAACTGTCAAACCAAAAAAGACGAGAAAACTGATGAAAACAGGATTTCCGGTAAAGGAAGCAAAATTCAAGACTAAAAGAATTGAGGTAACAATTGTTAGTGGAGTAACAATAGCTAAGAAAGCGATTCTTTGCGGGGATCTTATGAGACGTTGCATTATCGTTTCCTTTTTATTTGTCTCTGCCTTTACATCCTCGAGTTCTTGTTCAAGACCATCAATTTTTGTCTGCATTTTTTCATATTCTTCTTGCAACGCATCACGTTCCTCTTCAAGGGCAACTTGCACTTTTGTTATTTCTTCAACAGTCAGTTCTTTTTCTTCTAAAGCTTTTTGAAGGGTTTCAATTTCTTGTTGCAAAACCATAAGCTCTTTTTTAGATTTTTCTCGCTCTTGATGAACTAGTTCCTGTACTTTCTGCTCATCAAGTAAGGTAGGTGAAGAAACTGTCACAGCTTTTGTTTGAACCTCTGTCAATTGCTTTTTAAGTTTTGTAATAGTGACTTTTTGTTTTTTAAGCTCGTTGCGCTTCTTTTTGAGATTTGTATTAAGCGTTTTAACCTTCTTCTCAACTTTTGTTAGGGACTTTTTCGTTTTTGCCAGCTCTTGTTCGAGAGAACTCTTCTCTTCTTGTAATAAAGCGATCTGTTCGTTTTTTAAAGCCAATTCTGCTGGTGAAATTTCGCTTTCTTTCGCTTCAGTGCTTTTCTTCTCGAGTGTTTTAAGCTCATCATCCTTTTGTTTTAACTCATCTTTATATGTTTTAACTGTAGACTCTAGTTCTTTTACCTGCTCCTCGAGTTTGATTCTTTGCGTAAGCTCAATTTTAAGCCGGTCTTCGAGTCGGGCAACTTTATCCTCTAAGGTAGAGGAACCTTCGAATTTAACATTTGTTAGCTCTTTTTCTGCTTGTGAGAGCTCTTCTTTTAGAGAAGCAATTTTTTCATCTTTACGCTCTAATTCGTTTTCTTTTTTCTTGAGTGAATTTTTCGTATCCTTGAGAAGTTCTTCCAACTGTTGCTTCTCTTGAGAGAGGTCTCCGATTTCTTCTTGTAACGACTCAATTTCGAGCCGTTGTTGAGCTAGCACCTCTCCATGTTCTAATACTTGTTTTTCATAGTTTTCAATTGTTTCTTTTTGCTCGTCGATCAATTCCTGGAGACGGCTAAAGTCATCCATATTGTCTTCACTTAATTCATCGATATTTGCTCTCACTGTGGATAACTCTTTCTCTTTTTCAGCAAGTTGTTTAAGCAAATTTTCGACTTCTTTTTCGAGTTCTAAAATCCTTTCTCGAACTTCAATATCTATATTCACATTACTCGTCAAAGCACTGTTAATCGCATCCCTGAGGATATTTGTACCGTTTTCAGATGTATCAGTTAATAGTTGTTTGACGAGTTCTTTTTCGACATCTTTAATTTTATTTAAAACGTTGTTAACCTCTTGGGGATTGTAAGAGGATTTTGAGCCGGAAAATAAGGCGTTTGTTTTTTCTTCAAAGTTTGCTAGAAACGACATCTCTAAATTTGTACGCAAGTTTTGCATTTCTTCAAGGAAACGGAGAATAGAACGTTTTTTAATAGTATCAATATTTTCTGTATTTATTTCAGACATTTACTAGCACCCTTAAAATTTGTGTTTAAATGGATTAATCATGAAAGCAAACCCAACTTTTACAGTAAATTCTCTTAGAAGTCCATTTCAGACTTTTTAATACAATAATAAGCATCATTAAAAAGACTTATTTTTGGGGAAAAATGCCCTAATGAAAGTTCGGTAATAGAAGAGTCCAATTCTTTTACAAGAGATACTTTTGATGATATTTGTAAAAAGTTTTTTATGGTCGCATCTATCCCAATATCAATGAATGCCAACATAAATTTGTTAAGGCAGGGTAATCATCAATGAGCGAAGGAATACAAGCAACACGAATGAATTTAATGCGACTCCGTGATAGACACAAGCTTGCTGAAAAAGGGCATGACTTATTGCAAGAAAAACTGGACTCATTAGTTATCCGTTTCTTTGAGGTCGTTGATACGATCCGTGGTTTACGAGAAGAAACAGCTGTTCTCACAAAGAAAGCACAAGATGCCCTTATTGAAGCTCAAATGGTTGTAGGACCACTACGAATGCGTGAAATAGCTTTTGCTGCACCGGAAATTTGGAAGATTGAAGCCTATGAATCCAATGTTGCAGGTGTTGTGGTTCCAAAATTGGAACTCGAGAAGACTAGAGATGATGCCCAAACGAAATTGTTTTACGGTTTTCAGGATTCAAGTTCTCAAATTGATAATACCACTGAAGCATATAGGCTAGCCATTGAGAAAATTGTTGTCCTTGCTGAAACACTTGCCATGCTGACTATTTTAGGGGAAGCTATCACAGAGACTAAAAGAAGGGTTAATGCTCTTCGTTTTATTTTAATTCCCCGCCTGAAAAAACAAATCGCTTTCATTGAAATGACACTGGAAGAGCAAGAAAGAGAACAATTTGCTCAGCTTAAAAAGATAAAAGAAAAATTAAAGAAAAAAGCAGAAGCAAAACATGCTTCATTAAAATAGAAGAAAAAAAGGGGCAGAGCACTTTCAATTCTTAGGTAAAGAAGTGTTCCTTTGTCCCGGTGTCTGCTTTTACTTTACCCATAACTTTAGCAACAGCTTTTTTGAACTCTGTGTCAGAGATATGGTCTTTATCCTGTCTAACAGCAAACATTCCGGCTTCTGTGCAAATATTCTTTATATCTGCCCCTGAAGCACCTTCTGTCATGCTCACTAAGACGTCGAGATCAACGGTATCATCCAAAGCCATTTTTCTTGTATGAATCTTGAAAATTTCTTTTCGAGCTTTTGCATTTGGCATGCCGATTTCAATGACACGATCAAATCGCCCTGGACGGAGCAATGCAGGATCTAAGATATCCGGTCTATTTGTCGCTGCAATAACACGAACATTTCCTCGAACGTCAAAACCGTCAAGATTACTTAATAATTGCATTAACGTTCGTTGAACTTCTCTGTCACCGCTGGTTGCAATATCTAGCCGGCGGGAGCCGATAGCATCGAGTTCATCAATGAACAAGATGGTCGGGGAACGTTCTTCTGCAAATTCGAATATTTCTCGAACGAGTCGTGCTCCTTCACCGATAAATTTCTGGACCAGTTCACTACCAATAACACGAATAAATGTTGCATTTGTTTCATGAGCAACTGCTCGTGCGAGGAGTGTTTTCCCTGTTCCGGGCGGTCCATAAAGCATCACTCCTTTTGGAGGTGAAATACCAACCTTTTCAAAGAGTTCTGGCTTTGTTAACGGAAGCTCAACGGTTTCCCGTAATTCTAAGATTTGCTCCTCGAGTCCGCCGATATCTTCATAGGAAACTTCAGGTGCATCCTCAACTTCCATAGCTGAGACCATCGGATCTTTTTGTTGAGGTAATACTTCTACAATTGCGAAGTTTCTTTGGTTTAAGGCAACTCGTGAGTTTGGTTTTAAGAGGTCTTTACTAATTGATTTTATGACATTCACAACAAAACTGGGACCACTCGAACTCCGAACGATCGCTCTGCCATCATCTAGCAAGTCAACTAACGTGCCAGTAATGAGCGGGCTTCGCTTCATTTGTTCTAAGTCATTTCGCATGGAGGCAATTTCTCGTTCCATGCGCATACGCTCATTATCAATTAACTGCTTTTCTGTCTCGAGCGTACGGATTTTTCTTTCTAAATGACGAGTGTAGGACAATAGATAACTACGATCTTTTTCGGCAATGTCCTTGCTCTCGTCTTCCTGGTCAACTTCAGGAGTCATATTTTTACATTTCTCCGATTTTTACCCTTATGAATTTATTTTCATACTCCAAGATAAAAATGTATGTGTATAGACGAATAGTTACCAACTTTCACAAGTTTTTACTACTACTATCTCGAGTTTCCAGCATTATTTCTTTCTTCATTTTAATGCCGGTGCGGTTTTTTGGATAGTAATTCGCTATTCGTGCAACTTCTTTGTAGCCCAATTTTTCGTAGAGGTGTTTTGCAGCGTAATTCTGTTCATAAACTACCAATTCAATTGTAATTTTCTTCTGCTGTCTAATATTTTTTACTTTTAATTTTAAAATGCGTTCAAATTCGAGCATCAGCTGTTTGCCTATCCCTTGATTTTGTCTTTCAGGGGCAACATTAATGGTTATTATTTCATAATTATTCTGATTGTTTAAATAGCCGATAATAAATCCGACAAGCATTCTTTCTCCCTGAGAAGTGCCTTCTTCTGCAACGAGGAAAATTTCACCTCTTTGCCCCATTAAAAATAAGTAGAAAAGGTCCTTCTCAAATCGGAGGTCCTCCTCGAAGCATTGCAATTCGATTTCATAGACCTCATGGATGTCGAATATAGTTGCCGGACGTATTTCTATTGCCATTTTTGATGCCAAATACTAACTTATAAAACAAGTCAATAAATTTATGCTTGGATTTTTTTGATAAAAATTTGTTTATTCCTAACGAAAGCTTTAAGTTTACCAAGAGAAGAAACATTATTATGCAGAAAGAAACCTCTGTTGAATCCCCGAAAAGGACTTTGCTAAAAGATTGGTTAAACGATCGGAAATATCCATTGAGTGCCATTGTGGGACTTATTGTTCTCGTTGGAGCGACAATTATCATCCATTTCTATCGGGGGACAAAGCCTTGGCTTGAGATTTTTGCTTATCCATTATTACTCTATTTCATCTTTCAACAAGTGTTAAGTGGTTTTGGTTTTATTACTGGGTATATCCCCATTGCTATTGATATTATTAATTGGTTGACAAAAACTTCCAAGAAAAAATCATTTGATAAAGAAGAGATTGAGCAACTCGAGACTGAGCTCAAACAAATTGAAGCATATGAAAAACGCGAACAAACTGAACTTGCTCAGCGAGAAGAAAAACTTGCGA
The DNA here is from genome assembly GCA_019056785.1 of Candidatus Heimdallarchaeota archaeon. Classification (GTDB taxonomy): domain Archaea; phylum Asgardarchaeota; class Heimdallarchaeia; order JABLTI01; family JABLTI01; genus JABLTI01. The sequence continues at coordinate 31,960 of DXJV01000082.1, forward strand.
AAAAAATGGAAGAATTAGCGACCAAGAAAGAAAGTGGCAGATGGTCTGGCTGGAAGTTAAAGCGAGAGACGAAGAAGGTTGCAAAAGAAAAAGCAAAAATAGAAAAGGAGAAGAAGGAACTTGAAGGAAAGTTCAAGGTACGAAAGGAGAAAATTAAGAAGAAGTTAAAAGAATATCGTGGAAAGCTTTCTGAAAAGATAATTACCAAACAGGAGCAAATTGAACCTCATAAATTCAAGTTAATTATGTTGATTCCAATCTACATCATGCTGGGACTCGGAATTATTTTAGCGCTGATTGGCTTGATAAATCCCATCGTTCGCTGGGCAAGTGGCTATACAATACCTACTTTAGATACGTTTGATATTATTAATGAATGGTATAAAGGCATCATTGCTGCCTGGGGTATCATTTCGTTTTACATCATCCCATCCATTCGGATCCTAAAGGACCCATCAAAAGAATATATTCCCCGGATGATTGTAGTGGAAGAAAAAAGACGATTTCGACTCTTCCGCAGAAAGAAAAAAGAAGATATCAAGACAATATTAAACAGGCAATTTGAAGATCTCAGAAAATATTATTGGGACATTAAACAACTCATTGGGAAAGCTCTCCTCATACCGATTGGTCTTTCCATGTTAATTGCCGCCCCTCTAGGAGCAATGTCTGTGACATTAGGCATACAAACATCCATCCGCCGGAAGAAAACACAGCCTCATGAACTAGTTGTCTTAATACTAGTCGCAATTGCTTTAATTTGCATGGTTGTTCCAACGTACTTCTCCTTCTTTGCAAGGTTCTTAAAGAACATTCACCCAATAATTCCGATTTTATTAAAAATCATCTATATTCCCTTCCTTATCCTATCATTTATCTTGTTCATGCGACAACCAATTGCAAGTATTAAAACAGTTGATGAAAATTAAGGGGCAGTATACTGTTCTTGCAAAAAGGCAGTAAGACGGTCTAATGCTCTGCGAAAAGCAGAGCGAGTATTCTTTTTTTCACGACCCATTTCAGCCCAAGTTCTTTTTTCACCTTTCGGAATGAAAATTCGGTCGAAATGCCAGCCTTCTCCTCTTGGCTTTTCAGCAATAGTTCCTTCATCTTTTTCAACAAAAATATGTGGGGAACACTCTTCAGCACAAAAAGCGATTGCAGCCACAAAAAATGCTCGCCGGTCCTCTTCACCTTCTAAAAGCTTTACCAGCCCCTTCTGCCCTATTGTTTCATTTACAAACTTTACTAATGCGCCTGGGAAATTTCTTAAGGCAACAATTTCTAACCCACTATCCGAAACAACAACAGGCCGCTTTAATTGTTTATATGCTTGTATTGCCTTAAAAGCGACAACTTCCTCAACCGAGAGTGTTTGAATTTCGAGCAACTCAAGTGTGGCATCAAATTCTAATTGAAAGCTTTTGCCTAACATCGTTTTAATGTCAGCTATTTTTTCTTTATTTTTCGTGACAAAGGTCAACGTATTTTTTTTCATAACGAGTCACCTACTGGTCTGGCCACTTTTTTAGAGCTTTTCCCATCGTGTTAGAAAGTTGCCAACGATTAACAAAACTAACCCTATAATTAGAGTAATACCTATATTGAGCCATGCTTGTGAATAATTATTAGTAATCATGCTTGCGCGCAAAGCTTCAATAACATAGGTCAATGGTGAAAACTTCGATAGGATGGTTAAAATTTTAATACTCGAGATATCGAAAAACACACCACTTAGAATCATCAATGGTATGACCACAGCAAGAGAAATGAGAAGTGAGCTACGGGGGTTTTTAGTAAACAAACTTATCATGAGCCCTATGCTCGTAAAAAGTATTACACCTGTGAAAATGATGGGCAAAAGCATCGCATTAATGCTGGTCAGACTAAAGCCAAAGAAAAACCAGCCGGCTAAAATCGAGAGAAAAGTCGCCAAGAATGTGATAATGAAATGAAAAGTTATTTCTGAAGTTTGAAATTCAAAATGGGTTAAGGGAGTAGTGGCGAATTTCTTGAAGATGCCGATTTTTTTGTAATGAGACTGCCGCATAACTGTACCTATCAGCGCGATGTTCATAATAACAACACCAATAATGCCCGGTAAGAAGAAATCAATATAATTAATATTATTCGAATAAAAAACCTCTGTTTCAAGATTCACCAAAGGAGAAGAGTTATTTCTCTCAAGGTTAAATTCATTGATAACATTGCCCACTAAACGAACAATCCTATCGGAACTACTTACATAGGGATTTACGAAGAGAATTACTTCAGAATATCCATTGATAATCGAATTTTCAAACCAGTGTTGAGGGATAACAAGACATGCATGAATTTGATTTTGTTCCATGAATTCTTTCGGGTCAACTGTGAGGTCAGTCAAATAACTTACCCGTAAAAACTGATTCGCTTCCAGCTTCTGTATTAGCTCCTCGGAGACAATTGAATTATCATGATTTTGAACTGTGAGATCATATCTGAATGATTGTTGTTTGGCAAAAATCGAGCCAAAAAGTAAGAGAATTATTAGGGGCAAAGCAAAGAAGAGAAAGATGGTGAGACGAGAACGAAAGGTCAAAATGGCAGTTATCTTTATTTGAGAATTTATCCTTCGTGAGCTGTTTTTCAAGTGCTTGAAAATTTGCTTGAGCTTCTTCTGCAAAGGCTCCTTCTTTTGCTCGTTTTTATTGATCTTATTTTCTTCAGCCATTTCTCATCTAGTCCCTCCATTTAATCGCCAGTATGCCCAAAATTTGAAAGATAAAAGCAAAAATGGCTGATAAAGCAAAATGAAGCCAAAAACCTCCGGTAAAAGTACCCATCATGGTATAACGAATTCCTTCAGTTAAGTAATAAAGCGGGAAAATACGCGCAAGTGCACGAAGGAACTGTGGGAAATCAAGCAAAGGAATTATCACACCACTTAAGATTATTTGTGGAACGAGAAAAAGAATCGAAACGATCATAATACCATCCGGATTAGAAATAAGACGTACCAGAATAAAGCCTATACCTGAAAAAGTCAACGTTCCAAAAATAATGAAAAGAAGCATTAGTGGATGTAAACTCGAGATATTAAAGCTAAAAATAAGGGCAAATAAGATGACAAGCGTGCTGGCAATAAATACTAATAATAATTGCCAGAGCTGTCGTGAAAAAACCAATTCAAACCGGGTGAGAGGTGTTGTTGCCAATTTGGATAGGAAATTGCTCTCTTTCTCTTCCAAGTCGTAATTTACGCTTGTGAAGAGTGTGATGGTTGAGATAGCAATCATGATAATCCCGGGTACAAGAGAGTCAATATATGAAAGATTGGCCACATAATTGTAAACGACATCCATACCAAATTTAAGCTCAATTGGCATGATTAGTATATTGTAATCCATCACCACTTCATTCACAATATCAATTACCGTTTTTGCTGAATAAGAGGAAGGGTCGTAGTAGATAGTCAAGTTTGCAGTCAGATTCAGGCTTAATTTCACTCCCCATGTTGGAGGGATAATCAATAAGACAAATCTGTTGTTTTCTTTCAGCCATTCTTCAGGTGAAATGATTGGTTCCGTCACTTCGTTGACTTTTAAAGTAGTAGTGTTTTCAAGTAGTCCCATAAAATAGGCCGATTGTTCGCTATGATCCTGATCTACAACATCGAGATTGAGCGTTTGGAATTCTGCTCGACCAAAGATTGCTCCGAATATCAAAACAAGAACAATGGGGTAAATTATTGACCAGAAGATAACATTAGGAGAGCGGAAATATCGCAAACTTCGACCGCCAATTAAAGTAAAAATACGTCGCATGCTTAAATAGAAATTTCTGGCAAGACGTTTTAGGTGTAATACAAACTTGGATGGTGCTTTTGGTTGTTCTTTTTCTTCTAGAATCGGTTGCTCATCCAAATTACTTCACCATCCTATTCTGTATATGATACTTTCATATGGTTTCTGATAATTTCTCTCCGGTTAGGGTTATAAATGCGTCATTCAAAGTTGGTTTCTGCGTAATGATATCAGAATAGCGAGCATTCACTTTTTCGAGTTTGTTTAGAACTTCTGCTAAAGTGATTTCCTCGCTAGAAATGACGATGTTATCATCAATAATTTCAAAGGGGCATTCATCTTGTAGTGCTTTAATTGCTTTTTCGCGTTCCGTCAAACTAATGAAACGAATGATAATTCTACTACCAGCGCTATAGCGATCAATAAGTTCCAAAGGGGTCCCAATATCCTTTAGTAGGCCTTTATGGATGATCGCCACTTGATCGGCAACAATAGCCGGTTCAAGCGCTTGATTAGTTGTCAAGACAATAGTCTTCCCTCGCGCCTTAAACTCTTTAAGAATCCCCCAAATTTCTTTCTTAGCAAATTGGTCCAAACCACTTGTTGGTTCATCTAGGAAAACAATGTCAGGATCGTTGATAAAAGCTGTTGCTAAACCAACTTTCCGTTTAATGGGGAAAGTTAATTGTCGATAACGTTTATTTGCATAGTCTGTCAAATTAAATAACTCAATGATCTCTGAAACAGGGAGCATCTTGTCATACATTTTTCCCCAAAATTGAAGGTTTTCTTTAACAGTTAAATTGTCATAGGTTCTAAATTCTTGCGGAAGGTAGCCAATACGTTTCTTAATCTCACGCATTTCATAGCTTTTGGAAATGTCGTTTTGAAGAATGGTCACTTCTCCACTTGAGGGGTTTCGCAATCCGACCAATATTTCAAGTAAAGTTGTTTTTCCTGAACCATCTGGCCCTAAAATACAATAAATCTCCTCGAGTGCAACTACAAAGGAAATACCGTTCAAGATATCAACGCCATTAAATTCTTTCTTAAGATCCTTAACAGTAATTACTTTCTCTTGGTCCAAGGTTATCAACAACTTTTCCTTCACTACAACTTTGTATTTTATAATCTTTGTTATTTTCTTTTTTGGATTCAAGAATTTTTCTACTTACCGATTGAGTAATCCTTTTAATCCTTTAAATTAACTTTAATCCGAGCAAATTACTAAAGATTTAAATTGTTAGTAGCGGAGAAAAGGTGAATGTCATTTTTAAGTCGAATATTAAAAAAGCAATATTCGGGTTTTGATTCGAAAAGTAAAAGATCAATTGCTATCATTGGTCTTGATGGTGCCGGTAAAACCACGATTATTAATCGACTGCTCAAATCAGAATTTAATCTTGTCCGACCAACTTTTGGAATAAATATTGAGATTTACAAATACCGAAGTTTGGAATTCATTGTATATGATATTGGCGGACAAACACCTCTTCGAGAGTCTCTGTGGAATAAGTTTGTTGCAAGCGCAGATGGAATTGTTTTTGTCTTTGACTCTGCTGATAAGAAGAGGTTTAAATTAGCGGTACAAGAATTTTACAATACATTAACGTATAATGAGAAAGCCCCCTTATTATTCCTAGCAAATAAAATCGATTTAAAAGAAGCCGTTGACTTTAACAAAATTAGAAGCCTTTTCAATTTCAATAAGCTAATTCGAGAACAAAGAAAGTGCGAATTTACACAATGCTCTGCATTGACTGGCGAACAGTTATTTGAAAGTTGGGATTGGCTAACGCATCAATTACTGTCCAAAAAAGAAATTTCTTCTATGAATGTTAAAATTCTTGGAGGGTATCTTTATTTGAGCTCGGGAGACATGCTTGAAGAATTTCTTTGTGGGACGCCAAAAACGCAAAGCAAACACTTTCCATTATTGAAAGAAGGGAATTACGAAATTCAACGGTTTATAAAACAAATGAAGAATTATCAGAAAGCAGAAACACTCTTACAAACAGGCAACAAACAATTGATAATTGTTAAAGAAGATGAATTAGTTCTTGGACTCATTATTCAATCAGATGATCCGGCTGCAAGAGCCATTCGCATTCTGAAAAATCTGCACAAAAAAGTAGCAAAGAAACTCGCAAATAAAGAGAAAATCAATTTTCAAGAATTTATTCAATCAGATTATCCTATTGATATTTATCTCGAGGAGTAAATTTCTCAACCCTTTTTTTACTCCTGTTTATGGGTTTCCTGAATAATTGAAGGCATCACTTCAAGTACCCCTTCCAACTCCTCTATTTTTTCCACAATTTCACCCAAATGGATGCCATCATTGGCGAAAATTTTACACATGATCATAAATGCTCCAGTCGAGGTTGCTAGGAATTTCACCTCATTAATTTTTTTCAAAGCCTTCACTACCCGGAGAAGTTTGGAAGGGTGAGTATTTATCCCAATAAAAGCAATTGTATTGTAGCCAAGATAAGCAGGATTCAATTCAATAGTAAATCGCTTAATAACCCCTCTTTGTAGTAATTTTAACAAGCGTTGTCGAACAGTTGATTCACTTCGATTAATACGTTTTGCAATTTCAATATTTGATACGCGCGAATCTTTTTGAAGAATGGCAATTATTTTTTGATCAATTTCATCGTACATCTGTTTCACCGATAAAACAACGATTTTCGTTTAACGGTGCCGAAAGTCATTAATAAACATGTGTTTTACTTTTTGTTAAAACGAAAAACGGGGAAAGGCTTTGATTCGAACAAAAAAAATTTACTTATAACTCATGCAAAAAAATTTGAAGGACCAAACACTAAAAAAACAAAGTGAGAAATTTTGCCCCTCGATCAAGAAACAATTGAATTTTTAGTTCAAGAAACTATCGAAGCAGCATTGGAAGACACGAAAGAAAAATTGAATGAATTAGTAAGAAAATACCCATTTAAGCTCACTGTAAGGGCTCCAAAATTAATTAAAATTGAAAAGGCGAAGAAAGGAAAAATAGAATGGAAATAAAGAATGGGAAAAATGAAAATAAAGAAAATAACGGAAGTATTTTCTCTGTCAACCTATTATCATTTGCTTCAAGTGAAGATAAATCTTGTTCTGTAACCGTTACTTAATCAGTAAAACGATTGCCACATTCTTTGCAAACTTTTACTTTTGCGTAAATGGGATTGTGACCTGCATAACCCAAGACTTTTGATTTATCTTCAACTTCTTTAATGTTTTCAGAACCACATTTTGGACATTGATATGGCATTTTTTTATCACCCAATTATTTGTATGTTTTAAATTAACTGTTCTTTTTACTTTTAAGTTTGTTGGGATAAATAAGTTTCTATTTTATTTATGGATTTTGGTAGCGGAAGTACATCTTTCAAGCCGAAAGAGCATCGGATACCAGAGATTACTAACCAAAAGTATTTTAAAAACCTATCTCTTAGGAAGTTAATGGCAGATTTTCGATGTTGGAAAAAGAAAATGTCAGGTTAGGCGGCGAGCAACCTCAAACCGGAGAAGAAAATTCGAAACGGTGCTCTTGGTGCCATAGTTTTGAAGCGCCTGAAAAGTCATTAGAAGAATTCGAGGTCGCACGAAAAGGTGAAGACTTAAAAAAGTACTATGCATGTTCGCCGGTTCATAAAAATCTTATCCTGAGGTACATTCACTATGTAGAAAAAACTTATTGGCTCTTCTTATTTTTCGTACTCTTGATCCCCCTAGTTCTCATAATCTTGGCGATCTTTTACCACAGCTTTATTTTTGTATTCGCGCTGTTCCTTTCAGTTGGTCTGGGAGTGATGATTATTCCACTATTAGGAAATCAATTAATAGTCAATCTCGGAATTAAGAAAGCCAATCAAGTTGGTAGGATACTTGGAGCAATGCTTTTTATCATAGGGTTGACTTTAGTGTTAATCAATGGTTTGAAAATCCTTCGGGGATAAATAACAGGAAGTAGAATAGGCGATGAAAATACGACGAATGATAAAAAAAGATGTCCCTAAAGTTATCAATGTATTAGCAAAAGCATTTAATGATTCCTATTTTCAACGAAGAAATATTAAACGTGAACGAAAGAGAACCTCAGAGTCGATTCTTCCTTATCTCGAGATAGAACCAGAAGGAGCCTTTGTTGCTTATTCGAGCAGTAAAATAGTAGGCGCACTCTTTGCGCACACCTGGGGGAAATTTGGTTGGATAGGAACGTTTGGTGTTTTGCCGGAATATCAAAACAAAGGAATTGGGAGAAAATTACTGGAAAAAGGCTTGTATTATTTGACAGAAACTAGACCTGTTACGACTTTAGCGTTAGAAACAATGCCAAGTAGTATGACTAATATTGGACTTTACAGTAAACAAGGGTTCCGGCCTGCCTTTTTAACGATAAAACTCCAACAAGAAATTCTTTCTGCACTAAAAGCAAACAATTCTTCACTAAACAACAAAACGAACCTTTCGTCACTCGAGATTAGCTATTTCTCAAAGGAAGAAAATAAAGAAGATATTCTAACACGTTGTAGCTGGCTTTCTGATAAATTGCACAATGGTTTGGATTATACAAATGAGATATTGATCACAAATAAATATGCTTTAGGTGAAACAATACTTGTAAAGAGAGAGGGGTTCGTTATTGGCTATGCAATTTGTAGAGCCAAGCCAAAATACGAAGAAGAGGATGCTGCCAAACTGTTGGAGATAAAAGTTCTGGTAATTGACAAAAGTATTCGTGAACCTGAAATTTTGGACCTATTAATTAATGCATGTGAAGAGTTTGGTTTCCAAAATGGCAAACAATGGTTAAAATTAAGCATAAACTCCAGCTACTGGGTAGTTTATCGCCATCTTTTAGACAAAGGCTTTACTGTTGTATCAGCAATTCTAAGAATGATAAAATTCAGTGAAGATATTATCTCACATGATCGCTCTCATGAATGGCTTGTAAACTGCTCAAGTTTGACAATGTAGAATCATTACTCGAGTTCGAAATCTTGTACCTTAGGTGGGATTTGGGCAGCAATTTCTTCTTCACTTAATGGCTTAGAAGTTTGAGTAAATTGCTCTTCACTTGTAGAGCCATTTTTTCCAGGGGGTTTTTTCAGGTAGGAAAGTATTAATGACAAGATCTCATCTGCTTTTTGTTTACTAAATCTCGTAAATGGAAGAGTAAAATCAAAAGTAGCAGCATAATGGATAATTACTGAATGAATTTTGACAACCGGCTTTTTTCTCAACAACTTTGCTGTTCGTTTAATAATTTCAATTGAAGAGATGTCTGACCAGAGAAATGTTCGCCAAATAAAGTATTTTCGTACCTTTAGCTGTTTCTGTGATATTTCAATGCGCAAACTTATCAGACTTATTATTGACTCGAGGAAAAGAATGAACAGTCCAAAGCCAAGCAAACTCAACAGAAGCTGAAAAAATAGCGTTTGTCGTTCAGCAAGTCCATATACAATTAAGAAAAGGCTGAAGAGAAATAAAATAGTAAGAAGTGCCAATTCTTGAAGAAATCTTTTTCGTGATACCCTGATAATTGTTAAGGGGGTTTTCTCACTGTTCATAAAATTCACGACAATTAATGATTAGTACTACTTTTAATAACAGTCAATTATAATTATTCATAAAATTGATGATAGAATTTTAAGCAACTCTTTTAAAAAAGATTTGGCGGTCTTCTGTAGGGTCATGGAGAATGAATTCCTTTCCAAAAACAGAAAGCAAATGATCCTTATGTTGTTGTGTCAAAAAAAACTGATAAATTGATGACGTACCAAAAAGGTTTTGCATTTGTGAATTCATTTGTGATGGGGGGAAGGGTTTTTCTTTTTGGGGTGTTTGAAATTTGGCTTGTAAAACGGAAAGTAGCATTAAAAAACAGTTCTTTGTCCAAGTAGCTTTTGGTGAGCTTAATAACATTAAGGTGGGGATGTAAGAAGAGGGAATATTAACAAGTACTCCTACAGTTTCTTCGCCGGTTTTTATTTGATAAACGTCCCAATTAGGTTTGAGCTTAAAATCTAATAGCTTATCAGCAATACATAATTGCTTCGCCTCTTCACTTATTGCGGCAATTTCTTCGTACCACCAGTGGAACGTTTCTGCTCTTTTTTTCGCAGGATTTGAAAGGCGGTATAAGCTAATGGGAGTGGTCTCTTGTAATGAAAGTAAACTTTTGGAAAGTTTTCGTCTTAGAAACCGAATGAGCGTTAAGCCGATTCCTTGGGAATGATAGCCTAATTTCTTGTAAAGACTCACAGCAGGTATATTTTCCAATAAAACAGAAAAACAGACGAACTTCCGGCGATTTTTCTTGGCAAATTCTTCTGTAAAAAGCATTAATTTTGTGCCAAAACCCTGCCTGTAAAAAGAAGGTAAAATACCGATGGCATAAATGAAAATTGATAGTTTGCGTTTTTCAAGCGAAAGTGCCCCTATAACATCTTTTCTCCTCACAAGAATAAACCGCTTTTGTCGTGCTAAACGCCAGCAAAAACTCATGGTAAATTTAAATTTCTCCCAGCGGGATGCCAGTGCCTTCTTAAAAATAGGATCCTTCTTATGAATTTCCATATTAAGCCTTGTAAACCATAAGAGACGAAGAAATGAAACACGTTTTAATTTTACAGGTAAATCTTCAGTTGCTTCCTTTTCCTTCATTTTTACCGGTCCATTAATTTACAGAGATTTTTTACCTTTAAAACCTCTTTGTTTTTTCAAACGCTTTTAGCCTTTTTGGCACTTGTTTATTTCATCCATCATGATTTTATACGCCTCTGGACAACAAGTCATATCGAAATGATTGCGGTGAATAATGTATTGCTTGACTTCTGGATCCTTGAGAAGAGCACTTTCCACAGCTACAGCCCCATCCCCCATTAAAACCTCTTTATAGCCAATACTTGGGTAAACATGAAATAATTTCCTGGGTTTCAGAATCCAATTGAAGCACTGAGGAATAGGAAGTTCAGGGAGATTGTACCAATCTTTTGGAGGTTTATTCTCTTGAATTAATTGCTTTCGTAAGGCATGTTTCTTAAATGCAAGATTAAATTGAGGTTTAAGAGATGAGAGGTTCCATTGCCAAACATACACATTGGTAATCAACGAGCAACTGCCTGCAACATTAACAAATTTAACGTCTTTCCGGCAACCCCTTTTCTCCAAGTCCAGAAGAAAGTCAGAATTTGGTGCCATTTGTTTTGTGGAAATAGACTCGATTTTCCGCTCACGATGAACATCCCAAAGCTTGCGAACTGTTTTGACTTTATTTAGAAATAATTTTGAGGGAAGGTGGAAAAGCTCTATAGCTGATAGAAATGTTCCCCCAAAAGGCGTACCAAAAGTTATCAATTTCTCTACGGATGTCTTTTTAGTGTGAGAAAGGTAATATTTCGAGATCAAACCCCCCCGAGAATGAGCAATTATAATTATTCGTCGATTTCCATAAACAGCCTTAATTGTAGCGATAATTTGTTCTAACTCTTTCACGGACGTTTCTATCGGACCAAAAGCCGATTTTTGGGAGTATGTCAACCATTCTATGTTATGCTTATCAAGAATTTCAGACGCACCGATTGGTGTTAACTGCTTCGAGAGCGACCAATCCACCCCAAAAAACGGCGGGGGAGGAATGGCATGCCAGCCAAAGTCCCGGGGAGGGGGGTCATTTCTATAATCCTTTACCCAGCCGAGATTCCCGATGTCGGGGTCTAACCAACAATATTTTGAAGCAGCAAAACCATGAACAAACAGAATTAGAAAGTCGCCTTCATTTTTCGGATCAGCAGTCGATTCGATGTCAGTTCGCTGTAATTTTTCGTTCATTTCTCGTTCAGCAGCGATTGTCCTATTCGAAGTTTTTTTCTGGTAGGATGGCTCACGGATTGTGAAAGCTTTTACGAGCAATTCTCTTTTTGTTATCATAGTTAACCCTTTAACATGTAAGATGTAACACTGCAACAACTTTTGCATTCTCTTTCAGAAGGCGATTTAATAGGGGAATAACAACGGGCGTTTTATCTTCAATTATTATTTTTTTCGATTTTGCTAGCAACTCACGCGACTCTTCCGGGATTGGAAGAATACCATATTGCCCTTTGCCAATTACAAGTGTATCTGGGTTTTGGTTCAGCAAGAACTGGATTTCTTTTGGTCCTAAAACCGTATGTCCTTTACTAATGGGTTTAGAGAGTTCCTTCTTCCGTTTGGTTATTGTTCCATCAATGTTAATATAAATATCTGAGGTGTATTTTTTGCCATCAATGATAATCTGTCCAAACTTTGTTCTTTCAATATTCACTTGCTACACCTGTTGTGAATTGTTACATGTTTCTTATCTTTCAACTTTTTATTTAACCATTTGCAAAAGAAATATTAAACAGCAAAAGAAGTTATGAGAAAAAGTGAGAATAAAATGACGGAAGAATGGCGATTATTGGAATTTGATGGCCTTCCAGGCATTGAGTCTCAAACGGTTTACCATACACTTGGATTAGCAATGGAGAAATATAAGGACATTGAGAATACCATTATTATTTGTTGGCCAAAGGATCCGGTAGTTTGTGTAGGCTACCACCAAATCATTGAAGAAGAAGTTGATACTGCCTATTGTCAAGCGAAAGGCATTCCCATTGTTCGACGGCCATTAGGAGGAGGAGCCGTTTATCTCGATGACGGACAGCTGTTTTATCAAGTCATTGCGAATTTAAAGAGTAAGAGACTCCCCCACGAAGTCAGTAAGATGTACGAGGAGGTACTAAAAGCACCAATAAACACTTACAAAAAAATCGGCATCCCGGCAGAGTATGCTCCAGTAAATGATATTGTTGCTAATAGGAAAAAAATTTCAGGAAACGGTGCTGCAGAGGTTGGTGGCGCAAGAATCTTGACGGGGAACCTAATCTTCGATTTCAATTTTGATGAGATGGTGAAGATTCTAAAAGCTCCCAATGAAAAGTTCAGAGACAAAATTGCTTCCACCCTTCGGGATCGCCTTGGAACGATCAAACAATTCTTGAAAAATCCCCCCTCAAAAGCTGAAGTAAAAGAGATTCTCATTAAGGAATTTGAAAAGGCACTCGATATTAAGTTGCGCAGGGAAAAACGATTCTTGCCAAAAGAGCAAGAGATAAATGACCAATTACTAAAACAATATCGCGACCCCGAGTGGTTGAATATTACCTACCAGCGCCGTTCTGAATTGCTAGAAAAACGAAAAGTCAAAATCTCCGGTTCAACGCAAATCTATCATTCTGTCTATAAAGCACGTGGAGGCCTTCTTAGAATGTTATTTGAAATCGAAGACAATTTCATAAAGGATATCGTTATTAGCGGCGATTTCTCCGCCAACCCCATGAATACCCCTGAACTCCTGGAAAATGCCCTCATTGGTACATTAGCTAATCCAAAACATATCTACAGCGCAATCAATAAAACTATACGAGACGAAAAAATCGATATTCCCGGTGTGACAGCTGACGATTTTGCAAAAGCTTTTGAATTAACTCTGAAGGAACTGTTCTAAAAGAGAGCATTCTAGTTTGCGGTTAAAGAAAGAACTAAATAACCAAAACTAGAATTCCTTTTTTATGAAGCTGATTTTTAAAACGACTAAAGATTTTCCGATAATGAGCAAATTAGAGGAGATCGCTCAGAAATATCAAACAACTGTGCATCTCGATGATGATGACATTAGCCATTTTATCCTTATTCCCCCAAAATTGCAACTCAAACAAAACGAGGATGAAAAACACTATACGATAACTGTATGGGGGGCAACAAATGATGACCTGGCATATTTTACAACTATTTTTGGCGAACCAATTCAGACGATAAAAGAACTCCCCTCACCTCTTGAATTTGCAAAGGAACTGGTTCAATTGCCAAATGTGCGCGAAAAAACTCTCGAAGAGATTATGGCAATTTTCGAACTCGATGAGCGGCGGCTAAATCAATATAAGAAGATCATTACCATACAAGCTCAGCGGAAGAAAGATGATGAATTGTTTCAACTAGCAAGCGAGCTTTTAAACAAACAATAACTTTAGCCTTAAAAAATTGAGCAATAGGTATTTATTAATTAAAGAGCTTAAGCTATATCCATGAAGCAATCAAAACATTTCGTATTAATTGTCCTCGTTTTGGCTCTTTTAGTTCCGGTTGTTACAGCATCTACAAAAGAGCAAATTACAAGAACAATTAATAGTAATTCTTGGGTAAATTTTGAGCAGGCGAATTTTGATCCCGCGGCAATCACAACAACGACGTTTAAAGGGGTAAGTAACGTCACTTGTTTTGTCGGTCCTGATTCCGCCTATGACTTAATAACGCATTATCTTGATAAGGCGACCACTAGCATTTATTTGGAAGTATACACACTCTCAAGTGAACCCCTTGTGAACAAACTCATAGCAGCAAAAGGTCGGGGTGTGAGTATCATTGTGGCAGTTTCACATGACCGGGTAAGTGGCTATGAGGATAATTATACAGAAGAAGCGGCCTACCGCTTGGATCAAGCAGGAATCGATGTCTATACAACTAGTCCCACTTTTACTTACACTCATGCCAAATTCTGGGTTATCGATTCAAAATGGACTTTTGTTTATTCTGGGAATTGGGCGCCCTCGAGTATTCCACAATATAATGGCGCAAGAACCAATCGAGAGATGGGGTTCTTCTTTGACGATACTAATGTTGCAGCTTATTACGAGGGCGTATTCTTAGATGATGTATCAATTGCCTCGGTGACAACGGGGGTAAATCATGGCCCTCTCCAAGCAAATGAGACAAGTGGAACTTACACTCATCCTTTTGATACACCGGAAACAATAGTAGAATATATGGAAATAACGCCGGTCTTTTCACCGGATAATAGCTATACTCTCTTGAAAGCGTTACTCGACTCAGCAAATAGCACAATTGATGTTGAATTACAATACATTAAATTCGATTGTTATCTTCTTAACGACTTAATTAATGCTGCTAAAAGGAGTGTAGCCATTCGCGTTCTAATCCCCGAACCCGGTTCCGCAACTGAGAATGTCACTCAGCTACTTTTTGATAACGGTATTAGTGTAAAATTTTTCAAAGGGTTGGGTCACAACCACAACAAATACATTAATGTCGACAATAAAATTGTCTCTGTTTCGAGCATAAATTGGTCCAACAATTCTGTTGTAAACAATCGTGAAGCAGGTGCAATTGTTCGCAATACTAATGTAGCAACCTATTTTAAGAGCGTTTTTGATTATGACTGGGCAAATAGCGAAGTGCCAACTGGCTTTAGCAAGCCTTTATCCATCGTTTCTCCTTCAGTGGGAGAAATCGCTGCAGGGAACTATAATTTCCAAGTGAACTTTGCAGCGAATACCTTCACTTCAGCTCAATTCTTAATTGACAATGTTGCCGTACATACATTTACAAATCCTGCGGGTTTAATGGGGCACCCAATTGACTTAAGTGGGTATGCAAATGGTATTCACATCTTTAAAGTGGTAGCTACGCCCATGGCAGGCGATGATCAAGTTATCGAAGTTAAATTCAATATAATCGCCCCTAATTTAGATTGGCTCGTATTGATCTCTGAAGTCAGATATGATGCTGTTACAGAACCAAATGGCGAATTCTTCGAAGTTTACAACGGCTTTGATTTTAATGTCCTTCTTGGAGGGTGGCTTTTCACCGATAATGAAGATGACTATACGCTTCCAGACGACACAATTATCCTGGCAGACAATATGCTCATCTTTGTACGCGACACTAGCGCATTTACCACCGAAATGACCAATTTGGGTGTTGACCTTACAGGCATAACACCAGATATTGTTTACAATAACTTACAACTGGGAAACACCGGTGACGAATTAATCATGAAAGACTCTACAGGAACAATTCGCGATGCAGTCCTCTGGGGGAGTGGTTCCTTATCAGGACACACACCTTGGACAGGAACGATGAATGATGATCTAAGCCTTCATAGGGATCCAGCAAACAGTGACACCAATGATTGCTCAGTAGATTTCAAAGCTGATACACCAAACCCAGGTGTTGTATATATAACAGCAATTCCTTCAGGATTTATTCCGGGCTTTGTATTTAGTACCACACTTCTGGGCATTATTACCATTATTCTAGCTGCTCGCTTTATTCGTCGAAAAAGAAAGTAGGCCATCCTTTCCCCCCTTTCTTTTTTTTCTAATTTTAAACGCAAAATATTAATTTGACTTTTTGTCAAAGTATTTCCGAAACAATCCCCCTTCCTTTGGTGTTCTATTTGTATAAAGAAATGATTTTTCGACTGTCATCCAAACATGTTTTGGACACCCTCTTAACAGAACTTGAAGAACAGATAAAACTAGAGAAAGATAGCATGGATGAAGGGTTGGGATTTAGTTTACGAAATGCAGATCGAAGTTTACATCTCCAAGTCTTCCCAATGAAAGAAGGGGAACTCTTTGAAGTTGCCATAAAAACAAACTCAAAAGAACTCGAGGCAATAATTAAACAAGTATTCAACCAACCAGCCAAAGAAAGGATTATTGATGCCTCTTTCCTGGATATTGTAGAATTTATTGCCAAATTACCTGATAATTTCTCTCATAAAGAATTAAAGCAACTTCTTTATGAGCAATTCAACCTTTCAGAAGAAAAAATAGCTTATTTTGGAGATTTGATTCTTAAACAAGCAAAACTTCCAAACGCACGAGAAGAATTCAAACAAGCAGCTCTTCATTGGCGCCAAAAGTAACTGGATTCAAAAGATAGGCTTGCAAAGGCATTTGTTCATTTTAAGGTCAAGAAAATTGAAGCTGTTTGCGGGGCTTATTTGCCAGACGGTATCTGCTCCCCGCCCTGTACCGCCGACAGCAAGTACGTCTTGATCAATAGGGATTAAGCCTGCATCTGCAGCCATTAAAACGATTTCTGCACAAACTTTTGTTCCTTGACCAAACGTTCGGTAGACTTCAGCTACAAGCTCTGCGAACTTCCATGTGCCTAATTTTCGTCTGATCGCCCGGTCCACACCTGCAAATGCATGGGTCGTTGTCAGTACAGCCACATTTTTCTTTTTAAGAAGTCCAAGCAACTCAGGATCAAACTCATTTTCACCCGGTTTAACAAAACCATAAGAATGGGTGACAATGACAAGTTTTTCTAAATTAGTGAAAATGTCCAGGGCTTTTGCAGCTGTTGTTCCTTTTGATGAAGCGACTACAACCTTCGGGATTTCATATTCTTCAGCATACTCGTAAGCTAACTTCAAAGCTTTTTCGGTATTTGCGCTTCCGGCTTTTTTAAAGTAGATTATTGTCTCAACTTCTGACATTGCTTTTACCACATGGACGAACTGTTCTACAAACAGTTGATACCTTCACAACTAAATAGGTTTTTTGCTTTATGTTGTAGTGTTATAAAATCGGCATTTTGCATCAAAAGATTGAATGAATGGCTCGAGGGTGTTCACAACCATCTCCATAGATAGGGCTTTTAGAAAGAAAAAATGCCCTACACAACGACAATCTGAAGAGCCAAAATGCTCATAGACAACCAAAAGTTCCCGGGAAAAAGAAGTAAGAAGCTGTTGGCTTAAAAGGCACTCCAAACGCCTATTAGAAAGGACCTCCAAAATGGCGATCACTTGAACTGTCTTTGATGCCAAAAGATAGTCAATATGCCAAAAGAGTTTCTTGTTTTTTTGCAAGTGACGTGCAAGCCTTTTATTCAAACCACCAGGCCCCATAGCTGAACCAACATAGACATAATAGCCTTCTGGGAAAAACATCTCCCCCAAAGAGCCGATATTAACAGCAATGTCATTCATGTTGGAAATAAAAAGAAGGTACGAACCTTTTGGCTGCATCAATGTCGTGCCTCAAAACACTTGCACTTAAAGAAGCTCCCAGATACGTCTTGGAACTTCGTATAGAAACTCGCAACCATCTTTGCGAACGACCACATCATCTTCAATTCGCACGCCAAACGATCCTTCAATATAGATACCAGGTTCGATGGTATGACACATTCCTGCTTGCAATACAAGTTTGTTGCCTTTTACAATATAGGGCCGTTCATGTCCTTCGATTCCAATTCCATGACCCAGTCGATGTGTGAAGTATTTCCCATACCCCTTCTCTGTTATGAAATCTCGCGCAGCTTTATCAACTTCTTCAGCTATCGCGCCTTCTTTGGAAGCTGCAAAAGCAGCTCGATTCGCATTGTAAACAATGTCATAGATTTCAAGGAATTTGTCACTCGGCTCACCAATCACAGAGGTAATGGTCACATCACCAAAATAGCCTTCATAGATTGGACCCGCATCAATTAAAAGAACATCATTTTTCTCTATTGTTCTCCCTGTAGGGGAGCCATGAGGAAAAGAAGAATTCGCACCCGATTGAACAAGGGCAAAAGCAGGTGTTCCTTCCTTTGCAAGCTCTTTTCGTACAATCGTAGCAATCTCCGTTTCATTCATCCCCGGCTCTACTTGTTTAAAAGTATTAATGATCGCAGTTGCAGCTATTTCCGAAGCTTTCCGCATGATTGCTATTTCTTCCTCGGTCTTTATTAGCCGCGCAATTTGCACTACTTTTGAAGCGTCACTAAATTCTACCTTTGGAAGCTCTTTTTTTATGCGTAAGAACCATTCAAACCACAATTTATTATCCATGGAAATTTTTCCGGCTTCAGCGCCCAGTTCAACGATAATTTTTGCTAACAATTTAAAAGGGTCCTCATCCTCTTCCCAGGTGCGAATAGTTCCCTGGGTAAAACTCTTTTCAATTCGACTCTTCTCAAAGCTCGGGCAAAGGACAACCGGTTTGCCTTCTGCTGGAAGGACCAATGCAGTTAATCGCTCACTAGCATATATATTCAAACCAGTAGCGTAAAATAAATCCACACCCGGGACCAAAATCAGGCATTGAGAAGCTGTTTCTTTCAATAACTCTTGTAATCGTTTCATTCGAGCTGTAACCATTTGAATCATCCTTTTATGCACTAGCTATTAAATACCATTTTAGTACAAAAAACTTATTCTCACAATTTTTAGGATGAATCTGTTGTTGGCGACTTTTTCTTAGATTCAAGAAATGCTTTTTCCAACATTAAGAGAAACTCTTTTGAAAGTTCAAATGATGATGTTAGAGCATTTTTAAAGGTAAAACCTGACCGATGATGATGCCCACCACCTCCGAAGCTTGCTGCTATGGTTGCCACATCTATTGTGTCACTTCGCAGGCCTATTCGGAAATTATTAGTATCAATGGCCATATAAATATCCGCTTTAACAATTTCAGACAAAAATTTAGTGACCTTTCCTCGAGGTAAAAGCTTCGAATAGGCAAAGGCGACAGTCGTACTATCAAATACAAGAATCTTGTGCTCAGCCCGAATGCGATCTCGTTCTGCTTCAAATGCTTTATAAGCTTCAAGAAATTCTTCCATGATTACTGGTGACTCGAATTCTCCAGAACTTAAAATCTCCCGTATCCTGATGAGATCATTCATTGAGAACCGATAGAAGTCAATCAGGGTATAATAAATGTTGGTTAATCGGTCGTCTACATCAAAATCACCATTATGACTGATCTGAGCGATCTGCTTGGAAATTTCATCTGTGGGCATAAAACGCTTTTGAACTAATTCAGCTGCACAAACAGAGGTGTCATGAATGAATTCGTTTGTAACAGCTTGTAGCTGTTTTTTCAACTCCAATGGAGCTTTGTGATGGTCTATCCAAATCTTTCGTGCCTTTAAATCGCGCAAGGTATCTACTATGGCATTGATAATGCGAGCATTTAATCCTATGTCTGTAATAATAAGCACATCAGGTTTTTCTTGTAACGCTTTTGGGAAAACATCAAGAAAATTGTAATAATCAGCAAGAAAACCGATTGGCTCAATATGAAGTTCTCTAAAATACCGATAAAGAATTGCTTGAGCACCAATGCCATCAGGATCAATGGAATGGGAAATTGAGACCACTTTGAGGGGAGGCATGACTAACAATTGCATGCTTCGAATTTAAATTTCTAATCATACAAGTCAAAAAGTGAATACTCGTTCTTGCAAAATGATTTATATAGTAAATTAAAAATTCGCCGAATGAGTAAGAAAAACTCAACTAGTGTTCTTTTTAGATGAGAAGAACAGTAGCAAATCCGAATATAGGGTGGAAAAATGAACATTATTCGTACGACTGTCAATGGGCTAGCAACTTTGGGAGCCTTTGGTGTTGCCACTGATAAATTTGCTCTCGTGGCAAAGATATGGTCTCAAAAGGCAAAAGATGCTATTACTAAAGCACTTGAAGTTCCTGTCTATGAAATTAATATTGGTGATTCTGCACTGGTTGGTATTCTTACTGCTGCAAACTCCAAAGGAATTGTTTTACCCCATATTGTTGCCCCCCGCGAGCTGGAAACCCTACAGAAGGTATTAGGTGATAATGTGAACATAGCTGTCGTTGAGAGTAAAATAACTTGTATGGGCAATTGTATCTTAGTTAATGATAACGGTGCAATCATTCATGAGAAATTTGAACCAGAAGCAATTGCAACAATTCGAGATACGCTTGGAGTGGAAGTTGAGCGAGGGAATATTTTAAAATCACCTCTCGTTGGTTCTCATGCCTTAGCGACAAATAGGGGTGTTCTTACTCACCCCCTTACAACAGAAATGGAAATGAATTGGTTAAGTGAACGATTAGCCGTTCCAGTCAATGTTGGAACCATTAATCGTGGCGTACCTTTTGTTAGCATAGGTTGTTTTGCAAATTCAAATGGTGCCATAGCAGGCAAAGAAACAACTGGACCAGAGCTTCAAAGATTATATCAAACCTTGCGGGGAGTAATATAGAATATTAATCGTTCCATCCAAAAATAATAAAAAGAGCAGAAAAATTGTTCAACTGACCCAGATAAAAGAGTTGGAAAACCATGGTAAAAGAAGTGCAAGTGAAAAATTACCGGATAACATTACTTAGGAAACCATTAACCACAAAACAAGTATTCAATGTAGATGTCCGAGCTGTTTCAAAAGAAGATGCAATTGAAAAAGCCTTTTCGAGGATTGGAAGCAAACACCGCGTCCCACGACAGCTATTAAAAGTGAAAAAAATCAAAGAAATAGCTGCTTCTGACCTGAAAGATCCAATTCTTCGAGAAATAGCTTCTGATGAAAAGATCAAGATTCATCAATAAAAGTGAAAAACAATAGTTAAGCAAACCATTTATCAAAGTGGGTTTGCTATTAGAATTTAGGTGAAAAGAATGAGCGAAGAACAAAAATTAAAAGATGAATTCCAACGAATTTCAAACGAATTGCAACAGTTCGATGAGTTTGGTAAACATTTACAAAGTCAAATCGAATCCCTACAATCATACTTAATTGAACTCTCCCGTACGAAAACAACCCTGATAGGATTAAAAGAAGAACCTGATGCGGAGGAAGTACTTCTACAATTAGGCTCAGGTGTAATGGTTCGTGCAAAACCCCTTGAACCAAAAAAAGTTTTCGCAAATGTTGGTGCAGGTGTGACCATTTCAAAGACAATTGAAGAAGCAATTCAAGACATCAATAATAGAATTGATGAAGTTGAGAAAGAACGACTCGCTCTCGCAGACCAATTAAGTCAAATCATTAGTCAAATAAACGAACGTGAGCGACGTGCACAGGCAATTTACCAGCAATTACAGGGAACCTCAAAACCAACTTACGACCCCAATTTAGTTAGTTAGTTAGAACTATGTACCGGATTCTCTCGTCTATCCTTCCTGTTGTAAGATGAAACCAACTTTTAAAAGAAAGTGAATGGATTGCTATTCAAAAAAATGAGGCGATTGTAAAATTGTTCAAGAAATTTCGCAGTGGAATAAATGCTGCATTGGAAAAGTTAACCCAAAAAGAATTAACAGAAAAGAAACTCCAGAAACCACTTTATGATTTACAGTTGTCCTTAATTCAAAACAACGTTGCAGTACCTATTGCTGAAAAGATCACCAAGGATGTTGAACAAGCCCTTATTAAAACAAAGGTAGGAAGACTAACCTCATTGAAAAAAGTCGCCTACGAAGCATTGCGAAAAGCAATCATTGAGATTCTTGAACCACCAGGCGAAAAGATAGACTTATTAAAAATTATTGATGAAAATAAAAAAGAAGGCAGACCAACTGTTCTGGCGATTTTTGGACCAAATGGCGCCGGAAAAACAACTACCATTGCTAAACTGACACAATACTTGATTGATCACAATCATTCTGTAGTTATCGGTGCTGGTGACACATTCCGTGCAGGAGCAATAGACCAAATTAGCAAACATTGCAAAAAACTAGGTGTACGAATAATCAAACAAGATTATGGTGCTGATCCTGCCGCAGTAATTTATGATGCCATTAATCACGCTAAAGCAAAGGGAATAGATGTTGTAATTGCCGACACAGCCGGAAGGTTGCAAACAAATAAGAACCTCATGCGAGAGCTTCAGAAAATTGTTCGAGTAGCAGATCCGGACCTGAATATCTTTGTCGCAGATGCTCTTACCGGGAATGATGCTGCATATCAGGCGAAGGAATATGATCGGATGGTTGGTATTGATGCCAGCATTTTAACTAAGGTTGATGCAGACCCGAAAGGTGGCGCTGCACTTTCTATCGTTTATGCCACAAAAGCCCCCATCATATTTATTGGCATTGGACAAAAATATAGCGATTTCAAGCCTTTCGATCCTAAATGGTTTGCAGAAGCAATCATCCCTCAAAAATAGCCTTTCTTAACAAAAAAAGGGGAGAAAAAAATTTTTCTCGTTTTTAATTATCTTTGACTCTTTCAGAAGAAGATAATTCTAATACATCCTCTCGTATCTTATCAGTTGAATCTGCAACGAAAGCATCACTTTTTTGTTGTCGAAGCTTAATACCTTCTTTGATCCATTGGTATTCCTCCCCACGCCGAATCTTTGAGATGACTACAGGTAAGGAATAATAAAGAATAATAAAACCAATACTTGAAATAAAGCCTATTATTAGCAACTGATTACGATTATTGATTTTATTGTCATCAGGGTCAAGAGGATTTGTTCCGTCAATAAGTTCTTGACCATCAGTAATACCATCACCATCTGTATCTTCCATTAAGGGATTGGTTCCAAGGGCCACTTCTATC
>DXJV01000074.1 GCA_019056785.1 Candidatus Heimdallarchaeota archaeon
GCAATGTTAATACTGTCCTTTGTTGGTGCCAGCGCCTTTGGCATCAAAACCGCAGTCGCAGGCCGAAACTCCGGCGGCTTCGATAACGAATATGGTGACGGCTCAGGGGGATAAACCCCTAGCCAACTCATATCTTTTCTTTTTTTTTAATCATATTTTCCATAAATGTGCTTCAAATGAGTAAAGCTCATCCAAAGGAACGTACCGAAGAATTTTTTGTCTCACAGTGAATGTTTCAACCTCAAAACCCCGCTCAACAATAAAGTCAGAAAGCATTTTTGCTATTTTATGGTTACTATCAAGGCCCATAACCCTGACAAGCATCCCATCAAATGTGATGTTATACCCTATCCAACTGAATATCGCCAATTGATCTATCAATTTATTGAACTCCGCTGTTTCATTATCACCCTTTATCTTTATAATTAAAAGATCCTTTAACGAAATCACTGACGGCGTTAATACAAGCCTGAAATTAATGAGATCCTTTTCAATGGCCTCATTCCTAAGTTTATTCATAAATGACAGAAAATTTTCGATTTGATTAAAGTCAATGTCATTTTCTTTTAGAAATTCTTGTAGCTCTATACCAAAACCGGAATAAAGCGAAGGATTTGTTAGGCTGTGTGAGCGGTAAATTGAGATAAATTTTAAGAGTCTTTTTTCATTAAAGGTGAACTTGTGTGGAAGTTCTTCTTGCAAAAAACTATTATTCCATGTTACAAGCTTGATACATTCCTTTTTTCCTTCCAATAATTCCTGAAAACTCTCTATTGTAGGTTTAAAATTCTTTTCAACAAGAGCAGTCATAAAAATTCGATCTTTGAGAGGTTTAATTTCAAAGTAATCGAGAAAGCCTTGGTTTTGTCTTTTTTCCATGCGCTTTTCCAGAGAATTTGCCAAGACGTGGGGGCAAAGCATTAAAGCATAAAAATATCGAGGAGAAACGGGAGAACCTTGGTAAATAATATCAATGTAAGGATTTTCAAGAAGATCTTTTTCAATAATCTCAGTTGTTTGACGCTTCGATTCTTTTATTTTGATAATGATTGTGTAATAATGTAATCCTAGTTTGTAAAAATTCTTTTCAACCCAAAATTTTGCATTATGAATATTGGCAAGTTTGACCAATTCTTTTGAAATAAGTGTATAATCGAGATCAAGCAATTGTTCTAGGCTTGATAGAGTAGCACTTATCCCTTGTTGCAAAATACCTTTTAAAACTTTCAAAGTAATTTTTCGCATTCTAATAGGAGCAATTATTTGCTCAGGTTTGAAACTTAAATAATCATTAAATTGTTCTAAAATTTCCAATTCTTTGTTAACTATCTCATCAAAATCATTAACAAAAAAGTGAAATGTGTCTAAAATTAACTTAAAAGGAACTTTTTTTGAAGTGATTGACACCGAGAGAAAATAGAGAATTTCCAAGAAAGATTTTTTGTTAACCTCAATTCTTTCTTCAGCTTCAAAATATATGAATCGATAGCGAATATTATATGCGCGAGAATCAAATTCCCTTCCAAGGTAATTCTGTTGCATTTTACTAAGAGCAACGACATTTAGAATATAGTGTGACAAAGAAAAACTCGGATGGAAAAGTAACCAATCCTCCATAAAAAAGGCAAGGGCCTCACGAATTAAAACATGTTCCCAGAGGGTTTTTTGGTATGTTTCCGGTGAAAGATCATTAAACCATTGGCCAAAAGTTATTTTTTTTTTTGTACGAATGACGCCATATGTTGGCCCGAAAGTTGGAGCCTCACCCAAGGTTATTTCAACACTATCTAAATTGCGTTGTAAGTCCCAATCTGTTTCTTGCTGAATTTCAGCAATTAATGTTTGTAAATGAGACCTAATCTGCTTGGGTGTGAGAGGCTGCTCAAGTTTCATGCTTTGCACACTAACTAATAACAAATAAGTAGCTATAAAAAAACTCTCTCTTATATCTTATGGAAAAAGAGCAGAATGAACACATTAGAAATGTTTTTATTTTAGTATGTCTAAAATATAATTAATCCGTCAGAATTTCTTTGACGGATTCCCTCTCTCCCCACAAATAGACGTTTGTTATTTTTCCAATGAACGTCTAAAATCCCTAAAATTTCCTTTTCCTGGACGGCTGGGATTCTTCCCCCGTCCAGTTTTAATTCCCCCAAGTGGAGAGAAGGTTTACACATCTCTTCGTAATAGAGTGATATATACAGGTAAAAACAGATAGTGTGATTTGACAAATACCCAAAGAATCAGTTTAAACAATATTAAAAAAAAGGGAAAAAAGGAGGAGAGGATTATTCTATTTTCACTTCAAACTCATCCTTGTCTTTTGATGGTTCCTTTCTTTCAAAGACTATTTCTAAGATACCATTCTTCAAGGAAGCTTTTGCAGTTTTTGGCTTTATCTTAACAGACAACTCTTTCTCAGCTTCCAGCTCTTTGCCATTTCTTAAAGCTTTGATTGTTACTTTGTCCTCAGTTGCGGTGATCTTTAGGTCTTCTTTTTCCACGCCGGGTAACTCCATAATTACTCGTACTGCTTTGTCTTCAATAAATGCGTCAATTAATTGCTCGTCTTCGGGTTGACCAATCATTTGTTCTGCTGTTCCAAACCCGAAATTCCGTGGGTCGATATTTCCATACTCCTTTACTACTGGCGTTCCATCAGGTCCAATAGTTACAATTCGACCATAATAATAGGGACCGAATTTCTTAGTTACCACTTTCCCCTCCTCATTTCCTGCAAACATATTCATGAATTTGTCCATATACTGTTTTATATTTACGAATGGATCGAAATTAAAGAAGTCTTCATCGAACCAATTAAAGAACGGATAATCATTTCTTTCATCTTTTCTTTCGTTGTCTTTTCTATTTCTCCAGGTCATTTTCCATCACCTCTGGATTATAGGAATAATCCCTCACTTTTTTGTGAATTACTCACTAAAAAGTTAACATTAAAACATTCGTCTAAACAAATATATAAATCCTTCGGTTTAAAAGTAAAAAAAGAAAAGGGGGAGGAACACTCAACGCAACACGACTTCAATGATATCTTGATCCTCAACGACATGCTCTAAGCCAACTTTTTGTCCATCGAACTCAACAGAAGAGCCCCAGACACGAGCGAAACGAAAGCGAGTAAGAAAACTACTATGAATTTTTTGGATTGTGTCTTTTATTGTCGCGCCGCGATGTAAAACAATTGGTTCATTGAGCCGTGGTTTTTCTCGGGGCGGTTTTGTATAGACTCTGATAATATCTAAGAGATTAAAAAGTGACTTTTTCAGCTCTTCTAGAGAAGCAGCATTATTTGCCGCAGTGGGAAATACAGGCCAGTCTACCTTTTGAAGTAGTTTTTGGTAAGCCTTTTTCGAACCCGGTAGATCGCCTTTTGTGGCAATTACCGCCAATTTATATTTCGACTTGCCGTCTATGAAAATCTTCGCTTCTTCTAATTGATGAATAAGGAAGGTCAATTGTCGATCGATGTCCATTGTTAAATCAATCACCATTAGAATGGCATCACAGGTTCGTGCAACACGTTTGATCTGCTTTGCAATAGTCCAATCATCTTTGAAGTCTAAGAATCCCGGTAAATCAACAATTTGGAAAGTCACTCCTTGGTATGTACAAGCCCCTGCTTGTCCGATGGTTGTAGTATTAAGATAATTCCCTACTGCAACATCTGTATTTGTTATTGCATTCATAAGAGTACTTTTACCCACATTAGATAGACCAAAAAGTGCGAGACGCCCGACACCTGACTTTGGGATCTCAAAAGGATCAAAGGTTCGTCCCTTTACTTTTGGTTTTTTCAGAACTTCAGCTTTCTTTTCTTCAAGCCATTTAATGAGATTTTTATAAGGGCCCCAATCATCCAATTTTTTGCTATGGATTTCCTCGATTGTTGCATCTGCAGCTTTAATAAATTCCTTACCTTCGACTAATCGCAAACGATTTGCTATTTTATAGAGGAAATAACGATATTTTGTATAACGATTTCCCATTAATTTTCACCTCGGTTTTCATTTTCAATCTTTTACATAGTGTTAATTTTTCCACACAATTCATCACTCAAACCAAGTAAAGAAAATGATTAGAAAAAGCAATAGGAAGTCACTTTGAACCTTTTCTCAACACACAAAAGTTAGCCTCGAGAAAAACCAGTAAACCTACGCTTCGCTAATCACTTTCTTCTAATGATTGCGAGCGAGATCCCCTCGCACCAAGTCAAGAGGTACGGCTAATAAACTGCAAGGTTCGGTTCACATTTTAATTAGTTACAATTCACTAATAAAGACTTTTTCTTAAATAGAAAAATAATTCACAATCTTCTGAATGTTAAAATAACAATACAGAATTTCAAACATTCATTGTTCAGTATTAAGATTTAAAATCGAGGATTATCTTTTATTACTCGATTTAAATGCCTTCTAAAAAAGAAACTACTGTTTTATTCATTTGGAAAGTTCGAGAAGAGCTTCAAAATTATTTGCAGAACCACTTGTCCAAAAAAAACATCACCTTAATTTTTCCGGAGGAAAATGACCAGCAAATTTTCCTTGAAAATGCCGCAGATGCAAATATTATTGTTGGTTGGCGGCCGACAGAAGAATTACTAAAAAGAGCTCAAAAACTCGAGTTATTTATCAATCCGGGCGTTGGTGTTCAGCATCTTTTACCTTTATTTCAAAGAGTTGCTATGGAGCGAGAGGTTGTCCTTTGCAATGGGCATGGGAACACCTATTTTACCGCCCAACATGCTGTTGCATTACTCCTCTCATTGATGAATAAAATTGTCCCCCACCACAACTGGATGCAACAAGGTTACTGGCGAAAAGGAGATGCTGATGCGAAGACAGTTCCCCTTCGAAAACGGGAGGTAGGGCTTCTTGGGTATGGCGCTGTAAATACTAAAGTACATCGATTCCTTGCGGGGTTTGATGTTAATTTCCATGTATTAAAGAAAAACTGGAAACGTAAACGCATATCAACATTGCCAACGAAAGTTAAGAAATATTCTTTTCAGGATTTAACGGCTTTTTTAATTGCCATTGATATTCTTATTGTAGCAGTGCCATTAACTAGTTTAACACAAGGATTAATTGCCAAGAAAGAATTTGCGCTCCTTGGCCCAAATGCTCTCGTTGTTACTGTTGCACGAGGAGAAGTTATCGATGAAAAGAGTTTTTATGAAGCACTTAAAAACAAAACCATTGCTGGAGCAGCGATTGATGTGTGGTATAATTACCACCCTGAGCCAAATGCCAAAGGTCGAAAATTTCCTTCCAAATATCCTTTTTACAAACTGGATAATGTTGTACTTTCTCCCCATCGGGGGGCCTCTCCAATGGATGATTTAGAAAGATGGAATGAAGTTATCGAAAATATTAAACGATACACTTCCGGGGATAGAAACTTCCTTAACGTCGTCAATCTCAAAGATGAATATTAAAAAAAGAAAAGTTGGATTGAGTTTAAATTAAGCAAGAGCTTATTTCCAGCTTTTAAATTCGCGAACTTCTGCAACCTTATCTTTGACGATTTTCGGGACTTTCTTCTCTTTCAAATCTTTCAAAGTTATTTTTTTGCTGAAATTATAATTTCGACCCTTATATGAGACAGTTATTTGATCTTCAATTTTCACCGTGGGGGTCATCCCAGCTTCTACCGGTTGCGCTTTCGGAGCTTTGGGTTTAGGTTTAGGTTTTGCAACAACTTTCTTGGAAGGAGCCTTCTTTTGAGTGCCGGCAGCACTACCTACTTTTTTGATTTGCAAGGTTTGTCGTTTCTTCTTTTTCGCAGAAATCGTTCGTTGTTGAGTTTTTTCAACATCAAATTGTGTTGGAATGGCTTGAATAAATCCTTCTTGTCCTGGGCGATTTGTGATAATGGCATAACCTTTTTCTGTACGAATGAGAGCGCCTTTAGTCATTACTTTTCTTCGAGTAAATTCTTTATTTGCAGGATTAGTTTCAACGTCGAGAATCCGGACTTTTTCAGATTTTTTAGTTTCCGGGTCAGTTAAGTTACAATAATCATATCGATAGGCTCGAAGTTTGAAATTACCACCCATGGTTCGGATTTTCTTGACTCGAGGTTCACCTATGATTGTTTGTGCTTCTGGTCGTCCGAGTTCAGCTTTTCGTTTTTCGTGGTGCTTTTTCAGTCGCGAGCCACTTTTTGTACGTTTGCTTAGGCCTTGCCATCGTGCCATTTTTACAACCACTAATAATTCTTTTTTCTTATTCTTTCGCACTTCAAATAGCTTTAAAACCTTTGCGATTATTTCTGTAGTCGCTCTTTCTAGTTTTTAAAGGAGGTTCTTCAGTTTCCATCCCTCAATTCAATTAATTTCCCACGATAATTTTTTATCAATAACGAATGACTTTTTTAGGAGGAGGAGATATTAAGAAACAGAAAAAACCGAGAATTTCTCAGGTGGAAAAAACAACATTGTCAGAAAAGCGCACAATAGATTATAATATCCAAAAATTGGCAGAATCCCTTATTGCTCGTGACCGGAAAAAAGCGCTCTCAATTATCCGTTCACGATTAAATAAGCCATTCGAAAGCAACACCCAACATTTTGTTTGGAAAGGATGGGAACGCGCACTTGCTCGCCAAGAAAATAATGCACTTATTTTTCAAATGTTAAATGGCATCGAATTTCCAACCATTAAGAAAATCTTCCATGATATGAAAAGGAAGAAGACAGAGATTCTGCTCCGAGACCACACACAAACCGCGCTCGCAAAAGAATATCTCCCCACATGGATCTCCCTTCTTGAGATTTATTGCAACATTTACCAAGATAAACAATGAATTCTTTTTTTATTCAGCTTACTCACTAATGTTTCCAAAGAGTTCCACTTGAAAAAGAGGTCAGTAAATTTTAAATATGAATACCGTTATAAGAAAAATGACAAGAATTCCAGTAGAAATAGCGGTCTTTCCACTATTTACTGAAATATATAATCAAGTCTCTAAAGAAACGCAAGAACGATTAAGAAACCGTAGGAGATAAGAAGAAAATAAATGTCAGATCACCCACTCGACGCAATATTCGACAGATTCATTTCTAGCCCGAGTATTTTTAAGAATCACGAAGTACTGCGACCAAGCCATATCCCAGATAAACTCCCCCACAGGGATTATGAGATACAATTTTTGGGAAAAGCCCTCGGAAGTGCTTTGAGGAACAATCGTCCTAGCAATATTTTCCTCTATGGGAAAACGGGAACCGGAAAAACCATTGTCTCAAAATACGTGACGAAATATCTACAAGAGCGAGCAAACTCAATCGGAAAGAATATCATTGTGTCTCTTCTCAATTGCGTGGAGATTGACACAGACTACCGAGTGTTAGCTCGATTATGTGATCTCATTGGAGAACCAGTGCCATTTACTGGCCTTCCTACAGACGAGGTTTTTCAACGTTTTAAGGCAAAGTTGGACTCGAAAAAACAATTACTAATCGTCGTATTTGACGAATTAGATAAACTTCACCAAAAAAGCGGAGATAATGTCCTATATCAGCTAACAAGAATCAATACAGACCTAAAAAAAGCTCAAGTTTCTTTAGTTTGTATCACAAACGACCTTTCTTTCAAAGAAACACTCGACCCAAGGGTGCGGTCCAGTCTTTCGGAAGAAGAATTGGTCTTTAAACCATATAACAGCTTACAACTTGAGGATATCCTTGCAGAAAGAGCGAAAGAAGGCTTTCATGAGGGCGTCTTAACGGAGGGAGTGATAAGCCTTTGCGCAGCCTTAGCGGCACAAGAACATGGGGATGCAAGACGTGCATTAGATCTCTTACGTGTAGCGGCTGAAATCGCAGAAAGGGAAAACGAATCGAAAGTCTTACAGTCGCACGTCCGCAAAGCTTCTAAGCAAATCGAAAAAGATACGATTCAAGAGGCACTAATCTCCTTGCCGGTTCAGACTAAGCTCGTTCTTTGGGCTGTGTATGTTCTTGAAAAAAGTACACTTAAGGTAATTACAACTGGTGACATTTACAAAGTCTATCTCGAACTTTGCAAAACAACTGGTTTGGATCCCATAACACCTCGCAGGGCCAACTCCTTATTAAATGAACTATCAATGCTGGGGGTTGTGAATACAAAAGTTGTCAGTATGGGCCGTTACGGCCGTACAACAAAAGTATCGCTGTCAGTTTCCCCAAGACAGACCCGGAATATTCTTTGCGAAGATTTCTACATAAAGAAAGTTTCAGACTTTAACGCTCAAACTTTGCTTGGAAAAGACTAAGGATTATTGTTCCCCTTTCTTTTTTCTTTTTCTGTTTTTTATTTGAAAAAAACGAATACTTTCAGACATCTCTCTTCGGACAAGCGTTATTAATTGTAAAAAAAAGAAAATTAAACAGAATTTCACTTGGAAAAAAATAAGAAAACGAAGAAAGACCTCCGGAAAAGAATAAAAAGTAACAAACGATTGATATTATATGCTGGAATCGATATTATTATGCTTACGAAAAGATTAAATTAGTACTGCTGCTTTCTCTCTGTACGCGAACTAAAAAATGAAAAATGAATGGTGTAGAAGTCTTGAGTGAGTTTGACCCAAATCTCGAATTACAACGCATTGTCTTTGACTTTGAAGAAAAACCAGTGTTAATTAAGTGCCTGGTAGACAATGCAAGGATAAATATTGGTGGGGCAACTATCAAGTTAATTAAGGGAGCGGAATTCGAAGTTCCACTTTGGCTTGCTCGCCTTCTAGTTGAAGAAGAGCAAGCAGAAATCAAGAACATGAAATCTTTTGACATTCCCTATATGCAAACCATTCTTTGGGATGAAGGAAAGTCACAAACACCAATCGAACTTGACCCAGATTTCTATCCGGTGGTCTCTCTCCAGATTGAAGAATTAGCTAAAAAGGCAGAAACAGACCCTTATGCCCTACGAGATCGGGAACGCATGGAAGCACTCCTCAAAGACATTATTAGTAAAAGACGATTCAAGATAATCAAACTCTCTCAAAAAGTGGGGGACCCTTCTCCTTTTATAAAACATCTTACACCAGAAGAACTTTGGTTGTTTAAGAAACTACGAGAGCAACTTCGAGAGTGGGAAGAATCATTACTAGATTGCAGTAAAAACAATCCCTGTTTCGGATGAATTTCCGATTACAAAAAAAGGTAAAATTCGAACAAGAGAAAACTCTTACGAAAAATAGCAGTAAAGAAAAAGGTTGAGAAAAATGGTTTCTGATACAACCGACCCAGTTGCGGCGTATAATGAATTCATCCGAGAATTTCGAGATGAAGAAGGCAATTTCAAGTACCGACAAAAAATACAGGAAATGACAGTCCAGGGCGGCATTTCGTTAACGGTAGATTTTAATGATGTCATCAAATTTAATCCTGAACTAGCTCGAAAAACAATTGATGAACCAAAAGAATTCCTCGAGGCAGGAAACCGCGCAGTTGCTGAAGTGGTGGAGATTGAAGATTCAGATTATGCATTTACCACTCGAGACTTTTTCCTTCGCTTTTATAATCTGGCAGAAAGTGAAACAATCCCACTTCGAAGCATTAGATCTGAACATGTAGGCAAATTGATAATGTTAAATGGGATTATTACTCGAGCAACAGTAGTAAAACCATTATTAGTGGAAGGGTTCTTCCAATGTTTAAATTGTAATGAAATAATGATTAAAGCACAAGAAGAAAGGCGGTATAACCCTCCTCATCACTGTGAAAACCCCGGTTGTGGGAGAGCTGGCCCATTCAAACTTTTGATTGAAGAATCCAAATTTATTGATTGGCAAAAAGTCACCATTCAAGAACGACCGGAGGATCTGCCACCCGGGCAGATGCCACGTTCAGTAACTGTAATGCTAACAAACGATCTTGTTGATACTGTCCGACCTGGAGATCGAGTTTCTGTGATAGGTGTCTTGCGCTCCGCACCTGATTTCTCACAAAAAAGCTCGGGAAAATTGGCAACTTTTCATGTAGCAATGGATGCTAATAACATTGTTCCAGAGGAACAAGAGTTTGACACAATCGAAATTACGGAAGAAGAAGAAGCAAAAATACTCGAGTTGTCAAGAGACCCTTGGATACACACAAAAATATTCGAATCAATTGCGCCCTCAATTTATGGAAACGAGGAGATAAAGAAATCAATTGCTCTCCTTCTTTTTGGCGGCATCCCAAAAGTTTTACCAGACGGTTTGAAGATACGGGGAGAAAGCAATATGCTTATGATTGGTGACCCTGGAACCGCCAAGAGTCAGATATTACGATATGTTGCTACTTTGGCTCCTCGAGCACTTTATACCTCAGGAAAAGGAACCTCTGCTGCAGGATTAACAGTAGCAGTTTTACGGGATAGCGACACAGGCGAATTCACCCTTGAAGCAGGAGCACTCGTCTTAGCCGATAGAGGGATTTGCTGTATTGATGAAATTGATAAAATGCGAAAAGAAGACCGCAGCAGTATTCATGAAGCTTTGGAACAAAGAACGGTCTCAGTTGCAAAAGCAGGTATTGTTGCCACATTAAATGCCCGCTGTTCTATAATTGCAGCTGCAAATCCGAAATTCGGTCGGTACATTACCTCAAGAAGCGCAGCAGAAAACATTAATTTACCTGTCACTATCCTCTCGAGATTTGATCTCATTTGGATTGTACGTGACGAACCAAAAACAGAATCTGATCAAATTAAAGCACAGCATATTTTACGCCTACACACTGCAGGAGTAGCAGAAAAAGAACCTCCGATTGACAAAGACCTTCTAAGAAAATACATAAGCTATGCCAAATTGAATTCTCATCCTCGTTTGGGTGAAGAAGCGGCAAAAAGACTAGAAGAGTTTTATCTAGAAATGCGAAAAGCCGGCGAAGCAAGTGACTCTCCCATTGCTATTACTGCCCGTCAGTTAGAATCACTAATACGGCTGACAGAGTCGCATGCAAGAATGGCATTACGCAATGAAGCATCAATTGAAGATGCAGAAGCAGCAATTTCTCTCCTCAAAGAATCACTCCGGCAAGTAGGAATTGACCCAGAAACCGGAAAAATAGATATAGATGTCGTAATGGTAGGCACATCGTCTTCTACAAGATCGAAAATTGAAACTCTAATGGATATTATAAGCGAATTGGAAGCCGAAAATCAAAATAAAGCGGTACCAATGGAAAAAATCATCGAAAAGGCTGCAGAATTCGGTATGAAAAGAGACTTTGTCGAGAGAAACATTGAACGAATGCGACAAGACGGCATGCTGTTCCAACCACGAGCAGGATTCATCAAGAAAACATGAGAAGATTATTAGTTTATATGGGAAATTCTCAGAATAAAAGATGAGAAAAAGTAGTAATTTTCAGAACGCGTAATTTTAAGGAAAAAATACAATGAAACTCTCAGAATTAGACTTACCCTCAGAAGCAATTTCGCTATTGGAAAAACGAGGATTGGAACAATTATATCCGCCACAAGAAGAAGCAATCAAAAGGGGGTTATTAGATGGCGAAAGTATTGTCTTGGCTATTCCTACTGCTTCGGGAAAAACCCTTGTCGCAGAGCTGGCAATGCTAAAGGCTATTCTCGATTATGGAGGAAAAGCGCTCTACCTTGTGCCCTTAAAAGCTCTCGCATCCGAAAAATATGAAGATTTTAAAGAATTTGAAACCCTTGGAATAAAAGTTATTCAATCAACAGGCGATTTTGATTCCGGCGATTATTATCTTAAAAACTACGACCTGATAATCTGTACAAACGAAAAAGCCGACTCGTTATTGCGCCATAAAATTGATTGGGTTAATAACTTGAAAATCATCGTTGCAGATGAGGTTCATCTCATAGATGACGCTTCAAGAGGGCCAACACTCGAGGTTGTTTTAGCACGACTAAAGAAAATGCTTCCAGCGGCACAAGTTCTAGCACTTTCTGCAACGATTTATAATGCAGATGAAATTGCAGAATGGCTAGATGCAGAATTAATACAAAGCGATTGGCGGCCAGTCAAGCTTACAGAAGGAGTCTATTTTGATGGGAAAGTGACGTTCATAGATGGCACAACAAAAACCATCCCAATAATCAATAAAAAGTACCCGGAGGTAAATCTTGCATTTGAGACGATAAAAAATAGCGGGCAAGCACTGGTCTTTGCAAACACGCGAGCAAGCGCCCAAGCAGCAGCAGAACGGGTGGGGCAATCAGTTAGTAAATTATTGAAACCAGAAGAACGGGAAACACTTGAAGAACTTGCTGATAGAATAGTAACACTGGGTGAAAAAACGAGTTTAGCAGAACGACTGGCAAAAGCAATCCAAAAAGGAGTAGCATTTCACCACGCAGGTTTGAAGCCGGAACACCGGAAATTAATCGAGAATTATTTTAAAAGTAATCAAATAAAATGCGTCTGTGCAACACCAACTCTTGCAGCAGGCGTAAACTTGCCAGCAAGACGGGTAATTATTTTGTCAATGAGCAGATACGAAGTGGGGCTGGGCTCACAACCAATAAAAGTCCTTGAATATAAACAACAAGCCGGGAGAGCCGGACGGCCGAAATTTGACAAAGAAGGAGAAGCCATTATTGTTGCAAAAAAAGCACAGAATGTAAGACGGTATTTGGAAAACTATTGCTTGGGGGAACCCGAGATGATCTGGTCAAAATTAGCAAGTGAAAGTGCTCTTCGTTCACATGTACTTGCAGCAATAGCAATTGGCTATGTTAGAACAATTAAAGATCTGACAAGATTTATACGTGAAACTTTTTATGGTTATCAAAATGATCTTGGAACAACACAATTCCAGATAAAAAATGTGCTCAAATTCCTTATCGAAGAGGGAATGCTGCAACATGATGAAAGTGGGAATATACGAACAACTCGTTTTGGCCTTCGTGTGAGCCAACTCTATATTGACCCCTTGTCGGCGGTTATTTTAAGGAACGGCTTACAGAAAGCAAATGAAATAGAGAATCTTTTGCCGGAATTGGCTTATTTCCAGTTAATTGCTGCAACACCTGACTTGCGAAACCTCTATTTACGGCAAAAAGACCAGCAAGAATTGCAAAAAATGTTAATAGATTACACAGAAGACTTTCTGGTTGAAATCCCTGAACAATGGGACCCGGACTTCGAGTTTTTCCTAATGCAAATAAAATCAGCACTATTGTTAAAATATTGGATCGACGAGAAACCAGAAGATACACTTATTACTCGATTCAATATCGGAAGTGGCGATATTCTATATCTAACTGATAATGCAAAATGGTTGCTCTATGCAGCAGTCGAAATTGCTCGATTGTTTGGGTTTAAACGCGTAATAAAAACTTTGAACGAATTACATATTCGAGTAGCACACGGCATTAAGAAGGAGCTGGTGCCACTGGTAAAGCTCAAAGGTATCGGAAGGGTTCGAGCAAGGATACTTTATAATAATGGCTATAAAACCTTGGCAGCAATTAGGAAAGCAGAGCCGAGAGAACTGGCACGGCTTCCAACTATTGGCCCTGAAATTGTAAGGAGTATTAAGGAACAACTCAAAACTCCAATGCAAGACACGAAACTGGCCGTATAAGATGAAAGGACATTGGGCTGGAAAGCGAATGTTCTCTTAAGGGTAAATACTTTAGTAAGAAAAATTTTTAGGAAAGGCCTAACTGTTCTATGGTACCAAATTGGTGGGAAGAATTTGAAGGAGCTCGACCAACAAAGAACAACTGCGTTTTTCCAACAACAATTTAGGGGGTTTGGACAAGAAATCAAGAAATGGTTCCAGCAAAAAGATTGGCAAGACATAGGATTCAAATGGAGTTTCTTCATTTTCTTAATAGCAGTTGGCGTTTTAATCCGCCTATTGTTTGCATATTCTTTCCGTGTCAATTATGCTGTCTCTAATTTAGAAATTGTTTGGAATAGAGTCATTATGCTAAATCCCAATAATGTCCCTCTTGAAGGGTATATGGATTTTGATTATTACTATGTTTCTTGGGTAAAAGGATGGTACGAAGA
>DXJV01000040.1 GCA_019056785.1 Candidatus Heimdallarchaeota archaeon
ATAAAAAACATTTGTTTTTTCATTTTTCCTCCATTTTTCTTTTCTTTCTTTTTTATACTTTGTTATACTACTAACTATTTAGTTTAGGCGGTCTAACGGTGAAGTTCACTTGCCAAAAATGCAAATGGCTCTATCTCCTTAATTTGTGAGATTAACTTTTTCTGGCATAATAAATGTTAGCCTAATTTCGGACTGCATTTTTGGTCAAGTGCAACGAGGGTTAGGTAGCAATTTGACTTTCCTCAACTATTACTTCTTTTCCTGCAATGTCATCATAGAATTTTGCATAACTAATCATCATATATGGAGCAAGCCATAAATAGCCGATACCCAAAGTTAGAATACATAGCAAACCCCAACCGATGAAGCGTAAACCCAAACAAAAATACTTCCATTTGTTTCCCTTCATCATTTCCTTACTTTTTGTAATAGCTTGCAATGGACCAATGGAATCATCTTCTGCTAATATGTAGTACGTTTGAGAATAAGCAATTGCTGCAATTATACCTGGAATTATCAATAAAATCATCCATAAAAGGACAAAGATTAACTGAAGAATATATGCACCAAAAGCAACCCCATACTTTTGAAATCCTTCAAAAATTTGAGAAAGCTTTGCATCTTGATTTCTAGAAAGAGACAATGCAAAAATTGCTAAACCCAATGCGAATGGACCGGTGATAAGAATTGAAATTAACAAGCCAATAAACGACCGATCACCGGAGATGTAGATAAAGACATAATCGATCAATTGAATTGCTATAAGGATTAACATATAAACGAAAACCGTACCAATTGCTAAACCCCATTTGCCTTTAAGTGATTCACGTGCTTGAGCCATTAAGATTCTGTTTTCTGTTATTGAAAGTGTGCTCATTATTTTTCCTTTCTATTTAAGTTAAAAATTGCTACCTAACATATATTAGAATGCTTCAATTCGCTTCAAAATTAATATTTATAAGTTTTTGTCAGTTCCTTTTAAATTCATTTTACAAACTGTAAACTGGAAGTCCACGAAGGTCTTCCTCAGTCATCTCGTAGAGATATGACACAATTGCTGCATCATATATAGCTTCTCTGATGACCCGTAACTTTGTAAACCTCTCATCTAGGTTTAGCCCTGAAAAAACAATAGCGCCATGTGGTGTGTCAAAATCAAACTCTGGTTTAGTAATCAAATGGGTCTCTATCGCTTCCTGAGTTCGCGACAAAGTGAAGTGATATATCCATCCGGCTACTTTCACTATTCCCACTTTTGTACCGTCTGGTGGGTTCAAGTGAAACATGAACATACGATCAACGCCCCCTGGTTGGGAAACCCGCTCTAGATGCGAAATCTTTGTATAAGCGAGCCCTCCCTCTACCTGGGCTGATTTGGGAGGAGTCTTTGATTTTGTTCGTGATAGTAAGATGCCGTCATTTGGGCTGGTCGTTGGAATAAATACAGAACGA
The DNA here is from genome assembly GCA_019056785.1 of Candidatus Heimdallarchaeota archaeon. GTDB lineage: Archaea > Asgardarchaeota > Heimdallarchaeia > JABLTI01 > JABLTI01 > JABLTI01. The sequence goes on from DXJV01000040.1 coordinate 1,453, forward strand.
ACTAAATGCACTACGAGACCGTAGGGCTCTTGGAAATTAATCTCCCGTGTGCCAAGCGACGCGGCATTTGAAATCCCGGCAAACTCTTCAAAAACTTGGTCAAGAGCATCATCGATTCTCATACGGCTCCTTTCTTAAACAGTGGCTTTTTGCATTCTAACGGTGGAGTTCACTTGCCTGAAACGCAAACTGGCTCTATATGCCTTAAATTTTGCGATTAACTTTTTCTGGCATAATAAATGTTAGCTTAATCTCGCACTGTGTTTTTGGTCAAGTGAAACTTACTATTATATTATAAAGGAAATAAATTTCATCTTATGAACATAGCTTATATTTTAATAAAAAAAGCATAGAAAGGAACAGAAAAATGAAAATAACAAGAAAGGGTATCTCAAATTACATAAATACAAAGTTGGTTATTGCCTTTGATGTTGG
>DXJV01000011.1 GCA_019056785.1 Candidatus Heimdallarchaeota archaeon
CCCTACAAGAATTGATCGCGCCCGTGCTTTAGGGTATCGAGCAAAACAAGGGTACATTGTTGTTCGTGCGAGAATTCGTAGGACCCGTCTTCGAAAAAGTCGTCCTTCTCAAGGCCGTCATACGAGAGGACAAGCCATCCGTAAGATCCAACCGGGGAAAAACTTCCGATGGATTGCCGAGGAGAGGACCGCAAGAAAATATCCAAATTTGGAAGTCTTGAATTCTTATCCTGTTGGCGAAGATGGCCGTTATAAATGGTATGAGATTATCCTCGTTGACCCTTCCCATCCTGTAATTAAGAAGGACCCACGCATTAACTGGATTTGTAATCCGGCAAATAAACGACGGGTCTTCCGAGGATTAACAAGTGCAGGCAAAAAATCTCGTGGACTTCACAAGAAGGGCATGGGAAGTGAGAAGATTCGTCCTTCTCTCCGGGCACACAAACGAGAAGGCAAATAAGCACTTATTTTGCTTCTCCCTTTCTTTTCTTTTCTTTCTTTTCACTGAAAAAGCTTAAAACTCTTCGGTAGTAAGAGTTATCCGAGGTAGGTGTTGTAATAATTGCCGGTAAAAGAAGACCCTATACAAATTAAAGAAATACAATTTTCAACCAGTGCACATGCAACAGAGGACTTACAAAAAGTTCGAGAAGCATTGCTTAATTTATTACCTGAACATTTGCGAGAAAAGGTGGAAGTCAGAGACACGTTAATTACCGGCCACGCTGGAAATGAAATTCATCTCCTTGAGTTAAAAGTTAGCCAAAAAAAAGCCGTAAAAGAGATTTTGACTTATCTGGGCGAACAATTAAACGAGTATGATGCAGAAAAACTGGGAGAGGAATTTGAAGCGCGAATCGACCAGGCAAATTGCTTCTATCTTAGATTAAATAAACAAGCAGCCTATACAGGACAATTAGTTGTAGATGATAGCGATAACACAATACGATTAATGATAAAATTCATTATCTACAAACCAAACCCCACTCTCATCCCAAAAACACTCGCAGCATTTGGAATTATCAAAAAAGATTGATGTAAAAATGATCCCCATCATCGAGCCCCAAGTCCATCTTGGAAAGAATTTCTCATTGGAGAGAGCGGATGCTCTTGCAGCTCGAGTTGGTTTGGAGGGGTTTCTGCTCACTGAGAAAAAGTTTGGTAAGCCCTTTTTAAAGCAAACCAGTAATTGTTCTATGGCTGTTTATAGTCGAGTAACCATCGCTGGATCAAAGGTAGCAACTGTCCGGCGCCTTCTAGCAAAAGTACGAAAATCATTTGATGTTGTTGCCGTCCAAACAGCCGAGGCAAAAGTAGCACATTGGGTTGCAAAGGATAATCGTGTTGATATTCTTTCAATGCCTTCTTCATCAATGAAAGAACTCTTAACAAAACAATTGACAAATGTTGCAGCACAAATACCTCTCTTCTTTGAAATCGATTTGAAGCCTTTTCTGGAAGAAAAAGCCCCCCCAGAAGTTAATTCAATTTATCTTAGACAAATCTCTCGTGCTCTTAATATTCTGTTACGAGAACGAGCGCCTTTCATCTTTACTTTAAATGTTGGTGAGCCATTTGCTTTTAAAGATGCGAGAAGCATTATTTCTTTTGCAAAAGTACTGGGTATTCCTTATCTTTCCTTAAAAGAAAATTATTTGAAATTCAAAGAACGGTTGGAGCGGAATCGGAAAAGGCTAACCGAAGGGTTTGTTGCCCCGGGCATATGGAAAGTACCGGCGGAAGAGAAAAAATACCTGCCTAAGAAACAGAAAGAAACAGTCGAGAATACATTTGTGCTTTTGGAGGAGTTAAAACCGCAATCATTAAATGAGAAAAGACTCGAGAGACAGCGATATTTACTCTTTGAGATTATTAGTGAGAAAGAATTTGAGCTTTCGGAAAAAGAATTGATGAACATTTTCTGGAGTAAATTCCAAAAGCTCTTCGGAGAAATCAATAGTTCACGAGCAGGCATTTATTTGTCCTATTATTCAGCAGAAAAAAGAGTGGGCATTCTTCGAACCACCCATAAAATGGTTGATCCCGTTCGTGCAACGCTTTTAACAATTGGTGCTTTAAAAACAGAAAAAGTCATTGTTAATGTTCTCAAAATTTCGGGCACAATTTCAAATCTTCTTGCAACTGCGAAACAAAAATCGACTTCAAACTAACTGCTCTCAGATAATCGTTAGCTCTTAGAGTGAGGGTGTTTTGAATTAGAGGTTCTCATTTCAAAGGAGCTTTTTATCATTAAAATACGTAACCTTCCAAGGTGCCGATCGTTTCTCCCGTTCAATGACAGTTGGCTCACAATTTCCAAACCATTCATCCAACTGCTCGGGAAGAACCTTCAGGATTCGAACTAAAATGTGATACAAGGTTCCCCCATGTGCTACTATAAGAATAGTCTCATTTTCTTTATGTTGTGCAATAATTTCAAAAAAGACTTCCTGCACCCTTTCCAGCATTTCTCTATTACTTTCTCCCTCGGGAATTTTTTTATCAAGATCATTTAATGTCATTTCGCGAAAAGCTACTTCCTCAGGGGTCAAGCTTTGTGAACATCGACCGGTAAATATGCCGGCATCTCGTTCACGGAGTCTTTTGTCAAAAAAACAGTTTTTAATCTGGAGCATTTTACAAATAATTGCTGTAGTTTCGGCTGCTCGCTGGAGATCAGAAGAATAAACAGCATCAAAAAGGATTTTTCGGTTTCGAAGTTTCTTCCCCAGATTTTTTGCTTGTTTTTTTCCCAAAGAAGTTAAAGACACGGCCCGGTGCCCTGAAATGATTTTGTGAAGGTTATCTTTACTTTCTCCATGTCGTATCAAGAAAACTCGCATACCTTAACCTCAAGATATTTTCCTTGAAAAAGTTCTTTCACTATAAAAAAATTTCCTTCCCATTTTTTAGTTGTTTATACAGAAGAAGAACCAGAAAGGAAAAAATAGTGGGAACTATACGGGAGTTAATGACAACTATGAGAAACTTTTAGGAAAGAAATAATTAACAACCAAATAAGGATAATTGAAACAATTATAGCTCAGATAGATATACGTTGGGCAGAATCAGAACGATTCAGAAAATATTAGTTGAGACTTTCAATTAAATAATAGTAAGAGCGCATGTTTTGATTTCGATTTAATTGCCGGTATAGTTAGACTATTTTAGTTAAAGGTATAATTGAACCTGAGACTTATGACTATAAGTAATAATATTTTATTCTGTGATCATCGAAAGTATTGCGTTTCTTGTCATGAGAATTATTGGGTTTCAGATGAAACTAATTTGAGAAAATATTACCATTGTAAGTATTGTCATATGGATATTTTATGTAAATTTGGTTTGGCTATTTCTTTCGAGTATGATGAATTTTCTATTAATAAGACTATCAGATGTAACGTTTGTCACGAAATTGTTGAAGAACGTATTTGGCCTGAAGTTAAGCAAAAAGTAAAAGATTAAGAGTTAATTTCATACGATAAAAGTCAAAAGGTGTTTTTTTTTCATTTGCCTAAATAATGAGATTTATATATTCTAAAGCGAAAAAAGTATAAGATTAATTGTGGGGATTAGAAAATGTCTAGAAAACCGATAGGCTGGTTACGAAAAGGTAAATCAGTTGTGATAATGGGCTTAGATTATGCAGGAAAATCCACTTTAGTAAATCAATGGACAAAAGGTGTTATGGAAAAAACCGTTACAACAATTGGTTTAGATATAGAACATGTGGAAATTCAAGGAGAGACATTTAACTTAATTGATCTTGGTGGTCAACAGCCGTTTAGATTAACTATTTGGAAAACATATGCACAAATGGCACAAGGAATAATATTTGTTTTCGATATAACAGATAAACGAAGAGTTGAAGAAGCAGTAGAGTGGTTCTGGAAAGTTATTGAATGGTTAAGAGAAGATGCTCCTATTGTCTTCTGTGCAAATAAAATTGATTTAAGAGATGAAAAGAAAAAAGAAGCAATGAGTTTGGAAGAAATAATCAATACATTTCAACTTGATAAATTAAGCCAAGAAGAATTTAATCAACATTCATTTAGGATTTTTGAAATATCTGCAAAAACCGGAGAAAATGTTCAGGAGGCTATGCAATGGATATTTGGTAGAGTTATTGGCTCAGATGAAAAATCAAAAATTAAAGCTGTCCAAATCTATTCCATTGAGAAAAACAAGTCAATTTTAGAATTGCCATTTAGTGAAGAATTTAATGAAATGCGGTATGATGAAAGCTTAATTGAAATTATAGATTATAACATTAAACTCTATAATAAAAGTCAATCTACAATGCAATATTATGAACAAAATAAGTATGATGTATATATTTTTGCTCAAAAAGGATATTTATGTTTAATTGTAACTGATAAAGATGCTGAATATAATTCAATTCGAATAACAAGTCAAAGTATATTATCAGTTGTTGATGTACTTGAACAGGAAGGTAATCTAACACCTGAATTTTTAAAATGGGTCATAAAGGAAAGTTTTGGTGCTTAAATCAAAAGTATAATTATTGAAATTAAATGGTTCTTGAAGGTTTAATTCAATGCTTGTTGATGTATTAATATATGTCATTTAGATGACAAAGAGTTAATTTTAAGCGATTCAAAAACCTATGCAGATAATTTACTAAAGATAAACCTAAAATCAAAGATTGGTAAGAAACTTGAAGTTGTATTTCCGATTTTAGAACATACTGAATTGATTAAACAATACAGAAAAGCAGAGATATGATGAAGATGGAGGATTTATTAGTCTGAAAATTTTTCAGATAAAATAACGAGAATTTTTGGCATTAAAATATATCAAATAAAACCATGTTATCTAATCGTTCTCTTTCCGGATACTTCTGATAGAAGAGGAGTCTACTAGAAGGGAAGAAGCTTAAAACTAAGGGAATAGGATTTTCTATCGATAACAGCAATTCAACTTAATAACATGGATAACTCGAAAACACTTATCTTTGAGTTTATTAATATCACTAAAAATGATTAAAGTTTAGAGGGATAGACTTGAACTAAAAAAAAGGGCAATAAATGCACAACTATATCTATTTATTTAACTCGATAGTTTAATTGTTAATTAGTAAACATTTTAAATTAGTGTTGATAATTCGAAATCAGAAATCGTTATTATATGAAGTGATAGTCATTGACTGACGAATTATCAATCATTGCTCTTTTAAAAGATCAAAATGAAGGAAAAAGATTAAGTGTTTTTCTTTCAAAACAAGAGTATCAAACAATAATACTATCAGATAGAAAAAATTTTAATTCACTGGTAGGGAAATATCGGCCACATATCGTAATTGTAGAACTTGAAAATCAAATAACAAGCGATCTCTCTTTTGTAAATTCAATGTGTGAGTTATCTAGCTCGACTTATATTATACTATTATATGAGCATTTTAACTCTGATTTCATGGAAAATATATTAACAATGGGATTTACATTTGGAATTATAAAAAAACCTGTTAAAAAACAAGAATTACTATATCTTCTAAGAAAATATAAATCAAGAAATAAAATTCAAATTGAAATTCAAAATGAGTTAAAGGAGCTATATGACTCTTATAATTACATTGAATTCTTAAATACTATTTTAATTAACAATGTTGGAAACAATACTGATATTTTATCTGAGCTAGTCAATGAGTTGAATAATAAAGTTAGTAAAGAAAAAATGTTGAATAAAATAAAACTCATTCAGCAAAACAATAAGCTTCTTCTAAATAGAATTAATTTTATGCAGAAAATTGAGGAATATGATAGAGTTCAAAATACAAAGGTTGAATTGTTAGAGATTTTTAATAATGTAATTAAACAAATCAAAGAAGAGGAAAGCAATTTTACTACGGAATATTATATAAAGAACTCTGAAAATGCATATGAAGTGATTGCTGTAAAAGAATTAATAGAAATCCTCGTTTATGAGGTAGTATATTCATTATCTGTGCCATATAATCAGCTTTGTAAGAAATTGGAAATAGACTTCCGCTTTACAAATGATTTAAAAGATAAAGATGGAAAGCCAATTCCAACAATAGAATTTGATGTTAGATCAATTCTGGATAACCCCAATACATCAGATGAAGAAATAACAATTAATCCAACTTTCCAACAATATGGCTTCGGGTTTTTTCTAATAAGGAGTATTATGGATAGATTAAATGGAGTAATTCAATTAAGAGATGAACCAAAAGAAGATTCCATTGAAACAATTCTAACTATCTTATTGCCAAGAAGTGTATAATTGCTAATGCCTATTTCACAAAGCTTTTGAATCATTAGAGGTTAGTACTTGATTAGGTGTGGGGAAATGATGAAAAGTATATTGATAGTAGATGATAATGATAAGTTAAGATTAATATTCAAACTCATGCTTAAAGACTATGAAGTTGTAGAAGCTCAAAATGGAAAGGTAGCTTTAGAAATTGTTCGAAAAAGGAAATTTAACTTAGTCCTAATGGATATCTTAATGCCCGAAATGAATGGAATTATCGCTACACAAAAAATACTAGAAATTAGACCAAATTTGAATATTCTTGCAATAACTGCATATATTTCAAAAGCCAATGAAATATTAAAAGCAGGTGCAAAAGAAGTCTTAAAGAAACCGATAAGAAAACAATCATTACTTCAAAAAGTAGAAGAATATGTAAATTGAACTCCTGTTAAATATATTATTACTATTTAATTCTTTTCTTACAGAAAAGATTGCAATAAATATCTCAGAAAAGGAAAAGATTTCGATGAAATTCAGTAAAATACTACTTATTGATAATAATAAGTCAATAAAAAAGTTGATACAAAAGATATTTCATGCAAGTAAATATAAAACACAAATTATTTTATGCAAAGATAAAAAGAATCTTATCGAGCAATTAAATACTCATAATTTTGATTTAATACTAATTAATAATGAATTAACGTGGACTTGTTCGAAAGCACTAATTGATCTCTTGATTGTGGAAAAACCATATGTTGGGAAGATAGTTTTTAGTCATAATTGTATTAATCAATTATCAAATGATCTATTATCAAAAGTAGAATTCGTAATTAATAAAATAAGAAAAAATAAAGAGAATCTCTTGGCCACATTTACCTTTGCTTTTAATAGAGCCAAGGAAAAAAGAAAACTCGGGCGAATTAATGAAGAATTTCTAGCACTTTTTAACAATGTTCACATTGGTTTATTTAAGCTTGATACTATAGGAAAAATACAAACTTGTAATGATACACTGGTTAAATTATTAGGATTTAACAGTAAAAGTGAACTAATAGGACGTGAATTAAAGGATTTTATTATAGTTCAACATAATAAAAATCTTGATAATTTATCCAAAATTAATAATAAACAAGAAAATTTGCCATTTATTCAGGGTAAAGTCAAAATAAAACGGAAAGATGGCGAAATTATCTGGACAGCAATAGATACAAAGCCAATTTATTTTGAGAATAATATTTTCCTTAATTTGTATGGTAGTGTTAAAGATATTAGTGATGAAGTTAAACTAATTCAAGAAAAAAAAGACAGGCAAACTAATTTACAACTATTCATAGATTCTGCTAACACTTATTTTGTTGTTCTGGATAAAAATGGTTTAATTTTAATGGTTAATAAAAAATTAGCTGATTTCTATGGCTTGTCAAAAGAAGAATTAATCGGTAATAAATGGAGTGATGTTATTTTAAATAAAAAACAAAGAGAACGTTTTGAAGTTGCATTTAAAAATATTCTATCAGGTAATATCGAACATTACTTGCATACTGAAACACGTAGAATTAATTCTCAAGGTGAAGAAATAGTCATTTTATGGCATAATACTGTTATAAAAAACGGGTATGAAATAACTGCCATAATAAGCTCTGGTATCGATATAACAGAAAGGAAAAAGTTAGAAGAAGCATTAAAAAACTCTGTAGAACTTTATCGAAGAGTTTTTGAAAATACCGGAACATCAATGGTTGTTGTTGAGGACAAGGAAACAATCATAGCATGTAATTCAAAATTTCAATTATTATCAGGTTATTCTCATGGAGAAATTATAAACAGTAAATGGAGTAAGTTTATTCATAAAAATGATTTAGATTATCTAAATTTAATTGCAAAAGAAAGGTTTGAGAAACCAGAAAGCTTTCCAAGAAACATCAACTTCCGCATAATAACTTTAGATAATCAAAGTAAAACGATTTGGGCTGTAATTGATGCAATACCTAATACTCATAGAAGTGTTATTTCTATGCAGGATATAACTGATAAAATAATACTCGAGCAAGTAAAAGAAATGTCTTATCAACAGCTAGAAATGAATATAGAACAATTCGCAATTCTTATCGATAGTATTCGAAATCCAATTTCAGTTATCATGGGTCTTACAGATATAGAAGAGAATGAAATAACTGCACAAATAGCAGAACAAGCAAAATTAATTGATGAGACACTACAACAGTTAGATAGACGATGGCTTGAATCAATAAATGTTAAAAATTTCTTATCAAAATATGAGAGCTAATAGAGCTACAACTATTTTTGTTTTCTAGTTTTTTATATGAATATGTAAAAAAGTAGTAGGAGTCAGATCGTCGCATGCACATCACTTTGTGGTGTGGAATCCTCAGTCTGGGGCGTCTTCATCATTCTCCGTGATTGTTATTCTATTTGCGTTCTAAAAATCTTTGGATGCTTTGTTAATCCATACAAATGTGACAAAATAGTGGTTCTTTAGAAAGCCATACTGGTTTTGCAAACCTTGAGGAGTGCTTTCTCATTGGGGAGAATCCAAATGTCAGTGTATTTATTTGGATGATAAAACATTTTATAATGGTGCGGTTCTGTAGAATAAGTATGGAACGACAATTTCCTTTGACCGAAGAAGAAAAGCAGATGCGCCGCTTAAAAAACCAACAACTCGTAGAGGCAGCCTTATATCTCGCAGGGCGACCGGTACAGCAACTCGAGCTTGCGCAAGTAACTGGCATTGACACAACAGAAATAGGGCAACTCATTCGTGACCTTCAAGAAAAATACCGGCAGTATTTTAGTGGCTTTGAAATTGTCGAGCTTCCCGGAAAGAAATTTGTCTTTCAAGTTCGACATGACGTGGCTGAACATGTGAAGGAGATCACTCTGCAACCGCTTTTATCTCTCGCAGAATTACGTACTTTAGCAATGATTGCCTATCAGCAACCGATTCTCCAATCTTCCGTTGCAAAGGTTCGAGGGCAACAGGCTTATGCTCATATTAAAAATCTAATTCGAAATGGTTTTGTCAAAGCGACGCGAGTGAAACAAACGTTGGAGCTTCGCACTACGCCGATGTTTTCTGATTATTTTGGCCTTTCACACGACACCGGGGTACTTAAACGACAACTTGGCTGGCGAACAAAGCGCATGATAAAAGAGAAGAAAATAAAAGAGCGCGATTCCTATTCAATTGATTCCTTTATGGAAAAGTTGGGCTTAAGCGATAAAGCAGAAGGGGCGACCTCTAAAGAGGACCTGGAGGCTAAAATTCCGGTAGACAAAGATTCAGCCCGGGATCTTTTCACTACTGTTCTCGATGACCTCGAGGGACCAGATCCATTTGAGAACGAAGAACTCACAGGAAATACTGATGAAAAGAAAAGCGAAGAAAAAGAAAATTAAAAAAAATTCCCCCCTCTTTGTGGGGATTATTTTTGATAGAGATAGCAACTAAAGTCTCGATGTTCCTCAATGGAGCGTTTACATAAGAGCTGTATTTTTCCTTGCTTTGGTGCCTTTAACGAATTGAAATATTCTTGTTGTGTTTCTTCATCTAAAGGTAAATTATCTTTAGTTAAATGTAAGTCTGCGTAGCTAATTGTTAGATGTAGCTTTCCTTTTTCTATTCTGTCAATGAACTCAATTGGGAGAAACAAATCAACATTTTCTTTCAGTTTCAATTGCTCGGAGAGCTCCTCAAATCGTGTCCCCCCTAATACAAATCCAACTTCTCCTGATGGGAGGAGTACAAAATTAACCACCCGGGCGAATTTGTTGCCATTTGCATCTACCACCCGTTTTCGTTTGAGTTCGTTATAATAAATAACATCATCTGGTAGAACATCTTCTTCTAGTTTATGTTTTAATCGTGACTTTGTAATGTTTAATTCAATAATTTCATCAGTGATGTTTACGATATTTTTGACTAAAATGACTGGGTCAATATCATCCACAACCCCAAGAGCTTCTCTGAACTCTTCCCAGCGGGAGCCACCGATAAGGAAGGAATGAAGTTCCAAATCCTCTGTAAAAACAGCTTCAATTATTGTCCCAATTTTATATTCATCTTTACTTATCACTGATCGTTTTTTCAACTCGCTCATAGTAACGGCATTTGGAAGTTCAAACTGTAACATTTCTTTCACGAAGACAGTTATTTGTCTTTACCAATTTAAATTTTAGTTTATTATCAAAAAAGTGTTGAATAACTAGTGAACTACTTGTTGTAAAATCCTTCCAAAAGCTTTTAATGTAGAAGTTTTTTTTGTGGGAATAGTTCTTCAAAATTTTTTGAAGAAAAAACCAGAAAAAGATAAACTAACAAGGAGTCTAGTCACTTGGGACTATTATTAGAACACGAAGGAAAGCAAATTTTCCAGAAGTTAGGAATACCTCTCTTACCTGGGAAAGTAGCAAGAGATCTTTCAGAGGCAGAACAAGCCGCGAAAGAGCTAGGTTATCCTGTTGTCGTGAAAGGGCAAATCCTTCATGGCGGCCGTGGAAAGGCAGGATTGATCAAAGTAGTGAAGAATGAGGACGAGCTTAAAGAGGTCACACCCACTATCCTCGCCGGAACAATTAAGAACATGAAAGTTCAGTGCCTTCTTATCGAGAAGGCTGCAAAGATCATCAATGAGCTCTATATTAGTGCTATGTTTGACACCTTTGCTCGTGAGATAATTTTCATTATGAGCACAGAAGGTGGCGTTGATATAGAAAGCGTCGCAGCTAAGACGCCAGAGAAAGTTCAAAAGAAACGGTTTCCCATTGATTATCCTCTCAAAACAGAGGAAGCAGCAAAACTCGCAGAAGCACTTGGCTTTAAGGGCGATGAATTGAACCAGTTAACCGACATTTTAATGAAAATTTGGACGGGTTTACATACTCTCGATTTACAATTAATTGAGATAAATCCCCTTGCTGTTTTAGAAGGCGGTAAAATTATTGCTTTGGATTCAAAGGTTATTATTGATGACAACGCCATTTTTCGCCATCCACTCTACCAAGAATTCATGGAAAAACGCATTCCAGATGATCCACTCGAGGAGAAAGCTAAGAATTATGGTGTTGCCTTTGTTCGTTTAGATGGGGACATCGGCATTATTGGTAACGGTGCAGGGTTGGTCATGGGAACGACTGACTTAATCCAGGAATTTGGCGGTAAACCGGCGAACTTTCTTGATGTAGGTGGTGGTGCTTCTACTGAGCGTGTCCTAAATGCTCTGAGCATTGTTAAAGAGGTAGGTGAGACAGGAGAGCCCATTGATGTTTTGCTTGTCAACATTTTTGGCGGCATCACTCGGTGCGATCATGTTGCAGAAGCAGTCGTAGAAGTACGTGATAAGCTAGGATTAAAGATGCCTTTTGTTGTTCGACTTGTAGGTACCAAACAAAAAGAGGGCATGACAATCCTGGAAAAAGCCGGAATGAATGCTTTTACAGAGATGGAAGCTGCTGTGAAAAAAGCAGTGGAAATTGCCAACGCGAAAAAATAGTGGTGGTATGAAGAATGAAGATTTTAATTGATAAGAATACTCGAGTATTAGTACAGGGAATTACCGGAACACAGGGTTCCTTCCATACTAAAGCGATGCTGGATTTCGGCACTAAAGTTGTTGCAGGTGTGACACCCAAAAAAGGCGGACAAGAAGTTCATGGAGTGCCTGTCTACAATACCATTGCTGAGGCAAAAGAAAAACACGAGATTGACGCATCGGTTATTTTTGTTCCGGCAAAATATACCGCCGGTGCTTTAAATGAAGCGATCGATGCTGACATCCCCCTAATTGTCGTTATTACAGAGCATGTCCCTGTTTGGGATGCTGCTCGAGCCGTTGAAAAAGCAAAGCAGAAAGGAATCACAATAATTGGCCCCAATACTCCTGGCCTTGTGTCGACAGATGGCTGTAAAATCGGTATAATGCCGAACCAGATTTTCAAACGAGGAAAAGTAGGTGTTATTGCTCGTAGTGGAACTCTGTCTTACGAGGTAATTTTGGCATTAACAAACAAAGGCTTTGGTGAAACAACGTGCATTGGAATTGGTGGTGACCCGGCTCACGGGTTTGGTTTTGTAGATGGTCTGGCACTCTTCGAAAAGGACCCTGAAACAGAAGCCATTGTCTTGATCGGTGAAATTGGTGGAACAGAAGAAGAACATGCTGCAGAATACATCAAAAAGAGCGTGACAAAACCTGTTGTTGCCTTTATCGGCGGTCGAACGGCTCCCCCTGGAAAGAAAATGGGCCACGCCGGTGCAATTGTTTCTGGTGGCAAAGGCACTGCTGCATCCAAGATTAAGGTTCTTGAAGAAGCAGGTGTTTCTGTCGCACGACTCATTAGTGATATCCCGAAAATCCTCAAAGAGAAGTTATAATTCTCTTTTCCCCTCTTTTTTCCTTCTTTTTTCTTTCGAAAAATCACCAATGGTGACAATGCAAAGATTTTTTGCCAAGTTCCACTTAAGAGTAAAACGAGAAAAACTAAAAAGTTTGCAAAGAATAGAGTTATAAATTCATGTTGCAAATAAAATATAAGAAAGATTCTCTTTGGAGCGACAGAAATGCCACAAGAATGGGTAATGTATATCAGTGTTGTAGCTATTGGCGTTCTAACTATTGCAGGTGTGACTTTGACTTTTAACTCAATTAATACCACTACTCTCGAGAATACAATTGAAGTTGGCTTGAATGAGGTGGCGTTTTCGGTTGCTCAAGAGATTAAAAATGTCTTGGAGTTAGGCTTGCAGCAGGACCTAACCGGTCGAGTGATCATTAATCGTTCTCTCATTCTGCCGCTTGACCTTTCGAGCCATGACTATCAAATTACCTTCCGTATTTTACCCGGGGCAAACCATTGGTTTATCGAAGCGTCTGACCTTACAGATTCAAATATTCAAGAAGTCGTTTTTGAAACTACCATCCCATGGCGCAATGTCACCCTTGTCAGCCCTTCCGGTCTTGGCCTGCCAGTAATTACAAGCACTCTTGACCAGCATTATGTTGCTTTTCAGAGTCTCGAGGGAACGGAAGCTTTTAGAATAATTATACTATAAGTATTAGGTGTGCAGTAAAATGACTGAAAAGAGCCCACAAGATAAAGACCTTAAACCAGTCTCCTCCATCGACTCAGCGCCCTTATTGGAAGAGACTTACCCTCTCATTCCTCCCTTCAGCTATTGTTTGATTCAGACAGACCCCATCTCCAATAGAACACAGTACATTGTGGTTGAAGTTCCATTGGAGCAGAAAGAGGAGGAAAAGTTCAAGATCATTAAGCAGATTCTCATCGAAGAGCTCGACGTGGACTTTTCTCTCTTGAAAGAAAAGGACCGTGCCGCAGAATATTTGAGAAGAAAGGTTTTCGATATCGTTAAAGATTATAACCTCAAATTGAAAGATGATTCATTTGATCGAATCCTCTATTATGTACAGCGTGATTTGTTAGGGTTTGGGAAAATTGAACCATTGTTAAAGGACCATATGATTGAAGACATCTCCTGCGATGGCGTTGGTGTTCCTATTTATGTCTGGCACCGGAAACATGAGTCTATCCCGACGAACATTGTCTTTGATGACGCGGAAGAACTCGACTCGTTTGTTATCAAACTTGCTCAAAGGTCCGGCCGACATATCAGCGTTGCTAATCCCATTGTTGACGCTTCGCTTGCAGACGGAAGCCGTATCAACATTACTTACGGGAAAGAAGTCACTCAAAGAGGTTCAACCTTCACTATCCGGAAATTCCGCTCAGACCCAATGACTATTACTGACCTTATCATGCTGAATACTATCGATCCTTTGATAGGGGCGTTCTATTGGTTTGTCATTGAGAATCGACATTCGGTCATGATTTCAGGTGGTGTGGCTTCCGGAAAAACCACCCTCTTGAACTGTATCTCTATGTTCATTCTACCAGATGCTAAGATTATCTCTATTGAAGATACCGCTGAAATTAATCTCCCCCACGAGAATTGGATTCCTTCGGTCTCGAGATTGGGGTTTGGTGGCATAGAAAAAGATGGCAAAAAGCGAGGAGAAATCTCAATGTTCGACCTCCTCAAAGCAGCTTTGCGACAAAGGCCAGATTATATCCTCGTAGGTGAAATCCGTGGTGAGGAGGCGTATATGCTCTTCCAGTCAATGGCAACAGGGCATCTCGGTTTGGCAACCATTCATGGTGACTCTGTCGAATCAGTCATTCATCGTCTCGAGTCAGAACCAATGAATATTCCCCGAACATTATTACGTTCCCTTGACATTGTCGCTGTGCAAGCAAAAGTACGCTTGGGCGGGAAATTCATGCGCCGAACTGTTGAGGTCACAGAAATTGCCGGCGTAGATCCAGTTACTAATGAGTTGTTAACTAATCCTGTCTTCAAATGGAATCCCAGAGAAGACAATTTCACCTTCTATGGTCGTTCCTATATTGTTGAACGTATTCGCGACCAATTAGGATGGACCGACCAAGAATGTTGGGATGAAATTGAGAAACGGAAAACCGTTCTCCGCTGGATGGTCAAGAAGAAGATCCGCCACTGGCAAGATGTGGCTACTGTCGTTAGAGAATATTATAGTAATCCACAACGAACTTATGATAGGGCTGTTAAAGGTTTGGAATAAAAGAAAAACCAACTCCCGCTACCCCTCACAAAGAGTGCCCTCTTTTTCCATTTTTTCTCTTTTCACCTCTTAAAAGGCGTTTTTCTTATATGAGTACTAGAACATTAAATTTTAAAATGAAGAAAGTCTAATACTTTTAGAGGAAGGTAAGCACATGAGTAAAGGATTTCGAAGAATTGCGTATTTGCGTTTTGGTAAGATGATGGAGCCGCTCTTACCTCGTTTCAGTGAATTGGGGAAAACGTTGAGAAAAGCAGGGATGGAAGTCAGCCTTCGAATGTATCTCTCTACAAGTTTTCTCACAATTATAATCTCTTTAATTTTGGCTTTCCCGGCAACATTGGGTATTCTATATGCCTTCAATGGCGCTTTGACCGGAACCGTTTGGTTCAGCGCAACAATCATCGGTTTATTGGTCCCATTTGTCGTTGCTATGGGATTTCTAGTCTATCCACGATATGTTGCCAGTAACCGTAAACGTGCCCTTGAATCCTCGCTGCCGACAGCAAGCTCGTTCCTAGCCGCAATGGCTTCCGCTGGCGTGGCACCAGATAAGGCGTTTCTAGCACTCGCCAATGAAAATATTCAATTGGAGATTGCCAAAGAAGCCGAGAAAATTTCTCGAAATATCGAAATCCTAGGATATGACCTACTGACTGCAATAGAAATTGCTGCAGAGAACTCACCATCAAAAGTTTACTCAGCCTTTCTCGAGGGATTAATTTCAGTAATCAATTCCGGTGGAGACCTGACAAGCTATCTCACAAATGAAACCAAGTCTTTGATGCGCGATAAAATTAGAGAAGAAAAAGAGTTCATTGAAGGCCTTGGCGTAATAGCAGAGCTTTTCCTCGTTATCGGTGTTGTGTCACCTATCTTCTTCATCATAATGCTCGCAGTCTTAGCGATAATGTCTACCGATGCAAGTAATCAAGGAACAATCCTGATGACTCTCTTAACGTATGTCCTTATACCAATCGGAATGTCAATTATTATTATTCTCATAGATGGAATGCAACCATCAGAATAAAATAAGAAAAAAAAGGTTTGGCCTTTTTTTTAATTCTTTTTTATACTGGCCATGAATTTTTCTTTGTTAACAATGAAACGTTCGTGAGTTCCTTCTCCAATTTTCTCGTCACCATGAAAAGCTGCAACATCAAAAACAAGCCGGCGACGATCCCTCTCCTTTAACTTTGCAACAATTCGTACCGTTTCTCCCTTTGGTGTAGCTTTTAAATGACGAATGTTAACTAAAATCCCAACAGTGATCCATCCTTCCGGAAGATAGTCTTGAACCGCAAGCAATGCTGTCTGTTCCATCATAAGAATCATCGAGGGTGTCGATAACACTTCAACTTTCCCGCTTCCAAGAAAATCGGCTGCATGTTTTGCTTCAACGAGATATTCCCGCGTCTTTTCAAGAGTCTCAGGTATTTCAAATTCCATGCTGTTTTCACCGCATGGAAAGCACTTGTTTTCCCTTAAAAAAGTTACAAAAAGTCTTGTGAAAAATAGAAAATGATTAAGGGGAAAAATAACCCCTAAGCTATTCCTCTCTTATTCTGTTTGAAGTGCTCTAGTCTCTTTTATGGCCAATTTTCGCAAACAGGTAGTACAAAGATAATTGCCATATGGTCGGTTGGTTCGCACAGAACTCTTTGCTCGTTTGAAATTCTCTCGGGCTAAATTTCGTTTGGCACTATTTATCGGCTTTTTACAGACTGCACACTTTGCTTTCCCAATTTTATTTGGAATCTTATGCTGTTTGGATTTTTGTTTTGGCGGTTTTCTCCATACCTTCTTTTGGAAACGTTGACTAGGCTTCATTTATTTCACAGCTCGAATTATTTTAACTAATTAATGCGCATTTTCTTCTATTTTTGAATGTTGTGTTTAGGCTGAAGTTAAAAGTTTTTCTTTCAGCATAATTTTTTCAAGTCGGTATCTTAGATTTATTAAACATATTTTTTAAAAACCTTTACTACATTTTTAGAGCATTATAGTTATAATATGCGTTTGAATATTTTGTCGACTTCCCCCCTACTATCATTAACTTTTTTTATCCTAAAAATAATTAAAATGTTCACAATAATTTTAAGTTTTGACTCGTATCTTTTTAATCAAATATCTTAGGGATTGCGGGTTATGAGTCGTTCAAACGTGAGAAAGGGCTCCAATTGGATTCTACTGAAGATATTCATAAAGTCAAACAACCTGAAGTTTATCTTTCTCATTTTAAACACGATTTTTATTTTCTTAATTTTGAATGCTTTTTTCATACTTTGGTATTCAAAACAAAATTCCATGCTTCAGAAGTATTTTTCTAACCAAAAGGATTGGAATGATGATTTAGATATTAATGCTTATTACAGCACCATATCAAGTAATTTTACTCAAGGGTTTGAGCACGATTATCTTGAAAAAGTCACTTCAGAATTGACTGATACTTTAAACTATTTTATCCCATCATTGGCGTCAAATTGCACCTCGTTATTTAGTGTGGAATTTTTACACCGCAATCAAAGCCTTCTACAAAGGTTTCAGGTGAATGGATACCTTGCTTCTCTAAGCGAGGTTTTCTATGAGAGTTTAATTGAAGGAAGGTTACCCAATAATTCTACAGAGCTTTTGTATTATCAAATCTCCACCTTAAATCCTACTTACCATATAAATGATACTCTCTCTTTACAAAGTGACAGCTCTCAAAATGCTTTTACAATGAATTTTACTATTGTTGGAATTCTTTCTAATCTTGAAAGGAGTTTCCGTGAAAACAGCTTGTCAACCGATGTTCTAAATTGGACTTCGAATATTAAATACTGGCGGTATAAATACACCCCTCAAGAAAGGTTCTTTACCACAAGTTCATTTCTTGTAGACATTGCAAATTCTTTTCCTTTTTTGTCCACCGGAAGAGCGGTAATCATTGATTTTGATTATAATACCAAAGCTATCAGGGCTGTGAAAATAAGTAAATGCCTCTCCTACTTTCAAGAACACTTGTTCACTTTCCAGGGACTCCTTTCTGAACCTCGAGAAACTTTTACCATTGGTTTGGATCTATATGAGTCTCTAAGAACCTTTCAAAGCAATTGGCGTTCGAAAACCATTATTGTCCTGGCAGCAATTTTTCCCTTAAGCCTTTTACTAATCTTTGTTTGCTATGAAGGTTTCAATTACCATCAAAAAGAATATCTCGCTTCTCTGAGTTTATTGCAAACCCTTGGAGTAAATAAGAAAAGACTTTCTTGGTTAGTGTTTATTGAAGTTATTGGGATTCTGTTTTTCAGTTCAATTGTTGGAAGTTTTTGCAGTTTATTAATAAGCTTAATTGTCTCGCTTTCTGATCCTAATGGCTACCAAGATGCCTTTTCTTTTCTTACTGCTCCTCTCTTTTTATTCGTCATGTTTTCATTTTTAATTCTATACTTCTTACTAGGTCTAATAATCGAGTTAAGAAAAGTTAGAACTCTTCCTGCTATTAAATCACTTTCTTTGGTTAATTATCAGAAAAATCGATTTCAACAACTCTTTTCAAAAGTGGAATTACTATTAAGCTTTCCCGGTATAATCTTAACGAGCTTGGGAATTTTCATTCTAAAATTCACAGCA
>DXJV01000041.1 GCA_019056785.1 Candidatus Heimdallarchaeota archaeon
AAGGTAAAAGTACGATGCGGTGAAGGAATGAAGGATTGGATGTCCCAAAGAGAGCCTATAATGGGTTCAATGCTGACAATTCTTTGGAAACTGACTTTCCAAAATAAGCTACGAATAGCACCAAAATATTGGTACAGATTCGGTATGACGAATCTTATAACATCTCTTTATGCACCTTTGAGAATAGCCGAAAGAATACGCTTCGGGCGAAAGATAAAGAAGGTGAAAATAACTGCTGCACCTGTGTTTATCATCGGGCATTGGCGAACAGGAACAACTTTGTTGCATTATTTGCTAAGTTTGGATGATGGATGGGCTTTCGCAACAAATAAAGAGGTATATTTACCATTTCTCATGTTTACAGCACAAAAATTGGTCGATAAAATGCTGGATTTTGCGCTTCCAGAACGACGACCGATGGATGATGTTAAGCTGGGGAAAGACCTCCCGGGAGAAGAGGAATTTGCTCTAGCTATTCGTGGAGTGAAAAGTTTTTTATTACAGCTTTATGTTCCCGAGGAATATTCACCATTATAGCAAATATTTGACGATGAAAACATGCTCGAAAAAAGAACGAGAAAAGTGGAAAAGACGTTATTATAACTTCCTCCAAAAACTGACCTTAAAAAAGAATGGAAAACGATTACTGTTAAAAAGCCCAACAAACACCGGAAGAATAGATCTTTTGCAGGAGCTCTTTCCAAAGGCAAAGTTCATTTTTCTAAAAAGAAATCCATATGAAACATATGTGTCAACGAAACATTTATTTCAAAAGCTGCTCCCCTATTTCTCTTTCCAAAAATGGCAAGAGGAGAAAGTAAATGATCAGCTCCTTTCAAATTTGAAAGAGTTATGGCAAAGTTATCAAAAAGCGAAAATCGGCATGGCAGAAAATGCGTTGGTAGAAGTGCCCTATGAACAGTTAATTCAAAAGCCACTCGAGGAAGTTAAACGCATTTATAAGCAATTACAGCTGCGACTATGGGGAAGGAACACAAGTGAAAAAATTGATTTGTTTCTTCGTGAACAAGCAACTTTTAAACCAAACAAGCACTTCATTGATCAAAAGCTGATTGAAAAAGTGAATAGTGTTTTAGGAAAGGAGTTAATAGAACAAATGGGTTATGTTGTAAGAAGCACGTGAGAAAAAGAAACCAAAATCAATTTTTTCTCAACATTCCGCAATAATAAGTTTTTAAAAACATGGTTTATAGTTTCTTAATTATCGATTTAGCTGAAGGCTTCTGGGAATGTTACACTATCTAATGATTTTACAAAGAGAAACAGGCCTTTTGTTATTCAGCGAAAAAATTTCAAAGGAATTCAAAAAACTGCAACCAGAATTAATAAGTGGATTAATGACTGCTTTAAATGAATTTTCGAAAATGATGCGCATCGGGGAGCTTTCGACTTTTATTAGCCACAATTTTAAAGTAGTGATCTCGGCGAAAGAAGAAATCTCGGTCATTCTAGTCATTGACCTCGAGGACAACGAGAATCTTTGGAAAAGCTGTGCAGTAGAGGTAGTGAGCACTTTTCGAAAGCAATACAATTTGAAGAAAATTGCCCCCATAGAAAGTAGTTATTTCAATGACTTCAATCAAACATTGGCGAAAATCTTACAAAAATACAGCTGGAAGATTGTTATTGATCAAAAAATTTCGCTCGACAATGTCAGTTTGTTACTCTTTTTTGACCTTCGTAATTTCACCTATTACCGTTTTTATAGCAATAATACGGTGGCAAAAAGCGATGATGAGACCCTCATTGAAAAAACACTTGAAATAACTACAACAGAAACACCAGAGGTAAAAACAACCGAAGGAGGGGCAATTCTTTATCTCATCCAAGAAGGGACTTTTGGTGCTACGCTTATGTTAACAGAACAAGCAAGAGAAAAAGACTATTTGCGGGTCCAACGTACAGTGGCTTTTATTGTCAAACATTTCTCAAAGCGGTTTTCATTAAACCAACAGCTCGAAAAGGCAGCCATATCCATTTTTGGCGAGGAAACCATCCGGGAATTTTCTCTTTATGATGGGAAATCTATCCCCGAAATTTTCCGAGATGCAGTAGAACCAATTAGAATCCTGGAAAACATTCGGCGATTGATGTTACGGGGACTATTAGTTTTGATGGAGTGAAACGAAAATGAGTTTATTTAAAATTCTTGGCTTAGCAATAAGAGACCCTGCAAGGTTTAAAGTTCTGATCGATGCAATAAAAGGAACACAATTATATGCAAATATTGTAGTGGCACGAGCACTTCAAGCGCAGCTCAACAAAGTGGCAGAGCTGCCAGAGAAGAAAATAGCACTAGAGGAGTTCATGCAACAAAACAATTTCAGAAATAAGAGTTTGCTATTAGAATTGCTGGCACTGTTAGAAAAGGATGGATTTGTAAAGATAAAAAAGGATGATTTTGTAATCCTCAAGAAGCAAATTGTTGAGGAAGAACTGAAAAAGCGGGAGAAAAAAGTCGCGCCAATCGTTCTTGACGCATTTGAAGCATTTGGCGATTATACGGAACGAGCACTAATCGAGCGGTTAGAAGGTGTGCCACCTGCATCCTTCGATTCAAACGAATTGCGTGTCCTATGGAACGTCGCCCTTAGGGGGGATTTCTATACCATACAACGAAGGGATGCCTTAAACTTCGCCCAATTAGATAAACTGGCAAAAAGAAACCAAAATCAACCGATAAGGATTTTGGACTTTGGTTGTGGCTCAGGTGAAGGAACTATACAGATACTCACTTTCTTGCGAGAAAAAAACATCCCCCATAACTTAGAAGCATGTGATATATCCGAAGGGTTGTTGGAAATAGCAGCAGAAGACGAAGCATTAGAAGAAGACATCTATTTCTTCAATTATAAAGAACGAAAGCCAAAAGAAGGTTATTATGATGCCATCTTTATATCACAAGTGCTTCATTGGCCGGATGATCCGGTGCAAATGGTCAGCGACTTGAAATCTTACTTGAAAGAAAATGGGATTTTATTTGGCGTACAAAGCACCTTCTCAAAGCGACTCTACCAGATAGACCTCTTTATCAGGCTACTGGGAGCAAAAGGTTTCCCTGAAGAAAAAGAATTCTATCGATGGTTCGAAGAAAATGACATGAATGTACGCTTCGACCCAGCAACCTATACCTTCCTGGCAACAAAGAAAAAATGAAACAGAATTAAATTAAAATTGACTGGGTTTTTTTGTAGAATAACAACAATTCATTTCTTTTTTTATTTTTTTAGTATGTAATTTTAGGCGACTGTTATTGGTAATGTTATTATAACTCTGACAAAAAATTATTATGTTTACAAAAGAATATATTGTATATCGAGCTGTAAACAAGGCTGGTGGTTCTATGGAAGTTGCCTCTGTAAGATTAACAAAAGAAGAAAAAAAATTCTTGGAAGAGTTGGTAATAAAAGGAAAATACTCGTCAATTAGTGAGGCATTGAAGGCAGGAATCTACGAATTGATGCAAGAAGAACGTTTAGCAAAACTACCTTGGAAAACAAGATCTGAAGTGAGACGCTACTTCGCAAAGAAAGAAAGAAAGCTACAAGGATTGGAAGAAATACATGATGAAGACGATTAACTGTTATTTAGAAAGCTCCTCAATTTGGAACCTCTATTATGAAGAAAATGAGAGTAGTCTAATTGAGTATTGTATAGAAAACGAACAAATTATTTGCATTAGCTCGATATGGACAACATTAGAAATTGCTAGAGGAATAAAGAAAAGAGTAAATCAAAAAGAAATTACAAATGAGGAAGGAAATTTATTACAATTATTCATCGAAGCAGACTTGGAGAAGCTAAGAAAGAAAAGGAGAATATTACTCGAAAACATAAAAGAGGAAGATATTGAAAGAGCGAAGAAAATAATACAGCAATACAACCTGTATGCTTCAGATGCATTACACTTGGCAACAGCTCTTAACAAGAAGTGTGAGATATTTATAGTAGATGATTATCATTTTACAAGATTAGAAGAAAAAGTAACGAAGAATGAAAAAATAACGATCTATTCAACATCAAAGACACCGGAGGAGTTGAAGAAAAAATTACAATGAGGGAGTTAGAAATGAAGAAAAAACTATGCTATGAACAATAATGGCTGGTTTTTGACCTTCTTAAGAATAACTGTTTTTTTCTTTTAGGATAAGCTAAATAGAGAATGTCGACACTATAAAAAACCTCAACCAAAGAAAAGAGAGTTAACTCCTCTTTTCAAGAGTTTTCTTATCAGTTGTAAAAGGCGTAAGAAATTTTTCACCGAGAGGAGCTAGCTCTGTTTGTGAATGAAAACCAAGGTAGACCCATCGGATTAATTGTTGTAGAATGTATTGCCCATCCCAAGGAAGACCCATTTTTTGGCTATTATGCTCGCCGACTTG
The DNA here is from genome assembly GCA_019056785.1 of Candidatus Heimdallarchaeota archaeon. Taxonomy (GTDB): domain Archaea; phylum Asgardarchaeota; class Heimdallarchaeia; order JABLTI01; family JABLTI01; genus JABLTI01. Next base: position 4,404 of record DXJV01000041.1, read on the forward strand.
AGGGAAACGATAGACCCCGAGGAAGGAGAGCTCTTCAGCGGCAGCATTAACAAAAGGCTCAGAACCATATAATGAACATGTTTGTAGAAAACGGGAGAGTTTGTTAGTGGTAATCAATTGATAAATTTCATTGATGTCAGCAACGGGAACAACAATGATAAAGCGATTAATACAGAAATTGATCTCTTGTGGTGTTGGCAGCTTCTTTAAGTAGGCAACAGTCCAATTGGCTTTTCCATTCTCAGGGAAGAAAAGCTCCCCTGTGCCTTCAAGTTCATGATGCATTAGGAAGTAGTCGCGCTTTCTTGTTGTGTCAACAATTTCTCCGAGAGCAAGATTGGTTCGAGGGTAGCGATGTTCAATGAGCGCCATTTTGCTTGCAAGGTTTTTAGCAAAGTCGTAAGCAATAGCTTCGAGTTCCAAAAGGGAAGGCGTAGCTGTCTTCTTTTTCTTTGGGGGCTTTGTCGGTGAAGGAGCTTCTGTGGTAATAAAAACAACGCGAGGACTAAGGCATGCTTTTGATTCCAAAAGACAATATCAAAGGACATTTTAGTCGTAAGCTCTTCGATAAGTTGACGTTGCGCAAGAAGAGCATTAGCAGAGATAATGCTAAAGGAAAGTTTAGGACCATAATCGATTATCTTAATACCAAAATGATAACCAAGCTTGCGAATAGTTTCAATAGAGGAAAGACCGCCCCAAGCAAGAACGGCATCCACCAGTCCAGAGTTAAACAACGAACGATAAATCTCGGTCCGGCTCCCACTCCAGTAGAGTACGGCAATCTCCTCAGTGAGTTTTTTGTCGACAAAGCGAATGGACTCAGCCCATTTGACACCGAAGTAAGGTGCATCATGAGAAAGCTTCACAAGGTTAACATTCTTGGTGATAAGGCCACAAAGCAAGCTAAGTGCACTAACACTAAAAGAGTTGCCGGCAAGATTATGGAGAACAAGACCTCGAGGTTGGGCATGAAGACGAACGGGGCCACGCGGAAGCCAATGCTCAAGAAAGTCAGCTGAACCAAGATCCTCGCGAAGCATGGACTCCACAACAGGACGGGACCATAGCTGAGCCACCCCGGAGAGTTCGAACTCAGACAGCTGCTTCGATTGCCCGGCTATGAGGGGAACAATCTCGAGAGCCTCTTTGCGAAGTTCATAGGAGGGGTCACGCCAAAGGGCACCAACCTGGTCAATAATTTCAAGCACATCCTCAAGGGGCCTAATATGTGCAGAGCGTTTGAGCGAGGAAAGCCGCTGAGCAAGCGGAAGAAGCTCCTCCGCGGAAAAAGTAGGAAAAGTGACCTCGAGAGAAGCATCTTTCCATTCAATGGTGTTAGTGAGCAAATTTTGCGCAGTTATCGGTTGAGAGATAAAAGGGTGAACAGTTATTTCTTTTTTCATGCTGAGACACATCCTCAAAAGCTGGAACAATCTTTACATTTTTATTGGGAAGGAAATGGGGCTTAGCAAGAGAAAGGGGACTGAGAAAAGGAAAACGCGCAAGAAAAAGTGTTTCTTTTCCCAAAGAGAAACTCTCGCTTTAAAGCCCAGCCATATCCGCGATATTAGCACCACAGCCTTTTGCTTCGGCACCTTCTGCCCGGCCAAAGACCTCGACAACTTTACCTCGACGACCACAGGGGCAACCATCCTCCATAACAATGCGAGCAATGTCGTCCTGAAGCAGAGAAACACCAGCATAGCTATTGGCAAGGGGGTTGATAATGTTGACAAGGCCTTTCTCACCGGTCTTCACAGGTTCAAGCGTTTCAACGTCGCGGATGATAATATCACCCCAGGGGGAAACATGGAGGTTGTGATATTCACACTCGCCAAGAATAACATCAGTCTCAGTGAATGAGTAGACATCGCGAATGTTCTTGTCAGGAATGTTGAGAATCTCAGTCATACGCGCACGGAATTGAGGCTTAGGCACCTCGAGACCTTTAAAAGTCTTCCAGCCACCAGCAAAACCAATAAAGGAATCCTCGCCGAGGTCAAAAGACTCGCCAGTTTCCTCGAAAATCTTGTTGAAGTAAATCCACATCAAGGGGCAAGAACCGGTAATCCAGCCGGCACCGGCATCTTTGTTCTTCGTCTTCTTTCGAAGCAAAGAAACAATCGCATCAAAGTCGAAATCAAAGCGACGAGAGGGGTCTTTGACTTCACCTGTGGCAGGTTTGAGAGCATAATAACGCTCATCAGCAGGAGCGCGGTTCGAAAGGCTCATGCCGATCATAAAAAGATTGTTTTTAATAGGCCCCGCACTCAGGTCGAACTTGGGAATAGGGGGAGAAAACATCAAGGTCCAAGAATAGTCGGGAATCTGCCAGACGTGGTCATAGTTAATGTTAATAGCACGGAAAAAGCGCTCCCAGTTGGTGCGGTCCTTGCCAATCATAGAGGGATCGCCACTAGAAGCACTGGAAAGAGCCCAAATAAGGATCTCCTCTTCGGGGACAGAAAGAAGATCCTTAGGACGAAGTCTCAGTAGGGCTTTCCCGCTTCTTGGACCATAATAGTGGTATCCCCATTACGTTTAATATGCTCTTCTGCTATGAGGACTCAACTTGGGGTGTGCCAGCCAATAAACTCAAAATAGATGCGATCAGAAAAAATGGTGCGCAATATGTCGGAGCACAACTTAAAACCCGCAATCCTAACGGAAAGTGGCGAGATGTTGATAGTCATACCTATTATGAGAATTGTGGCTTTGACATTCTTTTAATGGCTGTTGGAAGAAAAACAGAGGAGGCAATGGGAATTGCTTATGGAAATACTGCAATTGTTAGCAAAGCCGGTCCAACAACAGGAGTTAAGTATTGGACTTGGAATATAGATGGAGAAGCACGCCACGAAATCTCCCATCTTTTTGGCTGTGAAGATTGGAAAGCAGATGGCTCTGGTCATATTAAAACAGAATGTATCATGGTTTATGGTCAAAGTTGGCCACCATGGTATTGGTTTGATTACTTACATGAAAAATCATCCTGTCCGTGGGCAAAGCAATGCCCCAATTGGTGCACAGGAACAGGAATTCATTGTTGCGAAACAAAGTTTAATACCAATTGGGATAATTATTATTCTATAGTAAAATGAGGAGGAAAAAAGCTTGTTGAAGAAGAGAGAAATTATTTGTATAGTAATTATTGCGGGAATAATGGGACTGACTCTTATTCCAGCAGAAGCACTTTCTAAACGAGAAACAAGAGCTGCTGTCATGGAAACCAATACCGCTGTGGAAAGTTTTACAGCAAACGATGTTGAAACCGGTAATCAAACCATCGTCGTTGAATGGCTAACTCCCACACACTTTGGAGTAGGCACTTTTGGTACGGGGGGCGTTGTTCAAATCAATTTTACTGTGTTACCGTATTCAAATACGAGCGTTATTGTAGATTCCATTTCATCTGGTCTTTGGACACCAGCACCACCAAAAAATGATACTTTCGTCATTGGGGAATCTTTCTCAGAGACATATACTTTGATCAATCTTGGAGGACAGGAAGCAGTCGGTTTTACTTTAGCGTTATATGCCGCTGAAGAAGGAGGTAATGCAACCGTCTTTTTTAGTTATCGTATTATAGCTGAAGGAACACTAGGGGGTCCAGGCTTTGGCTTTTTACTTACAACTGGAGTATTAGTAGTAATGGGGGCAATAGTGCTGTTTGTTTCCCGGAAAAAGAAAAACTGAAGAAACTTTCTTCTTTTTTCTTTTTACAATTCGCATGTGTCAAAGATAAAGGATAGTAGAGAGATAAGAAGAATCAAGTATTCTTTTAAGGAGATAGAAAATAAGGTCTAGCAATTATTGTTCGCTTCTAGAAGATGCGAGCTGAACTACAAAACCCAGAAAGCATCTGCTTGAAAAGCATTGTATTAAAGAGAGAGCTTGTCTTCTGACCTCAAGTTATCTTTATGAGAAGTCCTTTCTTCTATGGTAAAACAACATCGCTACCAGTTATATTATAGCCCTCTCTTTTTTTAGACCCTCTTTAAAAACAACAAATATATCTTTGACGATACTCCCGGGTGTTGATAAGAGTGTTATTAAAAAAGGCTTGTAGGGCGGCAAGCACCCTAATCTGTTTAAACAATAAACGCATATAAAATAACCTGTGAAGTAATAAAAACAAGCAGTCCTAATAGAGCTAAGCTGTCCACGAAAATTTTTTTAGCTTTGGTTCGTGGTTTAGTCGGTTTTAGGCGTTCGTTGTTAATTGTCACTAAATGCTCTTTGAAGTTACTATCATTTCTCAATTCAAAAAATGGAACAGCAAATGCTATTATCATGGCAATAAGCCAAAGTAAAAGACAAACCATAACAAGAATCTTGTATGGTAAACCTAATGGCGTTGTTGCTATTCTCTCGGCAAGAACTGTAGAAACTGTCATGGGAAAAATCAAGCCAAAATACAAGACTCCTAGAAATACCACTACCGCAAGAAAAGCAGTAAGTAATAAAGTAAACCTTGCTTTTTCGTATTCCTGTATGATGATATCTGTTCCAGAATTTTCATTGTCTTTGATTATTTCATCCACTCTCCAAAATGATAAATGTATGAGGGCTATCATCTATCAATGCAATTACTAAGATAACTATACAGATGATATAGATTACTAGACCTATACTAATTAATAAGCTGCCACTTAGTGGAATGCCAAAAACTGTAGCAAATACAACTTCTGAGCCATATTTTAATGTTGCAGCAATACCACCAGCAAAGAAAGCCGAACCAATAGTAGCTAACACACCAGCAGCCTTGATTAGATCGCTTGGATTAACACTTTCTGTACCCAAAGCTTCAACAAAGTTTTCAATGCTTAGCTCAAATGTAGGATCATTGGGGTGTTTGTAAGTATCATCTGCAATAAAATCGTAGGCTCTTATAATAAGGTCACCATTAACTTCTTTTGAAAAGGCTCTGCATTTAAATTCATGGTATTCGTAAGATGTTTCAACTTCAGTTATCAAGCCAAATAAATAAGTCCTAACATATCTCACTGTAAAATCCCCTGAACCTACAATGAAAATGACCGCCTTTTGAAATGTTGCAAGATAATCATTAGCCATTTTAATAGCTGATGCACTTTTCAAATTCCAAGTAGTATAGACACCAGTAAGATGGTGGTATGCATATGCATAAAAAGCATCATTGAAAAAGTTTGTCTCGACAAAATCAGAAGGACCAGTCTGACCAGGATCTAAGTCAAACAGGTATAGGTTTTGCACTGGAAGATATGCATTCTTTTGATGCCACCCTAAAAAGTTACATAAGTCATTTATGGCTGTAAGAAGATCGATTCTAGTGCGATATTTGAGTTGATAAGGGGTAGTCAAGTCTATCTCTGCAGAATAACAAGCAAGTAACGCAACTAATTCTTTCTCCTCAGCGAACATTTGTATGTTCTCTTCAGAAAAATCGCCAATAAAATATTGACCCTTTGAATTATAGTACCCATGCCCAATGATAATAAGTGCGTTTTTACCCTCAAATAATAACGATGCGGAGTAGGAGATAGCTGTAATCTTAAAACTATTATATGTTGCTTCAGAGAAGAGGTAGTCACTTATTCCTTTAAGTAATTGATAATCTAGTTCAAATGTGTCTACTTTGTGATGTATCCTTTCCTCTACAATGGCGACCGGTTGCATAATACTCTGACTATTGGAAGAAACAGTGGAACAAACAATTTGAACATTAGCAATAGTAGCTCCTAAGAAGATTAAGGAGAGGAAAGAAAACATCCCTATCTTTTCCATTTTCATCTTTTCCATTTAGTTAAAGAAGAGTTGACTAAATGGTAAAAAAAGAGTAATTTCATTTCTTATTTAATTTTTTTTTAGAAACAAAGCTTTGAGTTAGCAAATGTTTTTAGATGTGATGGATTTTTTCAAGTTGTGGTGAAATTATATCCTCTCTAAAAGTAAATTTGCTTCTAGATTTTTCAAGGTAAGAAAAAATTTCTTTCGCTTAAAAAAACATCTCTCATTTGCAATACAAATAGGCAATATAGGTAAAAAAACTTAATTTTAGTGTTAAGAAATAAATAAACTTTTTACACAAAATACTTTGTCTTTTTATAATAAAATTTTTTCAAAAAGTCAAATGCTCGTTTAAAAACACTTCAATCGCAAGTCTTTTATGTGGGTCGTAATGCTGAAAAAATGAAATAAAAAAAGAAAAAATGGAACGAAAAATTGGTGATAAAAAATTGGCAAAGAAATACGTCTACTCCTTCGAAGAAGGATCAGCAAAAATGAAGGACCTCCTGGGAGGAAAGGGAGCAAATCTGGCAGAAATGACAGGATTAGGCATCCCGGTGCCACCAGGGTTCACGATAACAACATAAGCATGTATAGAATACCTGAAAAACAATAACACATTCCCAAAGGGAATGATGGAAGAAGTGGAAAAAGCCC
>DXJV01000025.1 GCA_019056785.1 Candidatus Heimdallarchaeota archaeon
AAGAACGAGCGTACTTTTCCAACAGCAATTTAGAGGGATTGAACAAGAAATCAAGAAATGGTTTCAGCAAAAAGATTGGCAAGATATAGGGTTCAAAAGCAGCTTCTTCATTTTCTTAGTGGCAGTCGGCATTTTAGTCCGGCTATTACTCGCTTATTCGTTCCGTGTCAATTATGCCATCATTGATTTAGAAATTGTTTGGAATAGAGCCATAATGCTAAATCCAAATAATGTTCCACTCGAGGGGTATATGGATTTTGATTATTACTATGTTTCTTGGGTAAAAGGATGGTATGAAAATAGTTGGTATCCTTTTCCCGACTGGCAGCTTGCTGAAAATTCCACTGATCCCTTATACTATTATTCTTACCCGCCGCTTTTCCTTTATATTTTGCTTAGTTTTTGGCGCCTTGGCAGAATCTATCTCTACATAGCACTTCCACTAATTATAACCGATGCAGCATGCGCTGGAATGGTCTTTTTAATTATTTATAAAGCCCTTGCATCATCTAAAAGACACTTTTTTGCTACCGGTGGTGGACTTTTAATGGCATTCGCACCAATTAACATTATTTACAACGGTGTTTATTGGTTAAACACCGGGCCGGTAGCACTCTTTACCTTGATTGCTCTCTACTTTGTTCTCGAAAACAAGTGGCGACACGTAGTCTTCTGGTTAGCAATAGCAACACTAACGAAACAAAATGCCCTTTTCTTAACCTACCCTCTCTTCATGGTGATGCTGGGGAAAAAAGTACGCAAAACAACGGTGAGAAAAGCTCTTTTTGAGAGTGGCATGATTGTTATGTATTTTCTGGGAATTGTCTTTTTAGGGTCAATTCCATGGCTCTTTATAACACCTCTTTATTATGGGGTACATCTTCTCTTCCCAGGAAAAATGTTAAGTCTTTCCACCACGATACTCCTACCGGACAAGGCTGAGCCGGTAACATTTTCATTTGCAATGAAATTTCTTGGTATTAAAGGAGCAATTTTAGATGGAATTGCTTTTGGTATTAATTCAATGTTCTTAATGATTCTAAGTGCCAATGTCTTAGCGATTCCATTATTATGGAGATCATTTCGAGGGAAAAATGACTCAACAGAATTATTTTCAATAGTAGCAATTTATATGATTACCACGCATATTTTCATGCCAAAAGGGACGTTCAAATTTTATAGCGCCTATTTCACTCCGGAAATTTTACTGGCAATATTACTACTTCTTGGCAATCTTGGTAAGAGATCATTCTCTGAACCAATCATTTTAGCAGTGATTTATAGCCTTTTTATTAGTGTAAATCTTTGGTTAGTAATAATAAATCGCCATTTAACCCCTGTTCTCTTGTTTTTTGTGGCTGTTATATTAACACTTCTAATAATAAGCAGAAACGTTATTCTAGCTATTAATAACCGTCAGAGAAAAATGGTCAAAGTAAAACTGCCAGAGTTTTCTTAAGTGTAAGAGACAATTTTAAAAAACCCTCTATCTACGTTTTACATACTGTTCGTTAGAGGAAAAGAAAAAATGACTAAAGATAAAACGAGTTGTTTGCATCCCATCGATTGGCGATACGGTAGTGAAGAGATGCGACAGCTCTTTTCACGAGAAAAAAGATTAGAATTACTATTAAAAGTTGAAGCGGCAATTGCCTACGCTCATGCGATAGTTGGGGATATACCAAAAAAGGCAGCAGAAGAAATAGAAAAGAAAGCTTCAACCAAATTCGTCACACTTGAGAGAGTTGCAGAAATTGAGCGAGAAATCTCTCATGACATTGCCTCTGTTGTACGAGCATTTGCAGAGCAGGTGGGAGAATTCGGAGCATATATTCATCTCGGTGCAACAAGCAACGACATTATAGACACAGCCGAAGCGGTAAGAACAAAACAAGCATTAGGACTAATAGAACAAAGAATTGTAAAAGTGATTCAGAATCTCATTAAAATTGTCAAAGAACATAAAGAAACTGTTTGTATTGGCCGGACACATGGCTCACAAGCAGTGCCTTATTCTTTTGGGCATAAAATCGCCATCTGGCTCGAGGAATTGATTCGACACCTTGAGAACATCAGATATATCTCGCAGAATCGAGTGATGGGAAAATTATCAGGTGCCGTTGGTACCCGTGCAGCCTATGGGATTCATGCTGATAGAATTGTCCAAATTACAATGGACCGTTTAGGAATTAAACCTGCAATCATTACCAATCAACTCCTCTCGAGAGAGATTATTGCAGAGATTTTCTTGAGCTTGATACTTCTTGCGTCTTCATTGGATAAATTTGCAACAGAGATTCGAAATCTTCAACGAACAGAAATAGGCGAAGTTCGCGAACCGTTTAAATCTGACAAACAAGTCGGCTCAAGTACAATGAGCCACAAACGTGATCCTGAGAAAAGTGAACGAATAAGCTCGCTTGCAAGAATGATGCGAGGATACGCAACACCGGTCCTCGAGAACATTGTCACCTGGCATGAACGGGATCTCGCAAATAGCGCAAATGAACGATATTTACATCCCAGTATCTTCTTAACATTAGATCAAATACTTTTAGATTTTGATTTCGTTACAGAAGGGCTTGTAATAAATACCGAGAAGATGAAAGAGAACCTCAACCTTTCGAAAGGAATCGTAATGGCTGAAGCGGTGATGACAGAACTTGTTCGTAATGGCATGAATCGCCAAGTTGCCCACGAACTCTTACGAGAACTATCAATGAAGGCCTATCAAGAGAACAAGCCACTTTTCGACGAGTTAAAAAGAAGCAAAGAAATTATGAAAACAATCGCCGAAAAAGAGCTAAAAGAGATTTTTGACCATCCAGAAAACTATCTGGGAACAGCAAAGGAGCAAATCGAGATTGTGCTACTGCTTGCAGAAAAAGCTATTAACAAATAATCCTTCACACTTTCAACCAATTGTTTGCTCTTATTCCCTTATTTCGCACAAGAACAAATAAAAGGGAACTAACTATTATGTTAAGTGAAGAACGATTAAAATAAAGTCATTTGAGAGCATTGCAATGATTTCTTTTATAGAACACAACATGTATTTGAAACATAAAATGCCCAACATCCTCGAAAGCCCACGGCGACTTCAAGTAATTAAGAAAGCACTTACTACGGCAGGCATTTATAACCACCCTGAAGTGAAGGTACTTACTCCAGAACCCATAGAGGAAACAGCTCTAAAAGACATTCACAGCGACCAACTAATTGAGCTAATAAAACATGGAAGTATGATCGGTGATGTAGCTATTACTGCTGACACAATTATAGGAGAACATACATTTTCTGCTGCGTTACTGGCAGTAGCAGGGACAAAATTAGCCGCTGAAGAAGCATTGAAAGAAGGAAACACTTTTGCTTTTGCATTTGTACGCCCTCCAGGACATCATGCAACACGCACAAATGCCATGGGGTTTTGCTTTTTCAATAATGTGGCATTTACAGCTAATTATCTTCTCAAGATGAAAAAAGCCAAACGAGTTATGATTTTCGATTTTGACAATCATTATGGTAATGGTACTGCAGACCTTTTCTACAACCGGAGTGACATCTTGAAAGCATCTATACATGCCAATCCCAATTATAGCTTCCCCTTCCAAGGGAGAGTTTACGAAATCGGCGAAAAAGATGGAGAAGGGTACAACATTTGTATTCCATTACCGTTGCAAGCAGGAGATCTGGAAGCATTACATGCATTTGACAAATTCATTGTACCCATAGCACGAGAATATAAACCAGAGATTTTACTTGTTTCTGCAGGATATGATGGCTTAAGAGAAGATCCGTATGGTCATTTGTCATATTCAACCTTTGGCTTTCAAGTTCTAAGTGAACGAATCAAAAAGCTTGCGGAAGAACTCTGTGGGGGGAAAGTTATTTACTCGCTGGAAGGAGGATACAAATTTAAGGAACTGGGCGAAGCTGTCCTTGCAAGCATTTCACCGTTCTTGAAGGATTTCGACTATGCAAAAGAGCCTGAGAAGAAATTACTCTCGGGTGGCAATATATCCGAATATAAAGAGACATTACAAGCGCTTCGAAAAATACTCAAACCATTTTGGCGATTAGATTAATAAAAGGAGAGAAATAAGAAAGAAAAGTCTAAAGATCGTCAAAATTTCTTATACATCCGAAGAACCTGTGATAAAGCAATGGGCTTTCCATTCACAAGAGTATTAATTTCAACCTCATCTGCCAAACCAGACGAACGAAGTTTGGGGAGGAAAACTTCTTCCACCTGAAATACTCCCGCCTCGGAGATCATATGAATATTTAATCGGATGGGCTTTTTCTTGGTTCCTTTTAAAATCTCAACCTCTGTAATACTTAAAGCAGAGATTGAATGGATGTCAACTTTGCCTAGATCATATGGTTTGCGGCTTCGTCCTTGCGTCATATCCAAGCCATCAGCGATGGTGACAAATCCTGCCTCCGGCGTAAGACAGGCAATATCCATTGCATGAGCGAAAATTGCATGTTGAATATGTGAAAGAAGCTGTATTCTTTTTGTAGCAACTGGATATATTTTCTTTAATTTTGGGTAAATAAGTTCCTTAACCATTAAAGAGGAAATTAATTCATGAAACGATCGATGCGTTACATGGCCAATGTCATGAAGATAAGCAGCCGTTAGACAAACAAGAGCAACATCATCTTGATCGCCAAGGTTGTGATGAATTAAAGCTGGGGTAATTTCACCTCGAGTAATATCCAATAATTGAAGGACATTTCGTGAGACAATCGTGACATGATCCAAGCCATGGTCCGTATACCGCAAGTATTTAACAGCCAAGTGATTGGAGCTTTTTATTATTTCTTGAATTTCTTCATTGGTCATTAAAAAAGCCCACATTTCTTTACTCTTTTTATACACATGTTCATCCAAAATTGCTGAAACTTCATTTGAGACTTGTTCTTTGTTAACTATTTGCATAAGCAAACGTCACCTTACTTCATTTCTAATTGATTTTTATTGAAAAAGGTTTTTCCACTTGTTGAAAAATTATTAGGAAGAAATTAAAAGAAAACTATTAGCCTAAGAAACTTATCGAACAGGTTTTTTCAACAAATGCCACAAACGAAAGTCTTTTTTTAAAGAAAAAAACTAAAAGTATTACCATAGAATGTGAGAGAAATGTTAATTGAATTATATGAAATTACAGAAGATGGGGAAGATATTCAGATTGACCCAAATGATGTGAAAGTGACACACGATAGCTTATTAATTGTCGTCTCTTTTGATAGTCGTCGTATCTACCTTTTCAAAGGTTCCAATGTTTCCATTGTACAGAAATTTGCTTCTGCTAGAAAAGCATCTGCCTTGCGTTTGCAGAAAGGGGGGTATCCAATTATACATATCGAAGAAGCAGAAGGGATAGATGAAGAATTTAAGCCCATCCTCGAATATTTGGGAGGGATAGTTGATGAGGAAGAAAAGGAGAAGTCCGTCGAACAACCAAGGAATCCTCCTCCCGCTCAAATTGAGAAACCAAAACCCCCACCCTCTAAAACGGTTACAACAAAGACGACAACAACAACAACAACTAAGAAAAAGACTACAAAGACAACAACATCAAAGAAAACAACCCCAACCAAAACGAAACAACCAGCTAAAAGAAAAGGGTTAAAACCACCTGAAGACATGCCACCAAAATTAGCCAAAGTTTATACGGCAATGACGGCTCTAGAATCACCGGCAAAATCGAGTTGTGACTATGTTTTGATTGGTAACAAACTCTACCTCGTTATCGGCGAAAACAAAAGTGATTTATCGCAAGGAAAATTCTCCTTTGAAGAAGTAACAACTTTGCCTGAGGGAGTTTTTCCAGTGGAGAACTACTATCCTAGAATTTTAGTCTCGAGAAAGAAGATTCTGGGAGTCGAATTGTGGGCTCGAAGATAGTTTATCACTTTTCAAATAATATAAAAATGAAGAGATTAATATATTGATAAGACTCGAGTGTAAAATTAGGAGGAACCAGAAATTTCGCGACAAAAAGGCCCCCAATATCAACATTTATTTAAAGTAATTATTGTAGGAGCTGGCAAGGTGGGGAAGACAAGCTTAACAATTCGTTTTGCAGAGGATCGTTTCAGAGAATCTTATCTTCCCACGCTAGGGGTTGATTTCTTAACGAAAAACCTCGTCATCGATAATAAGCATATTAAACTACAATTATGGGATACCGGCGGGCAAGAATTTGTCATGTCGCTATTACCTTTTTATTTCTCAGGCGCAGCTGGGGGCGTACTTGTATTTGATATAACCAATCGAAACTCCTTTAACAGCTTGGATTACTGGCTCAAACAAATCAGGCAAAACGCAGGTGATATTCCAGTCATACTAGCAGGAAACAAAATCGATATTGCTGAACAGCGAAAGGTAACAACAGAAGAGGGGCAAGAATTCGCAAAAGAGAAGAATTTATTCTACCTTGAAACCTCTGCTAAGACAGGGGTCAGTGTGCCGGACCTCTTTGAAGGGCTTGTGAAAGAGATCATGAAAAGAGAAAAAGATAAAGAAAAGAAGAAAAAGGAACCCGAGGAAGAAGAAACGGAGTTTAGTTTCTGGCAAACCGCGTGATTTTTTAGGAAAAAACAATGTTCTTTTTTTCTCTTCTTTTTTTAAGCTGATGGTAAATTTATCCCTTCAAAGGAGGTTGCAGTTTTCCAAAGGGAATCTGCAAACCGTTCCCAGAGCTTTGCAAAACTTTCGTTATCACTCCAAGTGGCCATAATACCCAATTCGATACCACCCTCTAATTGAGCGTAGGCGCCTTGCAGGATTTCACGAGAATCAGTAATAACCCAAATTGCATGGAAATTCTCGGAGACTCGAACCTCTGCAAATTCAGCCAAACTCATTAAAATATTAACTTCGTTTGGATTATCAATACCATCTTTCCCGGTAATAATTTTAATGCTTTTTAGGAAACTGCTTGCTTCTTTTAACACTTGATCAACGCCATAAAGCTGCAAATCAAAAGAACTGTCGATGCCAATATTAACTGTTTCAGTTGCATCCATTATCATATCTTTGATTTTACTAAAGACAGCCTGGGCGCCACGGAGAATCCACAATTCAGGGATAAATGATTTCTTGCTCCGCTCATAAAGCGCAAAGAGTTTTTGTTCAGTAATTTGAAAAGCTTTTTCATATTCACTGCGAAGCTCTTTCATAACTGCATCAGGACTCCGGGGACGATAACGATTTGCACTTGTATCACTTTCTTGAGCAAAAACCAATCCCCGCTCCTTTAAACTATCAATTACTGAATAGACCTTATTTGCAGGGACACCACTTGCTTTTGATATTTCCGAAGCTGTTGCGACCCCAAGTCCAACTAACGCAGTGTAAACTTTGGCTTGATATTCATTAAAACCTAATTTTTTCAATTCTTCAATGATGTCTTGTGTGAAGCTCAAGCAGTTACCACCATGGTAGTATATACCAATAATAACATAAAAGCGTTTTTGTAGGATGATATTAAAAAAACTTCTATAGAAATGAAAGAGAAAAAAAGCTGGATATGTGATAATAGGATGTTTGCTTGGTAACATCAGAATGAGATTAGCTGCTGGTTGTAACGAGTATTAGAGTGTTATAACTCTTTAATAAAGAAAAAAAGGATTTATTAAATGCCTCACCTCTCACCTCGAACTGTCATCCCAAACAATTTGGGATATCAGTCCTCCACTACATCCGAAATGGAGGGGAACCGACTTTTCTCACTCCCCTCCTCCTTATTTTCAAAGGGAATAAAAGGGCGAGTTTAATACAGCAATAAAGAAAGGAAAAAAGAAGATATTTACATTGAAGCGATGGTTTTCTCCCATTCTTTTAGAGCAGCCTTAAGATTAGCAATTGAACTTGTACCTCGTTTCCAGCGACGATATTCCATTTGCATTTCATAAAAGACTCGTGAGTGGGGGATGAGCTCCATTAATTGCTCACGCAAATTCAAAATTTCTATTTTAATATCATCTTCACTTAAATTTTGACCCAACTTTGCTCGGAAAGCATTAAATATTTTTGCGATTTCGGGGTCCAATTCCTTTATTGGTTTGGGGGTTGACTTTGTGGTAACTGTTGGAGTAGATACCGCCGCAGGTTTAGTAGCACTCACAGCGGGCTTTTGTGTGGGTACTGATGTGGTAGAAGTTGCTGGAGAAGGTCGTTGCCGTGCCTTCTGGGAGATTGCTGATTTAGAAACCTCACTAATTGCTTTGGAAATCTCACTAACATCAATATTATGTTGAGTTAATAGTTCTCGCAAACGGTTATTGACCATTTCTGATTGTTCGAGGAAATTTTCAAGCCGTTCGATTTCCTGTTTCAAATATTCGCATTGTCGAGCTAAAACCTCGGTTTCGGGCGAGGTTGCTTGATCTTTCATTGAAGGTGAAACAGGGGAGGTAGAAGTAGTTGTACTCCCAGCTGTTTTACTTTGACCAGCACTTGTTTCTTTTAATGTTTCTTTGAACTGGCTCAGTTTATCGGCGATCTGCTTTTTCGAGTCTGAGATGATTTTACGGATATCGGAGAGAGACTCGTCAGCAATCCCTCTCTCTTTTTCGATTGGGACCTCCTTTGATTCTGCAAGGAGCAAAGCATTGCGTAAATCACGATTCTTTTCTCGTAATACCTTTGTTTGATTGCGATAGAATGCTAATTCACGCTTTAATTTTTCAAGATCTTCTGGTACTTCTTCATCACTCAAGACAATCGAACGTCCTTTGTTATATTGTAAAACGGGTTTTATATTTTAACAAACTAATTATTATGAATTTTCTTTTACTATTGCCTAAAATAATGTTTTTGTTATGACAGAAAATAACAAGAACAGCATTTAAAACCAAAAATTGTAGAAGAAGTATCAGAATAATAGGAAATTCAGAGTTTTCCGCCGGTGAGAAAGTGAAGAAAAAGAGTGGCAGCAACAAGATCAGCAGTCGTGCCGGGATTTAATTTCTCCTCTTCTCGAAGTTCAATGTCAAAAGCTTCGATTTCACGTCTTCCTTCCAGGGTAGTTGCTCCACCAATTGCCATGATGGAAGAAGCACGTTGTGAAATAGCATTTGCTTGATCGACGCCAAATTTTCGTTTAATTAAAGAATCGGGATATTTTGAAAGAATAGTAAGATAAGTATTAATGGTCGCGAGATTGACATCTTGTGAAGACTCGAGAACAGAACGGAAAGTTGGAAAACCTATCTGGACAACAATAGGAAAACCATTAGACAATTCATAACAGATGTTATCACGTTCAGAACATTGAGACATTAGTTGAAGTAAATTGACATTGTCTGTAAGAAGCTCTTCACGATAACTTGAACGAGTGACATCATATTTAGCAACTTTCCCAAGTCCCCCCGGAGAAAGAAAGGCAATTCCTTCTGAAACGTGAATGGAGTCTTGAACAGTAGTTCGAGCCATAACTTTTTGCACATTAGGGATGAGACACTCGAGGGAAATGAAATCATTTTCATTGGCACTTAGGCCTGCAGCAACAGCAAGAGGTGAAAAAAGAAGTATGATACCCAAGTTAGTGTTTCCTCGTGTGTGGAAAAACTTACTTTGCTCAATAGCAGAACGAATAGTCAACCCCAACTCGAGTTTATCCCAAGAGAGCTGATCACACGAAAGAAGATAGCCCTTCAAAGCTAAACTTTCAAGCCAATAACCCAAAGAAACACTTGAAGCAAGAAAGTCCTCATAACGAAGATCAGCAAAATCACTAAAACGATGGACGTTTCCAGGTTTCGGACTGGCAGACACCTCAAGTAAACAAGCTAACTCACCACACATGCGCACGAAGTTTGCTTTAGTACGAGCGTCTGGTGAATAAGGTGTCATTGGCTTCACAATACAAAAAGGAGTGGTAGCTCAAAAAGATTTTCACGAGAAAGAAAAGTTCGCTACCATATTATGCATAAAAAGACTTTCTCCCTTCTTCTCCCGACCGAAGGCTATCCCCCATTATCCCAGTTTGTTAGTACTTGGAGTTAAAGGAATTATTAGTAAGATTTAAATATCAGTACAAATCACCGAAAAACGCCGAATAACTGGCAAAAGAAAACCAAACGAAAATTAAAAGGTGACATGATACAATGAGTCTAGTAAATATTGGAGGACAACCAGTTCTTCTTTTAAAGGAAGGGACAGAACGGACTACAGGCAAAAATGCTCAACAAAATAATATCGCAGCAGCAAAGGTTATTGCTGAAGCCATCCGTTCCTCTCTAGGGCCCAAAGGGCTTGACAAAATGCTCGTCGACTCCTTTGGAGATGTGGTTATTACCAACGACGGCGCAACAATTTTGAAAGAGATGGAGATTCAGCACCCTGCTGCAAAGTTTGTTGTCGAGCTTGCAAAAGTGCAAGATGATGAAGTTGGAGACGGCACAACTACTGTTGTTATTATTGCCGGTGAACTATTGAAGCAAGCTGAAGAGCTTCTCGCTCAAGATGTTCATTCTAGCATAATTGTTGATGGCTATCGCAAAGCAACTGCCAAAGCATTAGAATATCTCAATGATTTGGCAATCAAAGTGGACCTTAATGACCGTGATCTCATAAAAGATGGTGTTCGCACCTCAATGGGGAGTAAAGTTATTGCCGGACACAGCAATTATTTAGCAGACCTTGTGATAGAAGCTGCAATGGCCATCACAGTTGAGAAAGATGGAAAGCGCATCTGTGATATTGATAACATTAAAGTTGAAAAGAAAAAAGGCGAATCGCTCAGTGAGACCAAATTGATTAAAGGCATCGTTTTAGACAAGAGTGTTGTTCACTCTGGTATGCCTAAGAAAATTACTGATGCAAAAATCCTCCTTATTGATGCGCCAATTGAGGTCACAAAAACAGAATTTGATGCAAAAATCAACATTACAAATCCAGATCAAATGAAAGCATTCTTGGATCAAGAACAAACCATGATTGAAGACCTCGTAAACAAAATCATCGCTTCAGGTGCGAATGTTATCCTTTCACAAAAAGGCATCGATGACCTTGCTCAACACTTCTTAGCTAAGAAAGGCATTCTCGCTGTTCGACGGATTAAAAAATCAGACATGGAGAAACTCGCAAAAGCTACAGGCGCAAAGATTCTCACACGTATTGATGGTATTGAAGAAAGCGACCTTGGTCATGCAAAGAATGTCGAAGAACGCAAGATTGCTGACGACGACTTTGTTTTTGTAGAAGGTTGCCCTAATCCAAAGAGCGTGAGCATTCTCATTCGTGGTGGAACTGATCTTATTGTGGATGAAGCAGAACGATCTATTCATGACGCCCTCTGTGTTATTCGCAATATCATTCAAGATGGCGTAGTTGTTCCAGGTGGTGGAGCACCTGAAATTTATCTCTCCCAGAAATTAAAAGCATATGCAAATACCCTTGCCGGGCGCGAGCAATTGGCAGTGGGAAAATTTGCTAAAGCACTTGAAATAATTCCACGCGCACTTGCAGAGAATGCAGGCCTTGACCCAATTGATGTGCTAGTCTCATTGACAGC
Organism: Candidatus Heimdallarchaeota archaeon; assembly: GCA_019056785.1. Classification (GTDB taxonomy): domain Archaea; phylum Asgardarchaeota; class Heimdallarchaeia; order JABLTI01; family JABLTI01; genus JABLTI01. Next base: position 11,532 of record DXJV01000025.1, read on the forward strand.
CGAACATGATAAAGGGAGCAAGAATGCTGGTGTTAATCTTCTCACAGGAAAACCAACAGACATGGTCAAAGAGAAGATTTTTGAACCGATAAGCGTTGCTCGTCAGGCCATCTCTTCAGCCAGTGAAGCCGCACAAATGATCCTAAGAATTGATGACGTAATTGCAGCCAAAGCTTCAAGTGGTGGAGCCCCTGGCGGCGGACCTGGTAGTATGCCTGACATGGGAGAATACTAAACAGCTCCCTTTTTTCCTTTTTTTAACAAACTTTTAAAAAAACTTTCAACTTAATGCATTTTTTAAAAAAAGAAATGATCAAATTTTCGCAACCATAATTAGAGCAGCTTCGCCATCTGAATAGTAGCGTTTGGAAACTTTCATTGTTATATAACCCAATTGCTGATAAAGATTGATAGCAGCTTGATTAGATTCACGAACCTCGAGATAAACCTCCTTTACATCACGCAGGCGTAAAGCATGGTTTGCTGCAAGCATCAATTTTTTGGCGAGACCTTTTCGTCGATATTGAGGCATGACAGCAATAGAAATAATGTGACCTTTTTTACATAATCCAAAACCAAAATTAGACAACCCTTTCTCGATGCGTGTCATAACATAGGCGACTACCTCATTCGTCGTCTCGTCAATGGCAATATTAAAACCATCAGGAAAACGTTCATAAATTTCCGTGAAAAAGAAACGGGGATAATTTTCCGGTAAACAATTTCGATTAATGTTTTGGACTGCATTAAGGTCAGTTGTGGGATTAAATCGCCGTATAATAAACGAACTCATTTATTTACACCAGAGAACTCTGCTTCCAGAGCTTTATTTCACAAATAACCTCTCTTTTTACCATAGCTCTTTTAGGTTTTACGAAATGTCTCTTTTTATGTTAGCAACACGATTTTCAAAGAAAAGATGCAATTACAAGCTATAAATTAGCAAGGAAACGATAAAAGGGAGGAAGTGACATTATAAACAAACAAGAAAAGCAAGCATAAAATAAGAACTGCCTTCCTGGAAGAAAAAAATGGCTCGAGAAGAAGAGAACCGGACAAAAAAGCTCTGCTGGAACTGTAATGAATTGGTACCTCACAAGGCACTCTGGTGCGACAAATGCAAAATGCCTTTGAAAAATAGTTTGCTAAAGAAAATCAAAAAACAGATTGAACCGGTAAAAAATATGCGATGTTGGCGTTGTAAAGGAACAACCTCTGGGGACATTTGTGGTATTTGCGGAAGCCCCTTGACAAGAAAGGGAATAGAAGAACTAACTATAAAATAAAAATCGAGAAAGTTCGATGAAGAACAACACGAGAGAATCACTCTTTTTTCACCTAAAGACCAGTCAATAGTTGAAGTAAATATTTCCTATGCAGAATTGCTGGCACTTGCAAAAAAACACTTTAAAATCTATAATGCTGCCCGTACGCCCTTAGGTCCAGAGATCATTAGCTTAAAACCTGAAAAACAAAAGGACTTGGAACTTTTTGAGGAAAATGAACTCTTTATGCTAAATGACATTCGAGTAAGCTTTAAAAAGAAAAAAGCACCACAGAAAGACATCCAACTAATTAAAGTTGAGTTCTTTTACTGGGGAAAAGAACTACAAATAAAGAAACGTTTTTCGTTAGCAACAGTAAAATGGCAAATTATCTTACTACTTCTTACAGAACTATCAATATTCATTAACGGTTTTTTCTATTATCGGAAAATTTACCGCTTATTTGCCCTTTCTCACGGATTCGTCCAAACCATCTTTTTATTCAGCTTCTGTTTAAACATAAAACTAATCTTACACGAAGTGATGCATGTTCTCCTCCAAAAAAAGAGAGCTATTAAGATCACTCTACCATATTTTATTCCTCTCCCAACAATGCCAGGTTTTCTAAGCTTCTTTATGCTTGGTATGGCAGGCGGGATTGTTCGAGTAATAGAACCAGCCCGGAAAAAACAGCCTCTCTTTGACGTCTTCTTTTTTCCTCCTTTCTTTGGGCTGATTCTTTCAATAGGAGCATATTTACTAGGTTCGGCATTTCCGTTTCTTTTCACTCAAACCACTTTCCCCCAAGAAGTAATTGAAGAAGCGATAAAATTAAGCAAATTTAACCCACTGATTTTCCTTCAGAGACTTCTGGATTCATTTGCTAAACTGACTGCAATTTCGCCACCTTTTGATTATACAACACAATTAAAATTCCTACATCCTGTTGCTCAAGCAGGTTTAATAGGGATGATAATTAATGGGCTTAATTTCCTCCCGGGGGCAATTTTGGATGGGGGGCAATTAACACGATGCATGGTTAACGACAAATGGTCGAAAATCCTATCTTTTTTGACCGCTGTTATCATTATGCTCAACTACACCACCTGGGCATTGGGAATTTTATTGTTATTTATACCATTGTCACGTTTTCGTTCGCCAACAACAAATGAAGCCGAAATAATGCATTGGAGTCGTTATTTGCTTTATGGGATAATGCTTATAGTTGGGGGGTTTTGCGTTCCAATCCCAGCGTTTCTAATTAAATGAAAAAATGCAACAAGTAAACTAAAGGTCCAAGAAAAGCCGTAAATTTGTAAGAAGAAATTTTTAACAATTATATGATAGGCTTTTTAATATCGATTGAACGATTGATAGATATCTAATGAACAGAGGAAGATAGCAGTGCCAACTGAAAAAGAAAATAACAATTTGGATGAAAAACCTGAAAAAAAGGGGAATCCATTTGATGATAGAAGGATTTCTCCCCCATCAGAAATCCAGTTTTGTTGGCACTGTGGAGCGGACATTACAACGCAGAAAGAAAAGATCTACTGTAAAAAGTGCCTTGCGCCTTTAGAGGAAAAGACGCGGAAAGAAATCTTGGAACGTACAGAACCTCTTGAGGGAGGGAAATGCTGGCTTTGTAAAGCAACCACCTCAGGTGATTTTTGCTCCGTCTGTGGGGCACCACTAACCAAGAAAGCAATAGAACACATACCAAAACAACAAACAGAGCAAAAAATACTTCAACCAACTTTCCGGATGGCAATCTTTTCCCCTCGCGATCGTGAATTTGTTCCCATCAATTTCTCCATTGATGATTTGAAAAAGGCTTTGACGAAATACCTCAAAATTAAAGAGACACAAAACAGCGAAGCGGGGCCGGTCTTTATCATACAAAAACCAACAGATCCCAAAAAAACATTCAGAAAATTACGAGAAGACCCGTTCCTTAAGGAACGAAATCTACGAACAATCATCAGAAATGAACAAATTTCTCAAGATAGAAAAGAGATAACCATTCGCTTCTTTTATTGGCGACCGGAAACGAAAAAAGAACGATTTAGCTTCAAATCAATAGGTTGGAACATTGCATTATTTGTTGCAACCATACTAACTGTTGCAATTGCAGGTTGGCAGTATACAAAATCTATCTTTCAAGAATATAATTTCACAGGAAGAACTGCGCTGGACGTCTTTCTTTATACATTCTCATTAATGTTAATTCTAACTGTACACGAATTAGGCCATTATACGATTTCAAGGCTTAAGAAATTAGATGCTTCCTTACCATATTTCATACCAGTCCCCCCCTTACCAGGATTCCAGAGTTTAGGAACCTTTGGAGCAATGATCCGTCAGAAAGAACCGTTCGCCACGCGGGACGATATGTTCGACATTGGGATAGCAGGGCCACTTGCAGGATTTATTGTGACAATCCCAGTTTTTCTCATAGGTTTAAAATTGACATATGTGATTGACATCACAGAACCTATCGACCCAATTAATGTTGCAGATATTCCCATCGTGTTACTCGAAGAATTCTTAATTTATTTTGGACAAATAGCACATATCCTCCCGTATTTTGATCCTACCACCCAAACGGTGGCAATGCATCCCATGATGTTTGCAGGCTATGTAGGATTAATTCTAACGGGGCTAAATTTGATGCCAGCATCACAACTAGATGGTGGACACACATCAAGAGCAATATTTAATGCAAAAACACATCGAATCATTTCGCTGATTTTCGCGTTGCTTTTGATAATTAACCCCTTTACAACCATCTTCGGAGTTTTAGTCCTACTCTTTAGCTTTCGAGAACACCCGGGGGCAATAGATGATGTTTCAAAGGTACACTGGTCAAAATATATCTATTTGGCCATCGCATTTATAATCGGCATTCTCTGCTTACCACTTCCGAGAATTGCATACTTCCAACAACTGCTTCAAAGATGAAGCAACAGAGCGAGAAAAATCATTTCTCAAAGTGACTACATTCTTTTTAAAATAAAGCTCAAGTAATTTACTCAATTGTAAATGAAAAAATTGGTTTGACTAGGAAATGGCAGAATCTGAAAAAGTAGTAGATAGCTCCAAGCTCCGAGGAGTTTTCACCGGAGCTTTTAAAATCTATTTTCGAAAATTTCCAATACTATTCATAATATCTTTTTTAATTGAATTAGCATTTTTTGGGATCTTTCAACTTGTCGAATTCGAGTTTGGGTTAATTTATAATCTAATTATTGACAAGATGATTTTCAAATTTGAAATTAACTTTGCCTCTAATCTCGGAAAGGCATCTTTCATTATTTTAGTGTTTGTTGCAACTCTTCTCTTCATCCTTCGCATGAACTTTATTTCTAACATCACAATTTTGACAACAGAAAAAAAACAAGGAAAGATTCTTAGCGCATTCGAAAATACCACGAAAAAATTAACGCAGAATCTTTTGTTTATGCTTGTTATTTTAACAATCGCTGTCTTTCCAATTCTTCTTTTCATTCTTGCGATATTAATCCAGCCAAGATTATATTTCCTGGCGTGGGTATTCTTTTTAGTAGCAATGCTATTCCCCTTTTTCCTCGTTTTCAAAATCTCACATTTTGTCCCGGGGTTAACGAAGGATAATCTCCATGTTGGTGCAGCATTGCAAAAATCCTGGAACTTGACAAGCAATACAACCTTTTTCAGCTGTTTCGGGGTCTTTCTGACATTTTTCACAATTTCTATTCTTGCCCCTTGGATAGCTACTTTTTATCTCGAGCAAACCGTTCATTATTTATATATCGGTATTTTACTTGCCCTTTTACGAGCATTCTTCTATCCATTATTTGATATTGCCATAACTTTAAATTACCTCCACCTTGATTTTACTTCGGTGGAAAAATCAATTTTCAGAGAAGAGATTAAGAAGCAGAAAGAACTTTCTGAAAAATTAATTCAATACTGGACCAAAAAATCAGATTAGGAATTATTATTTGAGGAAAAAGAGAAAAGTCCTTCAAGTAAATATTCATTTGTAGGAGGGTAACTTAGACAAGCAATTATGTTCTGAGAGATAAGTAAATGCTTGAAGAAAAACAGTCAATAACGCTTCTTTTACCTCTTCTTCAGGAAGAGCATCCACACTGAAATCGATTTGCAAAATTTCTTCCGGAGAATCTTCAATTTTCTTCAATAGGTCATCAAAATCAGCTTCGTCTCTAGAGTGGTAGAGTGTCGTAAAACAGTCATCCCCTCCATAAATTTCGATTGTAATTTCATCATTAACTCGAGCAAATTCCATTATTTTTAAGAAGTGCTCTTTCACCATTTTTTCACGAGCAACCGCAACAACACAATACAAGCCATCCAAGGAATAGCCGATCTCACCATAGGGGAAAGTTAAGGTAGGATTAGCATATACCGCTTCTGACCAGCCGTCATTAATTTCTACAAAATTGCCATGGGTGTTGTCAAGATCCACATCCGGCAAAGTATTCTCAAAACGAAAAGCAATTTGTTCAATAGTTTGCCACATATGGTTTAAAAGTTCGTGAACATTTTCTTTATTTTCTGTCAGGAATTTGCGCAAATCTGTCATCAATCTCACGCTCTCGTTTTTCCTTTAAACAAAATCGACTTTTGAAGGTTTCCTCGAGACAAAAGTTTTAAAGCGGTATTTTGGATAGCCAAGGATTAACACTTGAAAAATTTCGTTTGTTGGGGGGATTTTTAGCAATTCTGGAATCTTTTTATTGTATTTTGCATAATGTATTAAATATCCAATAAAACACGAACCCAACCCAAAGGCATGAGCTACAATACGAACATAAGCAGCTGCTTGGTTGCAATTGTCAGCAGGAACAGTGCTGTTTTTTTTCGCATGGAAGACGAAAATTACAGGTGCACCATGAAAAAGATAATCTTTACCTTCTTGAAAACCATTTAACATTCTCGTGAAACGCGGTTTGGCTTGTTTTGCTTTTTTAATTTGAGCGCCTTTGCTAAAAAGCTTTGCAAAAAAAAGCAAAAAAGGATTATTAATAAATTTAAGGAACTTTTCAATGGCTTTAGCACTTTCTCTTTTTAACGCCTCTATAATTTCTTCTGTCTGTACAACCACAAGTTCAACATTTTGAGCATGATGGCCGGTAGGGGCAAAACGAATAATGTCCACAAGTTTTGATAGAATAACTTTCTCAACTTTCTTTTTGGAGTATGCCCGGGTGCTTCGAATAGCCTTAAGGGCAAAATACATCTGCTCACCAGACAGAAAAGATGAGGAGGGAAGAGATTCAGAAATCAATAAGAAATCCTCTTTAGGCAGATATTGATGTGTCAGAGCTTGATTTGGGCAAATGGATATGCAATGACCACAGTCATGACAGAAAGTGCCATCAAAAACCAATTTCTCATCGACAATTTGAAAACTGTCGCGGGGACAAATTTCGATGCAATGCCCACACACTGTGCACAGGTCCTCAAGAATAAGGATTTTTTGCTTCAACAAAATACCACCTTTTAACTAATAAGAGATCTATTCTACGCGACAAAAAGCCATCCCATCCGGATGGATCCCAACATCAATTGTTGCAACAACTTTCAAATCAGAGACCTTAATTATTGAGAGATCATTTGTCTTATTATTGGCAACATAACAAAAGCTATCATCATGGTTGAAAACTGTTCCCCCAGGCCAGATGCCTGTAGGAATGCGCTTAATTTCACGATGCGTTTCTACATTAATTACAGAAACACAATTGCCTTCTCGGTTCGGAATGAAAGCAATCTTGCTATCTTTTGTAAAGGAAACACGAATAGGGAGCTTGTCTGTCCCAATGCGAGCAACAAGAGCATTAGTTGTAGTGTCTATAACATAAACAAGGTTATCATCTTGGTTGGCACAATAGAGCCATTTGCCATTAGGACTAATAGCAATACCTTCCGGGCTTCGACCGACTGGGATGTGAGTTAACCATTCAAAGGTTTTTGTTTCCAAAACAGAAATACTATTTGAACCAATGTTAGAGATGTATGCTTTGGAACCATCAGGATTTAATGCAACCATATGGCTCATTCTTTGCGCAAGAATGACCTTTTCAACTTCTTCGGTTTGAACATCAATAATAAACACTTTATTGGCATAAGTGGAAGCGAGAATGACTTTTGAACCATCCGGTAAAACGGCAGATTCATGTGGGAAACGAAACTCTGGATGAGAAATAATTTTTTTCTTGGATAATGGGTTCAAACAGAAAACTTCAACGGTATTTGCTCCTGCACATGATACAAATGCTTTCTCCCCATTAGGGGTGACAGAAACTTCATGCGGGTTCTGACCGACTTCAAATGTTTTAACAATCTCTTTTGTTTTTTCATCAATAAACATGACAGTATTTTCATCTTTATTAAGGACAATTAGATAATCAGCCATTTTTCTCATCTTTCCTTTACTACAAAAGCATTTTAATGTTATCAAGATTTTTCTTAATCAAAAGATCAAAAATATGACAAAGTTTTATGGTAAAACTTCTAGGAGAGGAAAAGCCAAAAAAATAAAAAAAAGGAGGGGAAAAGGTCAAAAGATTATTGCTTCTGAGCAAGATTTTCTGAGAAGACGTTTGATTTGTGCCAACCTTCGCGCTCTAAAATTTCGTCTGGCATTTTTAGAATCTTTAAAACCTTATGACGACAGATAAACGTGTGAGGGAGAGGGCCAATATATTCTCCCATAACATGTCCAAAGACTTTCTTTTTAGATTGGTTACTAATTGTGACTTTTTTCCCATGGAAGATCTCTACCTTTGGATTGGACAGATGGGTTCCTTTTCCCAACTTGGAAGCTGTGACAAGTGTCTCTACAAGATTGGTATTTCCAACGAGCATAATGTCAAAAATCCCATCATCTATCACGGCATTTGGTGTGACTACCATTCCTCCACCAATCCTTTGCCCATTCCCTATCATGACCGTTAATACCTTTCCTTCTTTGACAATTGTACCATCATTAATATCAATTTTCATCTCTCTTGGACGATAGCGAAAGATTGAACGAATAAGTGCCAAATTATAGACCATTTTTGTATTCTTATCGATCACTTGTTCAGAGACATCAGCATCCAAACAGGCGCCTGCAACACCCATACAGAAACGCGTACCATCATCAACATCTATACAATCAATGATACGCTCTTCTTTTTTCTCGAGCATAGCAATCAAGTCATCTATTTTATGCGTTTGTCGAATGTTGAATGCATTGTCATTTCCTCGTCCTACGGGAATAATTGCTAACGTGCTTTTAAAGCCCGCTTGGCCAATGCCGGTAACAATTTCATTTATGGTTCCATCTCCTCCATAGGCTACAATTAACTTATGACTTTTACTTGCTTCTCGCGCAATTTCAATTGCATGCCGCGATTTTTTGGTCCATTCGACTTCAAAATCAAAGCCTGCTTCTTTCAAAGATTGTTCATATTTTGGCCATTTCTTTTTCGCTCTACCACCAGAAGTGGTGGGGTTGCAAATAATTTTCATTAGACTGATCTCCTGTTATGAATTAATTAATATAACAATTAGTGGATGATTTTCTTCTGGGCTTATTAGTCTTTTTGGTGCTGTTACAATTGACTTTTTTATATGCCTTTTAGTCTGCCATCTCGAGTTGAATCTCCATTTCTGGTTCAGGATGCACGTCACGAATCCAAGCAATTACCCATTTCCGGAAGAATGATTGTGCAAGTAGTAAGGAAATAATCCCCGGCACAAGAAAAATGAAAACAGATAAGAGAGTTGCTTGGAGAACAGTAATAGTTTCACCTGAAGCAAGAAGTTCTTGAATGATTTCTTTCTGTTTTACAAGTGAGAGAATGCCCAAAACTAACGAGAAGACAAAATGAATTAAAAGAATCGAGGGAGTTATTACCACTGCTGACCGGTAGAGGAAAAAGAATAGATAGGCAGAAAGTAACAACAGGCCACCAATAACAACAAATTCCCATTGTGTAGCGAAAATTTGGGTAAAAGCAGTAATAAAGACCAGCCAGAAGGCAGTTAGCTGTAGACGCATGGGCGCTTCAGAGGAAAGCGCATAAATATTCTGAGGGTCCGATGAAAAATTCGCAATAAAATAGAGAAAAATAGGGAGTAATAAACTCAAACCGATAATGATCATAAACATTGGCGTTACATTTGATGCGAAAAGCGTGAAAAAAATTTGTGTTATACCAAGTAAAACGATTTCAATGAAAACCATGAAAAAGGAAGTAAAGCCCAGAATGCGAATAGCTCGTTCAGATTGGAAAAACCTCTGTAATGAAGCGTTAATAAATGGAAAGGAAGAAAGGAACAAGAGAAAACTTGAAGTCGCCACCAGGAAACTCGAGATTGCCAATAGCCAACCAAAAACGGTCAAATAACCTGGTAGTGCACTAGGGGGTGAAATTTGATAATAAGGTAAAACCAAAAATAAAACAAAGAGAGCCAATTCTAGGATAAGAATAAACGGAAAGAAGAGTCTTCGAAACCATTGCAATGAAACTAATTGTTTTACCAAAGAAATTCAACTCCAATTGTACCTTTAAAGAAATTATTTTCCATTAAAGAGTTTTTGCCCATTTTCTGTGTTTTTTTTAGCCGTTTTAAAAGAAAAAGGAGAGTATTTTATTAGGATTTAAACTAAATTCCTGTTAGAAAATTTCTTTATTGGGAATCAAAAAAATGCTTCGAAAAAAGTGCAAAATTTTTTTCTAAGGCATTCAAAAAAGACTTTTTCCTTACAAAGTAACCATGGAAAAAGCTTGGAAAAGAAGATATAACGAGACAGAGTTTATAATATAAAGCATAGAAAATGAACGAAATACGAAAACGAGGGCACAGAAAAGACATTTTTTAAAAATGAGAGATTAAACCACTCATTTTAGGCGTTTTCAGCCAAAGCTGAAAAGCCTTTTGTTAAAGGAAACGAAGAAATGTAACAAGAAGATCACTGAGGAAGAAAAATGACTGAAAAAAAATTCAATTACTCACCGGAAAGTTTCCCAGAAAATCGCTTGCCGGTTGGGATTGATTTCTCAAAAATGGACATTATCAACCTCCCCACAACCAGAGGAACAGAAGGAGAACTGAGAAAAGAAATCAAAGCAGAATTAGTGAAATTTTCAAGAACTGATAAGATAAAGAGACCTGCAAAAAGTACAATGGCGATAGGGTCCTTTGTCACAAGAGAACAGCTGCAAGCAATTTTACGAAAAGACAGAAGGGATCGAAGCTATTTCAAAATGCTTGATTATTGTAGAAAATACGACAAACAAACAACAGAGCTTTGCGCGGATTTTGACTTACTCCGGGACTTTTTCCCATCCGACCTTTTAACAGAAGTAGAACAATATTGCTTGAAAATTATTTCGAAAATTGAACAAAAAGTAAAAGAACAAGGAAATTTAAAGCTAACCCCAAGAAAAAGGAGGGGATTTGTCCTTGCAATCCTACGCTCGCATTGTCGTCGAAATGGCCGAAAGTTCCCGAAGGAGCTTCTCGAAGAGATTAATGATCGATTCAATTACACAAAACGCATTAAACCTTTTGAAATCTGTAAAGCGGAGAAGGAATTGATAGATTGGAACTTCCTAGCAAAAACAGCCGGGAGAGAAACAGAGGATATTCGAATTTTTTATCTAAACGTTATCAATAGCATTAATCGACTTAAGAGGAACCCTACAATTGCCAAAAGTAAAGAAAAAAGCAACATAGTTTCTCAAACACAAAAATACATAAACAATTTTGCAACCAACAAGGAACAACGAAAGGCATTAGTAAAAGTCATAAAACATCAAGACAAGGATTTCATTGCACGGTTGATAATCTGGACAATTGCAAAGCATTTTGCAAAGAAAGAATACAATCTCATTTACCGCGAACCAGAGAAAGAACCAGGTTGGAAAGAACTTTTCCTTGTCGAGAACCTACAAGGGCAAATGTCCGAAGAAATTCCGATTCGTTCTTTCAAGTTCATTTTCTGGGCGAGCTTCCATCTAAGAAAGAAACTCCGAGAAATCGGTCTGTTCCCAGAAGAAGAAACTGAAGAAAACGAAAAAACAAATTAATTTTTAAAAAATTAAAATTTTTTATAAATAATGACTTGAGGAAAAGAAAGGAAAAACAATCCCAAAAAAGGGATGGCGTTTTCTAATGTTTCTTCTTGATAGAACGAATGAAATCTAATTTCTTTGTAGTAAGTTCTTTCTTCTCAATTGCTTCTTTGAACTTTTTGTTAAGCAAAGCAATGATTTGTCGAGCTGTTTCTTCATCTACATTGTTCTCGTTGAGGATCTTCCTAGTGTTTTCCAAAGTGTAAGTTTTCTGGTTGGAAATGCTTTTTTCCAAATTATCCAATTCTTCGTTTGAGAAAAGGCTTTTGAAAAAGAGAAGAACGCCTCGAACGATTAGCGTTGGCTCTCCAGAAGCGGTTTGCATATATTCCTTAAAGTAATCGGTTTCTGTTGCCATCTATCTACACCATTTTATTTTTCTACTTCCCTAAGAAAAAAGTTCTCTATTAAAAGATTTGCTTTTCATTCGAAAGAAAGTTTTTTATGGCTGATTTTAATGGGAGGAAAACCTTTTGGATTATTCGTAGAGTTTTTTTCCTAAGGAAAAATTGATATTTACTAGAAAAATGGCTAATAAAGCATGGATGCTTCTAAAAACAACCCCCCTATTTGGCAGCAAGTTCTGGCAGATATAGCTCTTTTAATTGTTAATGTGATTTGGGGGAGCACGTTCATAATGGTTGATACTGCCGTAGAAACAGTTTCTGTTTTCGTTTTCCTCGCGCTGCGTTTTGGGATTGCTTTTCTCGCCCTCCTGATTTTCTTCGCCTATTTCTTGATAAAGAAGCCGCCAACAAAAGCCGATCTCTGGAGAGGAGTTCTTATTGGAGTATTTCTTTTTGGTGGATATACTTTTCAAACTTTTGGTTTACAGTGTGGGACAGGCCCCGGCAAGGCAGGTTTCATCACAGGCCTTTCAGTTGTTCTTGTGCCAATTTTTTCAGCGATCATTCTGAAAAAGAAGCCGCACTCTCTTTCATGGCTCGGAATTGCAATTGCAGTAATTGGTTTGGGACTCCTTTCATTTGACACGGGTTGGCATTTTGGCATCTCGGACATAAAAGGAGACTTCCTCGTTCTTGCTGGTGCGATCTGCTTTGCCTTTCATATTATCTCCATTGATAGATTTATCCAAAAAAGCCTTTTTATTCCCCTAACAGTTTTCCAGGTGGGAACAACAGCAGTACTATCCTGGCTTTTAACCGTGACTTTTTGGGGGCGTTCCTTTCCAATTGTTTTCAATTCGCAAGTTCTATTCGCAGTCATCTTCACAGGCTTGGTGGCAACAGCCTTAATTTATGCTACACAAACGTTCGTCCAAAAACGAACTTCACCAACACATGTAGCAGTTATCTTTGCTACGGAACCAGTTTTTGCAGCCATTTTTGCAGTGAGTTTAACAACAGAAACATTCCTTTTAAGACAATGGGGTGGATGTGCTCTTATTTTAGCAGCAATGCTTTTCCAACAAATTCTCGATATTTTCTATATAAAAGATGCTCGTGCGAAAAAAGAACCGTTGAAAAACTCTAACACAGAAAAAAAGGAAGAGAGTAAAACACATTCAATAGAAGAAGAGAAAACGCAAGAAAAAAGTGTCTAAAATCACTTCTTTGTTCTTTTCTTTTTTGAAGAAATAGCTTTTTTTCCTCTAGAGGTCTTTTGTCGAGGTTCGCTTCTGAAAAGATAAAGGGTTTCATCCTTTTTAGCAGTAGCTTCGGCTTGACGGGTGTTCACAACAATATAAGGCGCTGAAACGGGGCCAATAATATCAACAGCTTTACCAACAGTTTTAAGCTCTTGATTTACAATGCGCGAGTTGAGCCGAATTGGTTTTGATGTTCTAACGAGAAGATCGCCTTTATTGGTGATGACAACCACTTTGCCTAGTTTTTTCAAGGAGGATCACCTTTTGTGAACACGTTTACACTCGAGTTGCTTTGAGAATGGATTTGTTGCGCCTAGCGAGTCTTCTGGCGATATACGCTGCCTTTTTTAGTTTTCTTCTTTGCTATTTCTTTCTTCTTGGCTGTAGGTTTTGGAAGATTGACTTTTGACAAATTTTTGGCAATTAATCGCAGCTGTTGTTCTTTCGAGCCATCTTTTGGGATAAATAATCGGCCTTTCTTATGATACCAAGTTCTTGAATAATGCTTCCCCGGATCTAATAAGACTTCAAAACCCGCCTTTTGAGCAGCCAATGCAACACGTTTTAATTCCGGATCATCGAAGGCAAGTTTTAACGGTACACGACGTCCCATTCTCCAAGAGAGATTTTTGTCAAAATATTCTGGATAAATAACGCGGAGATCTTTTCGCTGGGTACCTTTGCCTCTTCGTGCTCTACTCGACACTCGTAATAACCTCGAGATAATATTCTTCTACTATATAGTTGAAACCTTACAAACAATTATATTAATTCTTGCTAATCTACTTTATTTCCAACTTTTTAAATGCTTTCAAAAGAAAGTGCAACTGAAGTTTAGTTTCTCACAATTTTTCAAAGGATTTTTTCATAAGCTTAATCCACAAATTTATGAATAAATTGACTTCCCATAGCAGATAATTTACATCTGGAGACATTAATTGTGCATGAATTCTCAACCGCAGTAGGAGTCGTTGAAACAGTCTTGGATGTTGCAAGACAAAACAACGCCATAAAAGTAAAAAAAATTGAATTGGTCGTTGGGGAGTTTACCATGCTTAATGATGATCAGTTAAAATTTTCATTCGAAATCGCGAGTGAAGGGACTATTGCAGAAGGAGCAGAAGTAATCATTAAAAAGCAAAAAGGGGAGATTGAATGCTTGGATTGCCAGTATAAGGGTGAAATCGCCGACCGAGAGAAGAAGGAAGAATTAGATCACTTTGTGGTCGATTTAGTTAACATTTTCGAGTGCCCAAAATGCCATTCGAATAGAACTAAAATCAGCGGTGGAAGAGACATTTATGTAAACAATATTGAAATCGAACTAGAGGATGAGAGTTGAGACCATTAGAAAGACAATTTGCTAGAAAGAATTTTTATAGGAAAATTGGCAAGTGATATCCGTTGGCTCGGGATTTTCAATGGCACTCAATTGGATAAATTATCTATGCTTTATTGTTGGTTATGTAAATGTAGTCAGTTTCACTGTTATAACAGCCATCGTTCTAAAACGAAACCCAAAAGAAAAACTCAATTGGATTTTCGCCCTAAGTTTTTTCTTCTTAGCAATTGCCTACGCGTTGTTGCCAACTGGAGCATTTGTCTATACTGAAACAAATCCTACAACAATGGTAAATTTGACGAGAATTTATGCCTTCTTTTTGTTCGTTGCGTTGGCTATCTTAATGTTAAGTGCCTTGGCAATAAATTATAGCACTGTCTTTATTTTGAAATGGTACATCTGGTTACCAATCGTAATTGTAATAGCAACACTTGGAGGTTTAATTTTTGCAACGGATATTATTTCAGCTGTTCCCGGTCCAAACCCTGATATAAAAACCAAACCACTTTTTATTTACAGTTATTATCCCCTTAGCTTGATCGTTGCACTTTTAATTTACATCTATTTTATTAGAGCGTATAAACTAACAACCGATGAAAATTTGAAAACAAGTTTGAAGTTCTTTTTAGCAGGCTTATCGATTTGCCTTTTCTCAATTATCCCAAACATATTGTCAAATGCTTTAGCGGATATTTGGGAAAATGCTCAAGCCTTAAATGGACTCGAGTTCATCTTTGTGCTCATTGGAACAACAGTACTTTTAGGTGGTTTTCTATTAAAATCGAGAAGAAAAGTGATAGAATCATTTCAGCAACAACTGCAAAAAGTTACAACAAATTAAAGAGAAATTAAAGCCAGGATGGATCATACTTGCCAATCCATGAAATGCCAAAAGCACCAGGTCCAAGATGAGAGGCGATTGTTGGCCCGATATCGATAAGCAAAACTTCTTCAGGAGGATCCGACAAGCCCTTTATAAAGTCAACAAGCTCCTCTCCCAAGTGAGGGACATTTGAATGCCCAACGATTAAAGTTTCACAAAGACGATTTTCTGACGCTTTTTGAGCAATTTTTCTGAGCAATTTATGCATGTGCTCTTTCCCGCGCACGTTACCGGGAGAATGAAGTACGCCATTCGAAATCCGAAGAATTGGTTTGATTGATAGCAAGGAACCCATCAACCAAGAAATGGTGCCAATTCTCCCGCCCTTTCGGAGAAATTTTAAAGTATCAACTACACCCAGTAATTGTGAGTGGGGAATCAAAACCTCAGAGATAAATTTAACCACCTCTGTTTTGGATGCTCCCTCTTTTGCTTTTTTAGCTGCAAGATAAACAATAACCCTGACTCAATTGTTGCAGCTTCAGTATCAATTAAAGTCAATTGGTCATTTAAAAGATTCGCCACCATTCTCGCAGTAGAATACATCGCAGAAAGCTTTTTGGAGATCGTTAAAACAATAACATCTTTTGATTCTTGAAAAGCATGTTCATAGGCAATTTTGAATTGTTTTGGTGCCGGAACACCAGTTGTAGGAACATCACCAGCTGCCAACCGTTTGTAGAATTCCGCACGAGAGAGGTCAAATTGTGAATAGATCACATCATTAAAGATTACATTTGCGGGGACAACTTCGATATTAAGTTCATCAATTATTTCAGCACTCAAATCACAAGCAGAATCTGCAACAATTTTTACAGGAGACATTGTTATCCCTTCTTCATATTTATTATTAAAAAAATCTCTTAATATTAGAAAACTTTTTGGATAAAAAGAAACCCTCTTTAAAA
Organism: Candidatus Heimdallarchaeota archaeon; assembly: GCA_019056785.1. Taxonomy (GTDB): domain Archaea; phylum Asgardarchaeota; class Heimdallarchaeia; order JABLTI01; family JABLTI01; genus JABLTI01. Next base: position 27,672 of record DXJV01000025.1, read on the forward strand.
AGTTGGTAAAAATGGTTGCAGTCTGGATAATTGTGTTCCTCGCTGTTGTACAGGGCATTTTGGAATGGCTACCGGTCTCAAGTGAAGGACAGTTGGTACTTATTTTAAATTGGTTAAATGAGTCGGAAAATGCACTTGCAATAACGCTTTTCCTTCATATCGGAACTTTGATGGCAATTATCATTCGTTTTCGAAAAGATTTAGGAGTATTATTGGGAGTAAAAAGACGAGAAAAAGAGTCAGAGGAGAGTAAAGCTCCAGAAGTAGAAACAGTCAATGATGAAAAAGAGAGTGGCGAGAAAGGTCAATCAAAAGAAGAACAAAAAGCATTGTGGAAATTTTTGCTGTTAGGAACGCTTTTTACAGGCATTATAGGTGTACCGCTATATTTCCTTGTGAAATATGTTTTACAAGAAGGAGATCTACTGACATTTGCAAATGGGGCAATCACCGGAGGAGACATCATAACAATGCTAGTTGGTATTTTTTTAGTTGGCACAGGAATATTCATTTTTATTTCAAAGAGAAGAGTTTCAGCTCGATCTTTGCTCCAGATGAAAACTTGGGAAATGATTGTTGTTGGTTTAGTGCAAGGTTTGGCAATTATCCCGGGTGTCTCAAGGTCAGGTTCGACAGTAAGTACAATGCTTCTTGAAGGAATCCAAGAAGAAGAATCTTTGCGATTGAGCTTTTTACTGAGTATTCCAGCAGTTATTGGAGCAAATATTCTAACATTCATAATCGATCTGGCAAAAGGGGAAATGTCATTTACTGGCATTCCAATCTATGGAATGTTTCTGGCGATCTTCATAGCAGCGATAGTTGGCTATCTAACCATTGACATGTTTTTACGGTTTGCAAAGAAAGTGAATTTTGGATGGTTCTGTGTTGCTCTGGGGGCATTAGCACTTGTTATTACAATTATTGTTATTATTCTACGAGCAACAACAGTGATTTAGAAAACTAATTTAGAGATATTTAAGAAAACCTATTGGAAGATTTGCACGTTTCCATTCGACGACTTTCCCTTCGAGACCCATATCCATGACTTTTTTACCATCATTGCCAATTACAAGAAGAGCTGTACCTTGAATTGATTGTTGGCAGAAGAGATTGAGCCACTTATCAGTACGGCGCATGATTTTTGAAGCTATTTCCGCCGGTGGGTTCATAGAATATCGCTCGTACATTTCATCAAAATCGGCAAAGTGAAGAATTAGAAGATCATGACGGTTTAAAGCCTTGAGAGCTTTAACATAGATATTTACATCTGTTTTTTCTGTCATCGCAACGTTCGGGAGGGTAGTGATTTTAGGGATATCCTCCTCCCGCGCAATCACTCTCACTCGCTTTCCATTTGTCACAACGGTCGAAACAAGATTAAAAGTAAGACTTTCAGTGCTGTAGAACATAGATTGTAGCATTGGACCGGAAAGGGCTTTTGCCTTTGATTCGGTTTCAATCAGTAAGAGATTTTCCAAATTTTTAATCATCCATACAGGTTGATAGGTGACAATTTCAAAAAGACTGAAATTGTCGATAATAACAACTAACACTTGATCGACAGAGTCAGCAGGCAAGTCGAGTTTTTCAATTGACGGTAAATAAAAAGGACGACCCAACCCCAACAATTTTAGAATGATGGAAGGGATCTGCTCTACAGAGATATTGAATGTCTTCATTCCCAAATCTTCAGCGATTTCCATTTAAAAACTCCCAAAGTATTGTCATTATTATTGATAATTTGAAAATCATTAATAAGTTTTTTATCTATGGCAATCATTTTTTTGGAAAATTAAAGACCTTCAATAAAATAGTGGAGAAAGAAAAGAAGAGTTAAGTAATTACGAAAGATTTTAGTTTGAGGAATAACAACACTTCAGCTATTGAGGGTTAGTCATTATGCGACAAAAACAGAAAAAAAAAGAAGTGCGGAAAAACACCGGTGGCATTGAGGAGAAACAGGAACCAATAGAATTGCAAGAAGAAGAACACAAACAATTGAAATTGTGGGAAGTCCTAAAGCTACCATGGTATGAAGTAGTGCTTGTCATTTTGCTTGTAGGAGCAACGGTGGCAATGTTTGTTTTAGATCGGATTTTACCCGGGGGAATGCTCATAGGAGTAGTAATCACTTCTGCTCTCCTCGGTCTTTGGCTAGCGTTTCGACCCAGCGAATTTGCAGTTGATGGTCTCGACAATTTAATGAAATATGCGGGCCTAACAGCATATGTTGCAGGAGTCATATCAAGTCTGGCAAGCAACCTTCCAGAAGCCGTTGCCGCAGGCATCTTGCTTGTCAAAGGACACGCAGCAGGGCAACAAGATTTGGTAAATACAGCCTTTTATACTACTCTTTCGGCCGCTGGGTTTAATGCTATTCTATTAGCAATTGTTATTCTCGTTGGTGGAAAAAAGAAAGGCTATGTAGAAATCAAGGTTGAAACAATGCGTGCTGAAAATGTTTTACTCCGCTGGGGATTTGTTGCAACATTTCTTACCTTTGCCATTGCAATTATTGAGATTCTCTTTCAGATTTTTACTGAAGTGAAAAATCAAACGTTCTTTGCAGGCATTGAACACATCCATGGTGAGCTTCCACGTATGGCTGCTGCGGTATTGGTCGTTGGCTATCTTGTTTATCTTGTCTATTTAATTGTTAAAGGACGACAAGCCAAAGCACTTGACCACATCATTGAAAAGCAAACGAAACCAACAAGAGGACCACTTGATGAAAAAATGCCCAATACAAAAGAATTGGCAGAAAAGACTGAACCAAACATTCTGAATACAGTTACTTGCGATGAAAGCGATGAAACCTATCGCCAAAGTGGAAAAGGAATTGATAACCCATTTCTGGTTGCACCTGCCTTAGAGCGCCCTCATGTTAGTTTAGGGGCGGCAATTGTACTAGTAATTCTCGGAATCGGTGGAATTGCGGGAGGTGGTTATCTTCTTAGTCATGCAATTGAAAGTTTGTTGGAACATACCTCCATTAATATCGGCCTAGCGGCCCTTCTTGTTGGATTTTCAGGCTCAATCCCGGAACACGGTATTGCTGTTGTTGCAGCAGCAAAAGGAAAAACAGATGTTGCATTAGGGAATATTATCGGTGGTATTTTGCAAATGACTTTATTGGTTTTCGGAGCTTTTGCAATGATTATCCCAGCTCCAATTGACTACTTCATGCTCTTCCAAATCGCAACAATTGCTGTCATAATATGGTTTGTTCTGAGAAGTATAACAGATGACCATAGATTGACATCTTTTGAAGCGATTATGATAATGTTGGCTCAAACTTTCGGCTTCATTCTGTTGATAACTGAACTAACTTGAAAAAGCAATTGATGAGAAACCTCTCATCAATGATCTTTTTTTAAAAGGGGGGAAGGGTTTGTTTATTTGAAATATTTTTCAAGATTTGCTGAGAGACGCTCATTGGATGCATAGACTTCTGCTGGTTTGAATTTTTGCCCGGTAATAAGTTCATAAGCATTGATAACATTTAATGCTGCATTTACTATGACATCTTCAGGAAGGTCGGGGATTGTCCCGTCACCGGTGAAGCCCTGTTCTCGAAGCCAGTTTCGAACATATTCTTTGTCTAGGCCCTTTTGGTCTACTCCTTGCTCAAATCGCTCTTTGTAAAATTCTTTCAGCCAGTATCTAGAAGAGTCTGCTGTTAGCACCTCATCGATTAAAACAAGCTCATTATCTGGTGTATAACCAAATTCAAATTTGGTGTCGACAAGAATTCCTCCTTGCTTGCTAACAACAGCATTTCCTTCTTCGTAGAGCTTGAAGGCAACGTTAATGATTCTATCAAGCACTTCTTGGGAAACAATTCCTTGTTCGACGATTTCCTTTGGCGTAATTTCAACATCATGCCCTTCTTTTGCCTTCGTCGTTGGCGTAAAGACTGGCTCGGGAAGTTTCTCATCTTTTCGCAGATCCGGTGGAAACTCAACACCTGAAATAACAAGTGGTAAACCTTGTTCTTTCAAATATTTATAGCGGCGCCAAGCAGAACCAGTAAGATACCCCCGGATGATCACTTCAAGTTCAATAGGGCGACATTTTTGAGCAATCATGACATTTGGGTCGGGAACAGCAATAATGTGATTTTTCATAAATTTCTTTGTTCGTTCAAACCAAAATTCCGATGTTTGATTCAATGCTTGCCCTTTATAGGGGATGCCCTGATTCAAGATGGCATCAAAAGCTGAGATGCGATCTGTTGTAATTATTATGATTTTATCATCATGAAAATAAAGGTCCCGTACTTTTCCACTTTTTTTCTCGCCAAATTTCGGGAGGTCGGCTGAGAGAAAGACATTCGGAATTTGCTTTTTAATGGTCTCTGTTAAAGAAATATTGTTCATAATTAAAACACACACCAATTTCCTTTTAAAAATCGATGGTCTTTTGAATTTATTGTTTAATATAAATAAAACTAAATTTTCTGAAGAAAAACTATTAATTAAGGGAGATAAAAAGGTTAGTTACTATCAAATGAGAAGATGAAAAATGCAAGATAAAAAGAGTGCCCTTAAAAAACTCATAGAAGACTTGAACAAAGGAAAAGACCTCGAGGAAGCTAAGAAAGAATTCCAACAAATCATCACGGAAACAGGCCCGGATGAGCTTGCAAAAGTTGAGGAAGAATTAGTAAAGGAAGGTATGCCTCGAGAAAAGCTAAACCAACTGTGCGAAGTACATTTGGCAGTGTTTAAAGAACGATTAGGCAGCCAGAAATTAATCGTAAAAAAAGGCCATCCATTGGCAATCTTGATGGAAGAGCATCGCATTTTACTCGAGTATGTTCAGAAACTGAACACAGCAGCAGCTAAAATCGCAAAGAAAAAGGGCTTTAAAGAAAGCACAGCTTTAATGGCAGATGTGAAGGATGTTGCTAGACACTTAGAAGCATCAGCTAAGCATTATTTGCGTGAGGAAAATGTTCTTTTCCCATTCATAGAGAAACATGGGCTTACAGAACCACCAGCACAAATGTGGATTGATCATGACAACATTCGAGCAACAAAAAAGACTTTGTATGACATCATACAGAAAGCAGATGAAAAGAAAGTGGACTTTAAGGAGTTTAAAGAAATTCTCTTAAAAACTGCAAATGAACTGGTGACAATCATTTCCAGCCACTTTTTCAAAGAGAACAATGTCTTATTCCCGGCATCAATGAGGTTATTAACAGCTGAAGAATGGGACACAACGAGAAAAGAATTCGACGAGATTGGTTATTGTTGTTTCACACCAGAAGACATAATCAAGCCTGAAGAAACAAAAGAGAAAGCAGCGACTGCAGAAAAAGCCGGTCCTCCCAAGCAAATGGCTGAAGGGGTTATAGAATTTGAGACAGGACCATTACCAATAGCTGTTATTGAACCAATTCTAAACACATTACCCGTTGATATTACCTTTGTCGATGAGAATGACATTGTAAGATATTTCAGTAAAGGAGACGAACGGATTTTTGTAAGAACGAAAGCGATCATTGGGAGAGCAGTTATTAACTGCCATCCTCAGAAAAGCTATGATGCTGTGGAACGAATTCTGACGGACTTCCGGGAAGGAAAGCGGAAGACAGCTGAATTTTGGATCAATCTAAATGACAGGATGATTTACATCCGCTATTTCGCTGTCCACGATAAAAATGGGAAATATCTTGGAACATTAGAAGTTTCACAGGACATTACGGAGATTCAAAAACTTGAAGGCGAAAAGCGATTACTGGATTAGAAACACTAATCCTTTCGTCCTTCCGTTATTTTTTGTAGTGCAGTTATAAGAATATCAGCTTGTGGTGGAGCAAGGGGTTTACCATCAATTAAAGCACCTTCACTTTTCTTGGTGACCTCGCCAACCACTGCAATTGGGAGAGTCTTTGCGACTTTTTCTGTAAGAAGACTAGCTTTTTCTTTTGATGTTACAACAACCAATGTCCCTGAGGATATCAATCGCAAAGGATCAATTTTCAAAAAAGAAGCAAGCTCATGAGCTTCCTTTGTAAGGGGGAATTGTTCAGAAGAAAGCCGCAAGCCAAAGCCTTCAGGAACAATTGTTTCATAAATCGCCCCTAAAATCCCCCCTTCTGTTGCATCGTGCATTAGACCTGGGCGAATCAATTTATTAACTGTTAATGCAACATCCACAACAGAAAGCGCTTCTCCTAAAGCAAGCAATTTTGAGAGAAAACTCTTACTGAAAAATTGCTGTAAGTATTTTTTCCCTTCATGAGCAATTATCCCCATTCCTTCTTTTGCACAAAAACCAACACAAACAATGACATCACCCACAGTGATCTTTCTTGGGACATAAAAATCTCGAGGAACAAAACCAATCATCGCACCTGAGAGGACCGGAGAAACCACAGATTGGGAAAATTCGGTGTGCCCTCCAAGGACAGCAATGCCTAGATTCGAGCATGTTTGTTGGACATTTTTTTGAATTTTGAAAACCTCTGCTTCTGAAAAGCCGGGCGGAAAAACCATCGTTATGTTAAAACCAAAAGGGAGTGCACCACTTGTGACAATATCATTGGCATTTATTATTACAACTGATTTCCCGGGGTTTGCTGTTGGGAAAGTAATTGGGTCGGTTTTTACAACCAAAAGCACTTCTTCTGAGCTCTGATAGAACTCTTGTGCCCGTTGGCTCGCAAGAGAATAATCAAGAACAGCAACATCCACACCTACTTTCGGTCCTTGTAGAACGCCTTCAATTTTCTCGGCATAGTGATAGTCAAGAAGCTTTTCGAGAGAACGGAAAGGGAGCTTACCTTCTTCCATCTGTTATTCACCCCGTGATGGTAGTAGTAACAACAAACTATTTTTAGATAATAAAAAACTATTCCAATTACTTGAAAGAGCCTTAAGGAAATCACTATTATGAATGAATTGAAAAAGTTACTATTGGAACTTGATGAACATATGCAAGAAGTGTATCAGACAAATGCCGGAGAGAAAAAATTTCTCGAAAAAACCGACAATATTAATGTCACAGGCGAACGTTCTCGAGTAATTGACATGCTTTTAGAAGAGACAATAATTGACTTCTTTAAGGAGAAAGCTTTTCCTTGTGTGATTGTAACAGAAGAACGAGGGAAGGTAGCCTTAACTGCAACACCTAAGTTTGTAGTTATTACTGACCCCCTCGATGGGACAACGAATTTTTCCAGAGGAATACCTTTAACTTGTTATGGCATAGCAATTGCAAAAATAAGGAAGAAAAGTGAGCAAACCGCATTCAATGACATCCAGGCAGCCGCTGTCCGATCATTTCATACTGATGAATTTTTTCTTAGTGACAGCAAGGAGGGAAGCACCTTAAACAATCAAGCTATCACACCATCAAAAGAAACGAACTTACAAAAAAGCTTACTAGCAATTGATTTGGATAGAATTTGGCATAAAAAACCAGCAAAAGTACAAGCAGTTTTGTCAATCGTGAAACAATGTAAAGGTATTCGACGATTTGGTGCAAATCTCCTCGATATGTGCTATGTAGCTGCCGGACGAATTGAATGTATGATTGACATCCGGAACATGCTCTCTATTGTTCATACACCAGGATTATTTATCGCCAAAAAAAGTGGTGCTGTTCTTAGCACAAAATTATACGAGGAATTCAACCCTACCTTGGAAGCTCAAGAGAAGATGAGCTTCGTGTTATGCAACAATGCCAACCTTGCAAGTAAAATATTAGCTAAATTAGATGAAAGCCACTTTAAATGACAGTCATTGCTTAATTTCCACGAGGAAAGAATCCCATTAAATTGCTTTCCAATAAAGACGTGCTTTTGTTAATAATTCGTTATTTTTAATCTTGGTGATTTTGCTAAGGCTCACAAGACTATCATCTGTTTTAGATGCTTTTTGGAACTCTGTTTCAACAAGAACAGTATCTTGATGAAATGCCTGCCCTTTAAAACTAATTTCCAATTTGTTAACAACATATTTCTTGAGGGTTTTTGATGGCACACTTTCCAAGAGCCACTCCAAATAGATAGCATTATTTACATGGTTATTTAGATCCAGGTCTGAACGGCGAACAGTAAGTGTTGCAGAAGCATCAGTTTTTTCCGGGAGAGGGAGCTTTGGAAAATCATAAGAAACCGACCGTCTGTCAAGTATTGGTCGGTCAGACACATAATCTAAATAATTAACAGGTTTTCTTTTAACATAATTATAAAGAATCCAACTGGTAGTTGCACTACAAACGATTTTTCCAGACTCGTTAATAATTTCAAAATCCCGTAAAGAATATTTCTCACTCTCACTACGTGCAACCCAAGAGCGAATGGTTAAAAGTTCATCAATGGTGGGATACTCATACATTTCAATGTAATATCGAAGCAAATACCACGTAAGATTGCGCTTGAAGATATGTTGAAAACTAACACCCAAATTTGACGCATGCTCAAAAGCCACTTCCTGGAGATAGTTAACAATAGCCGTGAACTTTATATGACCGGTGTAAGTCATATCTAACGCTCGAGGTTTAACTTGCAATTCATAGATGTCTATCATTTACTGAACACCAAATGAAAATCTTGTTAGTATCAAGTCACTTACAAAAGTTTCCATGGAACTTGTTAAAAATAGACAAGTTTTTCTTGTAATTAATATAGCCAAAAAGATTCCTTAAAAAAAACTTTCTACATTTGACTTATCTTTAGAAGGTGCATGTAAAAAAGAAAAAGTGAAGACTATTATTTTGGCCGTTCTTTATGACAAAGCCACCAATCATAACACTCGTATTTCTTCTTTCGCTCTGCAGCGGTTTTCACATCACTTGCAGGAGGAATGATCACGCGATCTTTTATCAGTTCATTATTGGGCCAGTTTGCCGGAATTGCAACATTATGCTTGTCTGCAATTTGGAATCCTTCAAGAATCCGTAGAATTTCATCCATGTTTCTACCCATTTCAGGTGGATAGTAAATGATAGCTCGAATGATGCTTTCAGGGTCAATAACAAAGACCGCTCGAACGGTGCTTGATGATTTGTGCGGGTGAATCATGCCATAAAGCTTTCCTACCTGGCCATGGTCAGCAATGATAGGAAATTCAATGTCTACATCTAAATTTTCTTTGATCCATTCAACCCACTTAATATGACTAAAAACCTGGTCAATACTTAAGCCAAGAAGTTCAGCGTTAAGCTTTGAAAATTCCGCCTTTCGTTTTTGAAAAGCAACAAATTCTGTCGTACAAACAGGCGTAAAGTCCGCAGGATGAGAGAAAAAGATCACCCACTTACCGGCGTAATCTTCCGGAAAGTTGATTGGACCATGAGTGGTCGTTGCAGTAAAACTTGGGGCTTTGTCACCTATTAAGGGAAAAGTAGTTTCTTCCAATGTGTATACCTCTAATTAGTTTATTTTTAAAGAAACACTCTCTTTTTTATAATTATAAATTCTTCCTTATAAAGTGAATGTTTTTCTTGCTAAAACTTTAATTTTGAAGTGGTCTAAATAATAAAGGAACGATTTTAGGAGATTGAAAGGAATTAATCAATTGGTGTTTTGGCTTTTTTCTGTGCCATCTTCTTCTTTAGTTGCTCTAACATCGCAGGCGAAATTTTCCCCTCTGCAACCATCTTTTTAATCTTTTCAGGGTCAAGCATGCCCATTTCCATCATTGCAAGAGGTGAAAGCTCTACTTCTTCCTCCTCTTCTTCTTCGAGCACTTTCTCTACATCGATTTCCTCTAAGCCTTGGAATTTGTAATAGGTTTCATAGATATCGGCATAAAGTCCTTTCTTTCGGATTAACTCCTCATGCGAGCCCATTTCAACAAGCTCACCATGCGAGAGAACAATTATTTTATTAGCATCGAAAATTGTCGAAAGACGATGAGCGATAACAAAGGTTGTACGTTTTTTAAAGAGCGTCCTTTGTGCAACTTGAACAAGAGATTCGGAGTACGCATCAAGTCTTGATGTAGCCTCATCAAGGATGAGGATCTTTGGGTCAGCAAGCATTGTCCTTGCGATTGTAATGATTTGTCTCTGCCCAGCGCTGAGTTGTTTTCCACCTTCCCGGACGACGGTTTGATAGCCATTGGGAAGCGCCTCAATAAAGGTATCAGCACCAATCATTTTGCAAATTGTATAAACTTCTTCATCTGTGGCATCAGCTTTTCCGTATTTGATATTTTCTAATACAGTTGCTGTGAAAAGATAAGGCTCTTGAGGTATCAAACCAATTGCTTTTCGCAATGATTTTTGGGCAATTTTTTTGATATCTTGCGCACCTATTTTTATGGATCCTTTTTGGATGTCATAAAAACGCGTTAGAAGCATACTTGCAAGGGTTGTCTTGCCGGCGCCAGTCTCACCTACAAGAGCAACCATTTCTCCTTCTTCTACTTGAAATGTGATGTCTTTTAGTACCCAGTTTTCATTATCATAAGAAAACCAGACATGTTCAAACGAAACAGAATAATCATTTCCAAGAGGTTCGGCGTCAGGTGCATCAGGAATAGAGGGAGATGCCTCCAGAACATCGAGAACCCGGTCAACTGCTCCTAAAGATGTCTGTAATTGTGGGAAAGATAAGGAGAGATGTGCCACAGGGCGGAGAAATTGTGCAGCCAGAATTGTACCTAGGAAAATCTGCCCAATTGAAATAGAAGCGAGATAACCACCCATCCAAAGAATAGCTGCAGTGACGATAGAACTAATCGAGGAAATTAAGGGCATCATAATGTTCATCATTAAGCCAAATTTTTTACTCATCTTATAATTTTCCTGATTCAAAACCCGCATTTGACTTGAGAGATTCCCTTCTTGGTTAAATGCTTTACTAACGGCAATTCCTGCAAAGCTTTCAGCGATCTTACCGGAAACAATGCCAAAAGTTTGTCGAATGCCAAGAACGATACGTCTACCGATAGTACTCAGAACAAAACTCAAAAGAAGGGCAAAGGGAATGGACCCAAGACAGATCAAGACAATTTGCCATGGCAGGCGAATGAGGATCACAACGAGAGTCGTCACCAGTAGAAAAAGTTGTACTGCAATGCTAATGAAGACTTGAAGACCGGTTGACACTTCATCGGTATCACTGGTAATCCGCGCAGTAATATTGCCACTTTGCTCTTTTTTGAGATAATCCATTGAAGCATTAATAAGCTTGTTATAAACATCTTTCCGGATTTTATGAACCATATCAGCACGCACTTTAGAAAGCAAACGAGTTGTTAAGGAGTTCAAAATAAACCCAAAAGACCCCAACAATACATAGAATAAGGTGTAAATAATTATAATTGTTCTTTCAGAAAGGGTTACCCCAAACCATACAATCACTTTACCTAAGGAGGGATCAATAGCATCGATCCCATTAGACAAGATAATAGGATTAAGAATTTGAGTTGCAGAGTAAGCAAGACTCAAAAATGCTGCCAAGACAAGTAAACCTACGAAACCTTTCAAATATTTGCTTAAAGCCTTTAAGAGTACTGGAGTAGGCCGTGTTACCTTTTTCCGGTCGGCAATTCGACCGATCATTCGCCCTGCGCCGCCACCATGTCCCATTATTTTTACCCTCCTTTGGGCGTTTTTACCCTTGATTCTTTTTTCTTGTTTATCAGCTCTTTTCCTCGAGGGAGTAAACTCAACATAAATTGATACTCGCTACAGCGTTCCAATAATTCTTCATGGGTACCAAGGTCAATAACCCGTCCTTTATCTAAGAAGAGAATTAAATCAGAGTCAACTAGTGTTGAAAGCCTTTGCGTAACAATGATTGAAGTTCGTCCTTTGATTAGTTCCTCCATTGCTAAGCGCAGTCGAATTTCAGTTTTGATATCTACGGCAGAAGTTGAATCATCGAGCAACAACAGTTTTGGTTCTGCTAAGAGTGCCCGAGCAATAGCAATGCGCTGTCTTTGCCCTCCTGAAAGAGTGACGCCACGTTCACCGATGATAGTGTCATAACCTTTTGGAGTAGATTCTATAAATTTGTCAATTTGCGCTCTCCTTGCAGCAGTTTTTATTTCCTCCATTGATGCTTCAGGTTTGGAAAAGGCAATATTATCCTTAAAGGACGCACCAAAAAGAAAGATGTCTTGCTCTACAAGGGTGACATCCTTTCGAACGTCAAAAGTACTAACCTCGCGCAGGTTGGTATCACCTAAAAAGATTGCACCAGAAGTAGGGTCATATAACCGCAAGAGAAGCTTGAGGATCGTGCTTTTTCCTGAACCAGGACCACCCAACAAAGCAACACGAGAACCAGGAGGAATGGTGAAACTAACATCTTTTAAAACTAGCTTTTCTTTCCCAGGATAACTAAAAGAAACATTTTGAAAGACAAGGGGCCTTGACCAGTCTAATTTTTTCGATTTGACAGGTTCGATTAATGGATCCTTAAACGTCATAACATCCCAAATACGTCGAGCATTTATCCGCCCGGCTTGTATGGCAAGCAACCTTATCGGAAGCATAAAATTGAGGATCACAAGCTGGATCAACAAAGTGAGCATTGAGGAAAGCTGCCCCACACTCATCAATCCATTATCTTGTAAAACAAACCAAAGTCCAATACCAAAGGAAGCAGCAGTAAATAACACCATGATTAAAGCGGGCCAGTAGAAAGAGCTCAAATACCCCTCTTTCCTAATTTTGTCTGCAAGACGCAAACTTACTTGAGTGAATTTCATCTCTTCAGTTTTTTCATTATCAAAAGAACGCACCACTTCTATCCCTCGAAAGGTTTCTTGCGAAGCGCTTGAGACATTACCAAGCTCTGTGGCAAGCTCTCGCCGGATGGGACCAACCCTGCGAGCGTACACCCACGCCAAGAAAATGTAAAGACTGAAACCAAAAGTGATCATCAATCCTATTGGCCAATTCCCAACACCAATGAACTCACTCCCAATGGGAATGCGAATAAAGAAATAAGATGTTGTTAAAAGAATGCTTAAAAAAGAAGAAACAACTTGCCGTATCGAAGGATGGTAAGCAAAGCGGATTTGATTTGTTTCATTCATTGCCATAGAAAGTAAAATACCAGAATCATGCTCGTCATGAAAAGCCATGGAATGCTCCTGAACCACATCAAAGAACTCTTCGCGGATATCACGCTCAAAACGATAACTCGCAATCCCCCAGAGATAACCACTAAGAAAAGAAGTGAGCCAACCAATCAGAGCAGCACTAATAATTAAAACAACAATAATAATAAAATTACGGCCATAACCTTCAGTTTTAAGAACATCAATTCCCAAACCCAATAACACACCCGGAAGAATAGAGATAACAGCATTAATAATCAAGAAAGTAATCGAAATAAACATTAATCCAGGATAGCGTGTTAAACCTGACCAAAACCAATGATTCATTGACCGGTATTTTTCAGTTGCTAACTGCCTTGGCGGTTTTGTCTTCTCTGTTTTGTATGCCTTTTTTTGTGTAATTTGCTGTGTGACCATTTTTCAAGATTCCTATTAACAAGTGGGCGAGGAGTCATACAAATCACACATATTTAACTTTTTTGCTAAATCCAACAAAAACTTTATTTAGCACGCAAAAAAATAAAAAAAGATAGCCATAGTCAGTAGATGACTGAAGAAATGTTTATCTTGCAACAAGACTTGGAAGAAAAGAAAGACATAACTATCAGAGGAGTAAATAAAGCACTCTACAATGCTTTTACAGCCTATAGCAAAAAACAAGGGTTGTCAGCAGGAGAAGCATTCAATGTGATCACCACCATATCTTTACGGCAGCCTTGGAGAGCACATAGTTTTCGAAGACACAAACCACCAATTCGAATGGGCATCAAGCCTGAAATAATAAGTAATATGGAACAGCTTGTAGTGACAAAGAAGGATCTAACGGCTGCAGGCGAAAAGACGATGTTTTTATTTCGGAATATTCGAAAACTCGTTTTTACAGAGGATATCGATCCGCAGACATTACTAAAACATGTCAAGATGATTCAAAAAAGCAATGTTACATTTCCAAAAGACATACCAAAAATAATTCAACTAGGGCTGACATTCAAAAAACCGTTTTATAAACACCCAACAAATAAGGAAGAACTAAAAGACATTACCATCCGAAACGTTTCTGTTCAATTGTATGACGAGTTACTGTCCAAAGCTAAAGAACAAAACAAGAAAACAGGAGAGCTCTTTTCCGAAATTTTGGCCCATAACCTCAGTGTCTTTGAAATTTCTGAAGAGGTCCATTCACTTGGCGGGCGCGAATTTTTAATTATTAGCTACGAAGAGTCGCTAACTGTTTCTCGAAAAGATTTAGAGATGCTTGGCGAGCGAGGAGTATTCTTTTATAAAATCAAACGATTAGTTTTTATAAAAGATGTCACTCCTGAACTGTTTCTGAAAAGCGTTCTTAAAATTGTCAAATGTCAAGAAGTAATTTTACCCACTAACATTCCACGGTTAATCGTTCTGTCTCGTGTTGTTGATTGTTTAAAAACAAATATCACTTAAGTATAAATTGAATAGAAACAATTCTTCGGATAATTTGAAAAACCAATTAATTACTTGTTTTGAAGTTGAGGGTTTTTTCTACAAGAAAACAACCTCAAAAATGCACGAATAATTCTTTAAACAGGAGGGGATAAATTTGCTATTAAGCATCTCGTAAAATAGCGAAAATTGCCTCATGTGATAAATACCGTTGGTAATATAAAGTAACATTCATCATGAGTGTTTCTTGCCCTTTTGTTTTAATTTCAAAAGTAAAGGTCCCTGAGGTTCTAGGTTTTGCCTTTGCTAAGAAGGTTTGAAAGTCTGCCCAATACTCTTTAGACAGCAAGTCAAGAAAGCGCATACTCTGGAGTTGCCGTTTAATATAACCCAGCTTTCTCGTTGCGATGTCATTTACCTCGAGAATAAGGCCGGATTTATGGTCAATCACAAAGATTATTTCTTCGAGGATGTTAAAAATGGATTGCAAATCTATTTGGCGTTCTTTTATTAGCTGCTCTGCTTGAAATTTCGCAATAGCAGTACCAATATCCTTTCCGATTGATTCCAAAAGTTGTTGGTCGGTTGCGGAAATACTTCGTGCTTTATTTAAAAGGAGGATCAAGGCGCCAATTATTTCCTTTTTTGAAAAGAAGGGGATACCAATTAACATTTCAATATTCTTCAAAGGAGTGTCAGGGGAGAGAACCTGCAAATCATCAATGATTATTGTCGCCCCCTTTTTAATCAATGGTGTTAAGAATGTTTCCGAAGAAAGCGCTTGTTGAATGAGAGAAACAAGCTGTTTTGAAACCCCTAATGATTTATTTATTTCGAATAGGTTGTTTTCGCTCCGTAAAAGAATAAGCCCTCCAGAAAAATCAAGAGAATTTAGAACCGTATCAAGAACAAAATCAAGGAATTGATTCAAATTATTAGCACGATAACCGGCAGAGATGATTTTATTCATAACTTCGAATTCAAAAAAGTGATTGCGGAGATTTCGCTCGAGTTCCTTTCGCACGGTAACATCATTTCCGATAAATAATAAGGAATCCGGTTTTTGATTGTTGTCCAAAATCACCGAAGCGCTTAATTCAATTGGAAAGACACTTTTGTCAGATCGTTCCATTAAATAATCATAATTAATAAATGAGCCAGTTTTTAGGAGTATTTCGATATCTTGAGCCAACCGAGCCTGATCAGGCGCTATAAGAAAACTTTGAAATTCTTTCCCAATCAAATCTTCGGCTTTTTCAACGCGAAGCAATTCTAACGCATATTTATTCACTAATCTTATTCCTGACTGTAAATCTGTATGGAAAATTGCCAACGGAGAAGTGTTGATAAGCTTTTCAAAGGTCTCTTGACTTTCACGCAAAGCATCTTCTGAGTACCGTCGTTCAACGGCTAGAGAAAAGAAGTTCGAGATGATATTAAAGAAGAAACGATCTTCCTCGGTTATTTCTGTTGGGCGAGTTGAAGCAATAAGTATTATCCCTAACAGTGCACTTTCTTTATTTAAAATAGGCCAACAAACAACAGCTTTCGTATTGAAAACTTTTAACCGATCGAGGAATTTTATAGTTATTTGATTTTCATTAATATCAGGTGCATAAACAGCTTCTTTTGTTTTCGCAACATAATTAACGAAAAATTTCGGATCATCGACAGGAATAGATTGGATTTCATAAGAGATTTCTGCAGGAATAACATAGGCAGCTGGTTCCAATTGCCTTTTCTCCTGATTGAACAATCGCACAATACCAAAATCAAATGCCAAGACGTCTAAAAGCCCTGTTAAAACTCTTCGAGAAAGGTCAAAAACATCTCCAGAAGTTAAGGCTGCGCTAGCAATAATGTGAAAAGCTTGTCGTTCCCGTTCAATTGTTAGTTGTGCCCGTTTTTGTTCGGTAATTTCCAAAACAATGGCACTTATCGCTTGTGAATCATGAAAATTAATGGGCGCTAAATGAAGGGAGATCCATTTCTTTTGTCCCTCTTTTGAAATGATTTGATATTCTTCTTTCTGGGAGATCCCCTCCTCTTCAACGATTCTAATCTGTTTTCGCAAGCGTTCTCTATCTATTTCTGTAAATAACTCAGCTGTTATCTCACGAGATTTCATATGACTAATTTCTTCTCGCTCGAAACCAGAAATGCGTAAAATCTCGTCGTTGAAAAAGAGCAAATCACCTTGATTATTTAGAAGGATAACACCAATCAATGATTGCTCTGCATAAGCCCTAAATTTCTCTTCACTGTCACGCAATGCTTGTTCAGCTTGAAATCGTTCAAGAGCAGAGGCTATCATGCTTGAAATGGTTTCGAAGAGTATTTTAACTTCTCCTTGAATTTCTTTTGGTTCTTGATTAGCTAACTGTAAAACAGCTATTAATTCATCTTTCGAGTTTACAATCGGCCAGGTTATATTAGCACCTACAGTATAATCTTTGATAAGTGGTACAAAATCCTTGATGAGCTCATGCTTACTGATATCCGGAGCAAAAACCGGTTTCTTCGTTCTTCCGACAAGAGCACCAGCATGCTTTTCTTGTGTTAAGGGGATAATAGGCAAGTTCTTAATAGCTTCAGGATCAATACTGGTTGCAGCACAAGGCACCAAAAGGTTAGTTTCCGGATCATAAAGGCGGAAAGAGCCAGTGTCGAATTGGAAAATTTTGGTAAGACCAGAAATAATATCCTTACAAAAAGTTTCAATATCATTAGCAAAGACAGCCGCATTGGCAACTAGTTGGAAAACAGAGCGATCACGCTTAAGAGCATCTTCAGCCAATTTTTGGCTGGTAATGTTAATAAAAATTCCTTCGATAAAACCCTTGTCTGGATATAAGCGAGAAGATTCCTGAATCCAAATAGTGGAACCATCTTTTCGCTTTATTTGAATAACTTCTGCCTCATAGTAACCATTCACTTTCAGCTTTTCGATTAGCTTTTTCCTTTTTTCCGGATGAGGATAAAAGAAAGAAGCAGGATAGCTTTTCAACTCCTCAACAGTATCGAATCCTAAAAGCTCTGCCATTTTCGAATTCGCTTCAATAATTTGCCCTGTTTCAACATCGGTCCGGAACATTCCGGTTAAAGCATTTTCAAACAGATTTTGGTATTTTAGATAATTTTCTTTGTCCTCTGTATTGTCAATAATAACAGCCGAAACAGAAGTTAGTCTGCCTTGCGCATCAAAAGCACCGATATTAAATTGGAGCCACCAACGTTCTTCACCATCTTGTTTGATGATTTTGTATTCCAACATTTTGGGAACAAAACCCTGCCTGAATTCAGCAATACGCGCTAGGTAATAATCCTGAAAGTCCGGGTGAATGATTTTAGCAATAAAATTTGGCGTTTGGCGCCAAGCTGAAATTGGATAACCACTTAAATCTGCGAGAAACTTATCAACAATTGAGTATTTGAGCTCTGGAATCTCAATTTTTAAGAACCCTCGAACGCGTTTTGTTAATTCATCATACGTGCTCTTCAAATCACTAATCATTTGCTCTAATTCGGCGAGGTCGCGCTCAAGTTTTAAGCGGGTGACTCGCTCCTCTCGTTCTTTCAATGCACGATTAATTGCCGGAGCCAATCTTTCAAGACGAGACTTGATAACATAGTCTGTTGCGCCTTTTTTCAAAGTTTCAATAGCAAGTTCCTCCCCCAAAACACCGGAAATGAAGATAAAAGGAATACCGGGAGCATATTTTTTGGCAAGTTTAAGTGCTTCAAAACCATCAAAAGAAGGCAAATTAAAATCAGCAAGAATAATATCAAATCGTTTATTGATTAATGCTTGTAAAAAATCTTCTCTCGTAGCCGTTAAGGTAATTTCACAATGGACTTTGTGAACTGCCAATGTTTCACGGATCAATTCTGCATCGATGTTGTTATCTTCAAGATGCAGTACTTGTAAAGGAGAAGTCATTCAAATCCTCTTTAATGCATTAATTACGCTTTTTTGGTGGTTTGCTTGATAATAAATAGTGCAATTTTTACATTATAATAATTTAGTTTGCGGAAAAGGGAAAAATCAATTTTGAGCAATAACCATTTGGTGATCAAGAAAAACAATTACAGAAAGATGAAGCTTTAACGAAAACACATTGCCATCTCGAGTGATAAAATCCAAGGGTATTGTTTTGGACTCGCCATCCCTTAAAGATTTAAGAGTATTCTTTAAAAGCTTCTGTGTTTTTTCAGTCGTAATGGTAGCGATATCCATCGTAAGTAGCTTAGAAAGATCATAACCAAGTTTTTCTTGGAATTTTATATTTACATTCAAAATTTGGTTGGTCTCTTTATTGAAAACGAGGATATAATTTTCAAGAGCATTGAAGATCGTTTGGAGATATTTTTGTGAGGACTGTAATTCTTCTTCAGCTTGCATCTTAGCAAGTGCCGTTCCCATTTCACGCCCAATAGCCTCAAGGGTCATTAATTCATCTTTAGCTAGGGACCGCCGTTCTTTAGAACTCAATAGTAAACCTCCGATAACAACTTGTTTAGAGAAGAAAGGTACACCGATCAGTGTTTGTATTCCAAATTGCTGATGACCTTCACTCTTTGCCATAAAGTTATCAACGTAAATCGTTCGCCCTGCTACAAAGAGTTCTTTGAAGGGAGCGGATTTTATTTTGAGGACTTTTGCTTCTCGAATGAAATTGGCGGACATACCTAATGAGCGTTTTAGAAAAGCCTGCTCTTTCTCTTCATCTATTAAATAAATTGCACCACCATTAAAATCCAAAGAATTGAGGACTGTTGTCAGAGTGAAATCTAATAATTCATTCATGTTTCTTGCCAGATAACCGGCGGAAATCACCTTATTCAAAGTTTCAAGTTCAAAAGTTCTATCCTTCAAGGTTTCTTTTAGTTCCACTAAATCTGAAGTGTCTAAAATGATGATATTGATTGTTTTTTCATTAAATTCCTTATCATCTATTACAACATAGGTCATTATAACAGGGATGAGAATGCCATTTTTTTGCCGGAGGATACTTTCAAAGGTAACTTTCCCTAGCTCTAATGTACTCTTGAACAGATTTCTTTGCTTTTCTTCGCTACCGGGAGGAGCAAAAAGAGTAATGTCTTTCCCAATAATGCTCTCAGGTTGATAACCCAAAATCTCTTCTATAGCTGCATTTGCAAAAAGAATCTTCCCATCTTCATTGGCAGTTATAATTACCTCTTTACTGTTCTCGACGATATTTGCTAAAAGCCGGCGATTACGCTCGATTTGCTTTCGTTCTGTAATGTCTTGGATTATTGCCATAATTGCTTGTGGAACGCCTTTAGCATCGACTATGACCGAAGCAGAAAAGTCTGCATAAAAAGTTGTTTTGTCTTGACGATGGAATAGTAATTCATAATTTCGCACTCTCCCAGCATGTAAAATTTCCGATATGAATTCCTTCTGATCAAATGTTGTTTTATCCACAATAAATGCAAACAGATTCTTACCTAACAACTCACTTTCAGTATTCATTCCAAAGCTTTTCGGCGCTTGTTTGTTGACAAAATGGATATCTCCCTCAAGAGATAGAAGGAAGATCGCAAAAGGAGAAGTTTCAACAAGGGTCCGATAACGTGCTTCACTGTCACAAATTGCCTCTTCTGCTTTTTTTCGTTCGGTAAGATCAGAGATTAAAAGCTGAACCGCCGGTTCTCCTTGATAAGAAGTTAATGTTGCGAAAATTTCCGCAGGGAATTCTTCGTTTGAGGCCCGTTTTAATTTCGTTTCGAGTTTCAATTTAGGCGCGCCATCTGACTGATAAATTGAATGTAAGAAGACCCTCATTTCTTCCCAACTCTCAGAAGAAAAGAAGGTTATCAAATCTGAACCAATGATATCTTTGATTGAACTGACTTCAAACATTTCAAAAACAGTTGGACTTGCAAATTTTATTTCATCTTCCTGAACAATTAAAAGTCCCAGTTGAACCGGCAAAGATTCGACCAATTTCCGATATTGGCTCTCACTCTCTCGCAGAGCGTCTTCTGCCATTTTCCGCTCAATGGCGGTTGCGAAGATTTTTGATATGTTTTCAAAAAAGATTCTGTCACTTTCTTGAAGGGGAATTTTCTTCTGGGAACCTATTTGAATGATGCCTAGAAACTTTTGGTTTGAATTGAAAATTGGCCAAGAGATGTATGAACGATAATGGAACTTAGCATTTATATCAGTATTGCGTAAAAAGTCATTTTGTAACACATCAGGTTCGATGATTTCTTTTGTCAGAAATCGACTTAAAGGGAAGTCAGTATTATTTATCGAAACATGTGTTAATGTCTCTCTTGCTTCTTTACTTAAACCAACCTCAGCCATTGGAAGAAGTAAACGTTCATTTTCAAAATAAATTCTAATCAGCCCCGAATCGAACCCCAAATTCTCAACTAATCCCGTAAGAACTTTTTGGCAAAGATCGCGTAAGTCAATTGTTTGTACGGCTGCCTCAGCAATAAGCTTGAAAATTAACCGGTCGCGGGTTAATTCTTGTTCAGCTTTCTTCCTTTTCGAGACATCTATTATAGATGCAATGCTTTTAGTTGTTCCAGGAATAACACTTGCAGTTAAAAAGGCATCAAAATAATGCCCCGCCTTATGTTTAATTTTACACTCGAACGCTATTGGTGTAGTTGAGTTTCTTTCTCGGTGTTGTTTATCCAGAGCCAAGAGTCGTGGCAAATCATCTGGATGGATAAATTCAGTCCATTTCCTCTTCCCTTCGAGCTCTTTCTTTTTAAAGCCAGAAATAGTTTCAATTTGATGATTACATTTAGAAATGATCATATCTTTTTCAATGATAATCGTAGCTGTGCCTTTATGCTCGAAAATGTTTTCTAGTTCATGTTCGCGCTCAAATAATTCTCTTTGGGCCTTTTTTTGTTCGGTAATATCTATGATCACACCTTCAATAAAGCCTTCTTCTGGGAAAATTCGCGCAGATAAACTCACCCAGATTTTTTCACCATTCTTTTTCAATAATTGAAGCTGATAGCCAGTTAATGTACCATGAGCTTTTATTGTCGCAAGGAATTCTTGCCGGTTCTTTTCATCAGGATAGAATTGTGTTACGAAAATCTTCTTATACTCATCCACGGTGTCGAAACCAAAAATGCGCGCCATGGTTTCATTTGCTTCTATGATGCGACCGGTGGTTATTTCAGTGCGATACATGCCGACAAGGGCATTTTCGAAAAGATACTGGTATTTCAATGTTGATTCTTTTGTTTCTGTGTTATCAATAAGAACGATAGAAACGGAGACTAACTCTTGTTCAGTGTTATAAGCACCAATGTTAAATTGCAACCACCAACGCTCTTCTCCATCCTTTCGAATAATTTTATATTCCAACATCTTCGGAACAAAACCTTCACGCATCCGTTGGAAGTTTTCACAGTAATAGTCCTTAAAGTCAGGGTGAAGTATTTTCTCAATAAAGTTGGGCGATTTATACCACTCTTTTATTGAATACCCACTAAGCTCTTCAATGAATTTATCGACAAGAGAATATTTGCCAGAGGGCAAGTCCATCTTCAAGAAGCCACGAACGCGCTCGGCAATTTTTCGATACATTTCTTCAAGCTCAGAGATCTCTTTCTCCAACTTTGCACGGCGCTTTCGTTCTTCAACCTCTTTTAATGCGCGATTAATTGCCGGGATCAATCGTTCCATCCGTGATTTTAACACATAATCTGTTGCACCACTATGTAATGCCTCGATGGCAAGCTCTTCACCTAAAACCGCGGATACAAGAATAAAAGGCGTTTTTAAACCCATTTTTCTGGTCAATTCTAAGGCAGAAAGACCGTCAAAGGACGGCAGGCTATAATCAGCAAGAATAAGATCGATTTTCTCTTCCTTTAAAACTTTAATAAATGCGTCTTTCGTGTCCACGCTGATAACTTTTGCTTTCAATCCCTCTAAGTCTAATATTTCTTTGACTAACTCAACATCGTTTTGGTTGTCTTCTAAATGTAAAATCATTAACTGTTTGGCCATTCTCCAAGCTCTCAAGAGGGTAGTAATAATTTAATGGCATCTTCTAATGCAATTAAAGAAAAATTAAATCTAAAGGTTATAATTCTTACTTTTGCGTCAATTATGGATGTAGAGAGGAACAAAATGTGCGCATTTCAAAAATAATTTTAAAAGAACAAGTAAACATAAGAAGTATTGGTGTGGTTTTGTATGATGCTCCAAACTGAAAACATGACCTGGGAAGAAATTGACTTGGCAATAAAGAACGGTTTTGATACAATTATAATTGCCGTTGGATCTATCGAACAACACGGGAAACACTTACCAACAAAAACAGACTCCCTTATTGGGGAAGAGGTAGTAAGGGAGGTTGTAAAAAAACTTGGCAATGCTTTGCAAGGACCAACGATCCGTCTTGGCTGCTCAAAACACCACCTTGGATTTCCAGGAACGATAACTCTCGAGACTGAAACATTTAAAGCTGTTATTAGGGACTATGTTATGAGCCTTTCAAAACACAATTTTAAGAATGTAGTTTTCTTACCAAGTCATGGCGGGAATTTTCAACCATTAAAAGAGAGTATAACGGAATTACAACCACAATATCCAAATTTGAAACTCCGAGCATACACGGACTTGTATGGCTTTATTGAACTTTTAAACGGCTTCTCAATAGAAGAAGAAGTTTCTGCAGAAGAAGCAGGCGCGCACTCTGGAGAAAATGAAACATCAATTGTTTTGGCACTTGCAGAGGAGCTGGTAAAAAAGGAGAAATTCGACTGTGGATTTGTAGGAACCTTTGGCCCAAAAGAAGGAGAGATTGTCATGACACAAGGGATAAAAGCTCTTAGTCCAAATGGCGTTTTAGGTGACCCTCGCAAGGCATCAGTAGAAAAAGGGACAATTTATTTCAATAAAATGGTTGACTTCTTTATAAAAAAAGTACAAGAATTCCTTGCTGACTAATTGTTCAGTGAACTCATTTCGCGACTTCTGCAGCAATAATTTCAGTTGAGAGTTTGTCTTTTTCACGCTTTGTAATTGCAATAAAGATGGCTCGAATTATCGTGTAAACTGTTGATGGGACAAACCATGACAAGGGGACAATAAATACAACAAAAGCCCCTCCACTTGTCGTTAGAGAAGATGAATAATTGATGAAGAAGCGCACGAAAAGATAGGCAATTAAAAGACACACACCAAGCATAACAGCTAAAGTAGTTAGCCACGAATAAAAATTGGCTTGTTTTCGCTTGTGTGCTCGGAATACAATCCGGTAAAACAATACGTTAAATAATAAACTAAGAACAACTGCAAGAACTACAAATAATCCCATTGCCTGTTCAGGTTCCATAAATTTCACCCATTCAACTTTCTTTTGTTTTGAAAACTAAAGAATACTCCAGAACTTTATTATTTAAATCTATAGAAATGAAAAAGGTAATTGTACATATGACAATATTCAAATGCTAGAGAAAACACTGTTTACTTGGAATACCTTGTTTGGGAGATAGTTATTTAAAGTAAGAAAGCAAATAAAATGAGATTTATAACGATGGTAGATATAAGAAAATTGAATTCTCCCAAAGAAACAAAAGGAAAAATTAAAGGCATTATCTTTGATTTTGATGGCGTCCTCTCCTCTTTCCAAATGCGCATAGGGTGGCCTATTTTAAATGCTGCACTCATGGTTAAACCGGAACTTTCGCGAAAACGAATTATCGATACTACTATGGTGATTTTTGACCATCTGACAACTCTCGAGAAAATGCCAAAAAAAACCGAACTTTTGAAGTTAATATTTGAAACAGGCAAACGCTTTGGAATGAGCAACTTCCAAGCATTGAAATTCATTGTAATTACATCCATCATTTATGCTAAAAACCGTAAAAGAATCGTTCCGAGAACAGGCGTTAGAGAAGTTTTACAAGAATTGT
Organism: Candidatus Heimdallarchaeota archaeon; assembly: GCA_019056785.1. Taxonomy (GTDB): domain Archaea; phylum Asgardarchaeota; class Heimdallarchaeia; order JABLTI01; family JABLTI01; genus JABLTI01. The sequence continues at coordinate 52,064 of DXJV01000025.1, forward strand.
TGGCACAAGATTTTATCATGATCTTACTGACAAATAGTAGTCATGGTGTTATAAAAGTTGCAAAAGAAAGAATTCCGGAATTGAACCGATTTGACCTGATTTTAACGCGCGATGATCTAAAAGCCATAAAACCAAGTGAAGAAGGCTTTTTGAAAGTCCTAGAGCTCACAGGACTAAAGCCCGAAGAGCTTCTTTCAATCGGTGACCAAGCAAGTGACATCATTGCAAGCAAAAAAGTGAAGATTAGAACAATTGCTACATTTGATGAAGGAATGGAATTTACGAAAAAACATTTGATAAGAGAAAAACCGGATTTCATTATTTCCGATCTACAGGAAATCCCCGAGCTTTTACGCTTCCTTCGGGACAGAATAATCGAAGATATTCGAACAACAATTGATTTAACTGAAAAACCGCTTCAGGAATATCTGTTAAGTGATGAATTAAACGTTAAATATACCGGCCCATGATTGCTTTTCATTGGAAGCAATCCATTAACGAATCCCTTTCTAATGGAGAGAAGCAAGAATTTAATCCTGTAAAAAGTAAAAGGGGCGTAAACCCCTAAAAACCATTTAAAAGAGAGTTATTCTTTTTGAGAACCTGTTATTCTGAAGGAAGGCAGTTTCATCGCAGGAACTTTAAATTGGGAATCATTTAACTCTGAATATTTTCCGAGGAGGTCAATAGAACGCAAGAATCGAAGAGCGGAATCGGTATAGCACAACGTTCGTAGGGGGAATTGTATCTCACCATTTTTAACGAACCATGTACCATCTCACATCAAGCCCGTAAAGATACCCTTAGTTGGGTTAACTGCATTTTGATAGTGAAAATGTGTTACCAGTATACCATTTTTTGTTTCAGCAATCATTTCCTCAAGTGATGCTGTCCCTTCTTCAACTAGAATGTGACTTGCAATTGGAAGGGAACGCCCTCGAAAGCGCCCATTGTGTCCAGTAGTTGTGACGCCGTCCTTTGTGGCAGTAAGAGTATCATATGCGAGATTCTTTACAATACCCTTTTGAACCAACTCCAGTTGCGTTTTTGGTTGCTCTTCATCATCAAAGAAAGTACGATAGGGAATTCGAGAGTCATAAGCATCATCCCACATGGTAAATTTCTCGCTGAAGAGTTTCTCACCAATTTTATCTCGGAGGAAGCTAATATAATCCAGGTACAGCAAAGCACTAAAGCCGAAATAAGAAATGAAGAACATGAAACCAGCAACTGCAGCTGGCTCGAGAATCACTTCATAGTCTCCGGGCTCAATGTTTTTCATCCCAAAACCATTAGTGGCTTTTCGAGTAGGTTTTTCAGCAACGGTTTGCACATGTAACTTTGAAAAATCACGGTTATTATCAGCAGACCACCCGGCAGTTTCCTCTGTTTCGTCATATCGCGCATTTTTCTTTTGCACCTGGTAGTTATATCCCCTCTTATGCTTACCATTCTTTCTATTTTTATTGAACGTTTAATTTTTATTGAATATTTTTAAAAAAGCTTGCCACCGGCAGACAATTCGAGCTTTCAACAATGAGAATGAAACGTTCCATGAACCATATGTACACCTTCTAAAACCTTCTGCGCACCATTCTAAGAGATTGTTAAAAATCACCTTGAAACAATACTACAATTAGCAAAAAAACGAAATAAAGGTGAAATGAAATGAAAAAATGGCTATTAGGATTAATATTTGCAAGTCTATTAGTAATGCCTGTAACGGCACAACTTGTCTCTGCTGAAGATCAGCATATAGGTATAAGAGATGAAGTTGATTCAATCACTGTGTCAACAGAATATATGACAGTTCGGATTCTCCCCAGCCAAGCTCACTTGATTTGGTGGTATGGAAATGTCTCGAGTGCAGACGAAATGTATAAACTCCAATTATTGAAGATTCAAGAATTTACAGGTGATGATGCCATCCTTGATGACAAAAGTGAGCTTGGGGGAATAAGCTATAGTTTAATTTCTGACAGCTGGAGTTATGCTATTGTTCAAACAGCACAAGAGTTAACTATCACTATGACCCTGACGGGATTAGCAAACGGTGCAACAATACAACTGGTAATGCACGTGTATACTACTGATGTTCCAATTAATGGAACCGATCAAACAGTAGATGCCTTAACTGAATTAAAATTCGACATTATAATCGAAAATTGGGTGTTCTCCCCCACAGCTGCAGGAATTGCTATCGAATCATTCCTAACTGAAGTTCAAAATCGACATCGCGTACGTGTTAGAAATGGCACACTTAATGAGAATGGCAATGCCACCCGAACCATGCAATTCATAAGCGACAAGTATGACGACCAGGCAGTTGCTTATTTCGAATGGAATACTTTTGCCCATGTTTACAACTCAACTGGAGATCTTGTAGATACGGTTGATGTTGGAACAAGTTATTTCGCAGATATGATCTCCCCACCCCCAGGCATGGGATTTGAGGAAGTACAAGACCACCTCTGGTTAACATATCCCAACTACGAAAACAATATGAAACTCATTCACGACCCAACTATTGGGTTAAATGCTGACCTTCTCGCTAGCAGCGTTCCATTATATGTCATTCCCCTTGTTGGTGGATTGGCCGGAATTGCTATTGTTTCTGCTGTAATTCTCAAGAAGAAGAGAGCCTAAGAAAAAATTCCTCTCGGGGATTTTTGCTCTCTTCCTCTTCTTTTTCTCTTTTTAATAAATCGGAACATTCAAAAAGTAGCCTTGGTTAGGAAAACACAAGAATACCTTTGAAAAGGTGGCTTCTTTGACAGAACAAATCAAAAAAGATTTGGAAGAACTTTCACAAGCAATTGGCGTTTCTTCTCGCGAAAGAAGAGTCGTCCGAATTATAAAGGAAAAAATTGAGCCGTTGGTTGACGAACTCAAAATCGACCTTTCAGGCAATTTAATTGCGACTTTGAAAGGGACAGAAAAGAATGGTCCTGTTTTGCTACTTGATGCCCATACAGATGAAATTGGAGTAATGATTCGCCATATCTCACCAGATGGCTTTCTCTATTTCGCAAAAATTGGTGGTTTCGTTGACTTACTATTTCCAGGGCAAACAGTCATTCTCGCTCCGGATGATGAGACGAAAAAAACAGTAATTGGAGTCATTGGACTAAAACCGCCACACATAACCAAGGGAGAGACAAAAGTTCCAAACCCTGAAGACTTGGCTATAGATATTGGAGCAAAAAGTGCTGAAGAAGCAGAGTCATGGGGGATAACAATTGGAACAACTGGAACACTTCTCGGAAAATTCTTTGAAATATCTAATGGGCGGGTTATCGGAAAAGCATTTGATGACCGAACGGGTTGTGTAGTATTAATCGAACTACTCAGACGTCTGTCCAAAGAAAGGCCAAAGGGGACAATTGTGTTTAATTTTGCTTCCGCAGAAGAAGTTGGTGGACGAGGGGCGACAACTGCTGCTTATCAAGTCCGGCCGGCCATGGCATTAGCTATTGAGAATACGACAGCTGCCGACACACCAGGTGTGGCACCACAGGATTGCCCAACAATGCTTGGGAAAGGACCGGCTATTACTGTTGCTGACCGCTCACTCATTGTAAACCAAAAGATTCTCGAACACCTGCAACATTTGGCAAAGAAAAAGAACATTCCTTATCAATTTAAAAAACCGCTTTCTGGGGGAACGGATGCAGGACGAATAGCACTTGTTAGAGAAGGCATTCCTTCTGGTGTTGTTTCTGTTCCTTGTCGCTACATTCATAGCCCAATTTCTTTACTGGAATTAAAAGATATAGAGCGAACGTGTGATCTTGTGGAGGCGTTTGCGCGCACTTTCCACGAGATTCTTTAATCTTTTTTTAGTTCATAACAAGAATTTTAAAACTTAATAGTCCCTCTACAAGCGATAGTAATTTGAATGGAGAAGAAAAGCAAATGGTTACAACAGATTTACGCCCCTTTTTCAATCCCAAAAGCATTGTACTGATAGGAGCATCGGAAAGGCCAGGATCAATTGGAGGAATGTTGGCAAAACATCTTCTCGAGGGGCAATTTGAGGGAGAGCTCTATTTTACCAATCCAAAACGAGATGCGGTTTTTGGGCATAAATGCTATCAAAACCTTGAAGTATTACCAAAAGACCCTGAACTTGCAGTGTTAGCTATCCCGGCAAAGTTCATCCCAGCAGAGCTGAAGAATTGTGCCAAACGAAACATCCATCATGCCATTGTTTTAAGCGGAGGCTTTTCAGAAGTAGGGAATTATGAACTCGAAGAAGAATTGATTAAAGTTTCCCGAGAAAACGACATTCGAGTAATTGGTCCCAATTGTGCAGGAATTGCTTCTACCCATACAAAAATGATGGCTGCAATGGAAAACACCTGTATTCCTGGAGGACTCTCAATCGTCTCGCAGAGTGGCGCGTTAGCGGGCTCAATGATGTTACGGGCAACCTATGAAGGATTAGGTATTGATAAATGGATTTCTTTTGGAAACGCTTCAGACGTAGAGGAAGCAGAACTCATTAATTACCTTGCAAAAGAAGAGAATTCACCAACAAAAGTGATTTTTCTTTACCTTGAGGGTGCAACACATGGACGAAAATTAATAGAGACATTGAAAGAAGTCACGAAACTTAAACCAGTGATATTTTTAAAGGGAGGAAGAACCGCAATCGGTAACAAGGCAGCTATGACTCACACAGCATCTCTGGGGGGAGATCCGAAAATTTACAAATCTGTTGCAAAACAGACCGGAGCAATCTGGGTCGAATCTTTGGACGAAGCATTTGACACTTATGAAGTACTTTCTACCTATCTTGACAGAGGAGGAAAAAGGGTAGCAATTGTTACAAATTCAGGTGGCCCAGGGGTTTTGACCTCAGACAACCTTGCTTTGCATGGGCTGGAATTGAATCAACCTTCACAAAAGTTACGAGCACAACTTGAGGACCTCCCAGCAGCATGCCCTCGTGAGAATCCTTTTGATTTGTTAGGTGACGCCACCCCAGAAAGATATGAACTCGCTTTACGAGCAATAGCTCATTCTGGAGAATATGACACCATAATTACTATTATGGTTCCCCCAGGTGATGCAGACATTAATGGTGTTGCAAGGAAAATCATCGAGATCGCAAATGAGGAACACCAAACGGCGATAATTAGTTGCCTTCTCGCCGGCGAAAAAGTAGAACAAGCGATCAAAATTATGCGGGAGAATGGTCTCCCAAGTTTCCCGACACCAAAACGTGTTGCTTGGGCGGCTTATGCACTTTATAAGTGGCAAGAGATAAAGAAAAGAGCCTAAGAATTTTCGGCTTTTTCTCCCTTTTTTTCAAAGAACATTCATTGTGGGGTGATGATTATTTGTGCTAAGGCACGGATGTAAGAATAGAATGTATCCGCAGCCGAAGAGCCAATATATCGCTCTATTAAAGTATTGAAAAACTCGAGTGCCTTAATTTCTTTTTTATTCAAATCATTATAAGTTGCTTTCCTTATGAACTCTTCAATGGTTTGATCCTCTTTAACACGTTTTAATGAATAATATTTTGTAACGAGAAAACGTATCTCGGTTTTATCATCCGGTAGCTTCTTGAGGGCAACTGATGGTAAAGAGGAAAAGACAGGTGAAAGAATGTTTTTTGGAATAGCAACATTCCCCAGACTGATATACCAGTTCTTGCTTCGCTCATCGAATTTTACAATGCGGTCTTCTTTGAAAATTGAGAATGCATCAGAAAGCGCTGTTCTTACGATCTTATTAAAAGCCGGGACGATCTCTTCTTCAAGAGTAGTGCGAATTATTGTCACTTTGTCTTTAGGTGAATCCTTTTTCGGGATTGCTTGAAGAGCCTGTGTGATCTTTTTCCCGAGAGCTTCATATGGCAAAGGAGAGTCATTTGTTTTTGAAAAAGAGGACCAGAAAAGTTTCTCGATAATTTCTTCAATGAATTGTGAATGCTCAACCCAAAGAGGTGTATAAATTTTTATCAAATCTTGAAAATCGCCCTTTATGGGAGAAATATTGACAATTGATTTAAGGCTTTGCTCATCCATTAACACGGAATATTTATTGGGATGATAACGAAGGCTCTTATGAATATTCTTTGAGGCGTCCTGGAAAAGCTGTTGGAGCTCTGCCGGGCGAATCTTTCGTCCTAACTTACCACCTGCAAGAACTGAAGAAAACCATCGATTTACATTTCGTAAAGCCTTTAGCTGGGTGCCGAATTTTTCTTTCCCATCGGTTCTGCCGGCTTTAGTTCTAATTTGCTTTTCTAAGTTTTCAATTGCAGTTTTAATTTTAGCGAAATTTTTTAGCAAAACTTGAGAGGAGAAATTGAGCCATAAATACTCCATAACAAATGGTTTAGCAAGGAGGTCTTCCAAAATACCCTCAGCTTTTAATTCAGGAATCGTTACGTGCAACCGTTTTAGGGACGCTTTAGTTAATGAGGAAAGTTTCTTTTGTTCGACGCTCTTAATGCGGCCGGCCGAAAAAGCCTCTGAAGCCAATTGAAATGGTGTGGGTAGAAGAGCCGAAAATTTGAGCTGTTGAGAAAGGAATTTAACAGTTTTGCGAGAGAATAATTCGCGCGCATTTGGGCGCTTAGAAAGACGTGTAAGAATAGAAGTAAGAACATACAAACTTTGCAAATCGAGAGCAATCTTTTGGATCATCTTACTCATAGTTGTTGGTAGCAGAGGAAACTTTTCAGGGCCAAAGATCTTTTGTAAAATTCGTCCAGTGGTTGCTTCTAGAGAGGCACGGAAGGATTTGAAGAAGTAGGAGAGGTTTTCATAATTCTCAAAACGAGTTGTTGTTGCTTTTGCCTTCGCAGCACGTTTTAAAACCAACTTCTTTGTATCAGCAGGTATTGTAAAGGCTAAGATATGCTCAAACTGCTGGATGCTTTTTTGCAGTAGCTCTTCTGGCTTATATTTCCGACCATAACTTGACTTTGCCAAGCAATCAGTTAGAAGGGTATAAACAATGTCAGGAACCTTTCGGAATTGATAGGGATGGATGACTTGTTGAAGAAAATACAGGAGCATAAGGTCTTGAATTGATGAAGACTTTTCTTGGATAACAGATGAATGAATTTGCCCCACAGAATTATACAGAATGACAGCCTCATCCAGTGTAGTCGAAAATTTCTCGAGCGTTTTTGTGCATTCTTTTTTAATGTACTGCTCGAGACTTTTAAGCTCAGGATTAGCAATTAGAATAAAAGGATGTTCTTTTTTAATGGACTCCACAAAACGATTGTAGGAAGAAAGAATGATCTCATTCTTTCGTTTTAGAAAATCATTTGGCGAGTATTTCACAGTAAATTGCTGGATAATGCCTGTCAATTTTTCAGAAATCCAGCTCTTGTCTGCCAATTCCTCCTTTAACACACGTGCCAGCGCCTTATTTACAACGGACTCTAGCTCTTTTTTATCAAAAACGGTTTCTTTTGACATGGCAACGAATTTCAAGGGAAATTTATTGAATAATTTCCGGTATAACTCCTGATTCATGTTGCTCAATAATTCTGGGACTTTTGTTTTAAGCTGTTCAAGTTTGGTGACCATAACCTTTTCGAACAAGAAACTTTCATTTATCAACTCAACATCAGGGATTTCGCCTTTTTCACGTCGAGAAAGCGCACGGGACGAATCATTTAATTGTCTAATAATCTTAAGGATTTCGCCGGTAATTTCCTTCCGGGCAACAGATGATTTCTTTCGGAGAAAGTTGTCCAAAATTTTAATAATTTCACCAAAAGGATTTGGAGATTGAGCAAAAAGAAAGGGGAAAAACGCATCATCTTTAATCCCTTGAATGTAGAGATACTGGGCAAGTATAGTCAGCAATTCCTTATGGCTTAAATGGGCCAGGCGTTGTGAGACGAATTCATGGGACCATTCTTCAAAAGAACTCTGATCCTCCCAAATGCCCTCCAACACTTTAATGAGCTTGGGTTTCACGCTTTTTACTAACTGTTTCACTTTATCCGAATGCTTGCGGTAAAGCTGATTAGCAACGGCTGCAATTTGAGCATAAGCTTGATCAATTTTCGGTACCAAACCGATGGCCGTATACTCATTTTCAAAGGTAGTTACAATTACTCGCGCCAATTCAGTTGCGTACAGAGCAATAAAATCGAGACACTTATCTTCCCCTTCAAAGCCTTTAATTGCTATTAAAATAATCGGGGAATGGTCTCCAACCCGGATTGCTTTAGAGGCCAAGATACCATTTTGGAAACGTGAAAGATTCAATGTATCAATTGAAGCTGCTGCTTCAAGATTAGGTTCATCACTTGCTAAACCGATTTCTTGTGCAAAGTTTGCTAACGCACCACCGAGAGCACTAACTAAAGAAGTATCTGTTTGAATGAATCCTAAAGAAAGGAAATCAGTATTATCTTCTCTACAAATGATGATTTGGGCGTCCAAGACAAACACCTAATTCTTCTTGAAAGTTAATTCTTAACTAGAACATCAATAGTAACCATCTCGAATGGGTTCTAAAGATTTTTTCTAGAGGCATGTTTTTTTTTGCTTTTTTATAGAAAAAGTAATGCTTTTAAAATACTTTGGAATACTAACAATTTTAAGTCAGAGACGGGGAGAAGGTCAAATGCCTCTATCAAAGTTTTTTTAATAATAGATTCCTAAAGCTGGTTAAAAAGAAGATAGATTCTAATTGTACTTGAAGAGTATGATTTTAAATAAGAAAAAGAATGAAAGGATGAATTCAATCATGGCATTTGATATTATAAAAGAACAACGAATGATTCGTACACTGTTTTATTCTTTAATTCACTCGGCAAATTTTCTTGCAGATAGAGCCGACCAGAAACAGAAATTCATCCAAGATATTGCTACATTTGTTCGAGAACGCTCCATGGTTGAAGATGATACGCGTGATAAATGTGAGCTTGTAAAAGAGACCTTGGAAATGTTCGGATGGAAAAGCACCAAAATTGATTATTTGGAAGGAGAGACAGAAGGACGCGTATTTCTAGGGAAAAATCGATATATCCCAAATGATTTAGCTGATTCGCAAGGAGCGTTAATTGTTCTCCAAGCATTTATCGAGGGGTTGTGTTTTCATTTAATAAAAGCACCAGTAGATGCTCGTGCTGAACTCTCACTTCGCACAGGAAGTTTCTATGAAATTACTTTCACGCGCAGCAGCAAAGAAGCAACCACTCCAACTTATGTGAAAAAGACACCTCACCTGGCTGAAGAGACAATTGACATGTCAATCCATGACAACCTAACCATTGAACAGCTTTTCTATCCCATCTTTACCCGTGAAATTCCAACTATGATACTTTTTGACGCTGCCTGGAAAGTCATTCGAGAATCCTATGTGGCCAATGCCCTGGGGAGTGAACTCGCCGAACAAGAAGAACTAAAAAAACCGAGTATTAGAAACATTTCCATTATCATTAAAAAGCTAACTGAGAAAGCTCCTGAAGAAGAAATCTTGAACATGGCAGAAATCATAGGGGAATTTTTTGCCAAATTTTTAAAGACGAAGATTTCAGATGCACTTTATGACAAACTGCAACCAACTTTAAAAGACAAGCATGCGACAAGCTACTTGGTGTATTACGATTGTAAACAATTCTGTAGTAATGATCGTTTTATTAACCGCTGCATATTCATTCGGGGAATGTGGACCGGCATTTTGAGTGAAGTTTTAGGTTTTCCAATTCAAATAAAGGAAGTCTTCCATGCAGGAAAAAGAGATCGCTACTGTATGATTGAATTTGAACCGGAAAAAAATGCATGAAAGCGAATGATGAAGCTCTGTCACTTTTCAAGCTCATTTGCCATTTGTTGTCGAACTTTTGCTAAGACTTCAGTTATAGTTAAGCCTGTAGCATTGACAATGGTTTTTACATCTTCAAATTCTGGTTTGAAATGAGCTATTGCGCCTGTTTTTGTATAAGCGATCTTACCTTTAAGAGCAAAATGTTTTCCATTAATAACAACCTGAAAATGCTTGATTTCTCTTGGAAGCATCAGCTTTGTTCCACGTAAGATGCGAACGCCTATCGTACTTGTTTGATTCATAATTTCTGTTGCAAAACGTTCTATCTCCTCCTCTGCGCACAAAACAGAAACTTTTGTGGCGGGCCGTCCTTTCTTCATGAATAAGGGTGTAAGATAGACATCCTTTGCACCGAGTTCGAATAATCTTTCGGTTAAGAATCCAATAACTTCTCCGGAGCAATCGTCAAGGTTGGTTTCTATGATAGCAATCTCCTCTTTGGGGTAGCTTTGCTGCACCAATGAGCCGAGGAATAAACGCAAACTATTCGGGGTGTTTTCAAAAGTTTTTGTCCCGAAACCCGTTCCCACCTTTTCTAACTGAAAAATGGGTGGTGTGGTAATAAAAGTTGTTTCTAATATTTTTTGTAAAGCAGCAATAATGGCAATTCCTGTTGGAGTAGTTAATTCTCCTGCTAGTGGCCCCATCATAACAGGGATAGAGAATTTGTGGGCTATTTCTGTTACAGCCGGCACTGGCACAGGTAAGGTCCCATGAGAGAAGGTAATTGTTCCCGAACCCAAAGCAACTGGTAAAACAAAAAGAGTCACTGTAAAAAGCTCCAGACGATCTAAAAGAGTTGCAGCCCCCAATATATCTAGAAAAGTATCCAGGGAACCCACTTCATGCAAGTGGGTTTTTTCTACGGGGATATTGTGGGCTGCTGCTTCAGCTTCAAAGAGAATGTGAAATGCTTTCTTACTGAAATCTTTCGCTCGTTTTGATAACTGTTGTTGTTTTGTGTACTGGTCAATTATTGCCAGTGCATCAGAAAGCCGGAGGTGCCTTTTTGGTTCTTTAATATGAATATGTAATTGAAGACCCTGATGAACAAATTGTTCTATTTGTTCGAGAGTGAGAGTAAATTCCGCCTTCCCCTCCAAACCCGCAGCTTTAACAACATTTGAAGCGACTAGTTGAAGTGCTTGCAACCTGTTTTTATTTGCCTGTTCTATAGAAAGGTCTGTAAAAAGAAGGTCCAGTAGTGCTGCTAAGAACTTGTCGCCTGAAATGCCCGTGTGTTGGGCATCAATAATTAATTGTCTCATACTATCCCTCGAGTTTATTAGTAAATTATCAGTTAGACACTAAATAATAGTCTTTTTGCTATATGAAATAAAGATAGCCGTCTTTTTCAACTTTGGCTGATGGATTCTAAAATCAACTGCTCAAAGAAACGCCCCTTTGTATAGAAAAGGTCTGCCGCTTGTTGGCCAATATAGGATTCTACCAATCCGGCTAGAGAATCCAATGTTTTGAGAAAATTAGAACGCATATATTCTCGCAAACCTTCATACAGAAAGTTTCGAATTGTCTGTGACTGTTTTTGCCTGGGAGTGATTAGAGGAAGGAGGGAAGTCAAATTAAGGTTAAGTTCGGTTTTATCTTCTCCCTTTTTAGTGAGTTTGCAACAATGAGTTTTATCAAAATAAATAGCTAGAAGCTCAGCTGGGAAGGATATCGTAGCCAACGGAAGAAGAAAAGCATTTGCTCTTTGACTATATCTTACAAAAAGATCATCTGAAAGTATAGCAAAGACTCGCGAGATAGCAGTTCGCACGGCATGATTGAACAAAACGAAAACTTCATCTTCAATTGTCTTGCGAATGATAATTGTCTGTGCTGTTTTCTCGCCCTTAGTCGCTTCTTCCTGTAAATTCATAAGAATTTTTGCTTCAATAGAACCCTTTTGGACATCCTTTTTGACCAGATCCCAAAGAAGCTTTTCATGTAATTTATCAAAAAATGCCGAATCACGAACCCATGTTGAGGCATAAACTTCTACAATACGCTGATATCCACCAAAAGTTGAAGTTAATTGCTTTTTATTTTGTGTAAATGTTGGTGAGTATGCTTTCAAGGAAAATCCGGGGAAGGATTTCTTAGAATAATACTGAATAATCTGTTTAAGTGGCTTTACTCGACCAAAAAGACGATGGAAAAAGTTCCCCCCAGTAATGAATCCTTTATAGACAGAACAAACAGTTTTTAACGCTTGTAACTTTTGCAGTTGTTTTTTCTTCGTTTTAATGCTCATTGCATTCTTTTTAATCTGCTCCTCGAATTTTTTCTTTTCTAAGAGGAGAAGGCGATATCGCTGTTTTAATGTGGGTTCCAAAAATCTGAAAATTAATTCATTTATTACTATTGGTTCTTTGAGGAGTGCGCCAAGTTTCCCTTGATAAGATAATTCTGGGGCAACGACTTTAAGAGCGAGCAGCTGTTTCTTTGTCAATCCTTCTGGTTTGAATTCGCCCTGACTCTCTTTGGATTTACTTGTTTTTACCAGAAGAAGAAAACCATGCAACAAAGCTTGTAAAGCAATTTCAGTTAACGAGGGGAGGAGAGTTTCAAATGAGAGAGTTTTGGTGAGAACCTTTTTTACGTCTGTCGTAAGGAGCGCTGCAAAACCCGGCTGATTTTTAAGCCCCTCAAATACCAGTGCTGTTCTATAAAGAGCAGTTGAATAAGTGATCATTTTTGACAAAGAATCATTGAGAGGTTTTGGTGCGCTTGGTTGTTTAATTGTACCGAAAAATTCCTCCAGCATTTTAACGATAGTGTCTTCCAAGGCATAGGAAAAAACTTTTGAAAAGAAGGAGAGCGCTTCAATGTTTTCAAATTTCTGTGTGGCTTTTATCCGCTTGATCCTCCGTAAAATTAGGGCACTTGTTTCAGAAGGAATCATTATGTTTGACTCTTTTTCAAAACTTTTAAACTGCCGCTCGATTAAGAGGAACACTGGATCTTGAGCTTTTTTTGTGGGTTTAACAATATTTGCAAGGATAGTTTTACAGAGAGTGTAAAAAATATCCGGCACAGGACGGAACTGATATTTCCTGATTAACTTTTGGAGGAAAAATAATTGAACGCATTTTGAAAAAGAGATTGATGGCAGTTGCTGGCTCTGCTCGTTAATTTGCCGGAGAATATACCATAAAGCCATTGCTTCATCATGAGCAGTTCGATATTGTTCGAAAGCTTCTCTCACAAGAGCAGAAACGAGTTTCTGGGTTTGGGTTAGATTTGAATCGACAAGTGCTATGAAAGGATATTTTTTCGGGAAAACTTCGAGAAACTTCTCTTTTACTTCGAGAATGATTTCAGCGGTGTTCTTCATTACCTCTTCAGGGGAATACTGGGAAGAGAGGTCTCGCAAGAGAAGAACTATTTGTTGTGAAAACGCATCCTTCTTTTCCAAACTGCTACGCAAAAGTTGTTGGGCTGTAGCATTAAAATTCTCGCGAATAAAATCAATAGTAAGAGGTTTTGTTAAACTTGCTGCAAGAAATTTCAGGGGATATTTTTGAAAGAGTTTAAGGTAAATTGTAGTAAAGAGGTTTTCGAGAATTTTCCCTCGCGTTTTTTCAAACGAACCTCTTTTTATTACCGAAAGTTGCTCAAATAATACATTGCTATTGAAAAAGCCCACCAGAGGAAAGCTACTCCTTTTCTTGGAATGACGACTTTCAGAAAATTGTTGCAACTGGGTAACAAGACGAGTAATTTCTTCTGCAAGCTCCTTTCGTGACTGAGCGGACTTTTTCTGCAAAAACTCAAGAACGAATTTCTTTGTAGCAGTTAAATCTGGAGAAGACGCAAAAAAAAGCGGAAAAAAAGCATCATTACGCGTACCTTCTTGATAAAAAAGCTCGACAAATTTCTCGAGAAAGAAGGAGATTTTTGTGGGAGAAAAAGTGTCTTTTTGAATGCTCTTAAGAAATAAAGTTTTGTCTTGTTGTTTCTCCCAGAGTTCTTCGAGAAAAACGTTACACGAAGAAGCAATTAGCTGAGCGAACTCCTTCCAAGTGTTTGGTGAGCTTTTATAAAGTACATAAGCAACTGCAGGAACAACTTTTACCCCTTCTACGAATCTCGGAACCGCACCACGACTTTGATATACTTTTTCAAATTTAGTGAGAATAGCCTTAGCTAAAGCAGAGCCATATTCAAGGAGAAACATTTGATGATATGGTTCTAAATCGGGAAAGTCTCGAACAGCGATCATAAGTAATGGATGATGTTCCCCAATTGTCAACCATTTTGAAATGAGAATGCCATTTTTAAACCGAGAAAAGTTTGCTTGGGTTGCTTCGCTATCAGCAAGACCAATTTCTACGGCAAAACTGGATAAAGCCCCACCAAGTGCAGAAACCAGTGTAGCATCATTTTGAATGGACCCCATTGAGAAAAAACTCGTGCTGTCCTCTTGTGAGATAATTATTTGTGAGACCACTTCGACCAACAACCGACTCCTTCTTCAGCTCAAAAAAACCTTATAATTCATTTGTAGTTACTTCGTTTTTGTTAATTTCCTTCTTTGGCTGTTTTAATGTTTGTGATAGCGACATTTATGACGCATTTAAAAAGAGCTTCTTTCAATAACTATAAAGAAGTAAAAAAGGAAAAGAAAAATAAGAGAAAAAAATCATTTCCAAATCTAATTATATGAGAATAACTAACGATTCTATTGTAAGTAAATGAAACGCCTTTTGTGGTGAAAAAAAAATGAAATACGAATTTGGTCGCTCCCCTTGTCATTATCTTCAAACGGTTCTTGAAAAATTGGCTGATCTTAATAGCACAATTGTAGATCCACATGATCGAGCATTACTAGCACGTGCAAATATGCTTGCATATGAAATTACGGACCATAAACAATATGCAACCAATGCCCGCCGGTTAGGGAAAGAAATTTTGAGAGACATCTTAACAAAGGAAAGTTATATTCCGAAAGAAAATGAATTAAAATTACTCTATCTGTTGCAGAAACAAGGGTCTATCACTCTCGATGAGAGTCAAATCGATAGATTACTGGAACTCCAGGAAAATTGGCCGGACCCAGATGATAGAATTAGCGCATTATTAGTGGCCTATAATCTATCTCTCGAAAAAACCGAATTGAAAGAAAAAATTTATGCACTTCTTGAATCTTTACCCTTTGAAGAACGATTGTGGCCATATGCAACAGCCTACATAATGTCTAATCGTGAAATCGAGTTGCCGGCAAACATTATTGAAATTGCACGGAAAATATCTGGGACAAACAATACTGCAGCGTATCTGGATAAGGTCATCTGGATCAAGTCAATGTATGACCCGGACTTTGGGCCGCGTAATGTAGAAGCCCGAAAAGAAATCGCAGAAGAAATTGCGCAATGCGATGAGCCTCGAGATTTATTGTTTGTTTTAGGGTTTATCAGAAACGAAAATGTTTTGGAAAACATTCAAAGAGATATAGATGAAATTAGTAGTAGCCTTAAGGATTTCTCACCTAAAATAAACCTTCCTATTAATGCCCGTCAATCGCCCACACAAGATGCAATTATCTTAGGGCGGAAAGGTTCTGTAATTAAAGACATCGGTTGCCAGGGAACACTCTATCTTGGACGGATTTCAGAAAAAGGCGCCCACGGCCTTTATGGTAAGAAAGTACTTGTTGATGCAGGTTACCCACATATATTCTTCATCAGCGGCCATCGTGGCTCAGGAAAAAGCTATACACTTGGTGTTATTGCAGAAGAATTAGCAAAAGCAAAGCTGGGTGTAGGAACAATCATCATTGACCCGATAGGCGTTTTTTGGGCACTGAAAAAGCAAAACAGCGATGAAGGAGAGAATTTGCTTCTCCAACAATGGGGATTAAAGCCAGAAACAATAGACAATGTTGAAGTATTCACCCCTATCGGCATTTTCGAGAAATTTGGTGACGAAACGATAGATTCACCTTTTGCCCTGAAACCATCAGACCTTCATATTGAAGATTGGTGCCGCACCTTTGACATCGACCGGTATGAGATTCGTGGAACTGTTTTAGAGAAAGCTCTAAAAATAGTAGCCAGGGAAAAGTCAGACTTTTCAATTGACGATATTATCGCTGCATTAGATGATCCAGCAATTACTAATACTTATCGAAGTGACTCCATTCAAGCCATTCGATCCCGTATGGAAGCGGCAAAGGAATGGGGCATTTTCTCAGGAAAGGGTACACCACTTTCAAGGTTAAGCTCACCAAATAAAATTTCAGTCCTTGACATTAGCAACCCGCGGATTGGTGATAGCCTTCGTGCTTTGTTGGTTGGTATCATTGCCCGTAAAATCCTCGAAGCACGCATACGTTCTTCTCGGGGGGAAATGTTCGAAGTGTCTGGAGAAGAAGATGGCTCAATTCCAGTCACATGGCTGCTTATTGATGAAGCACATGTTTTAGTGCCAGCGAATAAGAAAACAGCGGCTTCAGACCCCTTAATTGAGTATGCAAAGCAAGGAAGAAAACCGGGTTGCGCCCTCGTGCTTGTTACACAACAACCATCTGCCATGCATAAGGATATTATGAGCCAAATTGATGTAATGATAACCCACCTTTTGACTTTTGATGATGATATTCGAGCTTTTCTTAAACGAGTGCCAGCTTCTGTCCCGGACCAATTTGAAGATTCGGACTTTATCAGAAGCATGCCTACAGGAGTAGGAATGATTTCTGACCAGTTAACACAAAACCGCAGTTTTATAGTGAAAATTCGCCCCCGAGTCTCACTCCATGCAGGAAGAGAAGCATTACCTAAATCACTCCGAAGAAAAATACGCGCCAAACATGGTGGAGAAGTGGCTTTTGGGAAGCGAGATGTCTTAGTGGCAACAGCAATCAGTGAAGAGTCTCAACCCGACGAGAAACCCTCGAGCATCCCGGAACCCGTCCCAGAAAAACCAAAAGTAAAGCAACCAGTAAAAGCAAAAAGAAAACATCCAGCAAAAGCAATTGATTTGCCCATACCTGAACCATCAAAATTACCCGAAAAAATGATTCTGAACATTTTAGAAAGAAAACTCGAATATGGACACAATACATTCCTCTTTGATGGCTCAAAATCAGTGCGCTTCGATAAACTCCAGCGCTCGGGGTTCTTAAGTGGCTCTATCGAAGAAAACTTGCCCCCAATCATTGCTGAGCTGGAAAGAATTGGTTGGGAAATAAAGGCAATTGTCCCTGAAAAAACCTTCGTCGTTATTCTCATGCAGCTAGAATCAGCCTCATTGGGTATTTCATATGCCATATTTAAAGGCGACACCGCCCTCTCATTCATTGTTGTTGCAAAAGAGCGGTTCAAGAAGAGTATCTACGACAAAATCTTCAATTTAAAACAAAGTAGGTGAAGAAGAATCGCAAAAAAGAAAGAGCCTAAGTGGTTTGGAACGTTCTTCACGGAAAACCAACCACTCTTCCGAAAGCTCTTTGAGCAGGTGATTTGGCCGATAATTAACCCACTCATCTCAAAAGCAGAAGCATCAAACATAACAGTAGAAGAACTGACAAAAGAGCTGAAAGAGGGCATCTGGAAGATCTTTTTCCAAACCTTGCAATTGAATAGAAATAAAGAAGAAGAAACAGCAATTGCCAACCAGCTCAAAAAACTGGCAAATGAAAATATAATAGATTTCGTTCTAGACCTTATAAAAGATTTTTCTTTCAGCTTTCATGAAGACTTCACAGAGGGTGTCAGCCCAGAAGAAGTAACAGAATCACTAGAGCAATTCATAAACCAACAAGTCATCATCGAATGGATCGATTATCTCGTTGAGTTCTCCATTACCCCCTTGTTAATTCTCTCATTAAAAGAGCCATATAAAATCAAAAAGGGGAAAGAAATTATTACAAGGATCTTTTTAGCGATAGTCCAGGGATTGATAGGAAAAGAAGAAGCAGAAACACAATTACAAACAGTTTTAACCAACGAATTGCAAGTACCGGAAGAACCGCTCCGATTCGTGAGCGCAATGGCTCGAACAATAGCAAGGGGAATGGAAAAGTTTGGACTCACCGGTTTAGCAAAAATTGCAGAAGAAACGCTCAAAGAAAAGAAAGAAATAACAATACAACGAAAATACACCAATGTTCGACAGGCTGCAAAAGAAATCATTTTCGACCGAGAGAAAGTAATGGAAGAATGGGAAAAGAATATTTTACAACCAGCAACAATAGGACTACGGATGGCCGGTAAAGAGCGATATAAAGGATTCATTACCAGCTGTAAAAAGAATTTTGAATTGTTTCTTGACCAATTGCTCTCGGCGAGCGATTTTGAAAAAAGAGTCGATAAAGAGTTGCGAAAGTTCGGCGGCAAAGAAGAAGAATTAATGCAACCGATTCGAGACTCCATAGTAAGCTCAGTTAAATTTCTCGAACTCGCACGAATTGATGACCCTACACTTAACTTATTAATGATGATCATCGATGAGGAACGTGAAATTACAAAAAGAAACTGCACCTAACTTTAAGCGAATTTTTGTTGCTTACTGTGCCAGTAAGAAAATAACAATGCGAAAAACATTCCCTTTTATGATGTCTTTTTCAACCACTTGAGGAAGGGTGTTTTTTTGATGGGATTTCTAGCCAAGGAAATCGATTCTACAAAACAGTAATCTACAAGTTCGTTTTTCTGATTTATTATCTCAGCCATCAAAATCACCAGGAAGCGTTTCCCGACAGGGAATTCTGACTGTTTTCATTAAAACCCAAACTCCTATTTGGAAGAATAGTTTCTTTACTCAACTAAAATATATTTCAACAAAGCTTGAAACGGCAACAGTAACTAGAAAGTGAAAACTTCCTCTTGCACCACGAGTAATAAAAGCAAATTACATGGAGGAGAGGGCATTAAAAAGTGCCATAAGAACACATTTATTATTGATGGTGAAACTAGCTATTAATGAATCCTATATGGGAACATTAAAAATTGTGAATAACAGAATAATCATAAAGAAAGATTCAGTATCGGTAAGGAAAAAGGAAGAACCTTATCCAACTAAAGATGCTGAATAAAAGCATCTACTGATCCCCCTCAGGAGCGAGGCTGACTGAACGAGCACAGCCACCTCAGGAAGCAAAAAAAACTCAGAGAGCGGGGAGAAGAACCCAAAAATTCAAATAAAATTATTGTTGAAAAAAAATGAAAGGTTGGTTATAAGAATGCCCAAAATCAAGAATTGGCTTTTTGGCAAAGAGAAGCCTAAGGACACCGAAAGTATTGCTAAGATTCGCCGTGTCATTAATAAGTATACTTTACAGTCTCGTCGTCTTTCCCAGCAAGCAGATGAGCAGAAAGATCTTGCTAAGGAGATGATGAAGAGCGGCAACAAGGCTGGCGCCAAGCAAGCTTTGATGCGTCGTCAGCTTTATCTTAAAAAACTCAACGAGACTCAGAACAAGATTTTAAATTTACAAGGTATGATCGAATCCATTTCCGAAGCAAAAGATGTTGCTGAAACTACAAAAGCCATTCAGGAAGGTGTCACTGTTATTGAAGATACCTTAAAAGATGTCTCTCCTGCGGACACCGAGCGCGCCATGCTTGAAATGCAGTCCTCTATGGAGAAGGTTTCCTTTGCATCTGAAGCATTAGCTGATACCTCCTTCTCCGAAACCGAGCTCGATATTGATATGGAAGATGCTATTGATCAAGAGATGAAAGAGCTCGAGATGGAGCTTTCCCTTGGTCAAGTGGAAGAGCTTCCGGATGTTTCCACTACAACACCTATTAAAACAACTCCTCAAAAAGAGAGAAAAGAAAAAGACGAAGTTAGTGAGGAGATATCCGAACTCCGGAAAAAGATCGAACGCGAACGCAGCGGCGCATGAAACCCGCTGTTAACACGCGATAGCACCCTTTGTTCTTGCTATCGCCCTTTTGCTTTTTCTTTTTAGTCTTCTCCCACAGCCATATAAACCATATCGTCTTTGATCGCTTCAATGCGTCGTTTATTTTTTGTTATAAATTGGACATGGACGATGCCCCGGATCTCGAGTTCCATTAACGCCTCGTTTATCTCTGTCTTGGACACCTCGCCAAATTCCATGGACAAGATCTTGATAAGCTCATCATCTATGAGCACTCCTTGACGCTTCTCAATTGCCATCAATATTGCAGTAGATAGTGGCATTGTCTTCCAAATGGCTTTTTTTTCTTTGGACATCGCAAAGTAAAACTCCTTATGAAACTCATTCTAATGAAAAGATAGGAAAATTCCTCATATCCTTTTTTATTTGTCCTATTTTAAAAGCTTATGGATGATGTTTAGTTTCTGTTACAAAAAGAAAAGAAGAGGAAAAAGAAAGTTCCAGAGAGAGTTCTTTATTGTCATGCCGGTTAAATGGTGGTTGGAAGTTGTGAAACTTCAATAGAGGCGCGCTTGAAATTCTCTTTGGCTTTTTCATAGTACTTCATTGTCTCTGGTGTGATGGAGGCATGCACTTTCTTTCTCGCAAGTTCAAAGTGCTTCAAAGCAACAATTTCACTATTCATATCTTCTCGCAAGGATAGCATTGCTGCTTCTCTACAGAGTGATTCGATATCTGCACCTGAAAAGCCTTCAATACTCTTTGCTATTTGCTCTAGGTTTACATCGTCTGCCAAAGGCATGTTTTTAGTGAAGATTTTCAAAATACGCAAGCGTGCTTTTTGATTTGGTGGGGGAACTAAGACATATCTATCGAACCTTCCAGGGCGTAACAAGGCAGGGTCGACAATATCAGGCCGATTTGTTGCGGCAATAATAACTACTTGTCTAATCATTTCCAGCCCGTCTATTTCTGTTAAGAGCTGGCTAATCACTCGTTCGGTCGTCCCCGAGTCACCAAAACCACTTCCCCGTCGCGGGGCAAGAGCATCGATCTCATCAAAGAAAACAATAGTAGGAGCAGACATTTTCGCCTTCCGGAATATTTCGCGAACAGCCTTCTCCGATTCACCCACCCATTTGCTCATCACTTCAGGGCCTTTAATACTGATGAAATTCACTTCACTTTCTGTTGCAACGGCTTTTGCCAAGAGGGTTTTCCCACAACCTGGTGGACCGAAAAGTAATACGCCTCGCGGTGGTTTAATTCCCATGCGTGTGAAGGATTCTTTGAATTTCAAGGGCCATTCTATCGCCTCCTTCAACTCACGGATTTGAGCATCTAAGCCGCCAATATCTGACCAGCGAATATTAGGTATTTCAGTAAATACTTCTCGTATAGCAGAGGGTTGTATCTCTTTCATTGCGGCCATTATATCATCTTGAGTGACAATTAACTTATCCAGTAATTCAGGAGTAATGACTTTATCGGCAAAATCAATATCAGGTAGATAGCGCCTAAGAGCTTTCATTGCAGATTCGCGGCATAAAGCTTGCAAATCCGCCCCAACATAGCCATGGGTTTTTTCAGCAATTAAATCGAGATTGACATCCGGTGCTAACGGCATTCCTCGAGAGTGAATGAGAAGTATCTCTCGCCGTCCGTCTCTGTCAGGAACGCCAATTTCAATTTCCCTGTCAAATCGTCCGGGGCGGCGCAATGCTGGATCAATAGCATTGGGTCGATTCGTTGCGCCAATTACCATTACTTCACCACGAGAAACCATGCCGTCCATCAGGGCAAGTAATTGAGCAACAACTCGACGTTCAACCTCACCGGTTACATCTGCACGTTTACTGGCAATAGCATCTAATTCATCAATGAAAATAATCGTAGGAGCCTTAGCATTTGCTTCTTTAAAGATCTGACGTAAACGCTGTTCTGACTCACCGTAAAATTTAGACATGATCTCCGGGCCGTTAATAGTGATGAAATTTGAGGCACTTTCATTAGCCACAGCTTTTGCGATGAGCGTCTTTCCACAACCTGGTGGTCCATGTAAAAGTACCCCCTTTGGTGGGTCAATACCAAGCTTCTGGAACAATTCAGGGTGTTTCATTGGTAGCTCAACCATCTCACGGATGCGTCGAATTTGATCACCCAACCCACCGATGTCTTCATAAGAGGTTCGTGGGAGGTCCTCTTCAGATACTTGAATTGGTTTATCGATGACCTTTAATTCTGTATCCTCAGTTATACGGACAATCCCCTTCGGAGTAGTGGAGGTCACAGTAAAGGGCAGAGATTTTCCGAGAATGGGAATGAGAACAGTATCATCCTCTGTTAGGGGATAGCCCAATAATTTCCGTTTTACAAAATTCTCGAAGCTATAATCAATTGCTACAGGTGTTTGAAATGGTGCCAGAGTGACAATTTTCGCATTTTTTGCGTCGGCTTTTGTAACAGTCACTTTTTCAGAAAGACTGACGCCGGCATTCTTACGCAGAAGTTTATCCATACGAATTAGCCCAGCATTTTGATCCTCAGGATAGGCCGGCCAGGCAATTGCAGCTGTGACTTTCTTCCCTTTAATTTCCACAACATCACCCGTAGTGACATTAATTTGTCTCATTGAGAGACCATCAATTCGGACTTTTTGGCGGCCGATATCCCGTTGCCTAGCTTCAGCAACTTTGAGGGTAATACTTGGTTTAGTAGGCATAATTCTCAACCTCTGTCAATAGAATTTAAGCGGGTAGCTTTCTGCTTTAAATATTTTTGGCTGTTCATTTACTATTTCAAGTTTTGCTTTTCTTTACAAAAATTGAGCTTAGAGAATTATTAAAGACTCGTTTGTGGGCAAAAACAAAGAAAAAAGAAAAAACAAACCCTTAGGTCTTGTGTTTCCAGACTGTTCCTTTTGGTGTATCCTCGAGAATGACATCCAATTTTGCCAGACGATCCCTGATCATATCACTGGTTTCAAAGTCTTTTCGTTTCCGGGCAGCATTACGGATTTCAATGAGAAAATTGAGAAGCTCATCTGTGAGTTTATCGCCTTGTAAGGCTGCGTCTTTTAGAGAAAGCTTTTCGAAAAGGCCAAAGGTGCCCAGCAATGTTTTATAAATCGTGAAGGCTTCTTGGAGAACGCCAGGATTGATGTCTCCTTCTAGATATTTATTTAATGACTTCGCAAGTTCGTGAATGATTTTTAATCCTTTTGGGGTATCAAAGTTATTATCCATAACTTGTTCGAATTCGTTCTTTAGCGCATGAGCCTTGGTTAAGAGCGCTTCTTCTTGCTCAGAAAAGGGCGATGCGATGGTTGGTTCTCTTAAAACAGCCAGGACATTTTCAAGGGTATTGCGCAACTTTTCAACGCTATTTTTTGCACTGATAAGCTTATCCTCAGAAAAGACGAGTAAGGCGTCATAGCGTGTCGAAAGATAAAGATAGCGTATAGTATCGGGTTCAAAAGACGACATAAGCTGATGTAGAGCTGTGACATTCCCAAGTGACTTTGACATCTTTTCTTCTTTTATGCTTAGAAATTCACCATGTATCCAATAATGAACAAAAGGTTTCCCTGTAATGGCTTCTGCTTGGGCAATTTCGTTTGTATGGTGTGGAAACTTCAAATCCACAGCACCGGTATGAATATCAAACGTTTCACCAAGATATTTCATTGACATAACAGAACATTCAATATGCCAGCCAGGGCGCCCTTTCCCCCAAGGGCTTTCATAATATATCCCTCGTTTGATCTCTTCTTCTGTACTCTTCTTCCACAATGCAAAATCCTGAACGTGTTCTTTATCGTACTCATCTGCTTTCGCTCGTTCACCAACTTTTTGTTTACCTAACTTAAGGTTAACAAGTTGACCGTATTTGTCGAATTTTTGGATGGCAAAGTATACTCCATCTTCCGTCACATAAGCAAATCCTTTATTCACGAGTTTTTGAATCCAATTGATCATATCTTGGATATGATCTGTCGCTCGAGGATAGATATGAGCCCGTTTGATATGCAACCAATCTATTCCTTTAAAGAAGATCTTTGTATATTTTTCTGTGAATTCTTTTAAAGTAAGCCCTTCTTTTGCTGAATCACGAATAGTCTTGTCATCAATATCTGTGATATTCATAACATGAAAGACTTCAAAGCCTTTAAACTCAAAGTAGCGGCGAAGAATGTCCGCCATAAAGAAAGTGCGATAGTTACCAATATGGGGAGTTCCATAAACAGTTGGCCCACAAGTGTACATTTTAACCTTCCCTTCAACAAGGGGATGGAACTCTTCCATTTTATGCGTAAGACTATTTCGAACAATGATAGCCATCTTTTTTTCACCGATTTTCCTTTGTTCTTTATACTTCTTTAACTGTGTGCAATAGTATTTTAATTTTCATAGTTTGCTAGTCTTATAAAAGGATTTATGCAATATTTGCTTATTTCAGGAGAAAGCATCTTAGTAGAAGAAAGCTCAAGAAGTAAGTATTATAAATCACAAGTTCTATGAGATAGATAGATTATTTTAATCAACAAACAGGTGAAATGAGGCTAACAAAAATGACTGTTGGTAAAATCACAATTAAACCGGCAAACAAAGGAGCCATAATCACCTATTCCATTATTTCATTGTTGTTCTTTGGAGCAGGCATCCTTTGTTTTATCCTCCTGTTGGGGATACAAGTTCCCGGTGAAACATACACAATTGGAAAAGCAATAACAGACTTTTTTGCATCGATTTCTTTTGCAGGAAGCACCTTAGCGGCTTATTGGTGGGTATTATTACTTGCTGGTTTAGGGCTTATTCTCGTGGGCTTTCTTGTTGGATGGCTGTTACTTTTCTTGACGGCGAAAATTGGGCACATCCTAGTCTATGCGGGTGTGGCATTTTACATTGTTGGTGCTATTATTGGTGTGGTACTGGCTATTCCCTTTGGAGGCGCTCTTTATGCATTAATTGGTTTGGGACCGGCAATAATTCTAATTATTGGGCTCTTCACCAACATTAACAAGTTTAAACGCGCAGGCGAATTCATGAAATTTACCGGACAAGTTATCTTAGCAGAGAAAGGCATGTTGCTCGCCCCGATTCTCATTGCATTTAGCTCAATGATAAGTATTTTATCAATGGGATCTATTTTCGCCTATCTGGTCTTTATTTTCGATGCGATCCCTTGGCTAGGCTATTTATTAGGTTCCCTAGCGTCTCTCCTACAATTGATCGTTTATTATGGCACCTTTTATGTCGCAGAAGCAATAAATACTACGTATGCTTATGAGTGGTATCGCAAAAGAGATCCTGACATGAAGTTTTGCAGGAAAAACGTCGCCGGAAATTTCGGACCAATCTTTGCTTTCGGTGTCACTACAGCCCTTGTTAGCTGGTTGCAAAGAATGCTAAGAAACGCTGCCGCCAATGCACGGACCAAGGGTGCAGCAATTTTAGCAATACTCGCCCGGATTGTTGCAAGCCTTTTAGGAATCATCTTCAAGTATCTGACCTATTTCACACTCCCTGCAATTGTTGTAGAAGGCCGGAAGTTCAAAGATGGTATAACGAGGAGCTTCAATTTACTGAAACGGTATTATATGGATGTCATTATACGTGAAACTGGCGTTGATCGAGGAATGGGCATCTTACAATGGATTGCCATTTTTATCTATGGTATTTTAGGTGTCATTGCTGGCTTTGTTGTTAAGATGACGACTAATGAAAGCTGGACCTTTGCAATGCTTATTTGCGTCATTCCTGCGATTATCTTCGCAAGTATCCCCACCTTCTTCATCTTCAGACCCATGAAAACAGCCTACTTAACTTTCATCTTTGCTTATGCTCAAGATGAAGAAAGTGGCTTTAAACTTCCAACAAGAATGCCTGCGGCACTTCGTGGTGACTTGAAATCAGTTCGCAGCACAATGGATACAAGTAAATCAATTGCAGCAGTAGTGCAAAAATAAGAACCTTCCGTTCTTTTCTTCCTTTTTCTTTTTTTGCTAAATAGTAAAAAAAGAACGAACATTTTTCATGCTTGTCTTTTAATTCCTTTTTTTTACTATCTACCTTTCACGTAAAGACATATTTGCAAAGAATAAAACTATGACAACAAAAGCAATCACAAGCACTATATACCAATACTCGGAAACAATTATCAGTGGCAATGAGCGCAAATACACTTCTTCTCATCAAATCAGAATTAGAAGAAGCGAAGAAAAAAGGCGTACAATTTTGCTCCATTGCCTTTAAATAGCTTGAGCAGTTAACCCCTTCTATTAAAAGAGAGCTGTACAAAGAAACAGGTTTTGACCATTACGTAATCCCCCTCACTTTTTACTTAAAGCCTATTCCCAAATTCTTCAAGCTAACTAAGAAAATTAGTGAGATAATTGATTGCCCTGGCATAATTATTTCCTATAGTGTTGAGTCTGTTGTGCTTTTACCCCTGTTCCCACATGAAACGTTTTTTTGGCATCTGGGTTTTCTCAGAGCAGATCATAAAGCAACAACTAGTGGCATACAATGAATTATTTTCCCTTGCAGAAAAGACTCAAGTTTTACATTTCAGCTTAATTAAGAATAGTTTAATAATTGACTTTCCTATTTACTAACAGACGCCGTTTATTACTCCGGGGTTAATAAGGAATGACTAGTAGCAGCGTTGAACCAAAGAAAAAAAAACCAAAGGAACGCTTTAAACGCCTAGGTGTAGGGTTTAAGAAAAGGCTTCTAAAATTTTCAATTGTCTCTTTAATTGGGCTTTGCATTAATTTGGCGGCTTTAAATTTTGCAGAGTTTATACTCTATCATATTCACTCGAGTATTTTGGAAGCCGGACACAAGATTTGGATCTTCTCTTTTACTTATATTGACTTGATTTCAATTGCAACAGGTATCGCAGCTGCAACTCTTTCTAATTACATTCTTAATAAGATTTGGACCTTCGAAAAAGCGAAAGTTGAACGTGTTATAACCCAATTCTTGAAATACGCTGTTGTAGGAGCCTCGGGAGCAGTTCTCAAATACCTTCTAACAACGGCATTAAAAACAGCATTTCTTCATGTTATCCCCTCAGATCGATGGGCGACGGTCCCTGCCAGCGCAGTTGCCTTTACTGTTACGGTAGTATGGAACTATATTTGGAACGAAGTTTGGACGTTTGATGTTATTGAAGGTGTCTCAGAATCATTTGAAATTCCGGAGGGGATGGACTTTAGCGATGTGACAATTATCACTCCGACTTTCAACGAAGGAGAAAATATTGGCCCTTTATTGGAATATTTGAGTAAACATTTACCCGGAGTTCATGTTATAGTTGCAGATGATGGGTCAACAGACGGGACGCGCGAATATGTTAGAGAGTTCCAAAAAACCAATCCAAAGTTTCATCTTCTTGACCGAGAAAAAGAAGCCGTCCATGGATTGACAATAAGTGTAATTGATGCTATTAAGCAAACCGAGACACCTTATTTCGTTGTCATGGATTGCGACTTTCAACACCCACCAGAAAAGGTTGCAGAGATAACTGTGAAATTACGAGAAGGCTTTCATTTCGTTGTCGGAGAACGAGATGAAATCCCAGAATGGTCCTTTAAACGGAGGTTAATCTCTTGGGGAGCATCTGTTATTGGCAAGTTCTCCCTTTGGCTACACTGTTCAGCAACATGTGGCGATGTTATGAGCGGTTTTTTTGGCGGAAAGACAGATTTTGTTAAAACAATTATTGAAAATCATCCCAAAGGGTTCAGACCTCAGGGGTATAAAATCTTATTTGAGTTATTAAAACATTCAAAAAGGAAAAAGACAACAGTAGGAAGGGTGGGATATATCTTCCAACAGAGAGCTCATGGAGAATCGAAAATCTCCAAAAAGCACATCATTGAATTCCTCAAGTCAGCTTTCCCTTAAAGGGCAAAGATTATTCAATTTAATGAAAAACCAATTTCATAGCATTTTCAAATTCGGGTGAATGGGGATCGCCCTGCCAAATAAGCCGTTTATCCAAACAAACAGCTCTATTACAGAGTTCTTTGATCAGCGGAATGCTATGAGAAACCATTACAATTGTAACGGAAGTTTCTTGGTAAATATTTGCTATAACATCTGCAATGTTTTTGGCAACCTTAAAGTCGAGTGCGGTAAAGGGTTCATCAATAAGAAGAATTTCAGGGTTGTTAACAAGTGCTCTGGCAATCTTTATTTTCTGTTGTTGCCCTCCACTAAGATGGCCTATGGGTCGTTTTGCCATTGCATCCATTCCTACCAGTTTTAAGGCGGCGGTGATTTTTTCCCGGTGTTTTTTGGAGAGCGCCCTAAAGAAGCCAATTTGCGAGTAAAGCCCCATGCCAACCACATCTTCTACTAGTGCCGGAAAATTGCGCTCTATATTTTGGATCTGGGGGACATAACCGATTTTTGCCTTTATACCCCGGATGTTACTTTTTGTCAAATCTTTGCCAAACACACGCAAACTCCCTTGAACGGGCTTGATTGCACCGACAATTGATTTTAAGAGCGTGCTTTTCCCAGAACCATTCGGACCGCAGATGCCAATAAAGTCATGTTGATGAACATCAAGATTGATGTCGAATAATGCCACATTAGTTTGATAGGCAACTGCAAGTCCATTTATGCAAATTAAAAGGTCATCATCTGGCGATTGTTCATCTCTGTCATAGACTTTTTGTGAAGTGGTTTGTTCTTTTTTTGCCATTATCCATTATTCCTCCGGTTCTTTTTTGTGTTCATGATGATGAACTAAGGGTTCTTTCTTAAGCAAGGCTTTTTTCTGGATCTCAATTTTTTCGGCATTATGAATATGCTCGATATCACCAAAAATGCATTCTGGGTTTGGGCAATGACCTGTTTCGTCGAAAAATTTCTTGCAAAAAGGGCATTCTCCTGAGAGTTTCTTTAACGACCGTCTTTTAGGTGAAAATGCAAAGGAAACAAAAAAGACGAGTGAAACAGTTGTTGCAATAGATGCTGCAGAAGCAAGATCAAGAACATAAGAAAGGAATAACCCCACAAGTGAAGAGCTAACACCAAAAATGACAGAAAGACCAATCATCTTATTCAACTTGAAAGTCCATTGATAGGCTGCAGCAGCAGGGGTGACAATCATTGCAAAAACGAGAATCGCACCTATTGCCTTTAAGGAGACAGCAATGGTTATTGAAACTAAAATCAAAAAGACGTAATTGAGCAGGGCAACTGGAATGCCGGAAATATTAGCAAGCTCAGCATCAAAGGTTATAAAGTAAAGTTCTTTTTTAATAAGGAATAACACAACAAGCACTAAAGCAGAATAAATGACCAGAAGTATGAAATCCTCTCGATCAACTGTTAATAAATTACCAAAAAGGACTGATTTGATATCAGAGGTATATTCCTTTTGTAAGCCAATAAAAAGGGCAGCGAGAGCAATAAAAAAGGAAAAAACAATACCAATAATCACCTCATCGCGCATTATTTGTTTCTGGTTGACATAGCCAATTCCAAGAGCAGAGAGGATGGAAAAGCCCATAATTAATAACAAGGGGTTCTCAACACCAATAAGAATGCCCAGTGTTGCACCAGCAAAAGAGGAATGAGCAATTGCTTGCCCGAGAAAAACCATCCCTCGAAGTAAAACAAAAACACCAATTATCGAACAAACGATGCCGATAATTATACTCGAGAAGAGCGCGCGTTGCATAAAACCATACTGAAATGCTTGGAAGAATTCTACAATTTTAGACATGGGGAAGGTCCTCCTTATGTCGGTATCGAACAACAATAACAAGAATGGAAATAGCAAGAAAGCCAGAACCATTCAACGCAATAAGAAACCAAAAAGAAACAACGTCGCCTATTTTAGGGGGTTCATGTGGATTTTTAAGGGCAATAAGATCATATTCAATCATTTTGATATAGGAAGTAATGATGCTGCCCTGTGCCAGAACAAACCCTTCTACATCAGGAACATCCAAGAGGGGGGTTAACTCGGCAATTTTGATGTTCGTGTCACGTGCGATTTCTGCGACTTGTTTTTCATCTAATTGTGGTTGATTTATAATTAGTGAAACGTTTTTCGTGATGATCTTATCGACAATATCAGCAATATGCTCTGGGCTGGGCTCTTCACCTTCGTGTTCTTCAATAATAGCAACACGTTCGACACCAAGTAGATCCAACAGATACATCATCGAGGGGTGATGCACAACAACTTTCAAATTTTGGAGCGTAAGCCGTGTGGCATTAATTTGCGCTAAAAGTGCATCTAGTTTTGCAAGATAAGCTTCTTTATTAGAGAGATAGGTGGCACTATTTGCCGGGTCGAGTGTGATAATTTCCTCGTAGATTTTAGCCACCATTGTCTTGACAATTGTTGGGTCCATCCAAACATGTGGATTAAGAGCCTCGATAAGGGGATCATAGCGCAACATGGATTGAGTAACCAGCGTAAGAACTTTCACGTTTGGATTTGCCAGTAATACCGCATCAACCCATGGCTCTAACCCCGCAATGCCAAAGCGGATGAAGAGGTCGGCATTCGCGACAAGCTCAATTTCGCTTGGCGTTGGCTCATAAATATGAGGGTTTTCCGTGCCTGTAACAATACTTTGAACGGTAAATGCCCCTTTCCCTATCTGAGCGGCAAAATCCGCTACGATGGATAGGGAGGTGACAATGTTCAAGTTGGCTCCTTTTACATGTTGTAAAGGAGCCTGTTGAAAGGCAGTCAAATTTACCGTGAAAACTAATACTAGAACAATCAAGCTTGAAACTCTGAATCGTTTCATTAATTAAATGACCCACTTCTTTTTTATAACTATTAAAGTTTTATCCTATTTAATTGTTCTTTTTTTTCGAAATTAAAAATATTAAGGAAAAAAAAGCTTAGAAAATAAGAGACGAGAAGAAAATGCTAGAACCCATCGTTTCCGGGATCGGACGAGTCCGGGTGTTACCCTCCAGCTTTGACCGCGTCACAACGCAGCTCAATGATGTTCCCGAACGATCGCTCAGATCAGTAATTATCATTACGTATGGAGGCTTAACTTCCAGCGATGAGTTCCGCAGTATTGTTGGTTTTGCCTTCACTATTTAAAGTTTCCCTCTTTTTGGGAAAATGAAAGAAAAATGCTTCTTATAAAAGAGCACTCTTAAGAAGCAAAAAACAATGCTTTTTCTATGCTTGTTTTTTAATGAAATAGTGATTGCAGCCATCTTCTTCAAAGACACCCAAGAGCTCGTTCCCGGTTCGATTGCACCAACGTGGGAAATCTTCTTTAGAGCCGGGGTCGCTTGAAAGGACCTCTAAGACTTGTCCCATCTCCATAGTTTTGATCTGCTTTTTGGCTTTCAAGATTGGCAATGGGCATTGTAGACCTCTTGCATCAAGAGTGACGTCAGTCTTTGGTTTTTCAGTCATTTCTATATCACCTTTAAATGAATAATTGAATATCACAATCGGCAGCTATATCCAAAAAGCCAGCAGCACCCATGTAGCCTGTGACTTCAGGAATAAGATCCTCTTTTTTAATATTCATTAAGTCCATCGTTGCGGTGCAAGCATAAAATCGAACGTTTTCGGTTTCGAGGGTTAATTTAAGAAGTTCTGGTAAGGAAGCAATTCCCACCTTCTTGATTTTTCGTTTCATCATGCCAGTGAATGGGCGCATGATGCCTGGGAGCTTTGTTTTTTTCAAGCCATTCTTCTTAAGTAAATTTAATCCCCAAAAAGTGAAGAAAATATCGACCTCCATATCTGATGCCCCACCTGCTGAGGCAAGCATCAAGGGGGGGTATGCTTTGTCTAATGTTCCAGAATGAACGACAATTGCCATTTTTTTGGTTTCAGCCATTTAATATCAACTCAGAGAAAGATTAGTGAAACATAAAAAAAGGCTCTTTTTTAAATATGTGCGTTAATTTTCTAAAGTTAATTTGGGATTTATTTTTTAAACCGATGTATTTAAACAACAACACTGGTAAGAAAAACCAACAACTTAAAGGTGAAAATCATGGGAAAAATTGCTTTTCTATTGATGACTTCTCCGTACACCTTTCAGAATTCAGATACAGTCATTAAACTGGCACAAGCAGCTTTGAAGGCAGGTCATGAAGTAACAGGTGTTTATCTCTATACGGATGGAGTTTATAACGCGGTGAAAGCTATAAAACCGTCAGATGATCGAGATAGAAACATTGCGGAGCTTTTCGGTGAATTGATCGAAAAAGGCATTCCAGTTGTTTCTTGTCCAATATGCGCCCAATACAGGGGGGTGCAAGCTGAAGAACAGCTTCTTAACGGCTCAAAATTCGATGGGTTAGGAGCCCTAAGTGAATTTGTAGAAGAAGCCGACAGGATTTTAATCTTTACTTCGTGAGGGATGGAAATGGAAAGAGTCTTGATAATTTTTAGAAAAGGTCCCTATGGTCATATTAATAGTTTGGAAGGCATTCGCATTGCCCAAGGACTCCTTGTGCTAGATGTTGAAGCCGATGCGGTCTTTATAGATGATGGAGTATTCAATCTTGTAAAGGACCAAAATCCCACCGGTATTGGTCATCATTCAGTAATGGGGGCTCTCGAAGCGATGCATAGATATGACATTCCAATTTTTGCGTGCAAACAATCTATGCAAAAAAGAGGGCTAACGATTGAAGACATTGACCCAGCACTAGAAGTGAAAGTGATTTCCTTAGAAGAACTCAGCGACTTGCTATTGCAAGCCGAGGCAACAATTGCATTATAGGAGGAACAGGAAAAAATGATGAAAGTACTCTTTATTGCTTCAAAAAGCATATACACGTGTGCTGCTCAAACAACTTTGCTCGAAATTATAACAACACAAAAGGAAAAGGGAAATGAAGTTGGGATATTAATGATACACGATGCAACACTT
>DXJV01000028.1 GCA_019056785.1 Candidatus Heimdallarchaeota archaeon
ACAAGAAGGATGGTCCTTGCCGAGGTTGCCAGATAAGATTGAAAAGCAGAATCCATATTCTTTGCTGGCCAAACTTATAGGTTGGGATGGTCTTTTGGGAAAGTTGTTATCCAAGGAAGAACCTGAGAGGATTCGAACCCTCTATTTTTTGACAAAGGGAATCCTTCATTACGCTGATTGGCACGGGTCTGGCGGGGCAAGTGTTAAGTATTCAATTACAAAATCTGCGGATACGCTTATTAAAGACTTGGCCGAACATTGTCGAGAAAAAGGCATATCTTTTGATGGGTTGAGACAATTTCAAGAACAGATGGGTTCACATTCAGGGCATCTTATTGCTATTGCGCCAACTGGAAGCGGAAAAACGGAGGCCTCGCTACTTTGGGCACTCAAGAATTCTAATGAAATGGGTGGAGCTAAAATTATATACCTTTTGCCCACTATGGTCACGGCCAACAACATTTGGAGCAGACTCTGTCAGTTTTTTGGACAAACGAATGTTGGGCTGACTCACTCTACAGCAAACCTGTTTTTAGAAGATAAAAGAGGTGAGGATGAATCTGATCTATGGGAAAACCGCCGTAATATTCTCTTTGCTCAAACATTCATTAGTCCTGTTACTGTGGGAACAGTCGACCAACTCTTAACCGCGGGTTTCAATACCGGACGATGGGTTCTCAAGGAAATTAACGCTGCCAATGCGGTAATAATAATAGATGA
The DNA here is from genome assembly GCA_019056785.1 of Candidatus Heimdallarchaeota archaeon. Taxonomy (GTDB): domain Archaea; phylum Asgardarchaeota; class Heimdallarchaeia; order JABLTI01; family JABLTI01; genus JABLTI01. The sequence continues at coordinate 721 of DXJV01000028.1, forward strand.
GGTTCATTCTTATGACGGCTGGACCTTAGGTTTGCTTATTTCCTCTATTCGTCATTTTGCAAGTTTGGGGACTCGATTTTTACTTATGAGCGCAACGTTACCTGCTGCACTTGTTAACCTTTTACGATCAGAGTTGAAAGGTGCGGAGGTGATAAGGGAAAATACCCTGTTAAATGCTAAAAGAAGCACTTATTATCTGGAAGATTGCCAGATTGAGGAAGCAATCGAAGAGATTAAAAAAGCGGTCAAGAAAAAACGAAGGGTATTGATTGTGGTTAACACCGTACAACATTGCCAGGAATTGGCAGAACGATTCTCTGATTTTTCTCCAATCTGCTATCATTCCCGCTTCATTTTCCGAGATCGAAAAAAGAAAGAAAAACAAATTGAAGATGCTCAATTTGTCATAGCCACCCAAGTGGTGGAAGTTTCACTCGATATTGATTTTGATTGGCTCTTTACAGAATGTGCCCCTCCTGACGCAATTGCTCAAAGGGCGGGAAGAATAAATCGCTATCGTAATCCAGAAAGAAACAGTTGTGTCTTTATTTTTCGGGCTTCAGAGAAAAGTGAAAAAATATATAGCCCTATTAATGATCCAGATATTCTTGAGCATTCCTTTGACGCATTCAATCATGCACCTGACAACCTGTCTGAACAGGATTTAATTCATGTGGTCGATCAAGTTTACAAAGATTTCCGAATCGAAAAAACAGAACATTATGCCAATGCGCTGGCGCAATATAAGCTTAGTCAAAAGGGTCGAATGGCAATATTTGATAGTCGATTGGGAGAGGATGATCAGGAAATAACAAGACTTCAAAAATATGAAACTATCTCCGTGGTCCCATTACTGTTTAAAGAAGACGTTTTAAAATTAAAGCCGCAGGAAAGGCGGTGGTATGAGGTAAAAATCCCACTGTGGTACGCCATGAAACACAAAACTGAAGAAAGAGGGATTTTGTTCTGTGAAATGGATTACAACGATACAATTGGTGGGATTTTCGAATCAAACGGGGATTCATTATTGATTTTTTAATATGGAATTTTCTGTGAAGACACCTCTAGGCTTGGCTTTCTTGGTAATTTTTCAGTCAATTTTGAAATTCCTGATTACTGGGG
>DXJV01000055.1 GCA_019056785.1 Candidatus Heimdallarchaeota archaeon
CCGCTTATGAAAACCCCCGCTGAAGCAACTTGAATTGAAATGAAAAAAAGAAACAAAAGAAAGGCACACATCCTCATTTGGATCACCTAAGCTTCCGAGCGCAACCGCTCATGAGAGCTTGTAGATTAACACCGTTGCAAATCCCGCTGAGCCTTCATCATCACAAGAGTGATAATAGTAGATTTCCAGCGTATGCGGTTGCCCAACACTGAAGTCTTCTTCAATGTCATATAACCTAAATACTCTCGCCCATGACTCCTCACCATTTGGTAAATCACTAATAGTTTTACCGTCAATTTTTAGCTTTGAATCATCAAGATCATAGGCATAATGGTAGTAGGATGCCTCGTAAAGTTTGTAGTTGTCTGGAATTGAGATGTGAACGTAATTCGAACCATCTGTAGCTCTTGTCTTGACGAAAAGAAGCATGCTGTCTGCCTCGGGGAATTCGAAATCGTAGTATTTAATTTTTGGCTCTATTTCTTCGTAATCAATGCCAATAGCTTCACAAGCTTTTTTAATCGCTTGTTCAAGCGTTGTGGTCTTTATTTCTTCAATCTTTGGATTGTTTACATCACCTTTGTTGTTATTCTGCCAGTCCATGATTAAACTCGCCGGCTCATCTTTCGTGAAGTATGCAACTATCCAGCCGCTGGTGTCGGCATATAAATGCGGGCGCACATTTCCGCCGTAGTTTGAGATGGGAACAAACCCAATAACATGGGTTTCACTCACATTCTCTATCTGGTCAAAGATTGTTGCCACTTTCTCAAGGTCTATGCTTTCACCGACATTCACGTAAGCGGAGATTCCGGCTTCGTCTTCTGGAAAGGCACTGCCCCCTTTAATATCACTTGCGCCCGCAATCTGGATGAAGGGCGGTGGCATGAGCGGGATGACGCCTTTTTCTCCGCCTTCGCCTATCCCATTTTTCCACATCGTTCCGCTATATCCAAACATCGCAACGCCACTTACGACCAGCACCAGGGCGGTTAAAACTGCTGACACCTTCCAAACGCCTCTCATTTTTCGTTTCACCTTCGAGGTTTGAGTCTTTATAAGCTTTTCGGATTTTTAGATGGTAGGATGAAAATCTTTAGCTTGGCGAGGAACTGCGACGCCCTCTCAAAGAAAGCGAGAAGCATCAGACATATTCAACGCACTCTCGCACGGGTGAAATAGAAAGGAATCATCTAAGGAAAAAAATAGAAACGGGAGTAATGCAAATAAAAGCGAAAATTGAGCGCAAAAACATATTATTTACCGAGCAGATAAGTTTAGAAACTTTAGAAGTAACTCCTTAAGCAACAATTATATCGTAAATTAGCCACAGTTTTTGAGGAAAAAAGAAAATGAAGGAAAATTTGCACTTTACTGTGCGTTAAATTTAACGAATTCATCAAGTTTTCTGAGTGCTTGACCGCTTTCCAATGCATCTTTCGCCATTTCCACGCCTTCTTCAAGCGAATCCGCCTCTTCTGCTGCGAAAATTGCTGCTCCTGCGTTCAA
>DXJV01000053.1 GCA_019056785.1 Candidatus Heimdallarchaeota archaeon
AAACTCACAACAACTGTACTCGTCTTAGATGATGAAAACCAACCCGTCAGTGGGTTAGATTTTGAATTGTGGTACAAAATCAACGGGACATACAAACACATCCCTCATATTTTCACTACAAACAGTAGCGGACAAGCAGACATTTTGCATTCTATAGACCAACTCGAGCCTGGCTTTTACGAAGCCTCCCACTTTTTCCAACCTCTCGATTATGTTATTGGATATTCCGGCGGTTCTCTCTTTGGCAATACAACTGTCGCAAAAGGTGAGCTTCTCCTCGAGTTTTCAAATCATGCCGGTCAGTGGCATGAAAACCTGACCATCTCTGCGCGTGTTACCTCCCTTGCAGAAGGTTGGATGGGTGTGTTGGTTGAATTTTATTACCTTGCAGGAACCAGTTGGTCATTTATTGCTGCGGGGTTAACAAATAACTCTGGCTTTGCAGTGGTCACCTGGCCGACTATACCTTTAGAAGCAGGCAATTATCTTCTCCGTGCAGTTGTCCCTGAAAATGCACTATTTACTGCTGTGGAAGAGAATGCTTCTTTGATTGTGGGGCGTGCGCCTATTACTTTATTCTTGTTTAAAAATGGTTCATTAAAAGGAAATGGTGAGATCGTCGAAGTCGAATACCTCGAGACTTTTCATTTCCTATTCTTCGCGACATATGAAGATGGGCAACCGGCAACAGATGTTATAATTACAATAAAAGCTCGTCTACTTGATGACTTCTTTTATACAAAGCTGGGTTCCATTGTCACCAATGGTACTGGCTTTGCTCTGTATAGTGGCTATCATTATTTAGATCTTGTTGGCAATGAATATCTTTTCAGGGCGGAAATTGCTGAAAACAGTCAGCATGAGGAAGAAGTACTCTATTTTAAAGTTCTTCTTACCAAATGCAAACCCATTGTTTATTTCACAGACCATTTATGCGAGAAAGGAACTTCGACAGAAGCTGTCGCTCAATTTGTTAGTATTGATGCTCGTGCGGTGAAAAACGCCCAAGTCGTTTTCATTGTGAATGGTTTAACATTTACTACCAGAACAGATAGATATGGCTTTGCGAGGATAATTATTGTTCCTGACTTTTCTGTTGGGCAATACACATTTCTCTGCCAAATAATCGAAGACAGCTTCTTCGCAGCCGCAGAAAAGAATGCTACTCTTGTTATCTCAAAAGGGCGCCCTCAATTTACTGTCTTTGCCGCTGCAGCACCAAAAGATGGTTTTTTAACGATCCGTGCAGAAGCAAAAGACTTACTCAATCGGCCAATAGCCAACTTATCCGTGTTATTAACTGTTCAAAGCTGGAGTCAATACTTCCTGACAGATGCCAATGGGCAGATTGAATATACTTTCCAGGTTACCGGTCTTGATTATGGCACGTACCTCTCCATTCTAACGTTCGACGGTGATAATAATTGGTTTAGTGCAACACAAACTAGTTCTGTCTTAATCTATCAAAAAGAGTCACAATTGACCCTCTTAACAACTACTCTTACCGTGACTTATCTTGATCAACTCGTTGTAGATGGGCTTTTAACAGATGAATTTGGAACTCCTTTGAGCAACCGTTTAATCCAATTCTTTCTTATCTATTCAAATGGTTCAATGCTTCAATTAGGTGAAAATCAGACTGATGAACACGGCAGGGTTCAGCTTACCTTTGAAATTGCTTTCATCCCGGGAAGCTATGACATTAACCTTCATTATACGGGTGCAGTGGATTTTGGACCGGCAAATGCAATGACCTCTCTTCTCATAGAACAGGCGGCAACAAAGCTTGCAGGTGAAGATGTAACGGTCATAATAAATTCAACAACCAGTTTCAATGTCACTCTTCAAAGCCTACAGGGACAACCAATAGTCAATCAAGAGCTAAGTGTGTATGTCTGGCAGAATGGCTCTTGGTTGTTTCTCGGAAAATTCCAGACAAATTATCTTGGTATTTGCATGGTTGGTTTTTATGTGCCTTTCTCCATTGGCATTTATTCGCTTCGAATTACTTACTCAGGAAATGTTTGCTTCCTAAGCACCACACTCGAGGTGAATCTGGAAGTTGTTGCCAGCCCCCCACAAATTACGCCGCAACTTTCGGTGATACTTGAGAAATCTACGGTGGTGCCATTTGAGTTTTTAACGGTCGAACTGCAAGCGCAAAATGCTTATGCCGGAAGCTCTATCGTCATTCAAGTGTATGTAAACGGTACTTACAATTCTACATTTATTCTCTTTGATGGGCTTGGCAGTTTTACCTGGGCTGCAGAGCAGGTGGGCTTGTACAACCTAACTTTCTTGGTGGTTGAAGATGCACTTTACTTCAAAACAAGTGTAATGGTAATTATTGAAGTCATTGAAAATGAACCACCTGAGCTTCTGGGATATTCATTCGAAGACATTCTTTTTGTAGGAGATCCGTTCGTCATCGAAGCCGCCTTTTATGACGAATCCGGAATTGGGAGCTGTTGGCTTACTATTAACGGTACAAGATACGATTTAGAACCAATAGGCACAGTCTACAATGGAACTGTCTTCGATTTGGAAGTTGGTCACTACAACCTCACTCTCTTTGTGGAGGACCGGCAAGGATACCTCGCATTCTACCCTGTTAAACAATTGCTTGTCATAGAACGAAAAACTCAGGTAGTGAAATACAATTTGAATACAAACATCCTGGAGTTGGGACAGGACTTCAATTTTGAAGCACTTATTTATAGCGAAACAACCGTCGAAGCCGTTTATCTTTTCTTAAACGGCACAAAATACCAAATGACCAAGCTTTTTGAAAATACTCAACAACTAAGTGGCTGGTCTATCGTCTTAAAGTCCCTGCCATTGGGGACATACTGGCTAGCCATGCAAATTGTTGAAACAAATGGCGCTGTCACCACAGGAGAAATACATGACTCTTTGCTTGTGATCCCGAATAGACCAACAGTATCTATTAGTTGGACCGTGGAACAGAGCGAAGGTAGCGATTATGTCAGTGGCTTAATAACAATTGTTTCCTTCTATGAAATCGTCAATGTCTCTCTCTGGCTCGATGGTCAACCAATTCAAGTAATGAAAACAACAGAAACCACCTTCACTTTCGAAGCCTATGTTGCGCATGCAAAAAGCCATATCTTAAAAGTGTCAGTCGAAGACTCCAAAGGCAACCTTCTTTTAGAAGAGTTTACAAAAGGCGGTTCAGCATTTCCAACCGTTTTATTAACGTCAATAGTTTTATCGGTGCTTATTTTTATCTCGTTAGCAATTACTTTCTTTTTCCTGGCAGCAAAACGACAGAAACAAGGACAAATTACTGACCAAAGTTCAATGGTGCTTGATATTCCTGAAATTGAGTTGGAGGAAGAAGCCAGTGTAGAAGAGGAGATAGAAGAAGGGCTTGACCAAGTAGCTGACTCTTCAGAAGTAGTAGAAGAAGAGGAAAAAGAAGAGGAGAAAGAACCGGTTGCGGAACAAAACAAGAGCCCCTCAACCAAAAAGAAACGAAAATCAAAGGCTGCAGTTGCAGCAGTTTCAGCCTGTGTTCTCCTTCCAGAAGGTGATTTAGTTGTCCCGGAGATTTCCACGCAAGCAATCCCCCTCCCTTCCGAACCCCTTTTAGCAGAGGTGAAAGAGTATGTTGCCACTGTTAAAGAAGATGGTTTAATACAAACGCCGGAAAATGGTTCCAATGGGAATGGGAGAAAAAGTATCCAGGATCTTTCAACCCTTTCCGTTGAAATAGACCAGCGCCTTCTTCCTAAAAAAGAGCAAAAACAGCGGGAGCAAGAAGAGGCCCGCCTGAAAAATCCTGCTGTTTTAAGTCTGAAGGAAATTGCTGAAGAAATTGAGGAGACCTTTTCCAATAAGAGAGAAAAGAACTAGCGGAGGAAGCACTATTAAATCCCCTAACTACGTATTAAGCCATCAAAAATCAAACACAAAGCAAGTAGTGGTAGTTGCTCTTTTCCTCCTAAGCGTGATGCTTTTCTTTCTCCCACAATTAATATCAGTGTCTCAAGGGAGCCCCCCTTTTCTTGAAAAGAGCTTGCATAACCAACAAAGCACTACCTTACAGGAATATTCTTTTTCTGACCTCGGATTTCTCCCCCCAACTTTAGATTGGGCCGGAATTGGTGCGTTTAATAGTGTCATAAATGTCACCTTCGACCTACCTACTAAGGGGCCAGTCCTGCTAATTATTGAGTATAGTGTTCAAGGGGATAAGCCGCATTCGTTAGGCTATCATATTAGTGGTACTTTTAATGGCGAGTTTTTTGAAGTTCTTATCCCTCGAGCGCGTCTTTCCTACATTATCGATTCAAATGCCCCCCAACAACTTGTTATCCCTCTTGATGAGCCTGCAAGATTTCTTCAAAATAGTTTTTCCCTTAATATTAGTTGTAGTGAAGAAACATCAGAAACTCTCGCGGGAACGTTCATTGTTCATAGCGCTTCAAAATTTTTGATTGGAAACGTTCTAATTTTGGACGCGTTTGGCAATTTTCCAGTTCCAATTTTTCCGGCAGTATTCAAAGGTTATTCTACAATTGGAAGTGGAGTTGAATTTAAAAGCTTCATACAATTGACAATCGAAAATGAAAGTCTTGCATGCCATTCAAAATATCAAATTAGCTTAACACTTAAACTATCCAAGCAAGTTAGCGTTTCGCTTTCTATTCGTGATAAAAACAATCAAGTAGTCGTTTTGGAAAAAAATGAAACGACAAAGGGAACAGTTGTGGCAACAGCAAAGCTCTACCCTTATTTGGGTGTTAGTGTCTATGAATTAGATCTTACGGTGTTTAGTGGTTCTCTCTGGACCACTGAGTTTGAGATAACAATTGAACAGTGTAAGCTCTCTTTCTATAAAGAAGGCCGGCTATTTGGTTTTGACAGCTTGGAGATACCTTTCTTTATTTGGCCCAGCGCACCCATTGTTGGTGTTGTAGTACTTGTGTTGTGGTTTCTTCCTTATTCTGTTCTCAAATATCGTGAATGGAAAAAAGTGCCCGAAGAATTCCAGATGGCTGTTCCGGAAGAAGAGGAGGATAATTTGAACATTTTTGACCCTGAAGGCTTTGCAGAAGACAGCCTTGGTGAGGATGATATTGATGATACCCTTGAATCTTTGGAGGATGAATAAAATGACAAATGAACAAATGATTACAACATCAGAAAATCTCGTACTTCTGTCAGACACTGCGAAAGCGACATCATTTCGCTTGAAATTAAAAAAAGCCCTTGCCAAGCTTAAGCCCAACTTCGTAAACGTTCTTCTTACGTTCATAGCATTTCTAATTTCATTGCTCGCTTCGAAGAATTTGATATTGACATTAGTGATAACACTTGGTATCTACCTCGGGATCGTTTTTTTGGTCCAACCATTGCTTAAGAACCATCAAATGAAAATCTTTCTTCAAAATCCCTTTAAAAGAAGCTTTTCTACTCCCAGAGAACTCCCTGTAAAAAACCAAACAGTACTGCTCTATCAAAGTGAAAAGACATTATATGCAATCTCACTTTTACGAGTAGACTGGTTTGAAAAGGAACTCTCACTTAAGCTGTTATGGGATTATTTCCCGGAGGAAGGAATTTCCATACAAGACTGTCAAGAAGGTTGTTTTTTAATAATTAAAAAACAAGACGAAGGCGGTTCAATTTCAAATTTACAAGAAAGGGCGACAAAACTTGTCAAAGAACTTGAAAAAACTATCATTCTTACCAAACGAAAGTTTGAGCTTTCTTTTGGAAATGTTCTGCTAAAGTTGGTGAAAGGGCAAGAGCAAATTAAAATGATCCTCCATCTCGGTCTTTCGCCGGAGAATTTTATTACACCCCCTCAAATGTCAGAAGAAGACCTCTTATTAGTGAAAGGTGAAGCGCTCTTGTCACCAACTTCTGAAGGAACGGAGGAAGAAATTAACAGTCAGTAAATGAGGTGAAAAAACAAATGGAAACATTCTATCTTGAAACATTTTATCGTGCTCTCGAGTTAATTCTTGTCTTTTGGCTCCTGGGTTTGCTCTTTAAATGGGTTCTTGTCTTAGTTTTTGGACGGAAAGGCGCAAGAATCATTGGCTTCGTTGGTTATAGTGTTAATTTTGCCTTGAAAAAATTCTTGCTAAAAAGAATCTTCCAAATTGAGGTCTATGAGTGTGATCCCTTCCAATTGAAATTTACTTACGAAGAGACCGATCGCTGGGATGTTCTTTTCAGCTCACTTGTTGTAATTCCTATGGCAATTGGCCTTTTCTTGGGTTCATTGCTTGGGAGTATCGGCCTTTTACTTGAGAACCACTTGGGTATTTTGGCAATTTTTCTTTATGTCCTTGGTTTTCTTGTTGCAGTAAATTCCACCCCCACACTCCAAGATGTCCAAGATTTAAAGAAGTGCTCCGTCCGTTCCATCGTCATTTGGTTTGCGATGTGCACCGCTCTGTGTGGCTTATTAGCCGCTATTCTCGTTCCTTTCCTTCAAAGCTTGGGGATTCTGATTGCTATTGTCGTTGGTATTCTCGGGGCCACTGCTATAACATTTTATATTCCGGGTATCTCTTCCCAAATGGAGGGAGAGGGGCATCATCGAACAATTGTTGGAGGGACGATCGATCTCGACAACTAATTGTTTCAAACTAATTGCAATAGACAGTGGTCGAACAGCAGTTCAAACAAATCGTATAACGCATGTTTATGGTCCCCCAAAAAGTGGAAAAACTACTCTCTCCGCTAATATTGCCCTCTTATTGGCCCAAGCCGGCTTGCAGGTGGCAATCATTTCAACAGAGCGCCCCATAGAAATCCGAATGGACTCCATCATTCAAAGTGACGACTCTCTTTCTGATGCTTTTCTTGAAAATATCTTTTCAACAGAGGAGTACTCTTTCAAAGGTCTTTGTCAATTACTGGCTTCGGGCCTTGACCAAATTGAGTCTTCTGTTGACTTGCTTATTATTGATTCTCTTACAGCGACCTATCGGCAAGTTGCCAATGCTCGATCGCTCACCTTGCTACGTAAAGCCCTGGCCGCTTTACAAGCAATGGCATTTCGAAAACAGAAAGCAATTCTATTCACAAATCAAGTTTCCTCTAGAATGGATGGACTGAATACTTTTCGGCCGGTTGCTTCTGCTACAGTTCGTAATTATAGTGATGTTACTCTTCGCTTAGTTAAAAAGAGCAATGGGCAAACTGAACTTTCCTTTGAAGATGTAAATGGTATCGAAGAAGCAGTTCTCCCCCCTTTAACGATTGGTGCAAAAGGGTTTGAAGAATTTAATTCAGTTTTCGAACTTGTAACGAATTATTAGTACTTTATTGTTGGTATTCCTGCTCAATTATTTCCAGGATTTTTTGGCTTTTCTTTTCTCCGAGCCCCTCGATTTCTTTAAGCTCATCCAACGAAGCGTTAATTATTCGTTTGACAGTGCCAAAGGTTTCGAGGAGTCTTGTTGCTAATATTCGATTTATCCCCGGGAAAGAGCTAACAATTTGAATTGCATGTTCATTTGGATTGCCCATTCTCATACTTTTACGGATTTGTACCGTTCGTTTTTTCATTTGCTGTTCCCGTAAAGCAATTCGTTTGAGTATTGTTGCTGACTCTTCTGAATTCTGCGTTTGAATAATGGAAACACCAAAATCAATCATAAAAGAGCTTAATGCCCCCGCAATTGCTTCGGGGTGAATCCCGCCTGTTGGAAATCCTTCAATTAATAGGATGGGTATTTGGTAAGCATTTGTTAACAGCCCTAACTGTGAGAACAAACGTCCATCAATTATAGACGAGAGTAAATCTTCACCTTTTTTATACTCAACAGCAACGCGGTCGCTTAAAACATAATCCCCAGTACTTAATTGCTTAAACTCGAGTTCTATGCCTGCTTTTTTCAGTTGGAATAAAATCTTACTGTTTTTTTCTCGAGTGTCTACAATGATCTTTACAACTTTCTCTTCCTTCTTACTTTTCTTTTGTTTGGCTACTTTCTCTTTTTTCTTTTTCTCCCAGCTTTTCATGTCTGCAAGAGCGATTTTAAACGAAGATAATTTCTCGCTGATCAAAGGCTCTTTTATTTCTTCGTTTATGCTTTCCTCCTCTTCCTCAGTAATTTTGTCTGCGCCCTCTTGCAGATCGTTTTGCTCTTGATGGGAGGCTTTCAGAATTTTTTTGGGTGTGAAGGCATAAGTGGGTTCTTCTCTTGGTTTTTGAAGAGCGGCATTAAGCCATGAAATGTCGCTGAGTAGCTGTTGCATTTTTCGCTCTTTTTTGTCTGAGATAAAATGCGCCGAAGTATCTGCACTATGATGTGTTGTTAAGATGATGACCTTTCCAGCCTTCTTCCGGCCTGTTCGCCCTGAGCGTTGTATTTTCCTAATAGCAGAAGGCGTTCCATCATAAAAAATCACGAGTTTGCATTCATCTACATCTAAACCTTCCTCTAAGACACTAGTTGATACAAGCACGGGAAAGCGATCTCTTTTGAATGCCTCAAGAATGGCTATCTGCTTTTTTTGGCTTAGCCCCCCGGCTTTCGTTTTACTTTGTCCCACAAAGGCTTTAGCCTTTATACCCCTTTCTTGTAGAGCATTACTGATGGCATAGCAAGTAGCTCTTAAATTACAGAATATAAGCACACGAGAATTAATTAAATCTGTCTTATCTAATATGTCTAGTAAAAAGACCAGCTTAGGGTGAATGACTCCTCTTCCTTTTAGCGCTTCGATTTTCTCATATATGTTTTTAAATTCCTCGAGGTTGAAGAGTCCTCGAATGCTTTTACTGTTTTTTTCCTTCCAACTTTGAATGAGAGTGAAGGCGCTTGGGATACCCTGGCTTTCTAAAGTTTCCCGTAAAATAAGAAGGTAAAGTAAGCGGTTACAAGCCATAATCTCGAGATAGTTTGCTCTGAAATTTCGTGTGAGTTCTTTTTTCATTGAAAGAAGCTCGCCTTTATAGAGAAAAGCAAAATTCTTCTCTGTTACTTTTTTCTCCCGCAAAAAAGCCATTTCACGCTCACCGAGTTTCGAGAGGTTTTGTAAGATAAGCTCAAACTCAAGGGGTAAAGGTACTTCTATGCGCTCGAAAACGACTTCTTGAATATATTTGCGAATTTCTGGGTCATCTCTTGTCCGGCTTTCTATGGCCTGTATATGAAGATTCTTGCAAATCTCGAGGATAGCTTCCTTTTTTGATCCAGGTGAAGCCGTTAAAGCGACAAGGCGACATTGTGGATTAAATTCATGAATGATCCTTGCAATTTGCACGTAGTCATACTCTCCACGCGCTCGGTGTGCTTCATCAAAATACGTTAGAACACAGTTTTCAGCTTGGATGGCATTGCTTAACAAGTCATTTTTTATCGTTTGAGGTGTAGCAATAATGATTTTCGCCCTTCTAATTATTGCTTGTCGCCTTCTTGGCTCGATTGCCCCTGAAAGTTCGACAATGCTTCCTACTGGGAGTCTCAAGAAATGCTGAAACGAAAGAAAGTGTTGATGCACCAAAGGCTTTGTCGGTGCTAAAATTAAAATAAATTTTCCCGGTTCTTGTAAAGCTTGGTTCTGCAAAAGATACGCCACATGCATAATTGCTATCATTGTTTTGCCGGTGCCTGTTGGCAAGACAACAAGTGTATTCTTTTTGATACAAGTGCTAAGAATAGTTTGTTGAAATAGCCGTGGCTCAATTTCCTCTTTGAGAAAAGGGTGATTTATACTTTCAATGCTTGTCAAATTTTTCAACTCGAGACCATTATCTTCACAATATACTCGAAAAAAATGTATTAAAACAGCTAAATTTTCTTTCACGGACTCTTTTTCTGTCATTTAGCTGTTTTTAAGGATTAATTCTCGAGTTTTGTTGTGAGGTAAAGCATTGTGACAGCAGAAGTTACAGTAGAAAACACAACGAAAAAAGTAGAACAACAACCAGCGTTAATGCTCTATCGGAATAAAAAGTCAAAAATGAATGAGGCAATTCTCATTCAATTGCACCCTGAAAATCATGCTCTCTCATTCCATGTATTTGCTGTACTCTTACCGGGAACCGCACCGATAATCAAAAACGGTTCTGTGATTGACACTCGATTGCGAAAACTCAATCAACAAAGGAATCCTTTCAAGTTGTTAGGGCGCTTTCGTGGTGGAAGCTTAACATTTAATCGCTTTTTCTTTCACAACCCAAGTAAGGAGAAGTATGAAAAGAAATTACGAGAAAAATATCCTAATAAAAAAGTGAAAGTAAAGAAATATTTTCATCCTATTGTTTTGTTGATGGCCCATTTTTGTACCTATTTTCAGTTTACTACCAACGTAACTTTTGATTCTCAAATTAATGACAAGGCTCTTGCAATGGCAATGGCTTTTGATGAGTTTGTTTCTACAGAAATTCATCCCACACTCAAAGCCATTGGTAAGCCGCTTTATCTGCAAGGGGAACGAAGTTTGATTGATTACCACCTAACCAAAGAGCTCCCCCACGCGTTACTTAAGAAGCTTGTTATGGACAATTTTCTCGAGCCTGTTAATCGCCAAAAAGTGCTGGGCGTTTTGGTTCCTCCTGTGGAAGGGATGCGAAAGGAACAACCTCGCGATTTACCGATGTTACAATCCTATCCTGACCCCTTAGCAATAACACATATTGTTGATATAAAGAATAAAATGCTCCCTCTGTCTTCAAAGCATTTCCCTTTGGTAATTGTCGGCGAAGAAGATGCAAGACAAACACTAATTGTCAATCTTTTAAAGACATTAAATGGACGGTTCATTGTTTTCGATCCAAAAGAAATCTATGGGGGGCTTGCTGTTGCCAACCCCCGGGTAAGGGGGTACCGTCTTGGTGAAAATTTCTTTCTAAATATTATCAGCACAGAAGGAGAAAAAATCCGCGAACAGGTTTATGCTTACTGGTTTGCGAAAATCATTGCCAACACCACCGATTTAAAGCCGGAATTAACAAAAACAATTGAAACTTATTTGCTTGGAGCATTTCGAAACCCCAGCAATCAGTCTCGTGTTGATTTTCAATTCCGGGATTTTGCTAATCAAGAATTGACTTCAGAAGTGACGAAAATGGGTCGCTCTGAATCGATAACGATTTCTAATGTGCTCTATCCCCTTGGCACCTATGATGAAATCTCGCTGCTAACTCGTATAGGCAGGTCTTATGCTTTTGATTCACTCTTTGATACGAAGGGGGCTGTCATTCAGTTTTCAAAAGAAGACCCTCAACTAACAAAAATTGCTTATCTTTTCACTTTATTGAAAATGCGTGCTGTCAATTCTGACATCCCCAAGGTTTTGGTGATTGAAAATCTGGATGAAATTATTGGAACAACATCTTATAAACAAGAAAATGACTTGACTGACCTCCTCTTAGGTTTGGCTGAAAAATTCCACTTAATTATTGGAATACGCTCACCATCAAAAGTGAAAGCGCTTTTCCAAAGCACAAAGTCAAAATTCATCAATCGGTTGTTATTGCCTACTGATGGAAGGCTTTTGATGTCAGAATTCAGGCTCTCTTCCAAAGACTTTTCCAACTTAAGTTTGTTTACAAATAGTGAATATTTGTATTTCTTACCTGAATTTGGGAATGGCCTTTATTTGAAACTCGACTCCCAAAAAGAATATGCCATTCCTTTGGAAATTGATCCGCTCGAAAAAGAGAGTAGCAATCGTATTGTCCATTCGCAAGACTTCTTGGAGCGAGAGGGCATTGCTCCTGAAATTCGGGGTGCAATCTTTGAAATCCTCCGCCTTCTGAGAGAGAAGCCTTCTAAGACTTTTCCAGAAGAAGGATTAGAGGAATTGCTTCCTGATGTTTATTCAAAAGCTGACGTTTTACGCGCAAAAGAAATCGCCCGCCAAGAAGCTTTTATTAAAATCATTGTTCGCTCGCCTGAAGACTCTAAGGAGCAGATCAATCTCATTCAATTAACTGAATTGGGCGAGGAATTCTATCTGGGGTATTTGAACCTCACAGAAAAAATACCAAACATTTCCCTTCAGAATCTTGCCCTTGAAAAGAATTTTGAAAAGAAGATTTTTAGTAAGCTGAATAAAATTGACCGGCAGCTTGAGCTTGGCGACTTTTTATCTGCGACAAAAGGCATGCTTAGCATCATATTTCAGTTATTGGGTGCCTTTCCTGAAGAGGAACGTTTTATGAATGGCAAACCGGCTGCAAAACTCGTTGAACTCTGGTCCTATCTTTCTTCCATTGAGAAGTATGAGCAATATGCAAAAGCAAAGCGTTTGTATCAAGAATTCGCCCATACTGTCGCAAATAGTTTGAAAATTCTGAAACATCAAGTTTTAGAAGGAACCAAACAAAAAAGGCAAAGCACTACTCCAAAAGAGCAGTCTCCTTTAGCAGGTCCAACGAAAAACTTGACTGTAACCGAGGAAAAAATACAAAATGAACACCAAATCAATTTCACCGTGACAGAAGATGCTCCCTCTCCTCAAATATCTCAAAAGTATTCTCATGATACGCGTTCTCGCCCGGCTGAAAAAGAAGATGAGGAAGATGAGGAGGAAGAAGAGGAAGATATCTTTGCTGACCTTAATGAGAGAGAAGCAAATATCTTTCATGCTGCTAGTGCTGACCTTAAAAGTGCTCGAATGACTCATTATGATCAGAATGGTATTCTTTATCGTCCCCCTAAGAAAGACATTTTTGCTGACGATTATTTCGATAAACAGGACACTCCTGACTTCTCTGACCGGCGTTCTGCTTCCTCAAATGCTGGCCTTTCAAAGGAACAAAATGCGCTTTTACAAGATCAAAGAGAACGGCTTTTAATATTAAAAAAGCGAGTATTGGATAGAGTCATTCGTATACTAGATGCAAGAAACGACAAAAAAACACACACTTTTCTCTGGGATTGTTTGACAAGCCGGTTTTCAGGAAAAGTAAATAATGGCTATGTAATTTCTGAGATAGTTTCAATAATTAAGAAAAGTTTGAAGAAAATTAAGCAACATAAACCCGTATCTGAACAACTGATAAGCAGGGTTGAATTATTGATAGAAAAACCCAACCTTCTTTCTCCGGGCTTGCAATCCGATTTAAGTAGTTATTTAAAAGACGATATGACAGGGGGAGATTGATTTCCCTCTTTTTTTTGCCTTGCTCGTTTATTGATCAAATTAATAATAACTCTTGCTCTTTTTTCTGGAATTGGGTGGTTGGTTGGCTCTGCAAGTAATTCCAGTTCACCTGTTTTTTGAACTGCTACAATTCCTATTCCAAATGCTGCGGCAAATTGCAGTTGTTCTTTATCCACTGGTGACGTATAGCCTTTTGGAAATGCCAAAAATAAGCGATGGGCGAGTTCTCGATATAGAAGGGGGTGTGTTAGCCAAAGGCCATTTTCAATTTCGATGAATGTGATGTTCCCATTTTTATGTGCGGCAACATCAATTCGTACTTTCGTTAGTTCTTTCCCGGTTATTTCCTTGATGTCAAAGTACCTATTATTCAGAACTAATTCACAAACAGTCGTATATCCTCGCTTACGTAAATATTGCTCGATCACTTTTGCCATTTTTCTTTCTGAAAATCGCTGTTTTTTTTCTATATAACTCGAATTTTGTTTTCCCGACATTTTTCAAAAGATCTCTCTGATTGTTTTCTTTATAAAGGAACCATTCCTAAGAAATTCCCTCTGATTTATTTAGCTCTTTTAAAAGAAAAATTCCCTTATT
The DNA here is from genome assembly GCA_019056785.1 of Candidatus Heimdallarchaeota archaeon. Classification (GTDB taxonomy): domain Archaea; phylum Asgardarchaeota; class Heimdallarchaeia; order JABLTI01; family JABLTI01; genus JABLTI01. Next base: position 13,702 of record DXJV01000053.1, read on the forward strand.
ATTCTTGACAGATAGCTTCTCTGTCTGTAGTAAAACAAAACTTGTAAGAGTGAAAAAAGTGAACTTTATCGCAAATAACTTGACAATACTGACAGCATTTAATACCTTTCTTCAAAAATATACTGATTGGTTGTTAAAAATCCTCACTTTTACAGGCTTGTCTTTTGGCTCGATTTTCCTCTTTTGCTTCATTATTTGGTTAATGTTAAATTTGCTCCTTTCAATTCTGGCTGAAGCCCTCCCCTTCCTTAAAGGTTTACTAAGAATACTCGAGTTTCTTTTACTACCGGGAGCAATTATGCACAATGTTTGGCATGTCTTTGCGGCGAAAAGACTAAATATCCCCATAGAACAAGCATATAATTTTGGATTTGGCCACTCGAGGAGTGCCATTAAAATAAATCGGCCGTTCAAAAATCTTCGTGAATCCATCTTGTTTTTTTGGTCGCCATTCCTTAATCTATTTATTATTATTGGCTGGATTGTCCCTGGGATGTTCCTTTTCCAATGGTTGGATACTCTTATTGAGCCGACAATTTTTTATTGGATCTGGCTTTACTTCCTTTTTTCGTTAATCATGTTTGGTTTGCCTGATGGAGCCGATTTAGTTAATCCGTTTACCGTTACAATTGTAAAAACGCCCGAGTTCTATCTTTTCATTGTTTTCTATGTTATTCTTGCTCCTATGACTCTTGTACTTTGGGGGTATGGTATTACTGTTCTTTTTTCACTAGTATATGCAATAACTGCTTTCTACGAAATCCATAGAATCGCTCAAAAGGAGGAGAAGCGTCTTGGAAGTAAATTTGACAAGGTCTTTAAAAAAACAGAAACAAAGTACATTATCATACCTGATAGTGAATATTCAGACTAGTTCTGTCCTAAGATTTAGTTGTGAACTCATAAAGACTAATTAAATCCTTTTGGAGTCGTCTCAGGAGAATAATGATGGCAATTCTTTCTTGCACAAGTTCACGGTCCAAAGCTATCATAAGCGTTTCAAGCTGTTTAAGAACGTAATCGGTGTACTCATCTGTTATTGTTAGTTGGGGGTTGCCTGCGATAAGGTGTATTGTTCCAGTATAGGTTTTATCAACAATAATTTTAGTCACTTCCCAGAAAATTTCCTCAGTGATAGTTATTCCCTCTTCTTTGAGCTGGTTTAAAACACATTCAATTAACGGTTTGGTATTGATTAATTTTTTAATTTCTCCAAGAACTTTTGGGTCGCTAGGGATAGTTTTCTGAAGGCGGTAATTGTTCAGTTGAATATATTTTTCAAAAAAGTGGTGTTGTGTTGGGATCGGGTCGATGCGGGTCTTCAAGGAGGAACTGAAAAATTCGCCATCAAAAGTTATATCGATAAGATGGATTGGTCCATTCTTTCGCAAGAGATTTTTTCGTAAAAACAAGTCTACAGGGGCATAAATTTCATGGTCACTCCAGATCTGAACAAGGATTTCCTTTCCTAGGGGATCAATCAAGACTAACCGCAGATAGGGTTTTTTATTTTTGGCCACAAGATCCTTTGCATCTTTTAAAGTTGCAAAAATACTCACTGTGCCTGGTTCGGTCAATTCTCTGAAGAAAAATACCGGCTCTTTACTGTGGTTTGTCATTTTATTTTTACATCCTTCTATTTTTCTTCGTACTTTCTGCTATCTTGCCCATTGTTTCTAACGTTTTTAGAGCTTTTGTTTTTCCCAATTTTCTCCCTCTTTTTCACTCTCGTCTTTTCTTCTTGCCTTTTCGTTCTTCTAAAACCGCTCGTAAGGTTTAAATATCAGAACAAATCAGCAAAAACCAGAAGATTATCACTCTCAAATGGTGAGGAAACTATGTCACAACAAAACATACCTATTATCTTGTTAAAAGAGGGAACGTCCCGTACAAAGGGAAAAGAAGCACAGAAGAACAACATGCGTGCAGCGATGGCTATTGCTGAGGCTGTACGATCGACTCTCGGACCAAAAGGTTCTGATAAGATGTTGGTTGATTCTTTAGGTGATATCGTTATTACTAACGATGGCGCAACCATCCTTGATGAAATTGATGTTGAACATCCTGCTGCCAAGCTGATGACACAAGTCGCAAAAACGCAGGATGATTCAGTTGGGGATGGAACAACCTCTGCTGTTGTTCTTGCAGGTGCACTCTTGAAAAATGCTGATGATTTAATTGAATTGGGTGTTCATCCTTCGATTATTGTTTCTGGTTATAAACGTGCCACAGAGAAAGCACGCGCAATTCTCGAGCAAGTGGCAATAGATATTGAAGCCACTGACAAGAAAACCCTCGAGAAAGTGGCCGCTACCTCATTAAACAGCAAAATTGTCTCTACTGAGAAAGATTTAATGACAAAGATCAGTGTAGAGGCTGTCCTTCAAATTGCAGAGCAAATTGATGGCCGGCGTGTTGCTGATTTAGACTGGATTAAAATTGTCCAGAAGGCAGGGAAGTCATTAACTGACACCCAACTTATTAAGGGCATTCTTTTGGACAAAGAAGTTGTTCATCCTGGTATGCCAACAAGCATTACCAACGCAAAAATTGCACTAATCGATGATAATATCGAGATACAAAAGACCGAGTTTAGCGCTGAAATTAAAATCGATGAAACTTCACAAATGCAAGCCTTTTTAGACCGCGAACAACAATTAATCGAAGAAATGGTTGAGAAAATTGTTTCTTCAGGTGCCAATGTGCTTATTTGTCAGAAAGGCATTGATGACCTCGCCCAACACTTCTTGGCTAAGAAAGGCATACTTGCAGTTCGTCGTGTAAAGAAGAGCGACATGGAAAAACTCGCACGAGCTACAGGTGGAAAAATCGTTTCGACCTTATATGACCTAAACAAGAAGGATTTGGGTATAGCCGGTAAAGTTGAACAAATAAAGATCGGCGATGAAAATAACATTCTCATTTCAGAAGCAAAGAATCCACGGTCAGTCACCATTCTCATCCGTGGTGGTAGTAAATATATCACAGATGAAGCAGAACGCGCTATTACTGATGCACTTAGTGTAGTTCGTGATGTCATAGAAGACGGCAAAATTGTTGCCGGTGGAGGAGCATCAGAAGTCGAAATTGCCATGCAGCTTCGAGAGCTCGCAGAAAGCATCGGTGGTCGAGAACAATTAGCAATTGAGAAATTTGCTGATGCAATGGAAGTCATTCCAAAAACCCTGGCTGAAAATGCTGGTCTAGATGCTATTGATATTGTTACACAAATAAAGTCAAAACACAATGGTGCAGATGGCTATAAATTCGGCCTTGACCTCTTTAAAGGAAAAGTCGTGGATCTTGTGAAAGGTGGCATTATTGAGCCTTTACGCGTGAAATCTCAAGCAATCAGATCCGCTTCTGAGGCGGCTGAATTAATTCTAAGAATTGATGACGTTATCGCTGCAAAAGCCCAATCCGGTGGCGCTCCTGGCGGAATGCCCGGTGGAATGCCTGGTGGAATGCCTGGTGGAATGCCTCCAGGTATGCCTCCAATGTAATAACATTGGGTTTTTACCAGAAAACTCGAGACCTTGGGGTCTCACTTTCTTCTTTTTTACAATTAATTAATTTTTCTTTTTGAAAAAATAAAAAAAGGAATTAGTGGATTAAATGGAGCTAATGGCTTCCAGCTCTTTTCGCAGGTCGTCGATATCTTTTTCTGTTAATTCTACATCCTCACTTTCGCCAAAATCGCTTGGTGAAACTTTCACAGATTTTGACTTTAGTTCCATCTCCCGTTGTTGTAACAATCGCTTTTCTTTTGCTTGGAGATCGGATTTAATGATTTGAAAGAAGTTAGTAAATTGGGAAATATCTTTGGGGGGGATTATCCAAAAGCTTGCATTTTTAAAGCTAAAGGATTCAGTTCCGAGACCAAAAACGCTCGAGCGGAGTTTAATGAGATTGCTATATTCACCAATGAAGGTAACAATACACATTTTCCCATCGGTTGTTACTGGCAGCCAATCAATGGAGTTTCTCGCTCGAACAAGAGAAACAATTCTTCGAAGTTTTGTTTCTTTTTCCCCTGCACAATTCTGAAAGACCCACAAAGCACAAACGAGGTCCTCTTTCTGTGGTGTTCCTTTCGTGCTTTCCGTGGGGATTTTCATTTCATCAATTGAAATACTTGTTTTCTGCACTTTGGGAGTCATTTGAACCACACTAAAGTTAATAGTATTATAGTATTTTACGTTTTCTTTTGCTACTTAATGCCTTTTTTAGCAAGGTGTGACATCTTTTGGAGAAAAAAGCATTTATTCTTTGGAAAGTACAGAAAGTAAACAAGAGTTGATTTTTCATGCCTATTTTCAAACTAAATCCAGATGCCAAGGCATTTTATTTTAAGCGAAGTCAAGTTGGTTGCCTTCTTTGTCATGGCTTCACCGGCACACCAAAAGAAGTTCGTGAACTTGGGAATTTCTTGGCAGAAAAAGACATAACAATTTATGCTCCTCGCCTTCCCGGGCATGGAACCAGCATAGATGACTTGAAAACAACTTGCTTTACTGATTGGTTCTTAGAATATTCGAAAGGTGTGGACAAATTAGCTGCAGACTGCCAAGAAATCTTTGTTTGTGGTTTATCACTAGGTGGCATCCTTTCCCTGAAATATGCTATTGACCATCCTGTAGCAGGAATAATTGCTATGGCAACGCCACTCACTTTTGGTGTTCTAAATACTCTTGCCCTTGCTATTATTGGTGGAATAGCAAAAAATATTGTTATAACAAAAAGCAAGGAAACTTTAGCTGAAATGAAGAACCATTCTATCTTATGCTATGAGCAAGACCCCATTGGACCGGCTAATTCAATTCGGAAAAACCTCCAGGCTATTCGACGAAACTTACATCGAATTTCCGCTCCAATCCTTATCCTTCAAGGCCTTCATGATGCACGATGGATAGTCCACTCCGCCAAAAAAATTCATGAGCGAGTTTCATCAACAGAAAAAGAACTTGTCTTTCTTGAACAATCATCTCACAACCTTCTTATGGGGCCAGAAATTGCTTCTGTAAAAAAGATTGTTTATGCGTTTCTCAAAAAGCATTCCGTTTTGTTATAATTTAGAAGCTCAGATGCCCTTTAGTCTATTGTGAAATTTTTTTTAAAGAAACCTTTTTATCTTACACGTTAGACCTCTTACTGAGGGACATGTGGATACTTGATACGAGTTCTAATGTTGGAAAGATGAGCCCGATTCAAATGGCTATTTTAATGGAGTATGCAAAAGCCGGCAAAAACAATCCTTTGAAAATTACAGATGTAATGGCTATCCTTGAACGATCATTTGAGAATTTTTGGCTACCAAAAAAAGGCACTATTTATCCTGCCGTTCACAATTTACACATGCGTGGCTTCTTGAAAATGCATGCCATTAAACCTTATGGGTATTCAATTACTCCACAAGGGACACAGGCAATTTTGCAAATAATCTCTAATATTAACAAACAAATGCAGATTTACATGCGTTATTATTCCTATCTACTTGATAGTTTTGCCGAAATTAATTCTGAAAAAGCCTTCACTATAAAGCGTGCGCTTTTAGACTCCTTTGAGGGGTTCTTAAAGGTTCAGAAATCAACTTTGAAAAAGAAAAGATTATAATGCAATAGCAAGAGTTTTTCTTTATGGTAAAAATTACTGCTTTTTATGGCACTACTTGGTGTAGTGATTGTAAGCGCTCAAAAAATTTCTGGGAGAACATCGCATACCGTATGATTTTATTGATATAGAAGAAGATGAAAATGCAGCGTTAAAAGTGGAAGCGCTAAATAATGGTAAGCGTAAGGTTCCAACGATTGTCTTTGATGATGATACTTTTCTTGTCGAACCATCAAATGCAAAGCTTGCAGCTAAATTGGCTCTTTATTTCAAAGCCTAAACATAATTTCCATGATGTGATCATTATTGGCGGTGGGTCAGCGGGTGACTGCCATTCTGGTTCAATTCAACAAGCTGCTTACGCCGCCGCCGGTGAAGGTGCTGCTGTGGCATTAATGGTTCGAAACTATCTTCAAAAGCATTAATGCTAACAACGAGAAAATGTTGGAGCCGTTGGAGGGATTTGAACCCTCGCTCTACTGATTACGAATCAGTCGCCTTAAACCGGGCTTGGCCACAACGGCTTCTTGGTCTTTTTTTCAGATAGAGGGGCTTAATATTTCTTATCATCAGTAAAAAAAGTTCTCATATTATCCTCTGCCTTTCTCTTTCATTTTTTTATCATACTTCTCTCATTTGAAAATTGGTTCTCACTAGGTTGAAAAAATGTGTTTGTGTCAGTTGTGCTCAAAATCATTTATAAACTTCCCGAAAAATTGTTAGTATGAGAAGTATTCTGGAGTGCTAAGAATATCAATAGATGTTTATCGGCGATTACAAGAGCATTTTGATAGTTTCCCCTTGCGATTTCCCTCAACTGAGTCAAGGTTAGAAATTCGATTGCTGAAGAAATTATTCACTCCAGAAGAAGCTGAAATTGCAACACTGATTAAATGTGGCTATTTGGGTTCACTTGACACATATGAAACATTAGAAGAGATTTTCAGCCATGTAAAGTGTTTGGGTTATACAAAGGAAGAAGTGGAAAAGCACCTTGATAATATGGCGAAGAAAGGAGCTATTTATGGGTAGCACATGAAAGGGCGAGAAGGTCTATGCCAATACGTTACTAATTATTGGAATATGCGAATTTCAAGTCGATAAATTGACAGAAGATTTTCAAAAAGATCTTAATCAGTATTTAGCAGAGGCGTGGGGTCCGGCAAATGAAGACATCAGAGTTCGTCAATTACGGACAATACCTGTGGGAATAAAAATCGAGCAAAAATTGTATCGCTAAGTATGATGACATTAAAGTGTTATTTAAAGAATCGTCTGGCCCTTTTGCAAAAGTCAATTGTATTTGTCGGCAATCTAAAGATCTTATCAATGAGCCTTGTCAAGTTACGGAGCGGTGAGAGGTTTGTATGGCCACTAGTGATACGGCACGGTTATATATTGATCAAGGATATGGCCGTAAGATTTCCAAAGAGGAAGCTATTCAATATTTAAAAAAGAATGAAGAAGAAGGATTGATCTTCCAGATTAGTAATTCTCAAGAAATGATTTTTGTTTGTAGTTGTTGTACTTGTTGTTGCGCTGGATTAGTTGCTTTAAAACAAATGCCTAATCCTGCAGATTTTACCTCGAGTAATTATCAAGCTGTCATTAATGAAGAGTTGTGTGGTGGCTGTGGGGCTTGTGTTGAGAGGTGTCAAATGGATGCGATTACCTTGGAAAGCAATTTTGCAGTTATCATTCAAAAAAGATGTATAGGGTGTGGTAACTATCTTCTTGTCTGTCCGGAAGATGCTATCTCACTTAACATTAAAAAACAACCGCATATTCCCCCTTTGACATCAATTGATTTGCTTACAGAAATAGCCATGGTAAGGCGAAAAGTGGAAACAAAATCTGACGACGAGTAAGCTCTTCATCCCCAAAGGTTTTAAGTATAAGTTTGGCGTACCAACGTATTACCAATGATAATTGCTTTTAGCTACCAATGTGAACAAAGGTGTAGATGTAATTATGAATCTAATATCTGTAAAAATTCCGGAGACATTTCTTGAAGGATTAGATGATTTGGTCAGACTGGGTGTTTACCCCAGTCGATCTGAAGCGATTAGGGTTGCCATTCGCGACCTTTTACGTAAAGAACTTTGGGATAATCGTCGAAGCCGTTCTTAGAACCCACTTCCTTCCCATAAAAAAGGCACAATTAAAAATAATCATAGAGGATGAACAAAATGGTCGTTTATTCAATTGAAATTGGGATTGAAACAGACAACGAACTCCAGCTGGTAGATATCACGCTCCAAGTGAGGAACGCTGTCAAAAAAGCGGGTGTGAAAACAGGTCTGGTGAATGTCTTCGTCCCGGGTGCAACCGGTGCAATAACCACGATGGAATTTGAGCCGCGACTCGTCGAAGACACGATTGCTCTTCTTAAACGGTTAATCCCCAAAGATGCAGGTTATAAGCACGACTTTCAAGATGATAATGCTCATAGCCATTTGCGTGCGAGCCTTCTTTCACCTGAAATTACTATCCCTATTAATAATCGAGAACCTATACTAGGTACTTGGCAACAGGTTGTCTTTATAGAATTGGATACTCGTGGACGTGAACGAAAGGTTATCATTACAGTCACGGGTGAAAAATAAGCACACTCTCAAGCTTAGCATCTATCATCTTTCCCTTTTATTTTTACACGGTAATAATAATGTCGGAAAAAAAATTCATCGTTATTCATTGCCCCCGTTGTGGCAAATGGACCTATGCCCGTTCCCGGCAGAAAAGTCGTTTTTGTAGCCGTTGCGAGCGTTCTTTTAAGATCGACCCCGTAAAAGTGATCTACGCGAAAAGCCACCGCGAAGCGTCCTTTCTTGTGAAACTAAAAAACGCAGAAGTAATGAAATCTGACTTCAAATAACCATAAAAGTGTTCTCGAAATGATTCAGACAAACGAACGGAAAAATATTTTAAAGACAAATTTTTTACAAGAGCACTAGTTCAAAAATGAAGCTATGCTAATTTAGCAGTGGTGTAAAAAAACTTGAAACCAAGGTCATGGATGATTGTAATACTCGCGATAGGTTCAATAGCACTAGTCATTGGTATTATCTTAGGAATGCATGAAAAAATCAATGAACTATTTCATATCAGCCCTACTCTTATTGAGGCGTTTGAGAAATTCATCGAACAGTACATTAAAGGCATTCCAATCCCACCACCTGTTTCTTAAGAACAATAAAACTGCACGCGGAGAAAAAACAAAATGGGTACAAAAGCAGAGGAATCAAAAGTCAAAACATTTGGATTGCGTGTTTTAACAGCGATTAATTCGAGAAAGGTTCGATTGATTCGTTGGTTAATACAAATTGCCTCTTTCCTTCTCGTTAATGGCGGGCTCATCGGTGTAAATTGGTCTCTTGGAATTTTACCAATCAATCAACCCGCGGGCGCCCCATTTACAACTGTGCTGGGCGCTTTCGATGTCTTTCAAGCCATCTTTTCCGGCGGGTTGTTTCCATTCCTAGTTTTTGGTGTTACACTCATCATTGGTGGCCTGTTTGGAAGAATGCTCTGTGGCTGGGTTTGTCCTTTTGGCTTCTTTCAAGATCTGCTCCGATTAATTCCTGTGAAGAAATTAAAAATCTCGAAACCTTTGAACAAAGGGTTGCGAGACATTCGCGCAGTCATTTTTTGGGGCGTAATTCTTGTTGGCAGTTTTGTTGGTTATAAAGAATTAATTAACCAAAGTGTGGCAGAAAATTTCGGTGTCTTTGCCCAACAACCATGGACTCCCTTTAATCCGGCTGCAACATTGTTTGTAATGTTCTTTTACATGATCTTCTGGAAGCAATACCCAGGCGGTTCTGAAGATTTTGCTGCTGGCGATTGGAGTTTTATGTTCTATTTCCGAATTGTAATCCTCCTTGTTGTAATAGGTTTCAGTATCTTTATCCCCCGTTTCTATTGCCGATATGTTTGTCCTATTGGTTATGCAATGGGTTTCACAGCAAAATATAGTTTAATTGGTATTGCTCGTAATCCAGCACGCTGTACCCGTTGTGGAGACTGTGAAGAAATGTGTGAAAGGACCGCCATGCAAGTGCCTATTCTCGATTACTCTTACCAAAGGGTTCGGGATGCAAACTGCACAAACTGTGGCAATTGTTTAGATGCTTGCCCACATGGCGCGATCTACTTCAAGTTTAAAGGATAGAAAAAAACAGCTAATTTTTTTCTTTCTTTTTTCTTCTTTTATTAAAAATCGTTTTAAATGATAACTCCCCTAGTTTTCTTTGATACCAATGAATCAGTTAATTGATGAGGTTATTTCTCTTGTCGAGGAAGTAAGAGAACGTAAAAAATTCAAAGCATATGTTTTAACCGGTTCTGGCATTTCTCGTGCTTCAGGAATTCCAACATTTCGTGGAGAAGATGGTCTCTGGGAAAAATATGATTTTGAAGAAGTTGCAACATATGATGCATGGGTAAAGAACCCTGAAAAACTGTGGGAATTTTATCGTGAAGGAATAGACCTTATCCTCAACTCTGAACCTAATAACGCACACTATGCAGTTGCAAAACTGGAGGAAATGGGTTTCTGCCAGAGTGTGATTACTCAAAATGCTGATGGGTTGCATCAAAGAGCCGGTTCTAAAAACGTCTATGAAGTTCATGGCAATTTAACTCGAGTGGTTTGTCCTAATTGTGGTATGAAAGCACCATTCCAATACAACGCAGAAAACTTTCCACCACACTGTTCTTGTGGGTCTTTACTCCGTCCTGATGTCGTTCTTTTTGGAGAAACGCTCCCCACAGATATACTTTCAAAAGTATTCTCAATTGCAAAAACAGCCAACCTCGTGTTTGTGGTTGGTACAAGTGCTGAAGTATATCCAATAGCATCTCTCCCCCATCTTTCAAAACGGAATAGGGCACGTGTCGTTGTTTTCAATATTAAGAAAACATCTCATGCTCAAATTGCCGATGTGTTTATTCAAGGGAAATGTGAGGAAACTCTCCCAAAACTCGTTGAAAAATTAGTTCAAAAAGAATAAAAAGAGCTTTTTTATCTCTTTAGAATCGGAATATTTACATTTGAGTTTGAAATCAAAGTCTAATTATAATCTCGGAGATTATGGATTATGAACAGTCACCTTGTCGTTACTGTAGTGGGCGTTTTTGTTCTTGATGAGGAAAACAACATTATAAACACACGAAATTTCCCTTTATCCTCTGAAAAGGTTGCAGCCATTTTTAGTCAAATAGATAAAGGAGAGCTTCCTGCAATCCTCACTGAAATTGCTAAAGAGCATAAAACTGATGTGCTGGTCACCCAAAATGCAAAAGTGGGTCACCTTCTGGCAGCAAATGGTTATAAAGTGCAATTTGAATATTTCGACCCACTCATTGCCAATTTTCATAAAAGCATTGAAACAATGGCATTGGAAATGGGCTATTTCAAAAGCAAAGAAGCCTTTCGAAAATTCGTCCGTGAAGTTGCTTTGTTTCTTACGAAAGAACGCGTAAGGCAGGCTGCAGATAAACGTGACCGGCTTGTTGTTCATGCCATTGAAACCATAGATGATGTAGATAAAACCCTAAATTTGTTTTCCAATCGTCTCCGAGAATTCTATGGCATGCATTTTCCCGAGTTGGTTGACGCCATAGATAATCATCATACATTTGCAAAAATTGTCAGCAAAACTGGCGACAAAAAGAATATCGACCTTAAACTTCTCGTAAATGAAATTGGCCTGCCAAAAGAGAAAGCCAACCGGCTTATGGCTGCACGAGAGACATCCATGGGCTCTTCGCTTCTCTCACAAGATATCCAGTTGATCCAAGAACAAGCTCAAACAATTGTTAATCTCTATCGACAGCGACAATCACTCGAGAAATGGATGGAAGTGACGATGCAAACCATTGCGCCGAATATTAGTGGTGTTATAAGCCCTCTTCTGGGTGCGCGATTGATCTCCCTTGCCGGGAGTTTGCGGGATTTGGCTCTCTCCCCTTCGAGTAAGATACAGGTGCTGGGCGCTGAAAAAGCCCTTTACCGTACCATAAAAACCGGTGCGCCTCCACCAAAGCACGGAATTATTTATCAAGACCCTCGGTTAAATCAGGCGAAGTGGTGGCAAAGAGGAAAAATCGCTCGTGTCCTTTCAAGTCGTATTTCAGTTGCTGCTCGTTTAGACTATTTTGAAGCAGGTGACAAATCCCTCGAATTAGTAGAAGAAACCAATAAAAGAATTAATGAGATAATCAGTAAATACCCTGAGCCGCCAAAAGGGAAGAAACAAAAACAATCAGCAGGTCAGCAGTACCCAAAACATAAAAAGCCAAGGCATAAAGCGCAAAAGAAAAGGCAATAGGAGAAAAGCGAAAAATGAATGTTAAACCATATAAATCATTCAAAGGAATCTTCAATATCATCTTTCCGGACGGAAGCAGAAAAATTGCAACAAAAAACTTTGCTCCTGGAAACAAAGTCTACGGTGAAGATCTAATTACTGTGAAAAACATCGAATATCGACTTTGGGAGCCCTCACGCTCAAAGTTAGCCGCCGCAATTGTTAAAGGGTTGAAAACTGTCCCAATTGTTCCGGGCTCAAAAGTACTTTATCTTGGAGCTGCTTCAGGCACTACGCCAAGTCACGTGTCAGATATCATTGGCGAAAAAGGGATGGTTTTCTGTGTAGAGTTTTCTGCTCGGTCAACCCGCGACTTAGTTTTCCTCTGTGAAAAACGGAGCAATATGCTTCCCATTCTTGATGATGCTCGGTATCCCGCCAATTACCATTTTCTTGTTGATACTGTTGATGTGGTGTATTGTGATGTTGCACAACCTGACCAAGCAAAAATCATTGCTGACAATGCGAAAACGTTTCTTAAAAAAGGTGGACATGTGCTTTTAGCGATTAAGGCAAGAAGTATTGATTCCAGTAAAAAACCCTCTGTTATTTATAAGCAACAAATGACTGTCCTAGAAGACGAAGGGTTTGAAATTCTAGAAGCCATAGACCTTCATCCACTCGAAAAAGATCATGCAATGATTCTGGGAAAATCCTAGCCACCAAGATTGAATTAGCACAAACAAAAGAAATAATAAACTTAATGTAATCATTTACTATAATTAAAATAATCCCCTTAACAATCGTTGTTGGAGTTTTAGCCTTTGAAACATCAGAAGCGAAATCTAAAGCGCCTAATGAAAAGTAAAGCAGCTGTTTCCCAGGTGTTAGCCGCAATTATGATTATTTTCATGTTTGTTGCTGCTATTGGTGTTGTGTGGGCTTGGTTGTATCCAGCTTATAATCAATTTCAGACGACAAATAACATCAATAGTATGACCTCATATATGCTTCGAGTGGATGAGGCTATTTATGATTTGTATGGTATGGAACCAGGCTCGATTGATATTGTCCGAATGGATCCAAATTTCGGTTTCGTTCGTTATGAGGAAGGGAAAAATGTGAGTTTGCAATTTGCTGATGCAGCCAGCACGTACAATCAATCATTTCTGTTCACAAAATTGGGTGTTCTAGCATTTTTGCTGGAAAATCGTCGAGGCGTTATCTTAAAAGAAGGGGAAAGCAGCTACTTGAAAGGTCCAAACACCCAACGGTATTTCTTCGTGAATGGTTCCACCACCGGTGAGACATATCAGGGCTTAACCAATTTAACCCTCATGCGTCCTGCTGATAAATCGATGAAAATCTCGTTAGATTACCGTGTTAGAGTTTATACTTGGTTTGATCAAACAGCTAATATCCTCTCTATTACAGTCAATATTCTACAACTGGCTATTAAGGGCACTAGTTTCTCTTTCGGTAGCTATCATTCTTTAAAAATTGCTTATAATACTACTGGAACTATTTATGCTGCAAGCACGACAGTCTCTTCTGACTTTTATGTTGATGGCTCCATTAATGATTTTGCATTCCGTGAACGGCCTTTAACATTTGTGAAACCCGGAAGCGTGGGAAGCTATACAGTTGACATTGCCATTCAAGTTTCCCAATTTCTATTTTACTACTAGCGCTCCTCCTCACTTCCTTATATCTTTATGATGCTAACTTTTAAATACCAGCAAGAAATGCCCTTTCACTACTAATTAGAGTAAAATGCTGGAGCTTGAAACATATGGTTAAAATTCCCGCAAAGATGCGTGCTTATTGCAAAAAATGTAAAAAACACACTACGATGACCGTTCGTCATGAAAAAGGCGGAAGACGTGGAAGTGGTCTCGTAAAAGGCACTCGTAACCAACAACGCAACAAACGAGGTTCGGGAAATAAAGGAAAGTACTCTAAAAAAGCCATTTCACAAGCAAAAATGTCTTCCAAAACATCACAGAAAGTTGATCTGCGTTTAACTTGTGATGTGTGCAAGTCCACCTGGGTGAAAACCTATCCTCGTACACGTTCTGTTGAGATTGTTAAAACCCATTAATTTCTCCCAAACTTTTTTCCACTTTTCTTCTTCTCTATTTCTTAAAGTTAGTCATTTTATTTAAGTTCCCACCTTAGTTATATTAGGAATTTAAACGTTAGTGAAAAAAATGGTTAATAATTACCCAAATGTTATCATAAAAATTGTTAAAGAGTTTAATTTAAAGAATGGCGCTTTAATCCAATGTTTCCCCGGTCAGGGTTTAGTAGGAAGAATAGCTGGGATGCAATTAATTGAATATTTTAATGCTGAACGTGCTGCAAAAATTTTCTCAAGTTATTTTCCTCATTTGGTCATTTTTCAAGGGGAATTGGGGAAACTTGTTCATGCGGAGCTTTGGGCTATCCCCAAAACAAAACCCCCACTTCTCATTCTTACTGGAGAAAGCCAACCCCAGGAGGGTCCGGAGGGGATGTTCCAAGTCTTGTCTGCTACTTTAGATCTCATTGAAAAGTGGGGCATCAACAAGGTCATTGCTATTGGTGGTTTTCGCCCCGCTAGTGATGGCGACACACCAAATGTGACAGGTTTTGCGTTTACTGAAAAAGAAGCTGCAAAATTAAAAGAACAAGGTATTAAATTATTTACAGAAGGGCGTGTTAGTGGTGCTGTGGGTGTATTGACAGCGCTTGCTTCTGAACGCGGGTTGGAGTCTTATGGTTTGATGGGAAAGGTGCGCCCTGGGGAGCGTCAAGCAATGGCTTTTGGTGTTGACCCTCTTGCATCGAAAAATGTCTTAGAAGTGCTTACTAAACTCTTGGGTTTTGAAATGGACCTCTCTAAAATGGATCAAATGATTAACGATATTGAACAAACAGAAGCAAATGCAATGAAAGCTTTAGAAGAGCTAGAACGCGATAAAAAACAAAGCAAGGACCAACAATCATATTATTTATAAAAAAAAAGAATAAAGTGAAAAAAAATACTTTATTCATTCTTTTTGATTTCGGCAATTAAATTGTCCACAATCTTTTCAAAAATCGTTTGTGACTCACCTGTTTGTCCAACAAATGGTTTCCCTTCATCTGAGAGTGGTACAATTGCTGGGTCAATGGGAATGGCACCTAGAAATGGGATGTTAAATTCTTCTGCTGCTTTTTTCCCGCCATCTTTGCCAAAAATATTGATTTCTTTATGACAGTGAGGACAAATTAAGCCACTCATGTTTTCAATTAATCCTAATACTTTCAAACCGACTTTCCGAACAAAATTAATGGATTTTTTAACATCTAAAAGAGCGACTTCTTGAGGGGTAGATACAATAACGACGCCATCTGCTTTAGGAATCAGTTGCGCAATACTCAGAGGTTCATCGCTTGTTCCAGGTGGGAGGTCAATAATGAGATAGTCAAGATGCCCCCATTTAACATCACTTAGAAACTGGGTAATGGCCCCCATTTTCAAAGGCCCACGCCAGATGACCGCATCTGTTTTACTTTGCAATAAAAACTCCATTGAGATGACTTTGACGCCGTAAGTAGACTCAAGTGGTAAAATCTTCTTTTCTTTTTCATCAAAAGCTGGCCTTTCATTTTCCAGCCCAACCATTTTTGGTACGTTTGGCCCGGTGATATCCGCATCTAGAATGCCGACTTTCAGTCCTCGTGTGGCTAAAGAGGTTGCAATATTTACTGCTACAGTGGTTTTTCCCACTCCACCTTTCCCGCTTGCAACAACAATGACGTGTTTAATATCGCGTAGCGCCGCCATCACTTTCAGTTTTTGCGGGTCAATCGTAATTTCGGGGATTTTCTTTTGTTCGTTTTTATTCATTTTAGATCCTCGTAAAGTTATCTTCTAAAATCATACATAGCTAATTGCTTTATAAAATTGCTTGAAAATTTAATTTAATAAAAAGATGTGGCTGGTTAACTTTCTAAGTTACAGCACCAGCCTGTGGTTATCTTTTGAAGTTTTTAACACCAAGTAATGACTTTCTCATATTCATCCATAATTAAGTTAATAGATCTGTCATAATCTACCTGTTCGATGCCGGTGCAAACTTTGTCATCGATAATGCCCCGCGCTCTTAGATCTTCTTTCTGTGCGTAAACTTTTATGCCCTCCACACAAGCCGTTGCAATGATATTTGTACCTCCTTTGCGGCAAGCAAGTGTTGC
>DXJV01000084.1 GCA_019056785.1 Candidatus Heimdallarchaeota archaeon
CAAAGAGGGATAATCAAACTGTACGAGAAGAAAGCAAAATTCCAATCGGCAAAATTCAGCTTAGATATTCCGGTTGTTATTCCTGCAAGTATTTGTTCCTCAAATTGGTATGTTTTTGCAACCTTTAGCGCAAGAGGAGCAAGTGCTACCGCCCTTGCAAAAGCTTCTCCACCACTTGTGAAAGTTATTAATATCTCCTTACGAGGAACACCGCCATTGAAATTACGAGTACAACCAGGCTTCATATCAGAGATCACACCAAAAATTACGTTTAAAACAAGATGTGAACTCAATGAAATCCAGATATATCAGCTTATCAGAGGGACACAGAAGCTTTTGAAGAAATATCGCATAAGAGCACGAATTCGTAAAGGTGAAAGTTTCGTTTTAGAATCGTTTACCTGGAAGGCGCCCTCGCTTCGAAGATCACTTTTCAGAAAAGAAAAACAAAAAATTGTTCGATTTTGTTGCGTCATTACAGATTCTATAGGACGAATTAATGATTCTCTAATCAACCTTTCTGAAACGCCAACAATTACAATCTATCAGAAAAAATAACAGCAGGTCATTTTTCAACTTCTTTTCTTCAATTAGGATTTATGTTGTTTAATATAATGCATGTTTTTTTCTCTTCAAAAAAGTTATAAATCATCATAGAACATTCCAGAGGCATTAAAAAGCTCTATGAATTTTCTCAGTGTTCTCGAGAAAAATAGGAGTGTGGTATTACATGGCAAAAAAGATTAAACGATATCTAATAACAAGTGCCTTGCCCTATGTCAATACCGTGAAACATCTCGGGAACTTAGTTTCATCTCTGCTTCCGGCGGATATTTATGCCCGCTATTTGCGTCAGAGAGGAGAAGAAGTTCTTGCCGTTTGTGGCACAGATGATCACGGAACACCTGCAGAGGTTTCAGCCCTTGAAGCAGGTATGCCTGTTGAGGAATTTGTAGAGCAGATGTACATGAAACAGAAGGAGATTTATGAGCAATTTGGTTTATCATATGACCTTTTTAGCAGAACACATACGAAAGAAAATTTCGAAATGACTCAACATTTGTTCTTAAAGTTATATGAAAATGGCTTTATTAAAGAAAAAGAAATTCAAACTCTCTATTGTAAAAACTGCAAGCGGAATCTTCCTGATAGATTTGTCATTGGCACCTGCCCTTATTGTAAATACGAACATGCTCGGGGCGATCAGTGCGAGAATTGTTCAAAAGTCTTAGATGGTGTTGACCTTATCAACCCCAAATGCATTATTTGTGGCAAAAACGACACCGAGATCAAGACAAGCAAACATTTATTCCTTGATTTAGGAGGACTAGAAGAAGAAATTAAAGCGTGGTTAAATTCACATAAAGACTGGCCTAAAACAACGCTTTCGATTGCTAACAGCTGGATTAAAGAGGGATTAAAACCGCGATGCATTTCCCGCGACCTGAAGTGGGGCATTCCAATTCCACTAGATGGTTATCGTGACAAGGTTTTCTATGTGTGGTTTGATGCACCAATTGGTTATATCTCCATTTCTATGGAATGGGCAAAACAACAAGGCAACCCAGACCTTTGGAAGAAGTTTTGGAAGGATCCAGAGACATATGTTGTCAATTTCATTGGTAAAGATAACGTTCCTTTCCATGCAATTACTTTCCCGGCAACGTTAGCGGGTGCAGATGATGGATTCAACCTTGCCAATTATATTAAAGCCTTTCAGTGGCTAAATTATGAAAAGCAAAAGTTTTCCTCGAGTCAAAAAATTGGCATCTTTACCGATACTGCTCTTCAGCTCTATCCTGCTGATTATTGGCGCTATTATATTATGAAAATTGCACCAGAACGGCATGACACGGATTTTCTCTGGACAGAATTTCGCGACAGCATTAACACAGACCTTGCTGATGTTCTTGGTAATTTTGTGCATCGAACATTGACATTTACTAACCGCTATTTTAGTAGTGATGTTCCTCCTGCTAAGAACTTAGATAAAGAAGATAAAGCGATTCTGGCAAAAATGGAAGAAACTGGGAAGAAAGCAAGTAAAGAATTACAAAAACTGGAATTTCAACGAACACTCTTACTTCTTCTAGACTTTGCTAGAGAATGTAATCGCTATTTTCAACTGAAGAAACCTTGGGAAGACTGGAAGAACAAAAAACACGAACGTGCAGCAACGACATTAAACACTTGCTTGCAATGCTGTCGAGGAT
The DNA here is from genome assembly GCA_019056785.1 of Candidatus Heimdallarchaeota archaeon. GTDB lineage: Archaea > Asgardarchaeota > Heimdallarchaeia > JABLTI01 > JABLTI01 > JABLTI01. The sequence goes on from DXJV01000084.1 coordinate 2,214, forward strand.
TAGCAGTACTTTTTGCCCCATTTATTCCGTTCTCCGCGGAGAAAATTTTTACCTATTTAAATCTTAGCGAGAAGCTCGGAAAACAATCCTGGGAAGCTCTTGATAAAAGAATTCCCGAAGGGCATAAAATTTGCAAGAATCCGGAACCAATCTTTCGAAAAATCGAACTTGAGGAAATTGTGGAATTAGCTCTGGAATGGGGTGGGGATTCTGTAAAAGAGGTCTTGAAACAAAACCCTCACTTACAAGACAAACTTGCAAAAAAGAAAGAGCAAACTAAAAAAGAAAAAACGACTATCAAAAAGAGTGAAGGAATCATGACAACTGAACAAATCTCATTTAAAGACTTTCAGAAATTAGACTTGAGAGTTGGCACTATTGTTGAAGTAGAAGCCATAAAAGGTGCTAACAAGCTACTCAAATTGATTGTAGATATTGGAACAGAGAAACGCCAAATTGTCGCCGGAATTGCCAAACGGTACGAAAAAGACGAATTACTTGGGAAGCAAATCGTTATTGTGTGCAACCTGGAACCGGCAACAATTCGGGGGGTACAATCAAATGGCATGTTGCTTGCTGCCGATGCAGCCCCTGAAATTTCCATTCTTGTTCCCTTGAGAAAAGTACCAAACGGCTCTAAAGTTCGTTAAGGTACCTCTCGAGACCCTTTTCCTTTTTTTTATTTGCAACTCTTGTAATTAAGGAAAGAAAAGAGAAGATGGATTATTTTTGTACTGAAAGAAGAAGTAAAGCTGCGATGATTCCTCGTCGTGGGGTATCAATTTTAAAGGGGTCTTTTTCTAAAACATCACATAACGCTTTCCAACGCACCACTGTTTCGAGAGTGGGAGGGTATTTGCTTAAACAAAAGATCGCTGCAACAACTCCCTTATCTCTTTCCTCCCGGAAAGATTTCTGTGATAATAAGTCAAAGAACGTTTTCCATTTAATAGCAGCATCCAATTCAGGGATTCTCTTCGTCATTTTTCATCAACAGTAGATTTTTATTTTAATAGCTAATTTACATTTTTTTGCTATTCAAAAAGTCTTTCGGAATTGTTAAAGGAATTATGATAAAAGAAATTTTCGCAAAAAAAAGTATTTTTGAACATTATGGATAGAGTTTTTTAGAACAAAGAGTAAAGAAATGTTGTTTATGAAAAGCGAGTACAAATAATAACAATTATTAACTGTGAAACAAAAAGGAATTCGAGGAATGACAAATGGAACTCAGCGAAGACGATTTTTGGGCGCGACTGGCTATAGAAGCAAGCGAAATGAAAAAAGAAGAACCAAATTTCCAACCTGTTAATGGTGACACTAGATTATGGAGAGGGTTTATCATAGGGACAGGGCTTTATTCCGGAGGGGTATTTCAATTTGAAATCCAAATTCCCAGGTCATTTCCATTTAAACCGCCAAAAGTCAGAGTGCTCACACCTATTTGGCATCCCAATATCTTTAAAGATAGGATTTGTGTAGGGATCTTGGGGAAAGATTGGACGCCAGCAAGTAATCTGGTCGATGTTGTAGAGTCACTTCGCTTTTTACTTTCAAATCCAAATCCAGATGACCCATTAAATACCACTGCTGCCAAGGAATTTAAAAATAACAACAAGGAATTTGAGAAGAAAGCAAAATTATATGTCGATAAATATGCTACTTGGGATGCGCTAGCTTAAGCGATACTAAATTCAACTGCTTTTTTCTTCGTTACTCTTTTGCCTCTTTCTAATGCTATTTATAAACTTTCGACAATAAATACATGGAAAAACCACTATTGTTGACAAGAGTAAGAGTCAGCTAGTATCTCCTATCCGTAAAAGAGAAGAATAATCGCTTTTAGGGGTACAAACCGCAACAAACAAAGTGGTTTTTCCCAATCTCGTTTTCTTTTTTCACAGAAAATTTTTGAATTATAAAGAGAAGCAATTCTTTGGTGATAAAAAAATGATACAAGATATAGAGACCCCTTCTGAAGAGTTCTTTAACATCCATGGCCGGTTACTATATGCCCCTGGACCTACTATGGTTCCACCAAGAGTACTCCAAGCTATGAGCAAACAAATAATTAACCCGGATTTAGACCCAGATTTTCCAAACTGGCTACTGGAAACAAGCCGACTGGTAGGAAAGATCATCAAGACTAAAAATGAGGTACTGATTTTACCAGGTGAAGGGATGCTTGCCTTAGATGCGGCATTAAACAGTGTTATCAAACCTAATGATGAGGTCCTTGTTCTTGCTTCGGGAATTTTTGGCCATGGCTTTGCAGATATGGTTAAAAATTGCCGCGGAAAACCCATTGTTGTTGCAACAGATGGTTATGATGAAGTCCTCTCAGTAGAGAAGGTAAAGGAAGCTCTTGACAATCACCCAAATATCACAGCAATTACTCTTGTTCATTGTGAAACGCCGAGTGGCACTCTAAACCCATTAAAAGAAATTTGTAAAGTATGCCAAAAAAGTGATGCGATAACAATTGTTGATGCAGTAAGTAGCAATGGGGGAACAGACATTCTCACAGACGAGTTTGGCATTGATATTAATCTCGGGGCAAGTCAAAAAGTATTTTCTGCACCACCAGGTATTGCCTTCATGAGCTTAAGTGAAAGAGCAATTGAGGTCATTAATGAGCGAGAATCGATTCCAACATTCTATTCAGATCTTTCCGTCTGGACAAAAAGTTGGATCAAAAACCGAAGCTTGCCATTTACCCATTCAATTTCAGACCTTTATGCTTTTCGAGAAAGTGTGGAAATCATCTTAGAAGAAGGGCTTGAAAATGGCTTCCGACGCCACAAGAGAATTTCAAAGGCAATCATAGCTGCCGGTCAAGCAATGGGGCTTGAACTTTATCCAAAGAAAAATGACTATGTCTCTCCGACTGTTACAGCATTTAAAGTACCAACAGGCATAGACTTTGAAAAATTAATGCTCCTCATGTGGAAAAAATATGGCGTTTTAATTGCAGGAGCATGGGGGCCTGTCTTAGGCGGGAGAGTCCTTCGACTCGGAAACATGGGATTCGGTGCGAATCCACAGTTTGCCCTCATCGCTCTGGCTGCTTTAGAAAAAAGCTTGAAAGATTTTGGATTCCAAATTAAACTCGGAGCAGCAAATGAAGCTTTTTGGGAAAATTATTGATTTTCCCTTTTTTTCTTTTTTATAAAAGAAGAAAAGATTAGAAAAATTTAAGTTAAAGTTCGAATCTTTACTGTAAGAAGGTGTAATATAATGACAAATTTATGGACTGAAATCAAGACAGGTCCAAACCCGCCGGAGTTAGTTTATGCAGTTATTGAAACACCCCAAGGGTCAAAGAACAAATTTGAATTTGATAAAGAGATTATGACAATTTATTTGGACAGAGTACTATATAGCTCTGTTGTTTTCCCAATTTCATATGGGTTCATTCCACGAACTCTTGGAGACGACCATGATCCTTTAGATATTATGGTACTTATCACAGAACCAACATTTCCAGGATGTGTTGTACGGGCACGACCAATTGGTGTCCTTCGAATGAAAGATGAGAAGGGGTTCGATGATAAAATAATTGCAGCTGCAAACGATGACCCTCGTTTGGATGAAGCTAAAGATTTAAGTTGGCTACCAAAACATCAATTAATCGAAATTGAAGAGTTTTTCAGAGATTATAAGAAGTTAGAGAAGGGCAAAAAAACTGAAGTCAAAGGGTGGGAAGATAGGAATTCTGCCTTGAAAATTATTAATCATGCAATAGACTTTTTCAAAGAAAAATATTTTCAAATTATAACGAAAACCTTCTAAGAAAAAAGAGAATGAATATAATAAAAGCTTCAATAAATTTAAGTATTTATTGAAAGCCTTTTGAACAGCGGTGTTTAAAATGAAAGTGGAATTGTTGAACCACCCGAATGAGAAACTTGCAGAGATTGCTATCCGAATTTGTCGAGGCAAACGAAATGTTGCATTGAATACACCAGTTGACCAAGCAATCATTAGACGTGTTGTCGATTCGGGTCATGAATCTGTTGCCGAACATGTCAATTTCACTTTCAGAATAACAGGTATTAGCCGTGTCACTTCTCACCAACTTGTAAGGCACAGGATTGCCTCTTACTCTCAAGAAAGCCAACGCTATTCAGACCCCTTAGAAAATGGCGAAGAAGATTGGGCGGTGATCCCGGATTCCATTTTAGAAAATCCAGAAGCCAGAAAAATTACCGCCGATTTCTTAAAAGAAACAATTACCCTCCGAAAGAAATTAGACAAATTGGGAATAAAGCTAGAAGATTCACGTTATTTTCTTCCAAATGCAACCAAAACAGCGATAATAGTTACAATGAATGCCCGAACACTTTGGAATTTCTTCAACTTTAGGATTTGTAGTAAAGCTCAATGGGAAATCCGTCGAATGGCAAAGATGATGTATTATCTTGTGAATGATGTTGCCCCAGCATTATTTAATTGGTGGACCCCTCGATGTGAGCGAGACTGCCCGGAGAAATGTGGAAACCCTGTTTCTCTCGAGTTGGAGGAGGGAACAATCATTACCGGGAAAACAATTGAATATTTACCCAAAGCGAAGAAAGACAAAGATTAGCTACTAAAATCCTCTGCATTATAAAGCCATTCTCCATTTAACCAGCGATTGATGGGGAGTGTTAACTTGTGTTTTTGAAAGATCGGTTTTCCAAGAACGAGTTGAAATGATAACTTTGAGGGATAGAAAGTAGTGAGAAAATCAGCCATTTCAAGGCAGGTGGAAGGGGTAAGGAAGGTTCTGGCAAGAATTCCTTCGAACGCACCTTTAAAAGTTGCAAGATAAACATTTGGGAGATAAGAAAAGAGACTTACGAGCCGTTGGTCAAAAGTACGATAGTCGCTTTTTTTCAAGGGTTTTTCTTTCTCAAAATAAACTGTCAATTCACTTGAACTATACGGAAGAAAAGACAGTACATTTTCAAAGAGAATTTTTTCTTCGAATAAACGTTTAATGCGCTTAACTAGTTCATTCATGTCTTTATTTACAGCTTTTCGAATAGCACGATAGGTATCAACACCTTGTAAAAATTGATTGATAATTTGTAGATCTAAAAAGTCTACTTCTTTCAATTTGGAATGGAACACAGCCGAAGGAATAACAATTCTATCAGGAGGAAGTGCATCATAACTTCCATTAGAAGGTTCATTTTGATAAAGACCACTCTCTATAATAAAAGTATTAAAGTCGGGTATTTGCCGTCTCTCTTTTGGGTTAAAGTATTTGAATGTATAAATCCGTTTTGAATTCTTAATTTCAAAAAGATAATAATCATAAACAATTCTCTGGTTGATAAGTTCCTCACAATAGGCTTTTAAATACTTGAAAAATAACTTGCTTTTTGGCGCAGCATATAATTGGGTGATAATACTATTTGTAAGACGATTTAGCTTTTGTGAGGTAAGGAAAGGGTTTGATGGGGGTTTAAGATGCTCATGAGCTTTTTTCGAAGGAAAAAGTAAGGTGATATATTGCGTTAATCCAAGTGCAGACAAATTAACAAAATAGTTATGATGAAGAATCCCCATTGCAACCAATTGCTTGATTGTTTTTGAGACAGTAGCTAAATGTTTTGTCAAGTATTGAGCAATAATCTTAGGTTTAATTGTTTGCCGGAGAAGAGCTTTTTGCATGATTTCTATGGCGTTTGAGGTAATTTTCACAGAATTATAATAAATTTCAGTTAAAATAATCTGCATTTCATGGGGATTTATTTCTCGCTTCTTTCTCTTCCGTCTTGATTTATGGCTTTCTAATTGTTCTTTTGAATAAACGAAATATTGAACTTTATTAAATGCTTGGAAAAGCCCATCAATCCCAGCAGCAGCAATGATTCGTTTGAGTAATCGATAAAGCTCCTTATAAGCAATAAAAGATTTCCTTATAAACTGAATCCATTTAGCAGTTGCTTGTGAAGACATTTTTATTGAAAGGGGAAACACATCTGCCAATAATTTCACCCACCAAGCATCTCTGCTCTGACGCGGGGTAAATAAAAGAAAACTTTCTCGCCAAAAAATCCCTTCTCGAAGCTCATCATCTTTCAAAAGGTTTAGGTTAATAAAAAGAGTCTCTCCTGAAAATTTACTCCAATCTTTTTCAGTTTTTGGTGGGACCTTAAGGCCGGGCTCAACTCTTTTTGGAAAATATAGTGGTTCATATAAAAATGATTTAAGATAATTAACTTTTTGAAGGAGTTCATTTTCCAACAAGGTCAAAGATTGTATTGATTCTGCCATTTTTCTTCACATGAAGGCGTTTTCCGAAAAAAAACGGAATAACAAAATTTATTAAAATCTTCAAAAAAACTACCGAAAAGTTATTTTAAAACTTTCTCTAAAAAATGGGCAGGAAATTTCAAGGAACGAAAATGCCTAAAAATGAAAAAGAAGAAAGCAAAAAACGTTTTTTTGGTAACTGATAAGCAATGAAAAGGAATTTATTTAAAAAAAAGTAAAAATAATTTAATTTTTCCCATAACGCTTATCTAATCAACCGTCGAATCTCTTGGGAAAATGGACTCTTAAGAAATTACGGGGACTACCTTGACTGATCCGTTTTTGGATCAGTCAAGCTAATTTTCTAAAAAAGTTTACAAAATCAAATTTTTACCTTAGCAATACTTTAATTTATATATAAAAAGCTTTTATTCGTGGGACCAATTACCATTACATAGTGATTTAACAATGCCCTGTATATTGTGTAATAAAGAAATTGGCAATGCAGAAGAGACCTTAGAGGTCTACACAACAGACAATCAAAAACTCACAGTTCATAAAGAATGCTACGAGGAATATGTTAAGAGCATGTCAATGTGCGGAAGTTGCAGTGGTTGTTCTGGTTGTGGCTAAGACTCCTTTTTACAGCTCAAACACTGCATCATGTTTGAGTTTTAATAACCTTTTTATTTTTACTTTCAACTTTTCTTTTTAAAGTTCGGGAATAAAATAGTCAGATGGTAAAAGTAATAAAGTGATATCACTTTGTAAAGACCGTGCACATCACATAGAAACACCAGAGGTAAGCAAAATAGAGGAATGAAAATTGAGTCAATCCATTGATGCCCTTTTTGAAAAAGAATGTAGCGTTTTACATGCATTGAATCCCGGCGTCGAATCTGTTATTGTTATCGAACCTTCAGGTCTCCTTGTTTTGAAATGGACTTCCACAGAGGTAGATTCAGAGTTTACAAGTTCCTATGTCCGGGAATTCTTTTCCTTAGTTAAAATGACCACTAATCACTATCAAATTGGTGACCCTGTTGGTGTTATGTTAGAAGGCACTCAAGGCTTTTTCTTAGTCTTTAAAACAAAGTCCAACAATTCCATCGTCATCCTAATTAAGGAAGAAACAACTCGTTCCACGCTTCGTTATCGTTTGATGAAAGATTTCGCTGGGAGAGTTGAAAACATCCTCGAAAGCTTTTAATCAATTCTTTTCATTCTTTCTTAAGTGGATGAAAATAGTTATTTATTAAACAAAGGGTATTATGCCCTATCTGCACCCAAAGGTTAGAGCCATGAATATCAAGTCCCGGAAATATCAACAAGGAGCCGTTACACTCGTCCCTGAGACTATCGATGACCTTTACATTTTATATAATATTATCTTACCAAATGATCAAGTTAAAGCCAGGACCACCCGCAGAGTGAGGCAAAACGAGCAAGAAGAAAATCGGGCCAGTAAAGGCGAACGAATGACGATGGTTCTGACAGTACAGGTTGAAGAAGTAAGCTTTCATGAATTTGCGACGCGATTACGAATAAAGGGGAAAATCATTGCTGGTCCTGAGGACCTCATCTCTTTTGGGACATATCACACCTTAAATGTTGAAATAGGAACGCTTTTAACCATTTATAAAGAGAGCTGGAATAAGGTAGATATTGAACGTATCGAAGAAGCAGCAAAGAAAACATCCAGTGCAAAAGTAATCATTGTTGCAATAGATGATAATGAAGCCACAATTGCTGGTATAAGTACATTCTCAAGTACTATTATAGCACACTTTCGCGAACGGATCCCTAAAAAAGCTTCTTCCACCAAAGATAAAATTCGCCATGAATTAATCCAAAAATTTTTTGCGAAAGTCACTTTTGGGATTGAAGAAGCTTTAGCCACCAAATTCCCAGACGTTGCAGCAATCATTATCGCTGGGCCAGGATTTACCAAAGACCATTTCATTCGTTACCTTCAAGAAAGAAAGCGAGAGCTTAAATTTCCCGTTGAAAAGATTTTGGTTGAAACTGCTAGTTGTGGAGGGCCCAGTGCAATCAGCGAAATCATCAGTAAAAACATTTTAGGAAAAATAATCGAAGAGGAGCAAGCCAGTTCTGAGGCTATTTATATTGAGGAGGTTCTCAGTCGATTAGGACGCAATACTCAGACAGTTGCTTATGGAGATAATGCTATTGCTAGAGCTATAGAATTTGGCGCAGTTGAAACATTGCTAATAGTAGACAATCAATTACGGTTAAGGGATCGGGCAAAGAGAAAGGAGCTTGATGAGCTCTTATTAAAAGTTCGAAAAAACGGTGGGAAAATAGTTATTATGAGTGAACAACACGAGTCAGGAAAACAAGTGGAAAAATTCGGCGGAAAAATCGCTCTCCTCAGATTTCCCATACAATAAAAAGATCGGCTCTTAAGCAGGAACGCCAAAGAAAAGATTATGACGATTTCTCGTAATTCGAATCTTAATTTTCTTACCAATAGAGGGAGGAGAAACTTGTCTAACGTGAATTAGCCTTCTTCTTGCTGTAGCAAGCACTTCATTCTGCAATCGACCAGGTAAGACAATCTTTGCCTTGATGATCTCGTTTCGCTTCATTGGAATAGGTAAAAGTTTTGTTTTATACATTCCAAATATTTTCGGCGTTAAAACCAGGTCCTGGACACGGTATCTACTCTCCAACTCTCGAAGCTGTTTATAAAACAACTTAAAGTCTTTTTGTTTGACGCCTTTTACATGCCTCCCTTCAGAATAAATTTCATAATTTTGAATGCCAAATAAAGGATAAGAACTGTTTTTTCGTTTTTTCTTTGAAAAGAATTTTATGAGAAGCTCTATGTCTGAATCATTTATTTCCGGAATCCAAATGGGCGCCAATAATAAGGAGATGTTAGAATCAAGGATATATTCGGCTAACTCGAGCATTTTTTCTAAATTGTAATCACCGCGCCCGGCAAGTCGCTTGGCCAATTTTGAATCAAAGGCATTAATTGAAAGGTTAATTCGTGATAATTTAACCGCACTTAATTCGTCGATGATTTGTTCATTTAAAAACCAACCATCAGTTTGTAACGAAACAACTGCTGTGTTATTGTTTTCCCATAACCTTTGAACTAATTCGACAAGGTAAGGGTAGGACATAGGCTCACCCTGACCATCTATGTGGGCTTCTGCTCCATTCAGCTTTTTCTCAGAGAGAATATAATTATATGTTGATATAAGATAATCAGGATCAACAATAAAATCACGTACCTTACTTTTAGAAGCAGGCCCCTCATCCACCGAACAAAAAGGACAATTTAAAGGGCAGCCAGTTATTGGGCGAACTTGTAAAAGATTTGTCCCCCGATCAATTACACCAAAATACAAGGAACCGACTAGAGGAAAACCGAAAAAATCTGCCGGTATGAAAATTAGGGGTTTTTTCGTAGCACTATTTTTTAAATTATTAGGTAACTCAAGGGAAATAATTTCCCGGAGAGTACTTTCGAGAGCTTCTTTGTCAAGAGCACTTTTTGGTCCTATCATAAGTAAAATTTGACCGTTTTTGTTTTTACTGAAGTGCATCTGTTGGATAGAAGTAAAGTCCTGTTGTAATTCTAAAAGAAGGCTTTCTATGGGGATCTCACCTCTCATTACTCCTTTTGTTAATATTAATGCTTCATCAGATAATGATAGAGAGAAAGGGAGCAATTCCGAAAGATTAAGTATTAATAATTGCTCGCGTTTTGAGAAAGGCACGGTCAATTCAAACCTGGCGAAGGTTATTATAAATAAAGAAATCAGGCAAGAGATTAAATAAAATTATTATGAAATGGATTTTAGGATTAAATACGAGGTCTTGACTTTAACCAGAAGAAAGTGACATACTCGAGGATTTTAAAGAAATCTTCTTTTTGACTTACAGAAACAAGACTGATGTCATGCTCTTGGGGGTCATAGGTGACAATAATATCCATCGGTTCGCCTTTATAATCAATGTTAATTAATACTTGAATTTCTTCGATTGTTATTGCTTTTGAGATTTGAAAGATACGTCTAATTGCATTTAGCACACGCATGAAAGAGTCTCCGGACTCCATTTGCTCTAAAACAATGGTATTATTCACAAAAAGCCCATCTTGAATTGCAGAAGTAAAAGTATTTTTTAACTCTTCATCGAAGGGTTCAGGAATTGGCGCAAGAATAATCTGGATAAATTGAACCGTGCCAATACTATTTAATCGCTGAATACCTTCGGTTATTTTGTAGATTAACCGTTCAGTTTCAGCATCAATTTCCTCTTCTGCAGAGGCTTTTTCTACATCTGACATTTATTTTCCTCCACTACAGATAAGAATTATAATTCCTAACAAGGAGTGAGCAAGCACTTTGCAAAGTTTCCTCAGAGATTCTTATCCAATTCTTTGGTTATATTACTAATATGTTAAAGGGTTATATCAAGCTATCCTTAACAGTCATCTATAATCACAATAATACTTTTTATTTAATAAGCATTTTCTTGTGGAAATGATGTGTTTTTTCACCTCGAAAGTGTTTTTTAAGTGATAAAAAAAGGGGAAGGAGAACTTTTTTAATAACAAGTTTCAATAAAGCAAGAGGAATTATAAAAAATAATAAAAAACTATTAGGTATAATTTTGTAAATTGTAAGAAAAGAAGCTAAAACTTTTCAGAGGAATTATTATGACAAAAAAATACAAAATCGCTTTTATGCCAGGTGATGGCATTGGTAATGATGTTCTTGAAGCGGCCAGAATGGTGATCGAAGAAGGAACCGATTTCCAAGCAGAATTCATTCATGGTGACATTGGATGGGTGTTTTGGGAAAAAGAAGGAGATGCCTTGCCTGCACGAACAGTTGAAATGATGAAAGAAACAGATGCAGCATTATTCGGGGCAATCACATCAAAACCAAATGTTAAAGGATATCGTTCACCAATCGTTCGCTTACGACAGATATTTAATCTTTATAGCAACATGCGCCCGTGTAAGGCATATGAAGGAAACCCCCTCAATTACCGGGATGACATCGATTTGGTTGTTTTCCGAGAAAATACCGAAGGGCTCTATTCAGGTGTGGAATTCTATGATCTAAAAGAATTACAAAATATTGGTGTTTTTAAGAAATATGACATCAATAAGACAACCGTTTCTTGCCGTATTTTCACAGAAGAAGGGTGCAGAAGAATTATTAGGAGGGGATTTGAGTATGCACAAAAGAAAGGTTATCCCACAGTAACATTAGTTCACAAAGCAAATGTTATTCGAGCAACAGATGGAATGTTTCTAAGAATAGCCGAAGAGGTTGCTAAAGACTTCCCGAAAATCGAAGTTTGGAAACAAAACATCGATGCTATGTGTATGCAACTTGTAAAGAATCCCCAGAAATTCGGAGTCATTGTAACCACAAATATGTTTGGTGATATTGTCTCAGACCTTACAGCCCAATTAGTTGGTGGCTTGGGCTTTGCCGCATCCGCCTCGACTTCGGATTCTTACGGTTTATTTGAACCTACACATGGAAGCGCACCAAAATACGCCGGACAGTATAAAGTGAATCCTATTGCAGCCATTCTCTCTGTAAAACTAATGTTTGAGTGGCTCGGAGAGAATAAGCTCGCAGAAGCAGTGGAAAATGCAGTTAAAAGGAATATTAAAGAGGGGAAGGTAAAAACATACGACCTTGGAGGAACCTCCTCAACTCTTGATGTTGCCAAAGACATCGTCCGAATCTTAAATGAATAAAAGCTTGGCTTTTTTCATTTCTCCTTTTTTTGTAACAAAAAAGAAGCATAATTAAAAGAAAAAGATTAGGGGAAAAAGCAAAAGAAGAGTTGCAAAGCTTTTTAAATAGGCAAAAATCTTTCTTCTCGTGGTCAAAAGAAAATTTTTATACTAATGCCAAAAGCAATGATAAAAAAATGTGTGATGATAAAGTATGCCAAAATCAAAAGGTTATAGACATAGCACAAGAAAACTCTTCAAGAAATCTCCAAGACAGAAAGGATTACAGCCATTAGGTAGACTCTTAGTGAAGTACAAAGTCGGAGATCAAGTAGTCATCAAAATTGACCCTGCAGTTCAAAAAGGTATGCCTTACAGACGATATCACGGTAAATTTGGCGTTATCTCGGAAATTCGTGGCAGAGCCTATGTTGTTTCCATCAAAATGGGCAATGCAACAAAACAAATTATCGCTCGACCAGAACATGTTTATCTGGCCAAATAACATAAATAGGTTAAATCAGTATTAGTTATTTACTTGCTCAAGGTGCTTAGTGATGCCCAAAGAAATTATTTCAAAAAAACCTGTCTCGCTTCCGGAAGTTGTGACTATTTTCAATAAACGGAAGAAGACCGGCGAATTAGATTATCTACAAAAAGTGGCTTTAGATCATGCGCAAAAGTCTTCGAAATTAACCGGAAAACAAGCCCGAACGCTCATTATAAAACTTATGAAAGAATTTGAACTTAGTGAACAGATTGCTATTTACATTGTGAACTTTATGCCAGAAACAATTGACGAACTACGAGTATTTCTACAGGATGCTTCTAGAGTCTATTCTACCGATGAACTTCAAAAAATCCTCGGTTTATTAAAGAGCAAGTGAAAAACTATCAAGCATTACAACACGGCATTTGAACAATGGCCGGAAAAGATGCATTCTTATAGCGAAATAGTTTTTAAGGGAATATTTTAAATTAGATAATCCTTTAAAGTTAAACGACTCATAAATAATAGAAAGAAAAAGAAATCAAAAATGGCAATCTCAACAGTGAAGTAACAATGTCTCAGAGAATTCCTCATGACAAAGGACGCCCTTACGGCAAAAAGACTAATACCACACTGCGAAAACATAATAGCAACAAACAAAACAACAGGCCTAGTGGAGACAAGCAGAGGAAATATGAAGAATACGCCTGGACCTTAGCATATCTTCCTGAAGGAAGCCCAACAGACCCAAACCCGTTTGGACAACGAGAACCAGTTATTCAAGCCGTGGGGGAAATTTGGTTCACGTTATTAGAACTTACACCGAAAAGAGGTATGGAAGTAGACCCCCTAGTAAGAATTGGTATTGGGAAAGACAATAGAACCATTGTTAATAGAATTAAAAGGAGAATCAGCTTTAATGACCTCTCACCAACCTCTGAAGCTGTTTTAGAAGATTGCATAAATGAAATCGTAAAAAATCAGGAATTCAGATTTGTTAATTGGTTTAACAAGGCATCCTTAGTGACTTCGAGAATGCATGCATTTAAATTATTGCCTGGAATTGGGACAACGCACTTAGAAAACTTATTAGCTGAAAGAAACAAAATTAATTTCACCTCATTCGAGGACATTGCAACACGAACCAAAGTTTCTGATCCTAAAAAATTAATTGTAGCCCGGATCCTTCGGGAACTTAGTAATCCTGATGAAAAGTATCGCCTTTTCACACGCAAGCCTTAATGGTCTTACAAAGTCTTTTTTTCTTCCTCAAATTGATCCAATATGACATTTATAATATTGATTGCTTGTGGGAAATCTAAATTTTGAGTAAGCGAAATTGTTGTTATACGTTGCTTCTCTCCCAGTACAGGGGCTAGTAGTTTTTCTAAAGATAACTGCCCCAAGCTAAAAACAAAGAAAAGCATTTCGCATGCATTCGCGTGGCGTTTTAAAAGTTCCTCCAAACCATTAAAGAAGTTAGAGGAAGGAAGGTCAAAAGGAAAAGAGGTGCCTTCTTTATGAAAAATAAAACAATGAAAACTTTTTACCTGGGCAATGAAATTATCCAAGGGTTTTTGTTGAAATCGAGCAAGCAATCCACGGTGAGGTTGAAACCATTCCTGATCAGCAAACAGTTCACTTTCGATTTTCTTTTTGACGGCGTCTTCTGCTTTCAATAAAATGGAACCTGAACTTCTCAGCTCTGGGCCAAGATAGCGGATAGTATTGCTTTGTATTGTAAAGATATGACTTTCAGGTTTCTCGATGAATATTTGAATTGTTAATTCTTCCCGCAAGGAATGGGAAAGAAAGATGGCATTTGTAATCATTCTTGCCAGAGTGCCAATTACTGGTCGTTTGGATGAGTTAGAGATGTTCAAATCGCTCTTTGTAAAATGCAATTCAGGCAATAAGAAAAGAAAAACACGTTCCATAAAGCAGACCTCGATAGGAACAATTTAGAAGAGGGAGCAGTTAGTTATCTTTTCTTACCTCGAGTGATTTTTTTAGGTGCTTTGCCATCTTGTTGCATCACCGCCGACAGATCAGGCATTGCAGGCATTTTTCCACCACGGCGACCGAATCCTTTCTTCATTCCTTTCATCATTTTCTTCATTTGATTGAATTGTCTTAATAATTGTTTTATTTCTCGGGCGTCCGTACCGGATCCTCTGGCAATCCGCTGGATTCGTGTACTTTTAATAATTTGTGGATTATCAAGCTCTTCGGCAGTCATGGATTCCATAATACACATAAATTTCTTCATATTTTCTTCAGAGGTATCTTCAAACCCTTCCGGCAAACCAGTTGAAAAGCCAGGTATGAAAGATAGGAGTTTGGATAGAGAACCCATTTTTCCCAAACTTTCCATTTGCTGGTACATATCTCGCAAAGTAAACTTGCCACTTAGAAAAGCTTTGGCTGTTTCTTCATCCGGCTGGATTTGAGCTGCTTTTACACTCTCAATTAATGCTTCTAAATCACCCATGTTTAACAGTCGGCTTACAAAGCCGGTAGGATCGAATTTTTCAAGGTCGTTTACCTTCTCTCCCACACCAATGAATTTTATGGGCGCTTTTGTTGCAGCACAAGCACTTAATGCACCACCACCTTTTGCAGAGCCATCTAATTTAGTAACAATAATACTGCCAATTTCTGTTGCTTCAGCAAATGCGAGGGCTTGTTCATATGCCTGCTGCCCAAGTGTGCCATCCAAAACAAGGATTATTTCATCGGGCTTAATTTGCTTAGCTATTTTAGCCATTTCTCGCAACATGCTTTTTTCTTCTTTATGGCGGCCGGCAGTATCAACAAGAATCACTTCATGCGTTTTTTGGAAATGACGGATACCATCACGAGCAAGTTTAACGGCATTTTTCTCATTGGGATCGCCATAAACAGGAACATGAATAGAATCACCAAGCTGCTTCAATTGTTCGTAAGCACCAGGCCGATCTGAATCTGCACACACCAGAGCAGGTTTCATGCCACGCTTGTTTAGCCAATGACCTAGTTTCGCAACGATGGTTGTTTTACCTGAACCTTGAATACCAACAAATAAGAGCACATTCACTTTCCCGGGAGTGATATTTAATTTTTGACTTTTCCCACCCAGAATTTTTACCAATTCATCATGCACAATTTTGATGATGTGTTTTTGTCGGGGAATGCCTGGAGGCAGCTCCTCTTTTAAAGCACGTTTTTCGACATAGTTAGTTAACTCTATGGCAATCTCCAGTTTAACGTCAGCTTCCAAGAGTGCTTTCAAGAGATCGTTTTTCAATTGACGAACTAAGGAGGCATCAAATGTTCCTGCACCAACTAGTTTTTTCAGCGCTTTGGTAATGGATGAGCCCAATTTGCTTAGAACCACTTTTTGCACCAACGATTTTCAGATAATTTCTTTACGAATACATTTTGTTAGGGATATGACTATTTAATCCTATCCTTATTATTGGTCTTCCTTTTCTTAACTAAAAACATTATTATAAACAAGAATTGCCAGGTAAAAGACTATTAGCTATTCTATAAAAAGTGGTTATCTTGTAAAAAGCTTTATAATTAGACTTCAAAAATTATTTTAATGAAAAAAAGAAGATAAGAGAAGTTTTTAAAAGCAATAAGAACTTTTGCGGATTTGGTTGTGATATTAACTTGTATTACGTTGCTGAAGTTCGAGATACAATTCGGGTGGAACCAAATAGATTTGGTGAAAACTTGGAAGAAGTTGTACTTGAAATTTGTAGAGAAACATTCGAAGGAACAATTAATAAAGATCTTGGTTTCACTGTTGTCGTTATAGATATCCAAGACATTGGCCCCGGAAGACTCATCCCAGGTGATGGTGCAGCATTTTATGATGTCATTTTCACCACCCTAAGTTACTTACCCGAAGACCGTGAATTCGTCATCGGCGATGTTGTTGAAGTTACCGATTTTGGTGTCTTCCTCCGTCTAGGTTGTGTAGATGCCCTTTGTCATGTAAGCCAGGTGTCAGATGATTTCTTCTCCTATAATTCAAAACAAGGAGCCCTTATTGGTAGAGATAGCCAAAGAAGGATTAGCGTGGGAGATAGAGTACGGGCACGTATTATTTTGGTAACTATTGGAAAATCGCAGATTCGTGTCGGAGTGACAATGAGACAAGCGGGCTTAGGAGTAGAATCATGGATCGAAGAATGGAAGAAACAAAGTAAGAAAGGAGCAACAGCCACAACAACAGAAAAGAAGAAAACAGCTACAAAAAAGGCAACAACAAAGAAAACTACAACCGAGAAAAAAGATACTGCGAAAAAGAGTACTGAAAAAAAGAAGAGTAAATAAAAAGGTGTAACGAATGGCTAAAGCGTGTAAGACTTGTCACCGGATCATTGATGATAGCGAAGGGAATCAATGCCCTAATTGTAAAACCCATAATTTTTCTAAAGATTATTCTGGCGAAGTATATATTATAAATCCGGAGAAGTCTGAAATCGCTAAGAAACTTAATATTAAAAAACCAGGGCTCTATGCATTGAGAGTAAGATAAACACGCAGGGAAAAATTCAAGAGAATATGGTTGCTTTTTTTTATGAAAAACAACAAGAGAACCTATATACTCCCAGAAGAACTGCGAGAAGAACTCAAAAAGCCCCTTGGAACTTTGCTTGTTGACATGCCAACAAAAGCATTAATTGAGATTGTGGCGGAAAGCCAACCCCCTTGTGTTGTAATGGTTGGAGATTTTTGTTTTCATGAGGCAATAAAGCAAAAGTTCATCCCGACAATTGCAATTATTGACGGATTAAACTTACGGAAGCCTTACCAAGAATTCTCAATCGCAAACGCAACAATAATAAAGGCAAAAAATCCACCAGCAACTATAACAGAAGATGCTTGGCAAGCTATTAAAAAAGCTTTTAAAAGGCAACAAAAGAAAAAAAGCAGAAAAACGGAAAAAGAACTAACAGTTCTTGTGATAGATGGTGAAGAAGACTTATTAGTCCTGCCAGCAGTCATCGAAGCACCATTGAATGCGATAATTACTTACGGCCAACCTTATGAAGGTTTGGTATTAATAAAAGTAACAACAAACGTTAAATTAAAATGCAAAAAGCTTATCGAACGAATGAAGGTTGAAAAGCAATGAACATTAAAATTGTTGAAAAAAAGACTAATAAATTACTAGATCGGACAGAAGTACGTTTCATTGTAATAGCTGATGCTGAAACGCCAAAACGGCTTGATGTGAAAAGCAAACTAGCTGCTATGATCAATCATGACGAAAACCTGGTTGTTATAAAAGGATTATTTCAAAGCACCGGCTCAAAAACAAGCAAAGGCATTGCTCATGTATATAAATCAAAAGAGACCATGGAACGACTCGAGCCAGAGCACTTGCTAAAAAGAAACATGCCGAAAGCAGAAGAGAAACAATAAGAAACAGAGTAAAAAAGAGGTAAGAATAAAATGCCAAAAGAAAGAAATCAAGAAGTTTGGAAATACTACAAAGTCGATAAATCAGGGATAAAACGATTACGCAAAGAATGCCCAAGATGCAAAGGATCATTTTTAGCCGAACATAAAGATCGACGACATTGTGGCAATTGCGGGTATACAGAATTCAAAACAAAAGATCAAAAATAAGTGCAAAAAAGACTTTTTCGAGAGCAATTTTACACTTTGAGGGGTAGATAGTCTATTTACTTTTACCTCCTAGTTTTGAAAGGAGTTAATATTAATTACTATTAACGGCAACAATAGTTGAAACGTGGTCGATGAAATGGTCAATCTCACAGCCGATTTTCGTGGAGCAGAATCGAAGTTATTTAAAAAAGTGTGGTTTAACTTACCGGCAGTATTCAAGGTCCGAATTCCGAAAGCCTACCGGATCAAAGAATTAGATGATTATTTTAGAAAGCAAAGAACCATCCACGAAGCACGGCTTCTTATTAAAGCAAAGGCAGCAGGTGTTCGTGTTCCCATTATTTATGAGATCGATCTGCAAAATGCCACCTTAATTTTAGAGTTTATAAATGGAGAGATTCTTAAAACAGCTTTACCTAAAATGGCAATGAAAGAAAGAAAACGTACTTGCCACCAACTTGGTGAAGACATAGGGCGCTTGCATGCTAAGGGGATTATTCATGGAGACCTTACCACCTCAAATATCATTAAAATTGATACCAAAAAACAAATCGGCTTTATTGATTTTGGATTGGGCTTTTTTTCAGACAAAGAGGAAGATTTCGGTGTTGATTTTTATCTTTTTAAGAAGGCAATGGAAAACACACATGCAGAGTTTTTCGCGGAGGCATGGCCAGAAATTGTGGATGGCTATAAAAAAACAGCACCATTTGGGAAAACAATTGAGAAAAAAATGAAAGAAATTGCCTCACGAGGGAGATACTCAGAGCGTATTTGAACATCCACTGACCAAATTTATAAGAGAAGGCGACGATGCCAACAAACCACCATTGCCCAAGCCAGATAAGGGTCTATTGTAGAAGAAGAGATGTTTAAAATGAAACCGCCTTTTCTTGTTATTGAGAAAAGTATCTCTTCAACGTTTGAGGGATTTACAACTGTTAGAGTCCTTAATAATTGTAAGGATTTTGAAGAGTCGGTTGATTTTTGAGTGCCAAGAAGAGCACCTTCATAATCTTGTATTTCCCAAGAATTATTGGCAACTGTAAACCGGATTTCTCCCCGCAAGTTGCGTCCGAGATCATAAACTTGCCATAGCGCATCTGCACTTTTAAGGGCATTCTCTTTTCGGCTGTCAACAGAGCCGATAATTCGATTTATATCATTAAGGAAAACAAATCGAATAGGAAAGGCCTTTTTGCCCAGATATTTTGACAGGTCACGTTTTTCGATGGAAGCGATCCGAGAACCAAGCTTATTATAGACAATATAATTGAATTTTTGGGCAGTGAATTTATAATCCGATAATTTCAGGACAGGGACTAGTTTGCGCTCTGCTGTTTTTGTCTCGGTTTGAAATCGTGAACACGATGAACAAAAATAATCGTCATATATCTTAATATACTCTGCTTTTTCTTGGCAGAATTTGCAGCTAATTTTTCTTTTCTTAGAACCAAAAGTAGGCAACCAGTCTACACCTCATCTTTTTTCTTATTTTATATAACCAGTTAAGGATATTTGATAATGTTCTTCCTATGAAGCAAACTTAAACGGTACAACAACCTTAAAAAAACTAACCTTTTAACAAAACGAGTTTTTTCTTTGAAGAGATGAAAGGAAAAAAAGAAAATAAAGAAACAGCGTGATCCAACTCTGTCAGATCCTAATTTCGCTTCTTCTTTCTAATAGAGATAGTGATTAATGCAGTAGTTTCGGTTCCAAGAGCGAAATACAACCAATTTGTGAAACCGAAAAGAGAAGTTGGAATTATCTGGCTCATCGGAGGAAGTGCTAAGACAATTGAAAGTTGATAATTTCCATCACCACTTTGTTTGGCTACTGTGATATACCAATATCCTGAAACATCAACCACAAAAGCAATAGATTTTGGGAAGCCACTTACGGTGTTATTTTCTACCTCAATAAGGAGGGGCTAGCCAAGGAGAGAGTAAATTCAACGCCAGTATCTCTAACTAAATTTACAGCAAGTATGGTTGCTTTTTCAACCAATAGCTTCTGCAGTCTCACTATTAGGGACCTCAAATCATAAGTTGTGTTCCAAGAAGTAAATCAAACAATATTAAATTATGAGTCAAGTTCAAACAAAGAATTCTTAACAATGGAGGTACTTTGAGAAGCAGGGACGTTATTACCTTGAATAAAGATGAGAGAGTATTCCCGGAAGAAACTTTAGTTAGAAAAGTTATTCAATCTAAATAACCATTTAGATAAGTCCAACTTGAAGCGGTATCACTATAAGCTTTGGTTGAGAGGAGGGGATACGACTCATTCTGCGTTAAAACTTGTGCACCAATAAAAATTGGACCAAGAATCAAAGCTAAAATGTAGGAAATAAAACCATTCGCTTCAAAAAATTTACACCTCAAATATAAAATCGTTTAGATCTTTAAATTACAACACTAATAGAATTAATTTTAATTTTGAACTTGAATTGTTTGGGGAAAGTACTTCTTATTAGAAAGAGCTCGAATAAAACAATGAAAAGGGGCATAATCCCAAGAACAAGAATTTTTAAGAGAGAAGAATAATCCTTATAAAAACAACTTTTTTAAAGCCTAAGGAAACTCAACTTTAGTTACTTGATACGTTTAAAACAGAGGAAAGCCCTATGAGTCAAGAAGACTATGACGAAGAGTTCGATGAAGAAGAAGAATGGGAATACTTTGAAGTTGAGGAAAAAGAGGCCTTCAAAGACAGGGTATCCATTTGGGACATTATTAAACTAGTACTTTTATTTGGGTTCTTTGCTCTCTTCTTTGTCTACTTTAGATTTTGGGATGTATTTGCTGGCTGGTTAGCTTTTGGCAATGAAAATCCAGAAATAGGCTATTCAAGATTAATATATTTAACATTAGTATTATTCCCTGTTGCAGCATCCTTTTTCTTGGTAGAGCTTGTGAAAGTTTCAAAAACATTGTTTATTCCAAAGAAAGAAACGGCTGACAAAGAATAAAAAGAGAAGAAAAGTGGAACTGGAAGTTTGGAGAGAGTCATTTAACCTTTTTTTCCTTAGTTCTAATCTTCGAAATGGCTTCTTCCACCAACCAAGACCAATAAGCTGCGAGGGCTTTTTCGCCCCAGTTGAAACCATTGTTGCGCAACAAATTACGAATGTAGATACCAACCCCGCCTTTTTGTTTTATACCCCACAAGTTTCCTTCAGATTCCATTAATCCTTCTACTTTTTTAATAAAGGGTTCTTCTAAGTTTTCCATTAAGAATTTGACAGCTTGCTCCCAAGTTTTTTTGTTGATCTTTTTACCATCGTCACGAGGAAGCCGGGTTTTAATCTTGGTTTTAATAACATCATTTGCTAATTCCGTGCCAATCTGTGTCAATGTAGCATACAAATTTTGGCGCATAATAGGATTATCTTCACGGGTGAGTAATTCTGCCAAAGGTTCCACAAAGCGGTCATCTCCCTTCTCACCGAGAAAGCTAAATAATTCTTCACGTTCTTTAGGGTCTTTTTGACTCAAGATTTGTTCAATCATTTTATTATATTCGAAATCACTCATGGCTAGTCCCTCAGAAGGTTTTCTCGACAAAATTAATGAGGTAATATATTGTTACTCATTTGAAGTATATAAAACATTTTCAAAAAAAAGAGTAGTTGAGAGTAACAATTCATTGTTTCTTTGAAAGATTTTTAACGCCTTTTAAAACAGCACCCAGAAATTTGGTCCCTGTAAGAATTGCATCTTTAAAGTCGGCATTTTCTAAAATTGCACCAGACAAGTCAGCGTTTTCCAAGTTAGCCTTGATAAGGCGGGCTTCCTTTAATAAAGCGTTTTTCAAAATTGCGCCGGAGAGGTTAGTTTGCCGGAGAGAGCTAAATTGCATATTACAATAAGTGAAGTCACAATTAGACAAATCGCTGTAATCAAGGTTAGCAAGTGACAATTTTGAGCCCGTGAATTTTGCTCCGTGGCCTTTTACTTCATAGAAACTACTGTTACTTAAATCACATTTTGTGAAATTTGCTCGTTCAATGATTGCATCATCTAGAACAACATCAGGCAAAAGAGCTTCTTGAAAATCGGCGTCAGAGAGATTTGCTTTGGCGAGATTTGCCTCCTCGAGTTTAGCTTTCTTTAAAGATGCTTTAATAAGTGATGCGCCTTCTAATTTTGCTGCGTCTAAACAAGCACCATCTAAAATTGCGCCGTCTAATTTTGCATTAGTTAAATCGGCATCGAAAAAGTCAACATTGGTTAGGTCAGCCTTGGATAGATCTACACCTTCTAAATTTGATGAACAATATGCATGCAAGTCTTCTGCCAGCTTTGCTAAGATTTCGTCTCTTGTTGGCATTCTAATCTCCTAACGAATTTGCACGTTAAAAAAAATAATCCTCTATAAGAATGTTATTTGTTGTTTGAGTTTATTGTTTTAAAAAGAAAATTTCAGAGAAACAATATAGTAGTAACACATGGAAATAGCTGAAAAAACAAGATTAGTATGAGTGTGAAGAAATGATTCAGAAAGAACACAAACAGCAAAGAACCGTCGAGTTGACTGAAGAAGAGGTCAGGAGACTAATTAAACTAAAATTGGAAAAGAAAATTGCTCAGTTACCTTACGGCTTTTGGAGGTGTAAGAACGGCAAAGAACATGCAAAAATTGCCATTAAATATTTAATAGAAGAACATTTAAAAATCGCCGTCGTAGACATCCCAAAAAAAATCAGTGGAAAAACATTTCACGAAACAGGTCTCTTTCGAATTTTAGTTGAATTTTATGATTCTTCCTACTTCAAAGCAATTGATAATGTCTACCCTGGCCGGTTTAAACCATGGGAATTCGCCAAGGGAATGACTGGGATATGGGATGGCGAAGCAGGGAAGAAACGAGCGTTAGAAGCTATTACCTACATTATCAAAGATATGAATTTATCACAAGAGGAGATTCCAAAACGGGTTACTTATCAGGCCTTTATTGACTATGGATTAGGAGGAATGCTTCAAACATTGTTCAACAGCTCACCCTACTTGGCAATAAATGCTTTATTTCCCGGCAAATACAAACCTTGGGAGTTTAGCGTGAAAAAGTTCTGGCGAACAGCTTCACTGGAAACGGCTCGAGAAGCAACGAAATGGCTTGTAAAAGAAAAACTTGGTTTAGATAAAAGTCAGCTAAAGCAAGTCATGCGAAAGCATTTTCTGCAATACAACCTGGGCTTAATGTTGAAACATTTTTATAATAACTCTTACAAATTGGCTTTAGAGGACTTTCGCAATCGTTTTTAATGATGATACAAAAGTTTTCATATAGAACCCTCAGAATAAATAATAGTAATATTAAAGTCGAATGGAGAATAAAATGTGAAGGAAAGATTACTTGACATCCTAGCATGCCCCTATGACCAACACTGGCCCTTAGAGCTTTTTACTTTTGAAAAACGAGAATTGAAAAATAGCAAGGTCCCGAAAAAAAATGAGAAAACAGGTGTAGTCTGTTCGTTTTATTGTGCACGGAAAAAAACAATGTTGGGAGAAGAAAAATCTTCTCAAGCTGGAGAAGAGCAACCTAACTATGAAATAGATTGTCAAGAGTGTTTCTCCGAGGAAATAACTGCTGGAATACTCAAGTGCCCAAAATGTGAACAATATTACCCCATAATAAGTGAAATTGCGGTTATGGTGGCTCCAGAGCTACGAAAGGCAGAGGTTGAAAAGGAATTTACGGAAAAATGGGCTGAAAAAATAAAGAAAGCTCTTGAAGCACAAAAAGATGGGTAAAAAGAGAAGGGTTTTTAAGAAAATGCCACCAACAAAACATTATAATTATAAATCTTCTAGTTAAATGTATGATGGAACAATGGTATTAAGCGAATACAATGCGGGTGTAGGCAAAGGTGAACAGCGACTTATCCCAGAGAGATCCATTGGTAATCTTTCGATGCAAAAATAAACAATGTAAACACATCTTCACTCCATCAACAATCTTAATAGTTGAAGAGCAGAAATTGTTCTTCGAATGCCCCCTCTGTGGCTCGCGCTACGAAGCAAACTACATTCAAATCGCAGATAAACTCGACCACGAAATAATCATGCTTCGTGAATGGCCACGACTAATCCATTTAGGAACGAGGATCGCAAGTTCCTAACAAGGCTAATATGAGGTCAAAAAATATGGCAGAAAAGAAAAGAACGGAATCGTCGTTTATTTTCAAAGTATTATTAATAGGTGAAGCAGCCGTTGGAAAGACAAGTCTGACACTAAAATTTGTCCACGGAAAATTCAAGTCCGATTATCTCCTTACTGTTGGAATGGAGCCATATAGTAAATATTTGAAAATTGGGAAAGACGTTGCGACATTATCCATATGGGACATTGCCGGGCAACAACGATTCGATGTATTTCGTACCATGTTTTTCAAAGGAGCAAAGGCAGCGCTTCTTGTGTTTGACTTGACAAGGCCTCAAACATTAAACAAACTTGACGATTGGCATGAAGACTTGATTAAGAATGCAGGCAAAGATGTTCTGAAAATTCTCGTGGGTAATAAAAACGACCTAGTTGATCTTAGAAGTGTCCCAAAAAAAGATGCAGTAGCTTTTGCAAAGAAAATCAATGCAATGGCCTATATCGAGACAAGTGCAAAAACAGGTGAGAATGTGAATGAATCATTCCACCAAATAACTACAAAGCTGATTGAGCGAGCGAAAAAATGAATTGAAATTCATTTCTCCTTGTTCTAAGCTTCCTAGATGGGCAGGAGCCCTTAATTTCGCAACTCTAAACTTTTAAGGAGAGAAGGATAGTGGTAACGCATGACAGAGGTGAATGACAAACCACTCAACATCCTTGCTGTTTTTGCCCATCCAGATGATGAAGCTGGAGTAATTGGCACCTTAGCAAATCACGTTCAATGTGGTGACAATGTGCACGTCATTTTCTTAACGCAGGGTGAAAACTCCTCAGCTTTGTGCTGTTCACCAGAAGAGATAAAGGAAATACGTGCAGGCCATGTAAGAAAAATAGAGAAAATCCTCGGTGCAAAATATCGTCTCCTAAATTTCCCAGACTCGGCGGTACATCCCTCCGTTGAGAGTGCCAAGATTTTATCCGCCCATTTTAAAGAGTTAAAGCCCGATATAGTTATCACGTGGTCACAATCAGATCAACTCGGCACCGGGCATCCTGACCATCGGTCTACTTTTACTATCACACTGGATGCACTTTCTTATTGCCGCTATAGGAATCCAGGCGATAAATATGAGCCACATCGCAAATTAGTAGCATTATTTACAAACTATTTCCCAAATAGTAGAAGGACGGAAAGCCCTTATTTCGTTGATGTTACGAAACAATTTGATATAATAATGGATGTCCTTGATATTTATGCTGAAGCGTACGGGGAATGGCGGGTGAAAGAATACATCACCTCTCAGCTAATAATGTATGGGAGAATGGCTGGGGTCAAATATGCAGAAGCATTCAACAAAATCATCTGGAGAACCGCATTGCCTTACCTCTTTTGATTCTAAGCTCACCTACTTTGTCCTACAATCGACTTTCCATAACGGTGAAAGTGGCAAAAACTTTTGTTCTGTGGGGATAAACGACATGAATTATTGAACCTATCGTAATTACATCACAAGATTTAATATTAACAAATAAGACAATAAAGCTAATTTTGAGTTAAAAATGGATTTTCAAAGGAGCCAAGAAAATGACTAAAATATTAGCGGAATTTTCGTACAAAAGGCAGGAAGTCAGGAAAGGTTATACGGACAAATACTTGCACATTAACCTTTCGATTTATTCTATTGAGGAAAAACCAATTCCCGAGAAAGTTAAAGATGTGTTTATTGGCGGCAAAGGCTATGATTTGTGGCTCATGTGGGAATATTTGCCAAGAGACAGAATTGTCAAATGGGATGAACCAGAGAATCCCCTCTGTATTTCGTCCGGCCCTCTTGGGGGGGTAATGGGCTATCCGGGCGCTGGAAAATCAATTGTAACAGCTATTTCACCTTTAACTGATATCATAATAGATTCTAATGTTGGAGGATTTTTTGGCCCGTGGATGAAATTTGCAGGATTTGATGCTCTACGCATCGTTGGAAAAGCAAAAGAACCTGTGGTAATTGTAATTGATGGCCTTAAAGAGAAAGTCTGGATTGAATTGGCAGAAGAATTACCAACTGAAACCCACCTATTAGCTGACATGCTTAATGAGAAATACATGAATGTAGATAAAGAAACAGGGAAAAATGACCGCCTATATGTTTCTGTTGTTTCGTCTGGACCCGCTGCAGATCACACTTACTTTGGTTGCTTAAACTTTTCATGGTGGGACAATCGACGAAAAGTGAATCATGTTAAACAAGCAGGCAGAGGTGGCACAGGAACAGTTTTTAGAAACAAGAATCTCGTTGCACTTGTGGCGCACTCACCACCTATAAAACTCGAATCAGTTGGCCCCGATGACAGAGACACTTTACGTAAGGTAGGCCGAGAACACTCGAGTGAAATCCTTAAATTAGACTCACAACAGAATCGCATGCGAGTAATAGGTACGGCACATTTGCCATCTATTATGAGTGAATTTGATTTATTGCCAACATACAACTTCAAGTATGGGAGAGATGACAATGGAAAAGATAAAACCTTGTGGGGTGATCACTA
Source organism: Candidatus Heimdallarchaeota archaeon (assembly GCA_019056785.1). Lineage (GTDB taxonomy): Archaea > Asgardarchaeota > Heimdallarchaeia > JABLTI01 > JABLTI01 > JABLTI01. Next base: position 28,973 of record DXJV01000084.1, read on the forward strand.
TGAAAAGATCTTCACCAACACAGGGAAAGGTTGGGATGGTTGTTGGCGTGGATGTGCAATTAATTGCGCGCATTGTGTAGAAGGATACGAATTGAAAACAGGCCCATTCAAAGGACAAAAAGTACTGGTAGATGGACCAGAATACGAAACAATTGCCGGCTGTGGAAGCAATATTGGTATTTTTGACCCACTTCAAGTCGTCGAAATCAATTTCTATTGTGACACATACGGAATTGACACTATTAGTTTCGGCACAGCAACAGCTTTTATCATGGAATGTTATATGGCTGGTATTCTCAATAAAGAACGAACTGATGGCTTGGAACTCAAATGGGGCAACTTTGAAGCTGTGACAGAATTACTGCATCGAATGGCGCGAGGAGAAGGACAATTCCCACTCATTTTCGCTAAAGGCATTAAGAAAATGCAAGAATATTTCAGAGCAAATTACAATCTGACAAAAGAACAAGAGCGATTCATTCAAGACATAGGCATGGCACATAAAGGGCTCGAGTATAGTGAATATGTCACTAAAGAATCTTTGGCGCAACAAGGAGGATATGGATTAACTCTTAAAGGCCCACAACATGACGAAGCATGGCTAATATTTCTTGACATGGTCCATAATTACATGCCTACCTTTGAAAATAAAGCAGATGCACTAACATGGTTCCCCTATTGGCGGACCTGGTTTTCCTTGAATGGGCTATGCAAGTTGCCTTGGAATGATGTAGTCCCAGCGGACAACAAAGAAACAGATGAACCTCACAAAGTTCCAAAACATATTCAATTCTATGCTGATTTCTTTGAAAGTGTGACAGGTCGACACATGGGCGATTCGCCTAAGGAACGTGAAGCCAATCTCATTCTTATGAGCGAACGGGTCTATCAATTCCAGCGAGTATTTAATGTACGTCTCGGGCATGGACGACGAGAAGATGACAGCAATCCTCCCTATCGATCAGTTGGCCCAGTAACATTGGAAGAGTACAATAGCCGACTTGATAGGTATGACAAGCAATTAGCAGAAGAACTTGGAAAGACACTCGAAGAAATAAGAAAAATGCCTGTGGGAGAACGACACGCTTTGACGCGAAAGATACGTGAAGAACGTTATCGAAAACTTCAAGATACAGTCTACGAAAAGCGAGGTTGGAATCATAAATCCGGTGTTATTAAAATCTCCAAGGCTAAAGAGATTTGGCCGGAATGGTTAGTAAAAGAGGTTCTTCCATTCATCAAGGATCTGCAAGATTAAATTGATTCACACCATTGATTTGGTGTTCTTTTTCTTTTTTTTAAGAAAACATTCTTTTTTCTTGTTATTAAAGGAAAAAAAATAAAAAAATGTGAGAAAGTTATTTTTACAGGCCATAATATTTCGCCAGCATCGTATAATTGAAAGTATCTGGAAAAATACGCCGAATCAAAGAGATCAAGAATTTTTGTTCAAAACTTCCTGCTTGATAACTAATCTTAGGGTTCTTTCTTCGTAGAATCTTGGCGATTTTTCGTGAAACAACTAAAGGAGGAGGTGAAACAATCAAGTTCTGAACAATTACCTTCCAAACTCTCTTAGCGAAAGCGTAGTGTCGTGAGTTCTTTTCTATTGGCGGATTGGCGAGCATCTTCTCCAAATCGATTGAGGTCAACGACTCATTAGTTTCTTTTGTGAGTTTATAGGTATTAATGTTAAAAGAAGTATTTATATCGCTGGGTAATAAAGCAGAAACTTTGATGTTAAACGATTTTAACTCCATATTTAACCCTTCCGAGAGAATTTTCACAGCAGCTTTTGCAGCAGAATAATGAGTTTGATAGGGGATGGCAACAAATCCACCTAGGGAACTGGTGTTAATGATTTGACCTGACCCACGAGCAAACATAAAGGGAAGAATAGCTCGAATAACACGAAGCATTCCAAAGAAATTAATGTCAAAAGTTTGTTTCCATTCTTCCATTGATAAGTCTTCAACGCTTCCAAAAAATCCAATGCCGGCATTGTTAATCAAAATATCAATACCATGATTATTAATTGCTTTTGCCTTTTCTTCCATCTCACTTATTGCTTCTTTAACAGAGCTGTCGGAAGTAACATCCATCTTAAAATAAGTGATTTTTGCAATAAGAGTATCCAGTTGATTCAGCAGTTCTTTCGGAGCCAGAATCTTTCCTGCTTTTACTTTAGTTTTTTCTTTGTTCACAAATTTCCACTGTGTATGATCTTGCAAGAAGAGTTGCTTTAAAAGGTCCTTATCAAGAGTCTCCTTTCGACTCGTACCAAAAACGGTATAGCCCTTATACGTGAGAAATATAGCATGAGATAGGCCCAACCCAGAGGAGGCACCTGTAATAACTACCACTTTGTTCATTTAACTATCTCCAAATATTTTAGACTATTTACAAATAACCCTTTTTATCCTTTTTCCAACTTTTGTTGAAGTGAGTAATTTTTCATTTTGTTCCAACACAAACCAAAAATTATTATCTTTCCAAAGAGAAGATGTGTTTACTTTGACTGAAATGGTTGTTGATAGACTAAAAATGATTAAGCTTGTTACATTAGATTTCGATGGAACAACAGCAGATACGATGCCAACTCTAGAGGAAATAGCTGTTAAATTGATAACAAAATATTATCTTTTGTCTCAGGAGGAAGCAAAAACAAAATACCGATTAACAACGGGCCTGCCGTTCCTGCAGCAAATTGAACAGCTCTTTCCAGGGCACCCGGCAAATAACGAAGTAATACAACAATTCGAAGAAGAAAAAAAGAACAATATTTTCTCTTTGCCACTTTTTGATGATACAAAAGAGACAATTAAGTCATTAAAAAACATGGGTTTTATCGTTGCAATTTCAAGTTCCACTACACAACCAACAATTGAAGAATATTGTAGGAAGAAAGGGCTTTTCGTAGATCAAATATTGGGTTTTCGGGAAGGTTTTGAAAAGGGGAAAGATCATTTTGATTTTTTAATGAAGAAATTTCATCTTACCACAAAGGAAATTCTTTATGTCGGTGATTCCTTGAAAGATTGTGAACGTGCCCAAGCTGCGAATATTTTATTCATTGGAAAAATCGGTTTGTTTACAAAGGAAGATTTCGATAGAATTTCCCAATCTAAATTAGTGATTACCAAACTTAGCGAGTTAACGGAACTCCTAAAAACCTTTAGAGAGAAAGAGAACAAGTGATAGAAAAATTGAAGATACGAGCATCAATAGGGACAGCAGCCGTTCTTGGGCTAGAAAAAATCCTCATAACTGTCCCTCCCACAACAGCATATTTTATGTTGTATACTGAGGGTCATTGTCTCAGCAATTGCAGTTTTTGTCCTCAAGCATATAGCAGCCTGAGCAAAAGCAACAGCCTATCGCGAGTGCTATGGCCAGTTTATGATCTGGAACAAATAATCACAGGTCTAAAAAAAACAGCCAGAAAGAGCCTTAAACGAATTTGTATACAAACCATCAATTTTCCAGGTGCGAGAGAACAAATCTTATCTTTGTTAACTGAATTTCGAAAAAGTAAAATTTCACTACCAATTAGTATTTGCAGTTTTCCCGTTGACCGGGCTTTTTTGTCACAGATGAAAGAACATGGAGTTACCCGAATAGGGATCGCCTTTGACTGTGCAACACCAACGATTTTCAATTTAGTTAAGGGGATTAGCCGCGGGCCCACCCTCTCGTGGGCTCTTTTAGAGGAAGCGCTTGAAGATGCTATCGATATTTTTGGCAATCATTTTGTGAGTACACATCTGATAATTGGTCTGGGAGAAACTGAAAAGGAGGCAGTAGAATTCATTCAGAAATTCCATGATAAAGGAATAACCATAGGGTTGTTTGCTTTTACACCGGTCCGAGGGACAGCTTTGGAGCATCATCCCAAACCTTCGCTAGTTTCTTATAGGAGGGTACAACTCGCCAGATTTTTGATAACGAAAAACCTTTCTTCTATTCAAAACATGTCTTTTAATGCTGAAGAAAAGATTCAAACATTTGGCGTCGAAAAAAAGCAACTTAATGAGGTAATTGCTTCAGGGAAACCTTTTCTGACAAGTGGTTGCCCTCATTGTAACAGACCATTTTATAATGAATCTCCCGGCAAGCCGCTATACAATTTTCCGAGAAGGCCAACAGAATCTGAACTTGAGGAAATTAGATTAATGCTATACACAGACTTAAAACGATAAGCAGATTTTTTAAGAAGATGTAAAAATAATAAGTAAAGCAATTATACACTCTCTGTGAGAAATTTTAGAAAGTTGAAAAGAGCTTTGGAGAAATACAGTCTTGTCCGAAGAAGAATCAAAATTTATGATCTGCCCAAATTGTGGGGCAATTTTAGAAAAAGGAGTTCAATTTTGTGGTTATTGTGGCGTAAATGTTGAAGAGGCAAAAGCAAAAGAGCAAGAGACTATTAGGGGGCAACAATTTTATCAGACAACACAAGCACAACCACAAACATATGGTAGCAGCTACCGATCCACTTATGGCACAACAACTCTAGGCGCTGCTGGGGACCTTAGAAAACAAGCAATGGCCGAATCAAAAATAAACCTTGCGTATCTCCTCTCGTGGCTCGCTTTTTGTTTTATGGGGGCAATTGGACTTGTCATTGCAATTGTTTCGCTTGTTTTTGTAGGGCAAGCTAAAAAACTCGTGGGAAATGACCCGCGTTTAACGCAAGCATTTGTTTTAGCCATTATTGCAATAATTGGAAGTTTAATCTCAATTGGAATTATGATCTTCTTATTTACGTCTGGGAATATGTTCCCCTATTTTTAGAAACAGAAATGAAAAGAACTATAGAAGGCTTGCAAATGGCTCGAGAAGAATGGCGGCTTATTTGGGAAGAAAAAGCAAACAACTGCTATTATAATATGGGCTTGGATAGAGCAATTTTAAATGCAGTCTCTAAGAAGAAAGCGCAAAACACCATTCGATTTTATCGTTGGCAACCCTCTGCAGTATCAATTGGTTATTTTCAATCCATGAAAAAGGTTGTTGATATTGACAAATGCAAAGAACTGGGAGTTGACTATGTCCGAAGAATTACTGGTGGAGGAGCAGTTTACCATGATTTTGAGGGCGAATTAACTTATTCCGTTAATTGCCTCGAGGAGAATAAGAAACTACCACAAGAAATAATGAAAATCTATGAGAAAATCTGTGCAGGGATAATTGTTGGGATGCAAAAACTAGGCATCCAAGCCGAGTTCAAGCCGATTAACGACATTGTCTTAAAAAGCTCGCAAAAGAAGATTTCGGGGAATGCATTAACAAGAAGAGAAGGAGTGGTATTACAACATGGGACTATCCTTCGAAAAGTAAATCTCGAAAAAATGTTCTTCGTGTTAAAAATTCCTGATGAAAAATACAAAACGAAAATGATTTCTTCGGCAAAAGAACGTGTCTCGAGCCTCGAGTTGGAACTTGGAACAGCCCCCTCTTTTAGAGAAATTAGGGAAGCGTTAAAAGCAGGTTTTGAAGAAACATTCGAGATAGATTTAGTACAAGAGAAAATTACTCCCGAAGAGTTAAAAGAAGCCGAAGAAATAGCAAATAATGTTTTTCAAAATGAGGAATGGCTCTTTAAACGATAGGAAAAGCAATAAAGAAATGAAAGCTACTTATAAATAAAGAAAGGTTAGTCTTTTTGAGTGCAAATAAGAAAAAATTGTACAAGGCTATTGAAGAACGTAGTGATTGAGATATCTGGAGCGAAAAACGGTTGAGCCATAAACGAGTTAGAGATCCAAGATTTTACATTGAATACGAATATGATGCAGAAACGAAAGATAAAATCGAAGATTTATTAACTTTATATTCTACACTTGAAGAGATTCTAACAAAAGCAATTGCATTATTGCATGAACAGCATTTTGGTTCAATCACAAAACGAACTTTGCCACCGGCCTTTTCACGAACCTTTTCCGCAACCGATGCGATTGCGGACAAGAAATTAGATGAACTTTACCGATTTATCCAAGAAATGAAAGAACAGTTCCCAAAAGTTGTCCAAGCAAGTAACCAGAAAGAAGTTGACGCTTCAGAGCAAAAGCAGCTAATCCAATTCTCAGAAGAAGCGAATAAGAGGATCATGAAAAAAATCGACGAGTTAGGAATGCGTTTTAGTAAGATCATCTCAGAGGCAGACCAATCAACAGGAAAGAAAGCAGTCACGGCTGAAATGAGCAAAGAAGAAGTGTTACAATTAATAAAACGAATTGACAAATTAGAATCAAAACTAACAAAAGCTATTTCTCAGTCTAGAGTAGCAGGACCAATAAGAGGGACTAGCAGAGGACCTTTACGAGATCTGGGCGAACCACCAAAAATCGCCGAAATTAAAAAGATTGAAGGACGACCACCAGAGCCGGAGGAACGACCACTTTTAGATGATGTCCTTGATACGGTAATAGTTTCTGTTGAAAGTAATAAGACTAATTAAAAGAGCGACTCGAGTTCAGGCCAGTAAGAAGCATAGGCTTTATCATTTAACAAACTCTTTTTCAATGATTCTGCTATTTTGTGATCAACATCATAAAGAATACGACAAATAGCAATGCATGCTTCAATATGATTTTCTTTTTTCAGCTTTCGAAAAGCATCACGTAAAACATTTCCGGCAGTTTTTTTGTTTAAAATTTTTGACAAAGCCCAGGCAGCATCCTTTGTTTCATCAGGCTTTAGGAGGGCCTTCTTCAAGAGCGGAGCTGCTGATGCTGCTTGTAAGCAACCCAAGGCATAGGCAGCATTTTTTCGAACCGCTAAATGAGGATCTGTTAGAGCTTCTTGTAGAGGAGCAATAGCTCTCTTATCATGGATCTCACCTAATGCCCAAGCGGCCATTTCTCGAGTATTGTAGTTTTCGTCACGCAAAAGAGCATCGATGAGTGGTCGAACAGCTTTCCTTCGCCGGCTTTTTCCGAGGGCGAATGCAGCATTTTGCCGCACGAGATAATGATCGTCTGCTAATGCCTCAATTAAAGGGAGTATATCGAAATTGAATTTTGTAAGAAAAGCCAAAGCATAGGCAGCTTCTGCACGAACTTCAGGGCTAGGGTCTTTCCTTAATACTTTCAAAAGTGGGGGAATACTCCTGCGATTTTTAATCTCTTTTAAAGCACCGGCAGCAGCACGACGCAAATTTTCATCCTTTGAAGATAAAACATTAATTAAAGGGGTCACAGCCCGGTCGTTTCCCCATTCACCAAGAATAGTAGCTGCTTGAATGCGGATTTTGGGGTCCTCAGATTGAAGATCACGGATATACTCTGACAAACTTTTTTCAAATTGAGTCATAAAACCCCACCTGACCATGTTAATAAATTAGTAACTACTTAACTTGAGAAATATAAAGCTATAAGAGTTTTCCTAATATGGAAAACTCATGAACCATCAATCATATTAACGCTTTGCTTGAAATCGAATGCGAACTATTAAAATTACACTCAAGAGCATAAAAACAACAAGGATTACAACATAAGCAACCCAGTGTCTTTCAATCGGAAAGCTGTTTGGATCTAGAGGATCAGTGTGATTTAATATCTCCTCGCCATCCGAGTAGCCATCTCCATCTGTATCTGGATTTAAAGGATCCGTTCCCATCTTAATTTCCTGATAATCAGACAGAGTATCATAATCACTATCAGGATTATTGGGGTCAGTGTGATAGTAGATTTCTTCTCCATCTTCAAGTAAATCATTATCGGTATCTGCTAACAAAATGCTTGTGAAATAGACTGTTAACTCTTCAATATCATTTAAGTTATCTAAGTCATTATCTAAACCGGAAATGCTTAAGTCAAAATAACCCTCGTTATAAACAACTGCAAGTGAATAGTTGATTATACAAACAGCTGTTAAAGAACTGTGAGTATCATAGTCGGCAATAAAATGAATACTACCATCCGATTTTATTTGGTGAATTTCTATCTCAGACATGTGGATAACAATGAAATAATTTAGATTAAGAACTGTAAGCAGTACAGGAAAAAGGTAATAGACTGTGTGTATAATACTAGGAGATGCTGGGACACTGAAATCAAAATAATAAATGGTTGTGTCACTTAGTGCAAAGCCGCTTGTTCCGATGGTTTCAATTTGCTTAATTTCGAATCTCTGTATAGTCGACACAAGTTCGCCAAACTGCCATTCAATGCTATCTGGATTAATATTAATAAGAACAATTCCCATAGTTGGTGAAGCAACAAAAGCAAATTCTTCGCTAAGAGAGACCGTCGTTACCCTTGGTATCGACTTTGATGTGTTAAGAAGCTCAAAAGGAGCACTTTTATTAGAAACATCAAGGATTTCAAGACTATCATTACCATCTGCAACAAAAGCAAGCTCATCACGGACACAGACATCTAAGGCTTCTCCCCCGTCATAAAATGTTCCTACTAGTGATGCTTTTGCCAAATTTGAGACATCATAAATCTTAATGCCTTGAGTGGAACAGGCCAGATACAAATAATTTTCAGCTACACAAAAGCTGCTTATGTTGGCATCAAATATTGAAGCAATCTTTTGAAAAGAGTTGGTTTTTGTATCAAATCCCAATATTACAATCCTTTGGTTAGCCTCTCGTAAGAAAATTAAGCCATTCTTATATTGAATTTGCTCGAAATCCTTTGGCCCTATAGAATTAAAGAGAAACGGTGAAAACTTATTTGAATTGTCAATTAACCACAAACCATTTTCAGCCAAGACATAACTGAAATTATTGAAAACGGTCAAGTCCACTAAGAAATCGTCCAGGACTAAAAAACTCTCACGAGTAAGATTATAACCTTGGATATTATAAATTTCATATTCATCTGTGCTATTAATATTATACAAATAGTTCTGCTGGATGAAAATTTCATTAAAATTAATATTAGTTATATTTGCTTCTAAAACGGGTTTTGTTTTATCACTAACATTAAAGATGAATAAACTACCAAGAGAATCAACAACAAAAGCTGTTTCATTTTCCACTGTAATTTTTGTAAAATAATGCCCATTACTATAACAAGTCCCCACCAGCTGAGGATTAGTAGGGGTTGAGATGTTATAGATTTCCAAACCATCTTTGCTACTCGCAAGGAACAGATAATTATCTCGAATAAAACAACCATAGGAGCCGCTATTATTCGTACGTAAACTTGTGACAAGCACCGGCGAATCTTTTTCACTTATATCATAAACAGACAAGTCATAATAACTCCCGGTGGTATAAAGATAGTTATTGTAAACGACAAGGTCTCGAGCTGCAATTATCGCATGATTATCAAATATAGGGACGGGATTGTAAGGATTCGAAACATCAATTATCTCAATATATGAAAGCCCATACGCAACGACAACAGTTTGCTCATCAATTACGGCAATTGCATAAACCGTTGAGGGGTCGCCATAAACACTTAGGACCTCGAGTCGTGTAGGGTCAGACAAATTAACTATAGCTAAAAGACAATTGCCACCACCAACATATGCAAGAGAACCTGTAACAAGTACTTTATCAGCTTCACGGAAATTCTCCCGCCATAAAGTTTGATTCAAAAAATAAGGAAATGTTGATACACTTGCAGAACTAGTTGAATCACTTTGTTCCGAGGTAAAAGTAGGCGCGTCTTTCCAAGTGGCATTCAAAAGAATAACACCAATTATCATGAGAGTAAAGAAACCCACTTTTGCGTAACACTTAGGCTTGAATTGTCCCATTATTAACCCATTAAAAAAAAGCTCAATCGCCTTTAAAACATTTCCAAATCAAAAAAAAGAAACTGTAGTTATGGCACTGACGCTTCCCCATTCGCCGAGAATGACTAATATATAGAAAAAATAGAAAAAAGAAAGCTTATTCAAGCTTTCAATATTTCATCAATATCTTTCTGACTTAGAATCTGAACTTTGCCATCCTTTGTTTCCACGATGGCCATTTCAACAGTAATGGAATTTTGATCCTCTTCAAGTGAGGATTTCAAGGCGTCAATAGCTAATTTCATCGCGGCTTTCTTCGCAAGTGATTTCTTGTATCCTTTCTTTAAGACTTCCTTTGCTGCGCCTTCATTAGCACCTATGGCCGTCGCCAAACAGCTGAAAATCGCCCCTCCTGGATCGATGAAATAGAGAGAGGTTTCTTTTTCATAGACACTTCCAAACAGAACAGCGATACCAAAAGGTCGCACTCCACCATATTGCGTGAACGATTGTAAATAGTCGCCAATTTTTTCCGAAAGCACTTCTGGATCAATTACTTCTCCGTAAGTAATCCGTTCGATTTGTGCTTCTATACGTGCTCGTTGTAGAAGTGCCCGCCCATCAGCAGAATAGCCCGAAAAGGTAGAAGCAATGTGGTCATCGATTTTGAAGACTTTATCAGCAGATTCTATTAACTCAAAGGAACGTTTTTGCCCTGCTAAGATAACACATGTTTCAGTTTTAAGACCGACAGCGGTGCTACCCATTTTTACGGCTTCTCGCGCATATTCGACTTGAATGATTCGTCCATCAGGCGAGAAAATAACAGTCGCTTTATCATATCCAAATTGACTTGGTTGTGAAAACATCTTATAATGCGCCTCCAGCTTCGATGATTTGTTCTTTTGTTAATTCCCGGAACCCTTTCTTGTCGATAACGACTGCACGAATTCCGTCACCTGTTGCAGTATCACGTTTAATTGCAGCTTTCAAAGCTTGCAAGGCTAATCTCAGCCCTTCTTTTTCGCTCATGTCTTTTTCATACATTGCTTCCAGAACGCCAAAAGCCACCGGGGAGCCAGAGCCAGTTGCAAACCAGTCATCCTCTGACAAGGAACCTGCCATGTCGAAGGAGAAGATGTGTGGTCCGTTTTGGTCATATCCTCCTACTATTAATTGAACATAATAGGGGAAATATGCACGATACTGGCCATAAAGCATGTTCTTTACTAAATTCGCAATCATAGAGATCTTTGGTCGTCGTTTACGGTCAAGCTCAAACAAACGAATTTGAGCTTGCATAATATCAATAATATATTGAGCGTCTGAAACCAGACCAGCAATTGTTATCGCAGAGAAATCATTTAGTTGGTGAACCTTTTTAGCGTGGTCGGAAGCAACCAAAGTACCCATACTAGCACGCATGTCTGCAACTAGAATCGCACAATCTTTGCATTTCACAGCTACAGTTGTGGTGCCTTTTGTTAATTGACTTTCGATATTATTCATTGGTTGCATTCTTTCAACCTCGATTCATTTTCTAATACAACAGTTCCCCCTTAATATATAAAATGACTAACTTTCTCTTTCTGAGGTCGTTTCAAGAAGAAGAAAAACAACCAGAGGTGAGGAAGTTCTCGAAGAACTGCCAACTAGTTTTCTGAAAGAAAACTTTTTGCTGAATTCAACCACGAAAGTAATTTTTGTTGATATTCAATTTTAGAGACGGAACTTTTTCTCCATCCCTGGTATTCCGTCGTTGGGGTGACTCCTAACGATTTCAGAAAAGTAGTGATATATTGCGAAAGAGAGTCTAGGGCTTGCTCATACGGCAATTTTTGTTTGTCATTTTTCTCCGGAATGATCGTCAAGATCAATTCATTTTTGTAGATTTCTAAGGAAGCAATTGAACGGCTGTCCACTAGCTGCCAACGAATGATGAAATTTTTCCCCTCAGTATGAGATAAGTAACGAAAAGCGCCAAACCATTTTCCCACTAAAAAGGATGAAAAGTCATCGAGAGGAATGTTAGAATCGAAAACAACGATTTGCTGTAAAAATTCCGTTGAACTTTGGTGAAGGTCAATAGCATTTTGAACCTTTACTATTTCTGAGAGAATCGCCAACCCTTTTTGCGAAAGAGAATAATGATTATTGTTTTTATATAGCAATTCTTTTGTTAACAATCGATTAACGGCTTTAGTTATTTTTTGCTGATGCTTACCAAGTTGTCGTTTAATCCCTGAAAAAGAAAATAAAGTAAGGCCTTCTGCTAACATCTCAGTAGTTGCTAAGAGGAACAATACTTCCAGCTCATCGCGTGTTAGGTAGGAGTATTCTTCAGTATATAATAAACTGGGGCGAATGTTGATTTCTACTGCCGGAAAGGCACTTCCATTTCGATAAGCATCAGTATAGATGTCCATAGACTCGTCCCTTATATATGATAATAAGCGTTTATCAATTATTTAATGACTTGCTTTTAGTTTGTAAATTGTTAAGCACTTTTTCTTTAATATTATGGATAAATTTTACGATAAGCTTAATTATTGAGCCAAAGAGAGGTTTTAGCAAGTAAATTTACCTCTGGAAAGCAGGGATAACCAATAGTAAAAATAATTGAATGATGAATAATATCATTGATATGGTGATAATTGAATGAACAAACAAAAAGAGGCGGCACTAAAAAAACTTTATACTCAAAAATTAAAAGCCGCGGGGTATAAGACTGTCCCTGAATTAGTGAAAATTCTTCCACCAACAATTCAGAGCATTACAGGGGCAAGCCTTGCTACAGCTGAAAAAATCTTTGTCGCCGCATTAAAAAGTCAGATGCGAAATGTTCAGCTTAAATTCAATGGTGAACCATCGGAAGGAATTTCTGACATACTAACAAATATGGGATTTCGAACCATACAAGAAATAGCGGATGCCAATCCTGCGATCCTCGCTAAAACATTAAACATAAGCCTTGCAAGTGCAGGGGATATTGTATTATTTGCCATGGAATTATTGGTGCGAAAGGAGAAAGCGAAAGTTTCAGTGGGGGATGACTTTCTCGAGGAAATTGATAGAGAAATCTCTCATTATTTGGGAAAATTATCTCGCGTAGAAAAAGAGAGTGAGTTACAATCGATCATCGGTGAAACTGTGGAGAAAATTCAAGAAACAATTAAACTTCCAGCAGAAGAACCAATAATAGACAAAAGCCAAAAAGAACGCATTAGAGAAGTTTTAACAGAATTTACGACCGTTTTCCCGGGATGCGTTGGTTTTGCATTATTTAATCGCAAAGGGCTGGGTGTTTTTAGCTTTTACAAAGATAACGACGCAAAAACAAACCTAGCAAAAATAAATGAAACGTTCAGTGAAACATTTTGGAAAATTAGTTTACTCTTAGAAAACAAGAATGAATATGGCTGGATTACTGCTTCTCCCCATCTTATTTGGCTTGAGGCCATCCGGGACAAGGTTCAGAAAAGACTGTTGGCATTTGTTGGGCTATTCCTTTTTGAGGAGAATGCTGACGGAGTTGGAGCTGCAACTCCCACAATCAAGGGAATAATGAAAGAAATAGAAAGGATAATTTTTTCACCCGAAAGTTAAGGTGACCCCCGCCTTTTTTATTTTGATCCTTTTTTCAAGGTGTCATCTAGATCGGTTTCCTCTCGTCCACGACGTTTCACTTTTATAACCGGTTCCTTGCCTGTTAATTCCCGTTCTATTCGCATCAAGTCAATTTTAGTTAACTTGCGCTCGATCATATTCTTATACATGAGCATAATAATCGTATCTTTAATTGTTTGAGCAATTGCAGGATTGTTTTTTGAAAGCCAATTCATATAGACTATTGCATCTGGTTCTAACACACTATTAACAATACGAGTAGCACGTATTTGTCGCTCTTTTGCTTTCGCTAGCTCCTCCTCTCGTTTTTTTTGCGCCAGATCTTTCTTGAGAGATTGGGCTAAGAGCTCTCGTCGACGTTTTTCACGCAAACTATCTAATTCTGGATCGCCCATTTCATACCACCATCAATCTTCATACTTTTGGTAGTTATTCATAAGTATTTGTGTAGTGCCCACTTTATTCAATATTGGCATGTCGGCCCTTCATTTCAGTTTCTGTTATTCCTTTATGAATTGCAAGTTGAGCAATAATGCTTTCAATAACTATCGCAACAGCAAATTCAAATTGCGTTTCGATAAAGGGTTTGTCCTCTGAGAGACGGTTGTACCAACTTTCAGGGTCAAGTCGCCCCGGGACTTTAATTAAGACATCAATTTTTGAAGCAAACTCGGACTTGACATTCGAAGTAAAACCAATAGTAAAAATCCTCTTCTTTTTCGCTTCGGAAACAAAACCATTGGTAAACGGCGTACTACCACTCCCACTTATGGCAACTAAAATATCGTTTCTTTTACGAAAACGCCAATCATCTTGTAAATGGATGTTAAAACCTAAATGCTGAAACCGCATTGCATGCATCGAAGCTATAATGCCACTTAAACCTGCACCAACCCAAAAAACTTTCTTAGTTGATAACGGACTTAAATTCACAAATACCTCGAGAACCTTAATGATGTTTTCCTGGGTTTTTTTGTTTTTTACTATTTCTTGAACTGCTTTTTCAGCATTACTAATAACAGTATCTAATGTACTTTGGAATGAACGAACCGGCTCCTTTTCTCCACGAAGCATCCCAATTAAACTAATAGAGATTAGCAATGCAGATAATTCAAAAAGGGTGCCCATTGGAGAGAGAGAGCTACGCATTTCTTCAGGGATCTGACTTAAGGCCAAAACATATTCTTTGTCTGTTTCTATAGCAACAGGCTCTTCTATTAATTTCTTTGATTTTGGTACTAACAAACAAATGTCTGCAAGACGTCCTAATCGAGATTTTTCATTCTGGGTGAGAGCGACAATTGTTGCTCCGCCATCAACACAAACGCCCACATTAGCAATGGTAGTGGATGTTTTGCCTGAACCAGAAAAAGCGACAACCACATCATCTACTGTTACCGGTAAAGCAAGTGTCCGGCCGATAATGGAAACATGAAAACCAAGATCTTTTAACATCTCAGCAAAAAATTCAACTGCACGCCCACTTCGGCCCATTCCGGTTACATGAACAACTTTGTGTTTTTTCTTTGTTTCAAGCATCAAATTATAAAAAGCAATTAATTTATCCGCTTGATTTAACATTACCTTTCTAGTTCGGTTTGCTTGCGTCAAGAAAATATTACTCGCGCGAATTAGACCAGTTAAATCATGTAAGTTTAAAGCTTGAGTTTGTTGTTTTTTTTCTTGTTTCACCATAAAAATCACTTCAGGACTTTTCCCGCAGCTATTTCTAAGGGAATTAAACTTTCAGAGGAAAGTGTTAATAGTTCAATGTTGATTCTTTATGTACCCATTACCTTCAAGGGAATTAAAAGGTATTTCGATTGGAAAAGGATAAAAGGATTTTTAGGTGTAACTGTCATTTTTAAAATCTAAAAGCAAGATTAAAGAAGGGCGGGCTAGTTTTTAGTTACACTTAATGAATGAGGCTTTTAAATGGACGAACCTTTTCTCGGAACGTTCGCAGTGTCAGAAATTGAAAGCGCTGTAGACGTAGATGCCATTCTTTTTGGAGTGCCATTCGAAGACAACATTCCTTTTTACCCCACTGGTTGCAGCTCTGCTCCCCAACAAATACGGACAGTTTCAAATTTATTTTCTGGCCAAGGGTTAAGGCAAGAAAACATTCACACTAGAAATTTTCTCGATTTCGGTGATATTGATACGAAAGATAAAACATATGAGCAGATTGTTGAAAGTGTGAAAAACCGTGTCAAACAAATCCTCGATAAAAAAGCCATCCCTCTTATTCTGGGTGGAGACCACTCTATTGCTTTAGGTACGGCACAAGGGTTTTTAGAAAAACATCCAGATAAAAAGAAAATTGTTTGGATAGATGCCCACCTTGATTTAATGGATAAATATCCACCTGGGCAAAAAAAGACACGCGCAACAGTCTTAAGACGCATTTTAGAACTTGAACACATCAGGCCTGAAGATGTCTATTTTATTGGCAGCAGGGGGTACAACCTTGGAATAGAAGAAGTTGAGTTTTTGAAAAAACATACTATGCACCTACTTCAATCACAAGATTTTGAAAACAAAAAGACTGTTAATGATTTTCTAAAAAAAATGTTAGCAGAAAAGGTTCCCCTCTATGTTTCATTAGATTTGGATGTTCTTGACCCTAGTTATGCACCTGGTGTAAGTGTCCCTGAACCAGCGGGATTAACACCAAGAGAGTTATCTTTCATCCTTCAAAAACTTGCAAATAGCATCAGCTGTTTTGAAATCGTAGAGCTAAATCCCCTCCGAGATTATAATGACTTCACTGCGATGGTCGTTTGTAGGACGATCTTTTCCTTAGCCGAGAACCTCGAAAAAAAAGAAAATAAGGTATAGAAAAGTCTTAAAATAATTGTTTTAGTAAAATGATAGGAATTTGAATCAATTTATTTAAAATACACAAAGAATAATTAAAGTGGGTAAAAAAAATGAAGCCGTTATTACCTGTTGAAACACTTCAGAAACGATTGAAGACATATCTTTTAGAAACAGGTAAATTATGGCTATTAATCCCAAAAAATAGCAAACTCCTCCAAATTAAAACGCCAGAACGAATTCAATCAGGCATGTCAAATAAAGTCTACTTTCTGGATTTGATGTTTGACCTTGATGGAAACGAGATTAGAAAGAGTGTTGTCTTGCGCATTTATCCTGAAAAACACGACCCCTTAAAACCTCAACGTGAATTTAGAAAGCTTGGAAGATTGCAGGGAGCACCAATCCCTGTACCAAAACCGTATGTTCTCGAAATGAACCCTCAGATTCTCGGCTATCCCTTTTCTATCATTGAACGGATCCCAGGCGACACTTTGGAAAAGGCAATTAAAAAGTATTCCAAACTCGATTTTGAGAAATTCATTTCGGGTTTTGCACAGTACCTTGTTAATTTACATAATTTTCGATTCAAAAATTTTGGTGTTGAAACCCCCAAGGGGATTATTAAAGAAGAAATTCCATATGATAAATATATTCTGAATGACATTACAAGATCGTTAGAGTTTCTTAGAAAAGCAGGTTATTATGTTGAACCTCTTGGGAAATGGTTTTTCTCGTTCAAAAAGCAATTGAAACTTGATCGTTTTTCGCTCTTACATGGAGACCCCCAACCACGGAACATCATGGTACAAGGACCAAAGATAACCGGCTTGATAGATTGGGAATATTCACGATTGGGCGACCCCGCTTTAGATGCGGGATGGGCACTATTCTTTTTTTCACTTTATCCTGAATTAGACCACCAAAGACATAATTTCTATAATCAATACATTACTAAAGTAAAATTACCAGAAATTGGCAACCGGATTTTCTTCTATGAAGTGTATACCGCAACCAGAATGATGGCCTTTGCTGTTAGTGCGCGAGACTATTCAACAGAAAAGTTCAAAGAAAGTGGCGTCTTTCTCAGTAGAATTCAGGAAGCATTTTTCAATTATGAAGAGAAAATTAGGAATATCATTTCAACCCGTTAGAGCTAGCTGCTAATGATATTGAAATAATACAAAAGTATTTTTTGACTTGTAAGACGTTCTTTGCTAGAAGGTAAGCAGGAATGTTACTAAATGAATGGATCCCTTTTAGCATGTCAACAAATGGTCCCTTTGATTTAAAACGGACAATTGAATCTGGTCAAAGCTCTTTTCCAACGCCACAAAGCGACAAACTCGGAAGGTATTATTTGGTCCTCGATTTAGAGTCAAAAGGAAAAAAAGTCATCACAAGATTTTATCAAAAAGGAGCGAAATTGCACGGCGAAATGGTTTCTCCTATGGAAGAGCTGACAGAAGCCCAGATAAAAGAAGCAAAGAAGAAAATCAGACTAACATTGGGCTTGCAGTTCAATTTACGAGAATTTTATGCAACCTTTAAAGATGACCCCATCGCGCCGGCTTTCCAGTTTTGCACAGGCTTGAAATTAACTCGAGCATATGACTTATTTGAAAGTTTAATTTCCTCTATTTTAACACAAAACAGTTCTGTTTGGAAATGGGTAGGACAAGTAAGAAAGTTAAAGGAGTTAGCCGGCGAAAAATTCCCTATGGAACATTTTATGGTTTATTCTTTTCCATCACCACAAAACCTCTTTCGATTGAAATATCGTATTAAAGAAGCAAAATTGGGGTATCGAGAGGAATATGTGCTTAAAGCAATCGAAGAAATTGCCACATATCAAATTAGACTTGATAAATTGCGCACTTTGTCAACAGATAAAGCCAGGAAGATTCTCCTTAAAATAAAAGGTATTGGTCCAAAAGTTGCAGATATGTTTCTTTTATATGGCTTGGGAAAAATCGATGCCCCTCCAATAGACATCTGGATCCAGCGAGGGGTTTCTGCCATTTTCTTCAAAGGAAAAGAAGTTTCTTTGGATGTTTGTCGAACGAAATTGGTCGAGCACTATGGGAAATGGGCAGGACTGGCACAATTGTATATTTATGATTGGATCAGGCAGAAAAAGTCCATTAGCTAATTTGACATTATAGTAATGTCACAAAAAGCTTCTTCTTCGATTGTATAAGACCTGACATCTAACCTGTAGAGCATTTTTGTCTCGGCAGTTTCTAGGACAATCTCTGAATAACTGATAGCCATGGGGTCTTGTTCTGGTGATAGGAGATTTTCATACATTAGTCCGGATAAACTTACAAGACTTTTAGCTATTTTATAGAGAGTTATCTTCTCCTCTTTGCTCATCAACAGCTGGTTAAAGGATTCAATAGCTCTCTCACCCAAATCATAAAATAGCTCCTCAATTCGAATCTTACCATTATAAAGTACATTTGTAAACTCAAATTTCGAACCAAAATCGTTTGAGGCTTGAGTTAACGACCAACTGGCAACTAACGACTGGAATTTCGTGTCAACTTCTTCTAACATCGTAGCTACATCTTTGATCAGCGAAAAGTTCTGAAGATAGGGAATGTCTGAAATATCCCGGCCACTAGCTTGTAATCGATTGTAAATATTTTCGACAATAGAATCCAGGAAAGCTTTTTCAAACTCACTCATTTGATTCGTAATCATATGAGAATAAAAGACACTTTGTAAGCTTAAACCGCGATAAGATGAACAATGAATGACATAATCAGGAACATTTTCAACCGGTTCTTCGGAAGTTATGGGAGGATGAAAATTTATTCTAACGATAGACAATTTCTCATTGTTAAATTTGATATGCTCTTGATCAAAGAACGTAGAAATAGCATATAAACTACTGGTAAGAAGCATAATGGTATCTTCGTTTAAAATACCCCCTACTTCAGGTACTTGAAAGAGGTAAACGCCTTCACTTGAGAGCCATCTTGTTGCTTGGTAAATCATCATTCTTTGTTCCTTTTTTGAATTCTTCTTTGTGTATTTCCTAGAAGGCTTTTTTTAAATCCTTCTTTATTGAAATGAAATACTATTATAAGATTAATTATTACGGAAAATGGAAGAATCAATCATGGCTTTCTGCAGATGCTTCAGCCTTAATAATTTCTGCAAACTTTTCCTTCCAGCCGTTATTTATTGATAATGTGATTATTGATACAAGCATTATCACAATTCCGATGGATTGTAAAATGATATCTAATATTGAATAACCACTTGTTGGTGCCCATTCTTGGAAGATAATAATACCAGCTAGAACGGGGATAATAACTTGTATTGCGGCCCAAATTGGTAAAATAATTACTCCTTGTCCTTTTTGATAGGAAATGTTCAATAAGATAATCCCAATGACACTTACAAAGAAATAAAGAAGGACAAATGTCCAAGTAAAAAGCCACCTTTCACCAAAAAAAGCTTCAATAAATCCCACATCGCGAATCGCCGTTGCCACTGCTTTTGTGAAGAGATTTTGGGTTGCAGTCCATATGGCTGATGAAATTACCAAAAAAACCAAAGAAATCGTTTTTTTCGTTTTTTCGCTGACAAGGTAACTAAGAAGGGCAATTGAGAGGAAAACGGAGAAAAAGATAATGCCATTTCGACTTGTAAATAAGGTAATTAAAGTAAGATAACTTATTTGCTCCAAAGGTTTTGCAGTAATACCAATAACAACTATTCCGACTATGCCAAAAAAAACACCGACAATATCCAATCGATTAATTTTCTCTTTAAGATAAAAATGAATGAAAATAACAAGAACAATGAGACCAAAACCATACAAAGGTTGTAATACTGTAATTGAGGCGAGGGCAAAAGCCCCGGCGGCGAATAAGGTGCTGGAACTATTAAGAAGAAAACCAAAGATCCATGCTTTATTTGTTATCATGTTTTTTAAGGAAGCCAAAATGCCTGCTTCTTTTACGATTAAAGGAAGTTCTGTAGCGGCTTTTTTTTGGATGGTCATGCCTATGAAATTAACCGAAGCGGCAATCAATTGCAACACAATTGCCAGGACAAGAATCGAGATTGACGCCAAAGCCATAATGACTCTATTTTAATTTTGAACTCAAAAAGGTTTAGGGAAGTAAGAAAATAGCACTAGAGAAATTCCTATTAACCTAAAAGAAAACAAGAAGGATAGATGGGAAAATGGTCGAAATTAGGCTCTTATCTAAAACCGATTGGCAAGGGCTTTACGACATTATAAGTGAAGTAGATAAAGAGCTTGTTGGAATGTTCAGTGAAACTGAGGAATTGGTGGAAGATTGGATTAATTCAATTGAGCTTGGGGTTTGGGAAGTGTATGTAGCCACGCTTCCTCAACATGAAATTGAAAGAGAATTAAACCGCTTAAAATGGAAGTTACGGTTTTGGCACCGGTATAAAAGAAACCAGAATAATATTGTTGGGTTGGTTACATTATATGGTGATTGGGAGGAAGACGAAGAGATACAAAAGGGCGAATTTGATATTGGAATAACTGTGGCAAAACCCTTTCAAAAGAAAGGTATTGGAAAAGAATTATTACACTTTGTTTGTAATAGAGGAGAAAAACTCGGCTATTTACGTGCTACGCTCTGGACTAGGATTGATAACCTCCCAATGATTAAACTTGCAAAGAAAGTCGGCTTTAAGGAAGGAAAAACAAGAACAAGATTTGGTTATCAGTGGATCCAATTTACAAAAGAATTGAGAAAAAAAGAGGAAAAAGAATAAAAGCCATTATGGCAGTTATTCTGATACCCCAATAATTTCATAAGCTTTTTTGCGATTGCTTTCAACTTTCTGAGAAACTTCTTTGAAAAGATTGTTCCCATGAGTATCAATAGCAACCGTCAATGGACCAAATTCTTCAACTTCAAATATCCAGAGAGCTTCAGGGGTTCCTAAGTCTAACCATTCAACACCTTTAACTTTCTTAACGGCTTTTGCTGCAAGAACAGCTGCACCTCCGGTGAAAGCACCATAGACTGCACCAACCTTTTTCATTGCTGCGGTAGTTCGTTCAAACATTCCGCCTTTACCAATGACCACCCGAACTTTGAATTGTTCAATATATTTATCTTCGAAAATTTCCATTCGTGAAGATGTTGTTGGTCCTGCTGCAACTACATGCCATTCGCCCTTTTCATCTTGTTTAACTATGGGGCCACAATGGAACAATGCCAACCCCTCAAAATCCAATGGTAGCTTTTTACCTTCCTTTGCATATTCCAAAGCTCGAAGGTGGGCTTCGTCTCGTGAGAGATAGACGGTTCCGGAGATATAGATAATATCACCGACTTTCACTTTACGAACATCTTCTTCTGAAATAGGGGTTTGTAATTTTACTATAGCCATTTTCCTTCCTTACTCCTTAATATTGTGATGTAAATAAGTAACTTTGCCATCAGGCGCAATCTCTGCTCCTGATTGTCGTGCAGCCCAGCATTGGACTGCAATTCCCAACGGAAGAGAGGCAGGATGTCTATAAGCATAATCCATATGGACTGCCAAACAAGTGGTATTTCCTCCCAAACCCATTGGCCCAATCCCGGTGGTATTTATCGCTTCCTTTAATTTTCTCTCGATTTCAGCAATATTTTTATCAGGATGGGGTTGACCAACAGGGCGCATCAACTGCTTTTTAGCTAATTTTATTGCGATGTCTGCCCCACCACCAATTGCAACACCTACAACAGTTGGTGGGCAAGGTTGGCCAGCTGCATGGATCATCCAATCGAGGACTTCTTTCATCACTCCTTTGATGCCCACGCCAGGTTTGAGCATTTTCACAGTGCTCATGTTCTCACTTCCTCCACCTTTTGGGAAAGCAACAATTTTCAATTTATCCCCAGGCACTACTTCCCAATTGATCCAAGGGATAAACCGGCCCGTGTTGTCGCCGGAGTTGCTCCCAAAGGGGTCGACAGCATTTGGTCGCATTGGAACTTCTTTGGTGGCACGTCGAGAAGCATTAATAAGTGCGTCTTTGATTTTCCCAAGGTCATCAATCGGGCAATCGGCGCCAACTTCGACATAATAAATATGTATCCCGGTATCTTGACACATTGGAATGCAAAACTTTGCGCCGGTTTCGAAGTTCTTAATGATGGCTTCTAATTGACTCTTCGCCACGGAATTTGACTCGTACTTGTACGCGTCTTTCAACGCCTTAACGGCGCTATCAGGCAAAACAGTTGCTGCATATTTCATTAAATTAAAAGCAACCTTTTCAACAATTGGTGCGTATTCCATTGTTTTATTGTCCCTTCATTAAATAATTACTATTATTTGTAAATGCAGTAAAGTTATCTATTTTAAAAGCTTGTTTTTAAACGAAAAAAAAACAGCTAAAAGATTCTCGAGAATTAAATAAATAAAAAAAGTTCAAAAATAGAAAGCAAATATATAAAAAAGGACTGAGAAGTCAAATTTCCAACTATAAAATATACCATCAATTGAAAATATTACAGCTATTCGGAGAAAGATAAAAAATGCAGAATTCCGCTTACGAGCATGAGCCTTTAAAAGGTATTGAAAGTAAGGTTATACTGGCAACGGGTTTAGGGGGTGCAGGACGCTCCTATCCAGATTATGAAGCAAAATTCGGGAAAGAAAATTGCATCATTGTTATTTGGGATAAATCCTGCACAGATTTAGACGCACATATAAATTATTTGAAAAGCAAATTGCCAAAAGAACCATTTGT
This sequence comes from Candidatus Heimdallarchaeota archaeon, assembly GCA_019056785.1. GTDB lineage: Archaea > Asgardarchaeota > Heimdallarchaeia > JABLTI01 > JABLTI01 > JABLTI01. The sequence continues at coordinate 51,861 of DXJV01000084.1, forward strand.
TGGTATTGGACATAGCTTGGGTGGTTCCATTTGGCTGGAAATTTGTAGCCGAGAAAATATACCAAATATGAAGGGATTAGTATTAGTCGGAAGTGCAAGAAAGGTACGAAGTGATAGGGGGATGGAATTTCTGATGGGTGGTCATTGGTTCCGTTTATGGTGGATTGCTATTTTGATCACATTGGCCTTTCCAATTATGCTCTTTGTGTGGGGGAGAAAAACTTTTGATACTTATCGAGAGATGTGGGGATTTCTCGCAAAAGATGGAGCACAAAAAATTCATGCCCAATATAATAAAACTTTGAAAAAATTAGGAACAGTTACTTCCGTAAAAAATCCTGATTTGCCTTTAGTGATTGTTCGTTTACGAAAAGATACTTTAATAGACCCAGATGATCTTGAATTTACAAAATCCATGTTTAATAATGTTCATGAACAAATTATTGAAAGCGAAGCGCTTCATTTAACTGAAAAATTAGACCATGCAACTGTTGAAAAAATTGCTGCAGAAGCGGAGTTCTTAGGATTAGTGAAGAGAAGAGAAATTGAGAAATTTCAAATTACAAAAAGAAAGGAACAAATTATTGAAGCCACCAAATAAGTTTTCCTCTTTTTTTTCTCTCTATTTAATGATGTCTAAGGAAAGATCAATGGACTTGAAGGAATGGGTCAATGCTCCAGAGGAAATAATGTCTGCGCCGAGATTTGCATATTCCCTGAGATTTTCTCGAGTAATACCACCACTTAGTTCTATGAGAACATTTTTTCGGAGTCCCTCTTTTTCTAAGGCTTTTAATGCAGCTATCACTTCTTTTGGTTTCATATTATCTAGCATTATTATGTCAGCCCCAGCTTTTGCAGCTTCTATTGCACTTGGTATATCCTCCACTTCGACCTCAATTTTCTTCGAAAAACTCAAATTTTCTTTGAGAACTTTAATGGCTTCGCTAATAGATTTGAATAACACTCGATGATTATCTTTAATTAGAACCATATCATCTAAACGCAATCGATGGGTATCTCCGCCTCCACAAGCCACAGCATATTTTTCTAAAAGTCGTAGTCCGGGGGTTGTTTTCCTTGTGGCAGCAATAACGGTATGTGAATCCTCCGGGACCATTTGAACAAACGACCAAGTTTTGGTAGCAATTCCAGACATACGGGAAAGGAGGTTTAGAGCCACTCGTTCTCGCAGGAGTATTTTCTTCATTGGTCCATAAATAATGGCAATATCTTGATTCTTTTTTAATTGCTCACCATCTTTTGCTTTGAGAGTTACATTACACCCCCCGGGCTCAAAAATTTCTGGCAGAAGCACCGCACCCGAAAGAATGCATGCTTCTCGTGTGAAAATCCTAGCTTCAGCCTGTTTCTCTTCTGGGAACAGAATTTCTGACGTGATGTCACCGTAACCTTCATCTTCAATCATAAAATTAAACAACATCTCTCGAACAAGCACTTGTGGCAAGGGCAAAATTTTCCTCATGATAACTCCAACATCCTTAGAATGGCCTTTTTTGCATTAATCTGAACTGCCTCTGGTATAGTAACTTCATATTGCTCATATAATAATGCATCTCTCAAATTCTCTAGTGTTATTCGTTTCATGTTTCGACAAATAGCGGTGTTTTTTGCCAAATAGAACTGTTTGTCAGAGTATAACTCACTTAGCCGATCAACCAACCCTTTTTCCGTTGCAACAATAATTTCTTTTTCTGTGGCTTCTTCTGCAAAGCGTAACATTTTCGCTGTTGAACCAACAAAATCTGCATGTTCTTGAATATCCGGATTACATTCAGGATGCGCGATGAGAATTGCTCCCGGGTGTTCCTTTTTTATCGCGAGGATTGTTTCTAAATCAAAACGTTTGTGAACATAACAATGACCATTTGGAGGGACAAAATGCAATTTAACTTCAGGTAGCTGTTTTTGAACATAAAAACCTAAATTCCTATCTGGGCCAAAAATGACTTCAGGAACGTCCAATCGCTCAACAATTTTGGCAGCATTACTGCTTGTACATGTAAGGTCTGCATGTGCTTTTGTTTCAGCAGTAGTATTAACATAAACAACCACAGGAGCATCTGGATATTTTTCTCTGGCAGAATCTATTAGCTCTGGATTACACTGATCTGCAAGTGGACAACTGGCTTTTACATTTGGGATCAATACTTTTGTTTCTGGATTTAAAAGTTTAGCAGTTTCAGCCATAAAATAAACGCCAGCAAAGACAATAAGATCAGCCTTTTTAATCTCCTTTGCTGCTTTTGCCAACCCAAGTGAATCACCGACTCTATCAGCTATGCCTTGAATTGGCATTATTTGATAATAATGTGCTAGAAGAACAGCATTCTTTTCTTCTTTTAAAGCCAGAATTTCATCAGATAATGCTTTAATTTCTTCAAGCGTTAGTTTTGGTTTTTTAACAGTCATAAGACAGGCGACTTTCCTTCAGCAAGTTTAGTAACCAAAAAGGAGGAATTGAAAATAAAGTCTTTGCTATAACATTTTAATTTTTTTTAAAAAAAAAGAAAAAAGGTATTAAACCTTCGACATTCTTGCGATGATTTCATCAACTGCAGCAATTAAACCATCAATATTTCGCGACTCGAGTTCTTTTATTTTTGCACGATATTCTTTCTCAGTGAATTCACCAACAGAATATCTTGCAAAGTATTCTTCTTTTTGTGAGGAGATCTCTTCTTTTTGATCAATCAAGTTACGGCGATATTGTTTTAGCCGAGCTTCTTCATCATCAACTTTTGCTTTTGTCGCTCGTTCTTTTTCTTTGTATTCTTTCTTTAAGCGGTCATAAGTGGATTCTTGGATACGTCCTTCTTTGAAGATTTCCTCGAGCTTTTCTTGGCGTTCGCGCATTTCCACTACTTCCTGCACTAGATTTAAGAGCTCAAGAGACGACATTACTTTTCGTTTCTCATTAATATCTTTCTCGAGATCTGCGATGGAGTTATTTATTCTTTTAAGCTCACTATTATATTCTTTTTCCGAAATGGCTTCCTCAACCCGGAATCTTATTTCCAGGTTGTCTTTTTCTTTCTTTAATTCCTCAATTTTCTTTTGGAGAGGGATAATTTCAGCCAATTTCAACAACGAATCTTCTTCTTCTTTTGTTAGTTCTACTTTCACGGGCGCTAGTTCTGGAGCATATTCTTCTACTGCTTCATAATCACGAACCCTTTCAGCATCATGTTTTGTACTAGTCTGGCTGTCTTTTATTAACTTGAACCCGCAAGACCGACAAAATTTTGCACCTGGCAATGCACGTGCACCACATCTTGGACAATATTTTACCATTTTTGTTACCATCCTTTCAATTTTCAGTATATCAATAAGAATAACAAACACTTATTTATTATTATTTTAACGTTCTTTTTTAGAAAGAACAAATAAAAAGTGAATACATAAAGCAAAAAATTTAGGAAACCAAAAGTTAAAAAATAAAACAATTAATTAATAAATAAGCTTTAAAGCTAAACGAAAGGCTAATACTACCACAACATAATGCTAATAAATCAAATGTTAAAACTAAAGCTTACAAAAAGGATAGAGTTGAACAATCCAAACGGTTAAATAGAGAAATGTGGAATGGCTGAAAAGAAGGTAACTGAAAAGTCATCTGCTTCCTTGAATGGAGAGTCGGATTTAGAAGGCAAGATGATAATAGATTCGACAGGCGCTACGGTGGGGAAGTGTAAGGCTGTTGAAATTGACGAAAAGGGGCAAATCGGGCTGGTTTTTGAAGTTGAGATTAATGGCAAAACAGTTGTCCCGGTAAAAACAATTCCCTATAGTGCTATTGGAAAAATCACAGACGTTATCGAATTACGAACACCCCTAAATATCAAAATTGCTCATTCCGCTGCGGAATTGAAAGGTGAAACAACAATTAAGGCAGACAAGAAAGAACAGTCTAAACCGAAGGAAGAGATAGTCATTAAAAGTGCCACAGAAGAAGTAGAGAAAGAAAAGATAAAAGAACTGGAAATTAAAGACTCGAGTGAAGATCACCCATTAGAAGTATCGGTCAATGAAACAGAAACAAAAGTAGAAACGCCACAAGCTGACCCAACAGAACAATTGTCAAAAGCATTAGAAGGGCTCCATGAGACAGAGGAAGAAACCGAGGAAACAAAGGAACTAGAAGTAACCACACAACCAAAGGAGGAAGAGAAAGGCGAAAAATTCACCTTACCATTGGTAAACCAGCTGATGGAAGGATTAGAAGAATCAATTAAAAAATTGGACAAACTTTTCAACTTGCTATCAAATGGCACACCAGAAGAGAAAATCGAGACGATAAAAGCACTAACAAGTTTAGCAGAACTATCTCCAGAATTGGGGCTAAGCTTATTACCAAAAATGATGCAGCTTAGTGATGAACAGCACCAAGAAGTTCGGTTAGCAGTCGCACAAGAATTGCAAGTGTTGGCTGAAAAACAGCCACAATTATTTAGTGGTTATTTTCTCGAGATATTTGAAAACATCTATGATGAACCCATCGAAGCTATTCGAGAACATCTAATCAAGATTTTATATAATATTGCAATGAAAAAGCCAGAAATTGCATCTGAAGGACTAGAGCAATTTTTTGAAGAAGTAATGGTCGGAAAAAGAGTCCCAGAAGTCCCAGCAAAAGTCATTCATGACGCCACCTTAAAAGTGGTCTCCGGAAACTTCCAACTGGCACGAATCGCCATTAAGGTCAGGTTAAAATTCATTGCTAAAGGAGGGAAACTTGCAAGCCGGTGTGCAGAAGAACTCGAAGATTATAACGCCACGCTTATTGGACTTGCAATTATTGAATCGTTCACTTTTGAAGAAGCTGAAAAACTCGTAAATAGTTCTATATTTAAAAAACTCGGACCGATTTTCGTTGAAGTAATTCAGAAGATGATCAGTGCCTACAAAGAAGGGTCATTAAAACAGTTAATTGAAGTTGTGGATACAAAAATTGAAATCCCAACAACAGTTATAGAACGCTTCTATGAGATAAAGATCAATAAAGCACTGGAAGGGATTAAGAATATCCCAATCGACATTTTATTAAATAATAAAATTATTACATCTGAAGAAGCTGAACAAATAATTTACCGCTTAATAGTGCAGAAGAAAATCAATGCAGCCATTACCATGAACAATGGAAAAACATTCATCACTTCTTTAGATGAGGTAATAAATGGAACTAAGAAAGAACAGCAAAAAAGTACGGCGACAAAAGAGAAGGCAAAAAGCACCAAGAAAACAACGACACGAAAAAGTACAACTAAAAAAACGTCACCTTCAACCAGTAAAACAAAGACCCAAAAAAGCACAACTGAGAAAAAAACAACAGAAACAAAAAAACAAAAAGAACAAGAAAGTAAAAGAACAAAAACATCTGAATAGTGCACGACCCTCTAACAAAAAACACAAGCATACTTTTAAAAATCATTTCTAGCGAAAAACACTTAAATACAAAAGAAATGTCTTGAAACCCATTCTAAAAATTGGAGAAAACAGAAATGCCCATTGCTGACCCTGAGAAACGAGAAATTGCTCGAAGAAAACTACTTGATGTCCAAATTTGTAGAAAATGTTATGCACGAAATGCCTTACGAGCAAAGAAATGTAGAAAATGTGGTTCCACGAGATTACGCTTAAAGAATCGTGAAAGTAAAGGATGAATTTATTACATAGCATCCAAATTGCTTTTCAATCCTTTTCTCGCTTTTTATTCTTCTTTTCACGAGAAATTATTTCATAAACAACCTTTAATCAATGAGAGATACTAAAAAGACTTTGGTGGGCGGAGCCGGATTCGAACCGGCGATTTGCGGTTGCTGAATACTTTTCAAGCAAGATCCGCGACGTGAACGCAGCATCATAACCAGGCTAGATCATCCGCCCAGCAACAAGAAAATGTTTTTGTGCAACTTTTAAGAATATTTTCATTAATGTACTAAATGACTGAAAAATGCAACTGGTTTGTTTTCTAGTGACCGCCTTTTAACCAAGGTTATGATAATTCGTCAGATTTATCTTCCTTCTTTACAACAAAATCCGGTTGACTTACTTTTGAGCTCTCAACTGTGCCATCATCAAGGATAGTCCACCCAGCGGATGTTTTGAGACTTTTGACAGATTCGAGGAATTGTCCTACAAGTTTGGCATATTTTTCTTGTTCTGCTGTTTGATGATAGATAATTGTAATGTCTTCTTTTAGGTTGGTTCTAGTACTTCGAATGCGTCCCATTGCTTGCTCTCGTGCTTCAATTGAAAGCGTAGTGCCAAAATGAATACAGCGGTCAGCCTCAGGTAAATCTGTCCCTTTTCTAATAAGGCGCTCGCTGGCTAACAAAACTTTCACTTCCCCACTCTTAAAGCGTTTTAATTGCATGTTCTGAGATTCACCACTCATTCTCCCATGAACGAAAATATTTGGAATGCCTTCTCGTTCTAACAGGCGGGAAAGATGTTTGGTCATCTCAACAAACCGTAAAAAGACAATTACTGAGCTGTTCTCCTCATTCACAAGCCTTTTCACTATTTGAATCAACCGCAAATCTTTTGGTGAGATTTTGCTTTCTTTGCCTTCTCGTGAAGCCATTTCGACAAGTTCTCGGATTTCTTGCCATTCAGGAGAATTTAATAGTAGAGAATTTTTAACCTCACGAACGAAATTAGCAAACTTAGCAAAAGTATGCTCAAAAAGGAATTGCCGAGCAACGATAAGGTCAAGATATGCGCCAGCATTTATTATAAGGTTTTTGAAAAATGCTTCACTCCCCCTTTCGAAATTCGTGTCTTGATAGGAGCGATTCATCACTTCGTTGGCAAAAAGGAGAGTTCTATTTGGAGCCAGCTGTTGTCCACCTGAAATTCTTCGATAGCCATTCATCAATACCTTTTCAGTTTGGGAGCGTAGACCCATTAATAACTCATCCATTTCTTTCCGCATGTCATCAAAGACATAATAGCGTTTCAATTTAATAGCCGGTGCATGATCTTGAAAATCTTCGCCCTTAGGATAAATAAATTCCACATTGTCCGACCCCCCGAACATTCGCTCTATGAAAGATAATTTTCCTTTTTGAAGGATAGAGGCAGTTAATCCTAAAAATTTAATCTCATTCTTAGCAAGTAAACGATCGATCAAAGGAGCAAAACGCTTATCCATGCGAAAGCCACCACCTTTTACTGTTTGAGCTGTGACATCCAAAATCTCATCTATAACAACAAATACAACTTTATTTAGATCCTCAGGCTGAACACGACGTTGTGACGGTGTACGAGCAAAAAGAGAATTCATTAAAAGAGCAGGGGTGGCAAAAATAAAGCGAGAAAGTGCAAAATGCTTTTGGATGATCGAAGGTGGCAAACTTGTCCCTTCTGGGAGGAGAAAAGAACTACCATAGGGGGAGAAGTCAGATTGACAGACATCATGAAGTTGATGCTTTAATTTCCGGTCCGGCGAAAGGAAGAGAACTTTTCCTTCTTCAGAGAGCAACCCCTTCTTGAAAAGTTCTACCACAACCATTAAAGCGACATTTGTTTTCCCCATCCCTGTAGGGAGCAAAAGAACAGATGCGCGTTTATTTTTTTCAAACAAACTTTGCAGGATCTTCTCTGCAGCATTAATCTGGTATTTTCTGGGGGAAAAAGACAGTTCCTCGATGCATTCCAAAGTCAAGCTAAACACACTCTTTTGCTTTTGTATTTTTTTAAATCATAATAGAAGTATAAAAGACTTGAGGTGATAATAATTTAGAAGCAAAAAGGCTTTCAAAAATGAAAAATTATTGACAAGTCTGAAAAATGAACCGCTAGAACTGTTTTTTTACTATAGTAATTAGAACAGAACAAGAAAACAAAGGTGGTGCCGGGGACGGGATTTGAACCCGCGAGTGCATACACACAACGGATTAGCAATCCGTCTCCCTGCCAGGCTAGGACACCCCGGCAAATAGCAAGTAAATTACAACTTGAGCTTTAATAACACTTTAAAAAAATTTGTGGTTGAGTTGTGATTAGTGAAATTAGCACAAAGAACTCTTCGCTAAAAGAAAACATCTATTTACTAATTGGCTTTAGATAGTAAATATGAATGACTGGACTAAGCGCATTCCTGAAAAATATAAAGACCATTTACTGAAGGTACGAGAACAGCAGCTACAAATAGCCAAGAAACTTGAATTGCAAAAAGGGATTTCTTTAGAAGAAGTACAGCTTGTAGCAGGATTTGATACAGCATTCGATGATGAAAATAACATTGCTTGTAGCGCTGCTGTAACAGTAGATATTGAAACATTAGAAACTGTTGAAAAACAATTCACTTATTTTAAACCAAAAATACCATATGTCCCAACGTTTCTTTATGAGCGAGAAGGGCCAGGCTATAAGAAACTCTTTCAACAAATCAAGGAAGAGCCAGATGTTTTGCTTTTTGATGGGAATGGTATTTTACATCCTTTTGGTTGTGGGTTAGCAAGCCAAATAGGTTATGAGTTAAAAAAGCCAACTATTGGCGTAGCAAAAAAATTACTGCTAGGTACTTTTGAAGGCCCTTTGAAAGAAGGAGGTTATTCGGAAATTATACATCACGAGCAAGTTCTTGGCGTAGCCTTTCAATCGCTTCCATCACCAGCCAAACCAATTTTTATTTCCCAAGGAAACTACATTAACCTTAAAACGGCTGTAAATGTTGTTCGTTTTTTTACGCAAACACAACAATTTCAGAAGAAACTTCCTTTACCTTTATTTTTAGCACATTTATTTGCAAAAGAGAAATTAGGCAAAGAATAGAAAAGCGTTGTTTGCTCGAAGCAAGCTTTTGTCAAGAAAATCTTTCTCCTAGAAAATAGTGGAAATTTCTCAAACCAAAATTTAATATTGGTAATCGAGGAGAATATCTCAGAGTTAGCGAATACTAAGAGGAGCACGAATGTGGCAAAAAGAGAACCCTTTTTTGCACGCTTAGGGAAATTTGTAGCAAAACAATACAAGAAAATACTCCTTGTTTGGCTGGTAATTGTTAGTGGAGCGATCTATCCTGCCATTCGACTAAACGATGTTTTAAATTATAATGAGATGGATTTTCTCCCAAAAGACCTCGAGTTTCACGAAGGAAAAGCTATCTTTGACGAATATTTCCCTTCAAATGCAACGGGGAATACGATAATCGTTATGCAAGCGATTAGTGGTTTAATCACTTCCGAAGAAAACTTAGAGTACATCAAAAGTTTAACTGAAAGAATTTACCAAGAATTTAATGAAAGCATTTACACCGTTCAAAGTATTTTAACAGTCTTCGATAAATACAACAACTCATATTGGGAGAAAGTCAACGAAGTATTAAACGCGTATCATAACTTGCTAGCAAAAAACATCTCCGTATTAAATCAAGAAATGTACCGAAAATTTGATGAAAAAATCAACGCAACAGAACAAATCGCAAATCTTTTCACTAAATATTGGTTCAACTTCTCTCGAACAGTCTACTATGGAAAGTATAATACAACCCTCTTCTCAACAGGACCAAATGCTACCATTTATCAAATTATTAATGATTTTACAAACTTTACAGAAGGATTTGCTATTACCCCCAATTATATTGATGAAGTTTTTTCAATTGTAAATGAAACACTACCGGGAATTGAAACAGTAAATGACACTCTCGTCCATGAGATTGCTCTTCGAGAAACAAATTCGACCCTATTCAACCTCTTAAATTATACAGAAGGGATCACACCAGAGGAATATATGCAAATCCATTACCCACTTTTAGAGTATTATGCTTCAACATGGACGGATGTTTTTACGGAATTACTTACTACAAATGGAACAATAATTGTAGATGGAGGAACTATTACAAATAATCTCTATGAGAATAGCAATTACTCGAGTGCCTTCACAAGTCAAGCAAATGTTTGGAGACGATTAACACTAGTAAACAAGTCGGTTTTTACAAGCCTTAATTTAGACCCCTTTGTCTTGAATGAAACATTAGCTCTCCTCGATTTAACAGCTATTTATGAAAAGGCAGCTGAATTTCTAGGGGTGCCCGAGTTAGAAATAGAAGAAGCATTTCAACCATTCATTCCCACAATAATTGAGAGTGTTTTTAACATGGGCAGAAATCCAACAAATGAAACAGTTCGAGCTGTAACTGATTTTATCGTTGAAATTGTCCTCTCAATTGTAACAGCAATTTTACCGCCACCAATGTCCATTGATGATTTACCCTCTTTACTTACACAATGGTTTGTTAGCCCAGACGAACGGGTTACCTTTGTGTTAATTAACTATAATTCATTCAACAAAACAAGTGAAGAAATTGATGAAGTGATTAATAGAGTAGATGCTGCTATTGGAAAACTGGCCCATGATCTGGCGACAGAATTACAGCTTACACAAACAGCCATTTATCATACGGGCGACGACTTTGTTATGGAAACATGGGTTGAGCAAGCTGAACATGATGCTCGGCGTATTGATATTTTTACCATTGTTTTTGTATTAATTATTTTAATTATTATTTTCGCCAGCTTTCTTGCATCGATAATACCATTAATTGCAATTGGTTCTTCTATAGCAATTTCGATGGCGATTTTATGGTTCATCTCTTTTGGCTTGGAAATTCATTTTTTGGCAAGCCTCTTTCTTACAGTTACTTCTTTGGGAGCAGGTGTAGATTATTGCATCTTCATTTTCTCACGATATGAAGAAGAGCGAAAGAATGGAAAACAAAAAGAAGAAGCCATAGAAATTGCTATCAAATATGCCGGAGAATCAGTGTTTCATTCAGGTTTAACAGTAATGATTGGTTTTGGTGCATTGATAATCCCTGATTTTCCTTTATTGCGTATTTTAGGGATAGCGATGTGTATTGGAATTTCCATTTCAATTCTTTCGGCACTTCTTATTGTACCCTCAATTATCCTGCTTTTTGGGGAATATCTTTGGTGGCCAAAGTTTCTTCAAAAAGCATTAAGACCAAAGAGATGGTTTGAAAAAAAACAACCCAAAAAGTCGAATGATGAGCAGAATGAGCTACCGGAGGGGGCACCGCGAATAATTAGAAAGAAGAAGCAAGAAACAGCAACAACAACGGCAAAAGAAAAATGGCTCATTCGTTTTGGACGCAAAGTAACCAAAAATGGTTTAACAATAACGATTTTTGCAATTATTCTTACAACACCGTTTCTCTATTTTGCTTTTACAATGAATACAAGTACAGATATGTTAGGGATGCTTCCTAAAGATTTCGAGGGAACAATAGGGAGAGATATTTTATCAGAAAGGCTGGCAATTGGCGACCCAACACCAGTTCAAGTGATTTTTCATAACCTCAAAGACAATCCTTTAAACACAAGTGTCCTTGCTGACACAGGTTTCTTGTGTTTCGAAATTACACTCCGGAGTAATCTTGATGATAAGACAGCAGGTGTTAGATTAATTAAAACAACCGCTCAACCCTTAGGATTATTAATTCCATATCAAGATCCCTATTATTTGGAATTATATGCTGATTTCATAGAGCCTTATGTTAGTAAGAAAAGCAACACATTTTATCTCGAGATTTTTCTTGATAAAAACCCCTATGATGATCTTTCAGAAAGATTTGTCCAAGAACTACCAGAATTAATTCAGCAAATTATCAATGAGAAACATCTGGATACGTTGCAGGGTGCTGAAATCTATTTTCTCGGGCTTGCGCGGGGATTGTATGAAATCAAGAAAGTAACGGATGATGCCTTCCCCATTGTGCTACCGATTGTGATTTTTGGTGTTTATATTGTTCTTTTTATTCTTTTTGGTTCTTATTTTACTCCGATTCGTCTAATAATAACTATTAGTTTGAGTATTGGTTTTACGCTTGGGGTAATGGTGCTACTCTTCTCATTTGGTTTTCAAGTTCCGATCTTTTGGCTGTTACCATTAATGTTATTCTCGATTTTGATGGGCTTAGGTTTGGACTATGACATTTTCCTCGTTACGCGAATCAAAGAATATTATGACAAAGGATTGAGCAATAGAGAAGCCATAATTCAGGCATTAGACCATACAGCAGTAATTATTACCTCTTGTGGTATCTTAATGGCAACAGCTTATGCAACCTTAATGTTATCAAAATTATGGCATCTTCGAGAGCTGGGATTTGCTTTTGCATTGGCAATTATTTTAGACACCACAGTTATAAGATTAATTCTAGTGCCGGCCATAATGATGTTGATGGAAAAACTCAACTGGGTTGGCCCAAAGAGGTTGATGCGCGCACGTCACCACGATGCAGAATTTCTGCAAAAAGTGAAAGAAAAGTCTTCACTAAAACCTGAGGAGAAAAAAGAGAAGGAAAAATGATTGCCTTTATGTGAATCATTTTTTCGATCCGAGTTGTGACAGAGCGATTTTTTCAAATCCACGAGCATTCGCTAACACAGGGTCTTCTGGGACAATAACCTCATCTGGTGATTTAACAATATTCTGCTCAGTCAAAATGGATTTCATGTTCTCTCCAAAGACTTCTGCCCCTCCGCCGGTGAGAATAACTTTTTCAATCCACGCATCTGGTGGAAGGGTTCCCAAGAGGGTTGACAGCTCATCTACAATTATATTGGAAATGGTTTTCACATAATAACTCAATGTCTCTGAAATGTCAAACTGTTCACCAGCAATCATCACGTTTGTTCGGCCCATTTCGATTGACTTTATCAACTCAAATGGCCGCATGATCTTACCCGTTTGTTGATTAAGATTGCTAGCAATTCGTTCTGCTAGGGTAGTTATAGATTCCTGTACACTACCGCTTGCAGTTCGCATTAAGCGCCCTTCATAAACAGTGAGAATATTCGTTGCACCAGCACCTATATCAATCACTACGGCATCAACTGCCCTGTTTTCACCAGAGGTTTTCAAGATTTCGTAATATGAACCATAACATACTGGCATAACCAAACATTTGTCGATTTTCAAATGAATTTGTTTTTCTTCGCCGGTAGCGTCATTTGCAACATTGATAGTCATCGCACCTTTGAGTCCCGAACTAAGATTGGTCATTTCTTCTTGAGAGCTTGCAACCGGCACTCCTGTTGCAATAACCAAATTTGCATAATCACTTTCAACAAAATTGGAGAGAGCGGCCTTTATAGCAATAATTGCATCTTTTAGGCTTTTCATTTTACCTTTTTCAGCAAGTGGGCGTTTAATTTCACTCTGTAATCGCGCCAGTTCTCCCACAAAAAATTTCCGGCCTTCATCCGTATGAAGAACAAGATTGTTGATCCAACTTTTGTCTGTCCCCAATCCTTTCCAGCCGGGATTTGGATCGCCAATTAAACTTGGGATTTTCACTATTTTTTGACCATTTTTTCCCACGAGCTTGGTAAGACTCGTCCCGAGATCGATACCAATGGCCAATGTATCAGTTTTTGATGTCTTTTTAGACAATGCATTTTACCCCTATTATAGTTGTATATTTTAACCTTAAAAACAATTGATTATAATACTTTAACGATTGGGGATTTTCAGTAAAAAAATTACGACGAGCGACTTTTTGATGGCTTCTTTTTCAATTGCAACTGTTTTTCAGTTTTCACAGAGGTGGTGCTAACAGGACGAATGATTAGCCCTTCTTGATAACGAGCCAAACGTATTGCCAGTCGTTTTTGGATATAATGAACTAACAATCCTACTAATAAGAATAAAAGTGCAAGTGGTATGAGGATAAGCAGAATCATTTCTGGTTGTTGGGCTTCTATACTGTCAACAATAGAGGCTGGCATATGAAGCACGCGTAAAACCGGCAGGGGATTCAAGGCAAGCCAAGAAAAAATCGCTAAGGCAGCTAAGCGAAAGATTGTTCCTGTGGTAATAATAAGAATTAATCTGGTAATGGAAGGGGTGTAAGCTGAAGCAGATAAAGATACAGCTATAAAAGGATCGTTTTTCTCCAGATGCATATAATATGTTTTTAGGCGGTTATTCAATTTGTCCCAATCCTCCCCCGTATTTATCCTAAAGAGTTTTCGACCAACCAAGCCACGTATCTTTGAAAAAGCAGCCACTATTGCCGGGCGGGAAGGAGTTTCCTCTTTCCCTTTTACCAAAACGTCTGAATGTTGAATGGAGGAAGTTGGTTCTTTTAACTTCTGAGGAGTAACGGTAGTCAATTTGAATTCTTTTATGCGTTTAATATTGCTTGAAATTCTTCTGTGACGATGTATATTTGGGCTTATGACGCTATAGATATAATTTGCTTGAAAACTTAACTCGAGGAATAAATAAAGGAGAAAAGCAGTGATAACTAATTTCGAAAAAATCATTTGAATGATATTTCCACTGTTAAAATTGGTGTCAATTAATAATTTACCATTTAATGAAGCCAAACCCAAAACAATGTTCAAGGCAAAAAAGGAAATGGCAGAAAGACCAGGATTGCATTCACGGATAAAGCCCATACCTGCAATGAAAGCAAAAACAATAGAGGTGATAATACTAAAAGCATAGATTGAGTTAACGATATTTTCTTGTGCAGGAATTTGCATGGGATTAATGATAAGATCCTCAATATTCAACCCTAAAATAGTCCCATTCCCTCCAAAGATTGCATTGTGAATACTCATCATTAAAGCAACGGCATCTGGGTCAGAATAACCAAACATCAATGCAATGCCATACCCTGCAAGAAGAAAAATGAGCTCAAATAGAAAGATGATGAATTTTAATCCCCACCAGAAGAGCTTGAAATTCCAAACACTTGAATCGATTAAACTAATTACTAAACCGAAACCACTGAGGAAAATGAGAATGGCGAAAAGCCTATTGAGATTTAAGAGAAGTTGCATTCGTTTTACTCTTTGTTCTTCTACTCTTGTGGGATCAATTGCTCTCTTAGACAAGACCAACACCTCTTCTTTTGGCTTCTATATATTCATTTATCACCGAGACCAGGAAATCATCTGGACCAACGGAGATGATACCCGCACGATATCGTTGAATGTCTTTGCTCAAGCGATTCCTAATCTCAAAATACTCCTCAGCAATAGCTTCACCGAGGGCTTTTTCTGTGGGACCCAAAAGCTTGTTTTGAATTTCGAAGAAAGGTCCAAAGGGAGAGATAATGACGACATCAAAACCTGCAGCTGATGCTTTTCGCACGCCATCTAGGATATCTTTCCGTTTTCCTTCTAAGTCTGAAATGATAAATAGCAACCCGCGATTACGAGTGCGCATAATTAAATCTTCAACTGCTTTTGAAAGAGAAGAAGGCCCTTGAGGCATAGCATAAGCAAGATCCTCAAGGATTTTGTTGAAATGAGAGGCGCCTTGCCCTGATTTTACATAGGTCTTTATCCGGTTGGTATAAGTGGCTAAACCGAGAAGGTCCTTTCTCTCCTGGGCCATATGCGCAAGTAAAACCACCGCACGGATACTGAATTCTAATTTAGTGTTTCTAATTAATCCTTGCCCCATGCTTTGGGAAGTGTCCAACAAGATCATTACTCGGACATTTTTCTCCGTTTCAAATTCACGAATTTTCAACTTGAGTGTTCTACTATAAGCTTTCCAATCAATATAACGGAAGGCATCTTCGGGGTAATAATCCCGGATGCCCCAAAATTCCATGCCTGTGCCTTTTAATTTTGTTTTATGAATACCAAACATGCGGCCCAATTGACGCTTTGCGCCCAACACTTTTAACTTCTTAATGTCTTCATAGGAGGGGTAGATCAAAATTTCATCAAAGTTGTGTTTAATCTTCTCTTCTTCATAAAATCCCAGCCGGTCATGGATTATGACCTTGGTTGGACCAATTTTATAGAGACCTCTTACGGGTGTTCGGAGAATATAAGAAAACTCTGCTTTTCCGCGAGCACTGATTCTCGTATAGAGATAATTCTCACCCAACACTAAGTCCATCGTTTCGGGGTATGCATCATAAATCTCGAGATGGTCTATTGCGCTGGGGCCACGATTATGAATAATAATCCGCACGTGGATATACTCTCCGGCAAAACATTTCCGTTTATCAAGAACACGTTCGATTTGAATACCTTCAGTATTTGCCTGAATACGAAAGATTGGATAACCAAAGGTTGTTCCTATCACCATGAGGATACCGATTAAGAGAAAATAGAGAACAATGATGTCAGAAATATTATAGAGCGAGGGCTGTTGGGTGATAAGGTAAACAATATCAAAAATAGGTTTTAACCCTTCTAGGGCTAAGCCTATTGAGAGCATAAACAACCCTCCGAAAAGGATAAAGGAACCTCTTTTTGATATCATTTCTCTGCCAGCTCATTCGGTAATTTTCGTTTAATTTATCTGGTTTCCCTAATGGAAACGTTTTGGATTATTTCTTTCAAGATTGTTTGTGCTGTAATGCCCTCCAAGTCTGCTTCTGGTTTTACTATTAACCGATGATAGACGGCATCAATAGCAACACGCTTAACATCATCAGGAACAACGTAGTCCCGACCATTAATTGCGGCATGAGCTTTTGAAGCGCTTAACATAGCAATGCTCGCTCGTGGACTGCCACCCAAGAGTAAGCGGGGGTCAGTTCGAGTGCGAATTGTTATATCACGGATAAATTCAATGATTGCTTGATCAACAAAAACCTCATTGTGAACAAATTGCTGAAGACGGATGATGGTTTCAGGCGTGGTGATTTCGTTTATCTGGTTATCAATAGGTTTATGCTTCAGTTTTATGATCATTTCTTCTTCCGCGGGATTAGGCAAACCGACAACTGATTTCATTAAGAAGCGGTCAAGCTGGGCCTCTGGAAGTGGATAGGTTCCTTCTTGTTCAATGGGATTTTGTGTTGCAATAACAATAAAGGGTGAACTAAGCGGATAAGTATTGCCTTCAATAGACACCTGCCGCTCTGCCATTGCCTCGAGAAGAGCACTTTGAGTTTTCGGAGGGGCCCGGTTAATTTCATCAGCAAGCAAAATGTTGGTAAAGATCGGCCCCCGACGAAGTTTAAAGGTCCCTGAACGTTGGTCAAAGACATTTGTCCCGAGAACATCAGAGGGTAAAAGGTCAGGAGTAAATTGTACCCTTTTATATTTACAACCCAGAGTTGCTGCAAACATTTTCGCCAAGGTCGTTTTCGCAATTCCGGGAACGCCTTCTAATAAAATATGCCCATCACATAAGAGCGTTATAAGCAAATTTTGGACGATCTTTTTCATCCCGATGATATGCTTTGCAAGCTCATCACTGATGCTCTTAGCAATGCGTTCAACGTCTGAGACGCTTACGAGAGAGCTTCTTTTCGAGACTTTTTTCTCCGGTGGTGGAGGAGGAATAAATTCTGCCATTTCTTCATACCCCGATTATTTTTTTTATTTTCTTTTGTTATTTTTTTTCATCATATTCGATGATCGTGACAATTTAATTTTCAAATAGTGGTTTTTGTTGCTGTATCTTCTATATCTTTTAATTCAATAACCAATTGGGTGAATTCTTCTTCGGAAATCTTCTTAGCTTTCCGAATTATGAGCTCAACTCTGTTGAGCGTTTCTTGAACCTTTTTAAAGTTAAAGTCGTAGGGAAAGTGTGTTTGCAATAAGCCGATAATTGTCTCGGCATTTAACTCGTCATCCAGGCCAAATTTCTTTTTAAAACGCCTGTGCAGTCTATTGTAAATGAGATTTAACGCATTGGCAAATTGTTGGTAATTCATATACCAAGCCATCTTTGCTGCAAAAAAGGAGCGCGAGCGTTGTTGTTTTATTTTTGTCATCAACAACGGGGACGGTCCTTTGGACTTTGGATACCGCCGGCGCAAGAAGAGAAAAGTGATAAGTGGAAACAAAGGTGCGAGAAGTGGAAACATTGTAAAGGAGTCTACATAGCGTAAATATAAACTAACATAACTAAACGGATCGATAATACTGAGAAACACCCTTCCACCCGAAGAACTGAGATGAGACTCATCATAATAGATCCTTCCAGTATTATTCCAATCTAACCACTCAAAAATGCGGTTAGTAAGTTCGGCATTATCATAATTGGGCATTTCCATTAATTCATTAATGAAAATACTTGGGTCCGAACAGATAAGAATATTGCCTACCCCAATAGCACTTAATGGTAAAGGAACCATCACAGAGAAAGGAACGCCACGCCACTCATACTCATCTGGATAATAAACGCCTTTTTTAGCGGAAGCAATATCAGTCTCTAACCAGCTATTACTAGAACTAACGGCAATTCCTGATGGAATGGGTACCCCCTGATAGGAAAAAGTGGGGACCCACCGTGTTTCACCGGTTTCATTATTAAAGCCAAGAAATGAAATGGAAGAGGGATAGCTGGTAATGACTCGGCTAACTCCACTAAGAGAAGGCCCGCCGGGAAAGTCTATGAAATTCCTAAGGATAGGCATAACGGGGCTTCGATAATAGGATTGAGCATCCATTAGCAACGAGCCGTTTATTTTTATCCCCGCAAGAGGAAGGGTAGAGAGGCCCAATCCAGATGTATTAATACTACTAACGAACGGGCGCAAAATGGTATTGACAATACCGAGAATGTCATTCGCACGTCCAAAGTCATCTGCAATAATCACACTGCCACCACGCATAATAAAGTAAGCAAGGGCGGCAGTCTCTGTTGGATCAAAAAAGATTGTTGGACCAATAATAGTTAAAACGCCCATTTCATCCAAGCGCGTCAAGGCATTTAAGGTAGAAACTACCGGGTGAAATTCAAAACCTTGTTGCTCTAATTGCACTCGAAGGTCGCTGGTACCATCCCAACCTGTATTATAAATAGAAAATTGTCGAGAACCCTCTTGTCCAATTCGAGTGAATGATAAAAATAATGGCAAACAAAAAATGATAAAAATTATCGAAAGGAGAAATGCATCTTTATCGATTCGTGAAAAGACAGTCTTTTTTTCCTTTTTTGCCATGATTTTTATCCTCTAGTTATTATTTCTTCTTAATTTAATTATCCTTCTTTTTCAAAGCTAATTGAACGTTTTCCAAAGCCTGTTTGCACAAGTGAAAATTATTTTTCGTTATCTTATGATCACTAAAACGCGCTTCCTCATAACGCATTACTAGCATTGTGATGTCCCGGACAGGAACACGATTTGTAGAATTGACAATTCGAGCTAATTCTCTCGGAGAGAGCTTAGTAGCCTCAGAGATAAATAAATCCTGTATACAGAGTAATTCGAATGCACGATAGCACAAGATTACGGCACGACGATAGTCCTTAGCTTTAGCAGCTTCATCAAGCATTTTCATGACTGTCGAAAGATCGAGCCCTTCTCCCAATTCGCCTACAGCAAGAGTCTTTTTCGCTTTCCGGAAGCGCCCGAAAGCATAGATAACTGAAATTAGCACAATTAATGATACAGTTGATACAAGTATTCCAATTGCAAGTTTATCTGACAAATTCAAACCTCCATTTGGTTGTGTTGATGACGGTGGGGTTGTGGATGATGGTGGAGTAGCAGCAGGAGCACTAACCTCCATTTGGAAGGTGAAAATGCTGCTGGGGTCATCATTGAATGTGATAGTAATAGTGTAGTTATTAGCTGGAAACCTGAGGAATCCAGCTGAGGGCAAAGTGAGATTTCCCGCACTATTTAATGTTTCATTATATGTTATGAATCCTCCGATTTGGATAACTATTGCACGACCGCCAACTCCCCTACCAAAATTGTCTGTTATAGCAGTGTGGAAAGTAAAATTCGTATAATTGTAAATAATGTTCCCGGCAAGGGTGCTAACTCTTGAGCCATCAATTATTTCAGTTCGATTAAGCCAAACTCTAATCTGGACAGATGTAAAGACATTAACCAAGAAACTGGTATTGGAGGCAGTATAATATCTTGTAGTGCCTGTTGTTAAATAAACAGTGCCATTTTTCAAGGCAGGGTTTACTGTTTCAGGAATTTGTAAAAGTAGATTGTAACTCCCAGAACTAGATGTTATTGCACTAACTGGTATCCCAAAGTCCTCCCATTGAGCTGACACTGAAATATTCTCTATGCCAACATTACTAAATGAATCCCGAATTGTGCCGGTGATTGAGATGTTCTCTCCAGGCATTGCCAAAACAGTGCTTGAAGTTACAAGTGAGCCATTAACAAGGGGTGTTGCGACGGTGGAATTCCCGTAAATGGTAATATTATGATATTCCACACTTGCAGTTATGCCTTGACCGGGGGCAACATCTACAGATAATGGATGATCACCAACGGTTAAAGAATTGTTTAAAATAAAGGTGGTACTAAAATTGCCGTCAGCAGCAGAAGCAAAACTATGAACAGTTGTAGAACTATCGGCTAAAACATTCAGATTGACCGGAAAACCAAACGGATTGCCGTTAGTATCGGTAATTTGACCTGAGAGAGAAATGCTAGTAATCCCCCGAAGAACGCTGGGGTAGAGGAAAGGCGCGGGAGGTAAGGGGTTATCAATGGAAAAAGTAATTCCTGCCCCAGAAAACACTTCAATGCTTTGTGAAGTGTTACACCAGTCGGCCGCAGGAGAAGACAATTGGGAGGCAGAGGTAATCGTTCCAACAACATACGGAAGACCCAATGTTGTGAGGTTATAAGAAGCAATAAGAATATGAGAACCTAAAGAGGTTGTACCTGGAACAATAAAAGTTGTATGAGCAATTAACCCACTAATTGAGACTTCAGTCACATTCCCAAGCCAGCTAAAAGTTATGTTTGTACCTTCAGCAGCTGTGATTGGTTGGGGGTTAGAAAGCGTACTATTATCAAAGAATAAAGCAGCATCAGCAGTAAAGCCATTGTTTCGACGAACAATTGTTTGATTTACTTGCATTAACATTATACCGTAAGCATAACATTCAATTGTATCAGTCGTAAATTGACGATTATCCTCGATGGGCCCAAGTAGGGGATCGCCAGGAAAAACGGAATAAACTGTTTGCTGCCCTGCAGATTTGGAATGATCATTATCAACACAAGTAATGGTAAAATCGCCATTACTATTCGTTGTACCTTGGCCAATAAGATAATTATTTTCTAAATTAGTCCTATCTGTCTCGTATTCTGCCCAAGTAAAATGCTCCCAGAAAATCTTAATTGGTTCTCCGGGAATGCCTTCGCCAGTAGAGTTATCTACAAGCCGGCCCGTAACAACAAATGCTTCCCCCCGAACAATGGTCGTTGGGTTTAAGGACTCAAGATGATGAGAATTTTGATTCGGAGTCGATTGGGCAGACATTATTGTGTTAGCAGCATCAGCAGGCAAAATAGTTGCTGTAAGAACAGTCGAAGAAGACGCTTCCCCTGGTGGTAGGTTATTAACTGAAGAGGAAGGAACCGAAGTTGGAGGAAATAGGATGGAAGAAAAGGCCAGTAGAATGAGGAAAACACAAAAACCCAGTACAATAAAGACCGAGTACTTATAGGGAGAAGTTTTTCTTACCGCCAACAGGATTCATACCACCAGATCAAATTGTCTTACATGGTTCAATTACTCTTTTATTATTATTATTCTAAAATGTAAACCACTTATTTATAGATTCTTAATTGTGCACTTTAAAAAAAGCGGATCGAAGAAGGTGGAAAGGATAAAGACCTTCAAAAATTTACTAAACCAGGTCGATGGTCGGGCTTAGCACCAGTAAACTGGGCTTAGGGGCCGACCATCTGTTTGAATAACACTTCAACGGTTTGGCATTCTAGGACTCATCAAATTGTGTTATTCCAATCTGGCTCTTACAATTTCACCACTTTTGGAACACCATTCTTCTATCGGGCAGTAAGAAGATTCCCCAAACTCTTGTGGCTCAGAGTCTATTCAATACAAGGAATAGCTCTCCTGTTTGAGGGCGTCCTATGATGAAATGATAAGCGCGATTACTTTTCCTTAGATCCTCAAACACATTCTATCTATTATACACTTACCAATAAAAAAGTTACCTTTCAACCTTTTCCTTTTTTGTTCAACTCTTTCTTCTCACCGGCTAATTGTCTATGTTATTTTTTACAGGAGCGCAATTACAGTTTATTGTAATAGAATTACATAGATTTAAATACTCATTTATGTAAGTTAAGTATAGGAAAATGTAATTAAGGAGAAGAAAAATGATGCGTTGGAAAAAACGAAAAGTCAAAGAACAAATCAGGAAAGAATTAGAAAAAATAAGACTAAAAATGGGATTAGTTGTAGAGATGAGAAACTAAAAGGAGAAGAAAAAAGATGTCAAATAAAAGAGAAAAAAAGAGAATAGAACTTGAAAGAGAAATTCAAGAATTACAACGAAAATTACAAAGACTCTATGCTAAGGAAGGAGAAGAAGACGAGGAAGTGGATTTTGTCCGTCCATTACCACCATTACCACCAACACCACCGAGGGCAGGAAAAAGAAAAACAATCTATAGTACAACTTTAAAGGAAGGCGAACCAAGCGAAAAAGCCAGGAAAATCGAGAAAGAACGAATGCGACTGCAACGAGAGAAACGCCGGGAAGAATTAAATAAATTACGGCAAGAATTAAATGTACGCGAAAAAGAGTATCAGAAACGCAAACGAGAATTTGAGCGACTTCGGCGGGAGATTCGTGAAAAGGAGCGACTCGTTCGTGAAAAAGAGCGAGAACTGAGAAAAAGGAGTTATGGAAGTTACTCTTTTGATATGGACCTTGATGAGGATATTGAAGGCATGACTTCAGAACTCGAAACACGCCTTGGTGAGTATACTCGGTCCATCCTGGCATCAGTCGCTGAAAGCTTGAAATCCTCAATGGGGATTGTTATAGGCTCTACCAGCGAAGTCGGCAAGGATCTGAAGACTGTTGGGAATGAGCTTGGTAAGATTGGAAAAGAGATCACTCAAAAAATCACCAAAGATTTGTATGGCACTGTTGGGCCGAGAATTCCCACTGATAAATTAGAAGAATTCTATGAGATTGGCGCAAGTATAGTTTCAGCAATTGGCGATCCAAATAGACTCCGAATTTTGAAGGAATTGGAAAAAGGCCCCATGTATCAAAAGGAATTGAGTGAAATTACCAATCTCCGGGGCGGGACATTTAAACACCATATGGACAAACTCCTTGATGAGAAGGTGAAGTTTGTCACCCAAGAAGTCGTGCGTGGGCGCTATATCTTAACTACACGCGGCCGTGAAGCTTTGAAATTAGCTGAAATACAATATATACGCTATCTCGAGGAGAAGGAGAAAACAAAACGCCGGGAAAAAGCATCGGCATCAAAGGATTCCGATGAGGAATTTGATGTGAAAATTCAATAACACAGGAGTTGGTTATAAGTGCAACTAGAATTAATAAATGAACCCCTAAAGGTCACTCAGCCAACCATAATTGCTGACTTGGAAGATACAATGGTCACAATTGGCAAGCGTTCTCGAATGTTTCCGGTAAAGGACTTTAAAACAAACGAAATAAAAGGCTACTATATTGTTGGAGACATCTATCTCGGAGCAGATACAATTGTGATTACTGAACAAGGCGCAGTTGGTGACCCCATTGAGAAACTTGCAAGAGAAGCTTTTGTTAGTAATCAAAACATAGATTTATCGAATGCTAAACCGGATAATGTCTCCGAGAAGGACTTTCGGAAAATCGAACTTGATGCCTACCGAAATTTCCAAAAAATGGAGAAATTCGGATTGGAGCACAAAAAAATCGTCATCGAGGGCATCAAATTTCATCTATCTAAAAAAATTGCCGGGAAATACTTTTTTGTCTATCTCTTTAACCCCAAGGAGTTCATTCTTGTAAAAGAGCGTGAATTACTTATTGCCCTCTCGGATGAAGACCGTGCAATTATCATCTGTAATAAGGCGAAGAACTCTTATGTTGAGGTGTCTAAAAGTCAAGGGGTAAAGATTTCTAATCAAAAAGGTGAAACGATTAATGCAAATTCAACGAATGGTTTGGTCATTAATGGTCGCGGATTAGATGAAATTATCTTTACTGTGTTTGACAACTTGAAAAATGTTTTCCAATGAAATATTGAAAAAATGAGAAGAAAGGAGGCTATTTTAGCCCTTTTTCCTTTTTTTAAGGCACAAACGGAACGTTTTTATCCAACAACACTAAGTAATTTCCCTATTCTTGAGCGGGTGGTTTTTTCAGAGCTTTTATTTCTTTTTTGAGTGTTTTTACCTGCCGTTTTAAGCTTTTGATTTCTTTTGCGTTTTTGTTTAGTAATTCCTGCATTGATTGAATGTCATTTGTTAATGTAGTAAATTTTTCTTCAATTTGCTGATAGGTGCTTGGTGTTGGTTTCAATACTGGCGCGGCTTCACTAGTACCTATATCCTCACTAGCTTGTCTTTGTGGCAACGGTCTCGGCTCACGAAGATGTATTTTTCCAATATCATCTGCGCTCGCATCGACCTTTGGTTTGCTTGCCGGTGTGTATTCGCTCATTGTCACCTTCTCTGCGCGAGTATTTGCTTGTTTGATTATTTCTTGTACACTTACTTCACTGTTGATATATTTTTTGGGTATCGTTTCTTTTACAAATACTTGCCCCTCTTTTGGAATTTGATCAATGATTTCATTTACCACTCGGTCTACAACGACAGGCGACAAGTAAATTTCTTCTGTATCTAACAACCACTTTAAGCTCTTTTCGATCTCTTCCGGTAGGTCTCGTAAAGTCGTTCCCTTTAGAATGTTCATTGGTTTTGATTTAAATGGGGTCGACCCACGGCAAAGAAATAGTGCATAATATTTCCCTTCTAAACCAAATTTAATTGAAAAAGTCGTTCCGGGGATTCGAGTTAAAGATTCCTCACTCACAGTAATCCTTCCTGATTATTTGATTATAACCACAATAGAAAGAACTGATATAAATTAATTGTCTTTACGGAGAAAAGCCGAGAAGAAGGTTTTAAATGGGGCAAACAATTAGGTTAAATGATAGAAGTACAGTTGTTGAGAGCAAAATGACCAATGAAAATCTTTTCCATATTATAAATAACCGTCGTTCGATTAGGAAATTTTTGGACAAAGAGATCCCTAAGGAACTTATTGAGAAAATCTTAGCCGCAGGGTTCCGAGCGCCATTCGCTTACCAAAGTTGCAGTATTGTTTATACGCAAGATAAAGAAAAAATTAGCAAACTGAAAAAGATGGGTATTTATCCATCCACAAAACTATTCATGGTATTCTTTATTGATTTTCACAGATTAGAAAAGCTGCTTCACAAACGGGGGTATAAATATGATTTTGATGACAGCTTATTCCTTTGGCTAGCTATACAGGATGCAACACTCGTTTGTGAAAATGTTATATTGGCAGCCGAAGCAGTCGGTCTTGGGTCCGTTTTACTTGGAGGAGCACCATTTTTGTATAACGAAATCAAAACAGTCTTTAATACCCCACCAAAAGTTTTCCCGGTTGTTGGTTTATGTCTTGGCTGGCCAGATCCCGAACACATAATGACAGTTCGGCCCCGGTTCCCTTTAAAATATTCAGCCTTCGAAGACACTTACAAACCATTTACAGATGAGATGATTCAAGAATGCATGAAAGCAATGGATGAAGGGTATTTAACTCAAGGATATTACATTAAACTTGGGGCAAAAATACCTTTGAAAAACAAAGAAGACAAAATAGGGGTTGATAAATATTCTTGGTCAGAACACATCAGTCGGAAGATTAGCCAGGGGAGTTGGTATAAGGAAACGCTGCCAACCATTTTACGGAAGGAAGGGTTTAATCTAGAGTAGCGATGTTTAACCCTTTTTGCTTTTTCCAAAAGTACAATCATCTTGTAAAAAACAGTCAGAACAGCGTGGGTTGTTCTTAAAGCAAAAGGTTTTGGCATGCTGAACAAGAAGAGCATGGAATTCATTAAATAGTCTGGGATCGGGTTCAAGGGCGTTTTCATAGTACTGTTTCCAAAACCGTTTGGCTTTTGCTTCACCAAAACCCAAACGATTGCTTATCCGCACAGTATAGGCATCTACCACAAATTCCGGTTGATTGAAGAGATATAATAATATAGAATCAGCTGTTTCCTCACCTATTCCTTTTACTGAAAGAAGTTCCTCGCGAGTTGGTTGTGGATTACACTGAAAGAATTTGGAGAGATTTCTTAGGTAAAGCGCTTTTTGATTAAAGAAGCCTGCTGGGGCGATCAATTTTTTCAAGTTGTCAAGCTTACAATCCAGGATTTTTTGGGGCGAGAGGAGATCATTTTCTCGCAGATTTTCCAGTGCTAATTCCACATTCTGCCAAGAAGTGTTTTGGGTTAATACTGCCCCCACTGCTATTTCAAAGCCTTCGCCCGGCCACCAATTTTGTGGCCCATAATAAGCTAGGAGCTTTTCAAAAAGAACCTTAGGCGTTAATTTCATGGAGGCATCCACGTCATCATTAAATGCTTCCCTTATTTTTAGAGTTTTCTTTTTTGAAAGTGATTAATTCTAAAGAACATTAATTAGGGAATAATGGGCAAATAATATTGAAGAACACCTTACAAGTCAGTAAGGAGGAATTGCCGTGGAATTATCTGAAATTGTGAGAATTAGTGAAAAAGGAGAACTTGTTATCCCCCAGCATATTATGGATAGCGTAGGGATAGTTGAAAAGATGCATGTGATTATTCGAGCAGATGTTAATAATAGAGAAATCAAAATTATCCCGTTTACTACCTCTGAGGGAAATCTCGTGGAATTTAAAATTACACTAGCGGATATGCCCGGTGCATTGGCAAAATGTGCGGCTTTTTTGAGTGAGCATGGACTTAACCTTGTTGCAAGTGAATCACGCACAATTCAACATGGAGAAATTGCTCACTGGTATGTCATTGCGGACATTTCAAATTGTAAAGAAAACATTCGAGACTTATGCAAGAAACTTAAAAACAAGGGGTTGGCTACCGAGGTGGTTTGTAGTAGCATCCATTAAAACTCTGTTTCCTCATTTACCAGAACATCTGAAACGTCATCAATAGGCTCGAGAACATAAGCAGGTTCTCCACGAAGGGTTCGTCTGGCCTGAACTATTAGAAGCGCACCGGTTACAGATGCCAAAATGAATAGGGCAAAGCCAATTATTTGTTCAATAAGAAGAAGGGTTTTATCAGGTTGACCTGGATGAACAAAAAAGGAGATTATTACCAAAATTAGAACGGTGATGCTTAGGGCCAGAATAACAATGCCTAATAATTGATTAAGAGAGCTGGACAATTGCTTTGATTTAGTCTGATAATCATTTTCTTCTTGTAAAGAATCATCCTCGAGATTATTATCCTCCGGAGGAAATGGGTCAGTTTTTTTTGGCTGAGGAGCAGCAGGCGCCATTTCAATCAATCCAATCTTTGAAAAGTAACAGTTAGTTTATACTTTATAATGTTATCAGTATTTTGAAGATGCTTGAGAAAATTTTATTGCTCAAATCACACAATGTTATGTACTATTCAAGGTAATTAAAATGACAGAAAAAATTCTAACGCATCTACAGCCGGAGCGGGTCTGGTCAATTTTCGAAGAGATAACAAAGATCCCACGCCCGTCAAAAAAAGAGCAAAAGATTCGCCAATGGATTAAGGAATGGGCGAAACAACACAAGATTCCCATTGTGAAAGAGGATGATGTGGGGAATCTGTTACTCGCAGCTGATGCGCACGTTGGTTGTGAAGATTTTGCCACCATTGTATTACAAGCACATATGGACATGGTTTGCCAAAAAAGTCCAGGTGTAGAAATTGACTTCGAAAATGATCCTTTAAAGATAAGAATTGATGGCGACAAAGTTCGAGCTATTGGCACCTCATTAGGCGCAGACAATGGCATTGGCTTAGCATATTGTTTAGCCGCCTTAAGCGACCATGACTTAAAAAGAGGACCTCTAGAAGTCTTATTAACAGTCGATGAAGAAACTGGCTTAACGGGAGCGTTTAATATCAAGAAGGGCTTTTTCACAGGGAAATACCTCTTAAATGTAGATAGTGAAGAAACTGGAAAAATAACCATTAGCAGTGCGGGTGGCGGGGGGACAGAGATCATCTTCCCCATTTCACTTGAAGAACAGAAAGGCACATCGGCACTTTCCGTGAAAATTTCTGGACTGCTCGGAGGGCATTCCGGTGTAGATATTGATAAACCTCGTTTAAATGCCATTAAAGTTGGAATTGATTCTTTACAAGAGCTTGAAGATAAGATTCGTCTCGTGAAATTGGAAGGAGGATCGGCTCATAATGCCATTCCTCGCGACTTTGAATTTGAGATTGTTTTCGCCAAAACAGATGAGACCACAGTGATAAAGCACATTGAACAATGGCGGAAAAATACTTTGAAAGTGGCAACGAAAAATGAGCCAACTATGAAGATAGAGCTAACAAAAAGTAAAGCAACAAGAGCTTTTTCAAAAGAGCAAACGATGGCAATTCTTGCTACCTTGCAGGAGATAAAGCATGGACCAATAGCATTCAGCAAAGAGATTAGAGGATTGGTACAAACCTCGAGCAATCTTGCATTGGTAAAAACGTCAGAAAAAGAGGTAAGTATTTTCGTTAGTACAAGAAGCTCAGATAATAAGGAACTTGAGGAAGTACGAGAAGAAATAAAAAAGATCGGTGAAAGGCATCATGCCCAAGTACGGTTTGATAAAGCCTATCCAGGATGGAAGCCCGAGCCCGACGCAGCGTTTGTGCAAATGGTTAAAAAAGCATATGAATCAGTCATTAAGAAGCCTGTAACTTTGGAAGCAATACACGCAGGATTAGAGTGTGGATTGTTTGCCACTTTAGACCCAGAAATACAAATAGCCTCAATTGGTCCGAATATCGCAAATGCTCATAGTCCGGATGAATACGTGGAAATTGAAAGCGTAGAAATCCTATGGAATGTAATAAAAGAAATTCTTGCAAGAATGAATATCGTATAAGAAAAGAAACCCTCAGTGGAGCTTTTCATCTTTTTTCTCTTTTTTCTCCTAAAAAGATATAATTGAGAAGGAGATTATAGAGATGACTGCAAAGAATTTACCAAAAAAACACCCTTCGTTAAAGGTGGAGGTGTTAATCATTCGAAAATTCGCGGGGATTTTTGTTTCCATTCTTACCCCTTTTAATGAAAAAAATGAAATCGATTATGAAACAATTAAATCACAAATCGAGTTTCTGATAGGTAAAGGAGTACATGGAATTGTCACTTGTGGTGTGAACGGCGAATTTTCCAGTCTAACATTAAACGAACGAAAGAAAGTCATAAAAACGACCGTCAATGCTGTTAAAGGGCGAGTGCCTGTAATAGCAGGAGCCTATTCTAACAGCTATAAAGAAGCAATTGATTTAGTGAATTATGCTGAACAATGTGGTGCAACGGCAGCTTTAATAATGCGACCCTTTTTCTTTCGGAAACCAACAGATGAAGGTGTATTTAATTATTTCTACAACATTTTAGAGCAAGTAAACAAATTCCCGATTTTCCTTTGTAATCTGCCCATCTATAAGCCATTAGAATTAAAACCAGAAATAATTGAGAACTTGCTACAGAAATACAACAATATTGTGGGGATTAAAGATCTAAGCAACCAAACAGAGATCATACTAAAATATGCAGGAATGTTTGAAGAATTAAGCGTTTTTGTCGGAAGTGACAGGGCAATTTACAATGGACTAAACGCCGGTACGGATGGAGCGATAAGTGCACTTGGGAACATTCTTCCAGAATTTCCTTTACGCATCTATAACACATACCAAGCTGGTAACACCGACAAAGCATGGATTGAACAAGAATCATTAATTGGCATACGAGCTGTTCTACAAAAATTCCCACTTCGAGCAGCACAGAAATTCCTTCTCTCGAAGATAACAGGACGAGAATCATTTGTTCGCCCACCGCTTAGAAACTTGACGACAGAAGAACGGGAAAACCTTTTAATTATATTAAATGAATTTGGATTGCAATTTCAAGAAGAAATAACCGTTTGATATGATAAAAACAAGCCTAGAAACAACTATCCAAGTTGATTATAATGAAACGAAATAACGATCTCTGTTCTGATTTTGAGAAGCTTGCCTCGGAACACTATTTCGAAATGTCTGATGGTGTTAAAGTACGAATATTGAAATTTGACTTAGCAGAAAAGCCG
This sequence comes from Candidatus Heimdallarchaeota archaeon, assembly GCA_019056785.1. Classification (GTDB taxonomy): domain Archaea; phylum Asgardarchaeota; class Heimdallarchaeia; order JABLTI01; family JABLTI01; genus JABLTI01. Next base: position 81,948 of record DXJV01000084.1, read on the forward strand.
AATGAAACGATACTATTCTTCATCCCAGGATTTGTAACAGTCTTTCAAAGTTGGGAAAAAGTGTTGAAACCACTCTCTAAAGAATTTCAAATCCTTTATTTCGAATCGCGAGAAAAAACCTCAAGTATTATGCCAAACCGAAAGACAGAGCGACAATTAACTCTGCAGAAAATGGCTCATGATATTAAGGAGGTTATTGAACAACTTGAGTTAGATAAAAAGAGCTACGTTACGGTTTGCTCTTCCACTGGAGGGACAATCGAAGTTGAAGCTCTCAGTAAAAAATGGCTGAACCCGAAAGGAGCCGTAATGGTTGGACCAACGATGGAATACAATATGAAATTTATTGCAACATTTATGGTTAGTGTTGTCCCAGAGTTTGTCAAACGGCTCTTCTTCCCCTTTTTCAAATGGTTTATGGGAGCTGTCTATGTCAATAAAAAAGAGCACCCAGAACAATATGCGAAATATATTCGTGCTGGAAAGGAAGCAAAAATGCGCAAAATTAGACGTGTTTTGTGGCAAATGCGGCATTACCAATGTTGGGAAATGGTTCCAAAAATAGACACCTATTGTTTATTAGTTGGGGCTTCTGAGGATAAAATGCATCGAACCGAGGCAACAAAAAGGGTGTATGAGCTTCTGCCAAATGCAAAATTTATTGATCTCGGAACAAATGAAGCGGCACATGACATGCCATTAGTGGAGGAAATCAAGAAATTTGTCCAGGAAATAAATAAAAAAAGTTAGTTGTTTTTTATCCAACTAACTTTTAAGTCAAAGCTAGAAATCGTCTTCAATTGAAGCGGGTTTTTTACAGCCTGTTGCAAGGGATGAAAATTCAGTTATTTTCCATTGGCCACTCTTATTTTTGGCTAAACTAACTGGCGATGGATAATCTTTCCCGCCACTGCGAACGATTACTTTCAAGTGTTTGTCGTCTTCCGGCACAATGCCTTCAGAATGCATTATCAATTTCTTTTCATCGAACTTGTAATCGTCCTGATAATTTGCCCCAAGATAGGATCTTGCGATATTTGGGTCCTCACGCATGTGCTCGAAGAGGTATTTATTCGTCTTTCCGAATTTCAAACCAGAGGGAGAATCAACGGCTTTTACATTATGTTTTTTCGAAAGAATAAGGGTTGCCATTGCTTCTCCAAGATCCTTATCTACTGAAGAATAGACATGCGCGGCCATTAAAAAGTAAAACAAAGAATCAATTGGATCACTTGCGTGCTTTTCCCTAGTCACTTTAAATTTCTTAAAATCGGTGATTAGTTCTCCTTTCACTTTTTTTTATCTTTCTTGATTTGCCCTTGAAAACTATGATCGATGCCTTGGTCGATGTCGCTCTGAATTTCGCTTCGGGCCTTACTGATTTGTCTTTTAGCTTGCCGTTCGGCTTCATCTTCAACAGCATCACCAACAGCTCTTTTCACTGCTCGGGACGCTTTTCTGCGTATTTTGTCAAACATTCATAAAAACTCCAAGGCATAAGCCAAAGTCAGCTTATGCAAACTGATAATTAACTAATTTGGGAAACTGTATTAATACTTTTTTACTCAGCAATTTAACACGATTACTTTAAAGTTGCAAGTTTATCATAGAGCTGTTTACTGTATAAAGCTTGATAGAGTTCTTTATAGACAGTGAAATATTTCTCATATTGCTCATTATTTTCTTTCACCGGCAGTCTCTTATCAGCAATTTGTACCATATGCTCTATTGCCTCAGGGATGCCTTTAAAAACGCCCGCACCCACACCAGCCAAAATTGCTGCGCCTAAAGCAGTTGCTTCTTCAACACGCCCTTTAATGACGGGAAGGTTACAAACGTCAGCTTCAATCTGATTCCAGAGAGCATTTCTTGAGGCCCCGCCAGTGATGCGCAACTCTTGTAGGTCAACCCCCAACTCTTGCATGACTAATAAATTGGTTTTAATCTCATAGCAGGTTGCTTCCATGATTGCCCGGATCAAGTGTTGTCTGGTGTGCCCTAACCCCAAACCAAAAATCACTCCTCGAGCATTTGGGTTCCAATATGGCGCTCCTGCACCAACAAAATGAGGGAGGATTATAATGCCTTCAGAACCCGCAGGAACTTGCTCGGCTTGCATACAAATGAGCTCATAGCTATCAAGGTTGATATTTTGGGCCAAACTCTTTTCTGCAAACGAAAAGTTATCTCGAAACCAACGCAAAATCGACCCAGTTGTAAAAATGCTTGCTTCATAAACATATTTCCCAGGAATAGCATGACAGCTACAAAGCAACCGGCGCTTTGGGTCGCGTGCGCTTTTTTCGAGGAAAGCCAAGAGGAAAGTACCAGTTCCGGTTGTTGCCTTTATTCTACCTAGTTGTGACACTCCAACACCAAGTGCAGCACATTGTTGATCTCCACCTCCTGCAACAACAGGCAGCCCTTCTGCTAAGCCTAAATCTTGAGCAGCATTTTTGGAAAGGCTGGCAATTTTAGTGCCGGGGGGCAAAGGTTGTGGTAACTTTTCAATTGGTATTCCCAATTTCTTTAAAATGAAATCGGACCAAGTTAATTTATTAATATCAAACAGCATTGTTCGTGAGGCATTACTAAAATCAGTTACAAATTCCCCTGTTAACTTCATTTGGATGTAATCATGAACTAATAGGAACTTATGTGTCTGTTCAAATACCGTTGGCAAATTCTTCTTAATCCAAATAATTTTCGGCGCAGAGAAATAGGGGTCAATTGTCAGGCCGGTTATTGCATAAATTTTTTCGGCACCAATTTTCTCTCGTATCTCCTGGCACTCTTGTGTCGTTCGTCGGTCTTGCCAAACAATTGCTCGAGACAAGGGTTCACCCGAGAGGTTTACTGGGACTATTGTTTCTCTTTGATTAGTTACACTCATCCCTGCTATGTTTGAAGGATTAATGCCAGCTTCTTTTATAGCAAGGGGAACTGTCTTTTTTGTTGCATCCCACCACGTAAAGGCATCTTGTTCCACAGTCGTAGGCGTGGGATAAAAGCAAGGATACTCCTCATAGGCACTCCCCACAATAGCTCCTTTAGTGTTAAAAATAATCGCCCGCCCACCGGTTGTTCCAATATCAACACTTAAGAGAAATTGATCCTTCTTAGTAGCAGTCATTTTTAACATTCCATAATTAGTGACTTGTCAATTAGTCTGCTATTTTTTTTATTAATAAGAGTTATTACTATTGTATGAGCCGAATTACTAACCCTTAAATCAAACCGTCTAATTAAAAGAACCCATATGGTTTTTTAGGCAAAAATTTTCGAAGGTTTACTCTTGCCTTGAAGGTCAAATGGCAGATTTACACTGATCAAGAGGATTTAAAATTGATAGTTCAAACTACTTAACAATGGATAGCCAATGGCGTATCCGTAATATTCAAAAAAAGGAAGCATACCTTATTAAACTGAGAATAAAAAACTTTGTGGATGGACAATTTAAATTGAAAATTTTCTTCGATGAAACACAAAAAGAACGCGGGAAAATCAACACAAATTATTCCATGCTTCGTGATTCCTTACGAAGTGAGGGATTTGAAGTTGAAGCTTATAATGACTATCCCATCACTGAGAAGGCATTACGTTGTGATGTTTTCGTTCTCGCCTGTCCTGATGGCTCCAAACTTGCTAAGACGGAAATCGATGCCATTATTAATTTCGTTGAACGTGGTGGGGGTTTATTAGCAATTAGTAACGCCGGTGGCGACCGAGGGCTGAGAACTAATTTAAGTGAAGTCCTAAATAAGATGGGCATAGATATTCTTTCAGATCAGGTAAAGGATGACTCCAACAATGAATTCAACATGCCAACGCATCCTGTCATCAAAGACATGAAAGAGCACCCCATCACACGTGGCGTCTCTGAAATTGTGATTGTTGCAGGGTGTTCTGTTCGAGGGTCAATAAACATGAAAGGGATTGCTTACACTTCGCCGGTGGCAGACCCGCCAAATGCACCTGTGGTTGTTGCAGGAGAATATAAGAAAGGACGTGTCGTTGCAATTGGCTCTTACCGGTTGTTTTCAAACTATGGAGCGGGGCTTAATTTAAGAAATAATAAAACCTTTGCTTTGAATATCTTCAAATGGCTGTCACGCCAAGACACAACAAAAGCAAGTGCACAAGCAGCTCCGGCCAGAACGGTGAGCAGTAGCACTCCTGCGAGTAGAGTTAGCTCCTACGTCCCACCGAAATCCTCTCCAACTCCAGCTCAAAAAGAAACGAAGACAGTCATCCTACCGACACCACAACCCATTGCTCAAAAAACAGTTGCAAAAGCTACAGGCCAAACATCTGCAAAGGCGGGAGCAATTACAGACCAAGCGGTTCTGCAGGAAGTTGAGAGATTAAGAGCAGATATTGCAGAGATGCGAGAAATAATTGCAAGATTATACTCCGACACGCTTGGTTATCTCCAAGAAATGAAAGAAGAAGTAAGAATGATGTTAGATTACATTCGAACAAAAGAGGGCTAAAACCTCTTATTTATCTCTTTTTTCACTAAGACAGAATATTAATTATTTTTACGTTCAATAGAATTTTATAGCATCAAATGCCAAGATACCATGCAGAAGGTGATTGACCTTTGAGATATGCTATATTAGCTGAAATATACCGGAAACTGGATGCCACACAAAAGAGACTTGAGATGATCGACATCCTCATTGAGCTTTTCGATAAAACCGAGCTTGAGAACATTCGTATTGTAATTTATCTCACCTCCGGTAAGATTGGCGCGGATTTTGAAGATCTGGACATTGGCATTGCTGAAAAGATGGTCATAAAGGCAATCGCCAAAGCTGTTGGGAAAAGCGAAGAGATTGTGACAGCCCTCTTTGCAAAGAAAGGCGATCTTGGTGAAGTTGTTGAAGCCTTTAAAGCAAAATCGACACAACAAGGTTTAGAAGCCTTTTTGACAGACGGAAAGACAGCAGCCGAAGAAAGCCTTACGGTTCGAGAGGTTTGGGAGACTTTGAATAAAATCGCAAACCTAGAAGGAAAGGGTTCTGCCGCGAAAAAGATAAACACCCTTGTCGGGCTTTATGCAAAGGCAACACCCTTAGAAGCAAAATACATCACTCGGACAGTCCTGAGCCAGCTCCGCTTAGGTGTTAGAGACCTTACCATTATTGAAGCGCTTGCACGAAAGTATTGTACTGAAAAGGATGCACGAAAAGTGATTGAACATGCTTACAACGTGACGAGTGACATTGGTTTTGTAGGGGAAATATTAGCTAGAAAAGGCTTGGAGGCTGTTAGACAGATTAAAATTCAAGTGGGACGCCCCATTCGGATGATGGCTGCACAACGACTTCCATCCACCGAAGAAATTCTGGAGAAATTGGGAGGGAAGTGTGCATTGGAATTCAAATATGATGGGGAACGGGTTCAAGCACATAAGAATGGAGACAAAATAACTCTTTTTTCGAGAAATTTAAATGACATCTCGACTATGTATCCCGATGTCAGAGATGCCTTAAAGGCCAGCATTACGGCTTCTAAGGCAATCGTTGAAGGAGAGATTGTTGCTTGGGACCCTCAAGCAGAACGATTGCGACCATTCCAAATTTTGATGTCCCGTAAGAGAAAATATGATATTAGTGAGATGAAAGAGAAAATCCCTGTGAAAGTCTTTCTCTTCGACCTTCTTTTTGTTGATGGCGATAATTATCTGTTAAAAGCATATCCTCAAAGACGAACCAAATTGGAAGAGATAATTAAGGAAGAAGAGATCATTACCCTTGCTTCTCAAGAAATTGTTACAAACGCAAGTGAATTTGAGGCATTCTTTGAGACTGCAATTGAAAGCGGGTGTGAAGGGGTTATGGCAAAAGATATTCGGGAAACTGCCATCTATCAAGCAGGCAATCGAGGGTTCCTCTGGATAAAACACAAATTCGATTATAGTTCGGCCTTTGCTGACAGTTATGATTTCGTCGTTGTGGGAGGTTTCTATGGAAAAGGGCGGCGCAAAGGAATGTTAGGTACTTTATTGATGGCAGCCTATAATCCAGAAAAGGAAATCTTTGAAACGGTATGTAAACTTGGAAGCGGTTTTTCCGATGAAGATTTAGCGAAGATAACAAAAGAACTGATGGCATTACGAACACCAGAGAAACCAAAAGAAGTGGCTTCCAAACTCGAGGCGGATGTTTGGTTCTACCCCACAAAAGTCTTTGAAATCAGGGGGGCAGACCTCTCTACAAGCCCCGTGCATACATGTGCTCTTAACGAAATTAAAGAAGATATGGGGATTGCCATTCGCTTCCCCCGTTTTATTAGATTTCGAGAGGATAAAAAACCCGAATTTGCCACTACAACAAAGGAAATTATTGACGCATATAAAGAGCAAAGGCTCTTGAAAAAGGAGAAAAAGAATTAATTTTCGCTAAACGAAACTAATAATAAAGAGCAGAAATAATCTAATATAGTAAATTGTAATTTGATATGAGGAAAACATCATGGCAAATGCTGAACATGAAGATGCAGTAGAGGAAGCAGAAGAAAAAGAAACAGTACAGCCACGAATCGAAGTTGGAGGAGAAATTAAGACTTTTGAAGAAGTAACACCAAAGAAAGCTCTGAAAGTCCTCCGAGAAACAATAGCAGATTATGAAGATTATCAATCCGTCCCTAGTCGAAGGAAAACTGACGAGGCCTTTCGAAAGTATGTCAAGGAAACATTAACTCAAGCAAATGATCATATAAAAGAAATTCATGCGGCATTAATCGAAGCACAACAGATGTCAACCTGGGCAATAGCTGACCAGGTTATTAATGAATTAGGGGCTTTTATCAAAGATGTGAATAAAAGCGATTACGGTTTTACAACCTTTTTTGAGAACCCGAGACTCCTTGAAATGGATATTTCCCAACTTTACATTATTGATTATGACTTCATTAAAAGCATTCGTGTATTAAATGAACGCATCTCTGCTTTCATGGAGATTGTTCAACAACATTACTTCGAAGATACCGACCTATGGTTCGAAACTTTGAACCGGATTCTTGGAAGATTGATCAGTTTAAATGATGACCGCGTAAAACTGATTGGTTCTTATGAACGGATTTCTTATTAAATCCTTAACACTTTTTCCCTCAGGAGTACTAGTTAGCTTGTTGATATGGTAAGAACCTTTCTAATATCTGTTCTTTAGAGAGGCTTGTTACTAAAAAGATCTTGTTTCGAGAAGTGTGCCCACTCCGAAGTGTTATTGCACCAGTAGTTATATCAAGTGTTTTGGCGAGAAGTTTAAGCACCTCTTTATTTGCTTTTCCCTTGTTCGGGGGAGCTCGGATATGGATAGTTAGAAAGGCGTCAGTAGAAGAAAAAAAGAGTGTTTGTTTCTTTTGATTGGGTTTGACAAAAACTTTGATTAGAACGCCAGAGTCTGTTTGTTCTAAAAAATTAAAGAGAGACATGGTGTAATCATCCGGGTTATTCCAAATAGGTCAAGCAAAATCCTGCATCATTTTATATGCTCTTTTAAAGATTTTTACCGCGTCCCGTGGAGATGTATGATTCGGGTTTTCAACCTTTGGTGATTTTGAAAGGACAAATAAATGCAAGTTTTCTTCTTCAAGCATGTGTTGAATTTTCACAATCCGATCAGCATAGGCTATGTCCTTCTTCAAAGGCTTCCAATCATTTGGTTTTCTTATACGCAGAAAACAAACAAAAGAGGGGAATTTATTGCCCATGTATTCATTTAGAATGATTTGTATAGATAAAGAATCGAAGGAGTCTGGTGGATTGTAAAAGTCAATCATGAAACGAACATTTAGAGGGAGCATGATTTCTTCTTCCTTCTTCGGGGTTTTCACCCGTTGTAATTGTACTGCGGGTGTTGCTAAGAATTCCAGCTCATCCAAGTCTTCTTGCTGCGTAAATTGATAATAGAAGAGAATTTTCCGTAAAATTTCTGGCTCCCAATAGTCAATACGGATAATAAACCACAGCGGGAGGAAGAAGAGGTAGAGATCAATTAAGAACAATCCTGTAGAGAAAAAGAGTTTCTTTGTCAAACCCAAAATAAGAATGTAAAGGAAAGCCACTCCAAAGAGCACGGTAACAAATATCCATCTTCCCTTCGGCTTTGAAAGGTCGAAATAAGCCGTGCGTTTTTTCTGCCTTTTTTCACGATTGTTAATGTGGTTAAAAAGTTCTGAAAGCTGCTTCATAGTATATTCTGTCCAAATGGGTTTTTCATCAGCCAAGAGAGGTTCTTCTGAAATCTTTAATCGCTCCGGGAAGAGCAAGAAAAGAGCGATTACAAGAAATACCAAACCAATAATAAAAGAATAAGAAGGCGTTTTTGTTTCCTCGTATGGAAAAATGCCATTTATTGGTAAGAAGATCTGAATGAATACTCCAAAGAGAGCAAAAGCTATTCCAATAATCATTCTCGGAAGAGCAGGGAACTTCTTTAGGAATTTAAAATCGTCATTTGTTATTGTAAGAGCCATCAGCTTTCACACCACATTTGCTGAAAGTAAGCTAGAATTTCAGTTAATATTTATTAGGTTAAGTTTTATTTAACGGTTTTAAATCCTGTTCTGAGGATTTTTTAGGGAAGAGAAAAATTCTCGAGATAAAGCTAATTATCCAAATTAAGAGTGACAACCCCCCGACCGGCAAACCAAACCAAATTGGTATCCCTTCAAAGTAATAGAGCAAAAGAGCCAGAAGAGAAGCTGAAAGAACGACGGTTAATATCTCCAAAGTCCGAGTTTTGATAATAAATGTGCTCCCCCAACCAAAGATGAACCAGATGAAAAAAATGCCGAAAAATGCATAGAAATGGATCAAAGTTAGCAAATAAGCGATCAAACCACTAAGAGCACCCTCGAGAAGGCCAATGGCTAGACTCCGTAAAAAAAGTCGGAACTTTTCGAACGATTTTTTTTGTTTCGAGCTAGTCGTGGAATCGTCATCATTCATGATTAAAATGATATCTTCCCGGCTTTTAAAAAGTTAGTGAGGGTTTTATGCTAAACACGACACAGGTAGTTTCTTCTTTTGATAGCGGATTTTTTGTAAAGCAAAAAACTAAAAGGAATGACCGTAACTATTAGAAATAAGATAACAAAACAACCTTTAAGAGACCGATTAATGCAAATAAAACATGGTGGGCCTTTATGCTACCGATTTTAAAATCCCTGGAATTCGCTAAAATATTACCTTTGAGTGAAAACTCTATTGAAAAGATAGCTTTTAGAGACGGGATTAATAAATTCTTGGCGGAAAATGGATCTGGAAAGACAACACTTACAGATTTGATTGAGCATTCTCTGGTAAGAGATGCGCATGCTTTTGCCTGGAACATTTTTTCCAAAAAACGTGTCGATAAAAATGCGTATGTTAAAGCTGAATGGCTTTTCGGAAACAAGTCAACTATCATCACCCATGAATTTACGGACGCAGGTGCGAGAACGAGAGTAACTGCAGCCACTTTTTCAAATAAAGCCCATACAAGAGACATGTATTCAGATTTTCTTTTCACTCACACAAATTTGACTCTGGAGCAAATGCAAAAACTCTTCGAAGGGGTTTTTTATAAAAGAGAGAATGATTTGAACCTTCTTGGAACACCCGGTGAAGAAAGTCTAATGGATTTTTTTGAATTACTTAACAAGACTATTCGAATGGAAAGTCCCACAACGATTAAACTACGAAATCAGATTGGCGAGATAAAACGACAGATTGAATTACGAAAAAACAGTAAAAGGAAAATAGAGGCTCAATTAGAGAAGATGGAGATCATTTTTGCCAGTGCTGAAACATCGGCTGATGCATTAGAATCAATCGGGAACCGGAAGGGGGAATTGGAACGTAGCAATAGAAAATTGCGGGAGGAAATTGAGCAACAGAGAAAGCTTTTACAACAGTTAGAGAAAGAGAACGAACAAACCCTTAATGAACTCGATAATTATCAAGGGAAATTATTACAAAATCGCCTAAAGCAAGATGAAATTAAAACAAAACAATACACTGTAAAGACCCAACTTGATAAGTTGGAACGAGAACTCGAGGGCTTTACCAAGCTGGCAAAAGTGAATTATTCTGAAATTAAAGCCCAATGGGAAAAGAAACAAACTTGTGAATTATGTGGAAGTGCCATATTTGATAACTGGTCTGAAAGAATCAGCAAAGGCTGCCCGGTTTGTGGGACAGAATGGAAACAAATCCCAGCAAGTGTAAAAGAAACTATTAGTAAAAATGAGATTGAAAGTGAAACCAGGGACATCCAAAAAGAAATTGATTCATTGAAGCTTAAATCGCAGGCCCTAGATGAGGACCTGGCAAAGTTCAAACGTGAAGAAGAGAGATATATCACTACTCTGAAGAATCTCCGAGAGAAATTAACTACAAATGGTTCACGGCAACGAGAACTGCAAAAAAGAAACGAAGAAATTAACCTTAAGATTCAGAAGATCGGCATGGAACTTGGCAGTCTTTCAGCACAAGAAAAAATGGTCAACCAAGATGAGAGCATTGCTTTATTGCATGTTAATCTTGACAAAATAAATGCTGAATTGGAGGACTATTATCTCCGGCTTGAACGTTTAGAAAAGGAATTACCCGAGCAAAAAGAGCTGCAACATATTTTGAATAACTTTGCCAGAATAACAAAAGAGATCTTTGGCTATAGTATGCTTGCTGATACAGAGACCCGGATAATTACTATTACAAAGGATGACTCGAGTCGTGATTTCGCAGCCCTATCCTGGTCTGAAAGGTACTTTATTGATGTTGTTTTCAGAATTGCTATATTTAATTTCCTTATTGAAAACAACATCATGAGCCGAGGACTATTAATTTTAGACTCCCCTGAAGCAGCTCTTGACCCCACTCGCTTAGACTTGCTAGCTGATATTATCAACAAGCACAAAGACAACGCCACATTCATTATAGCAACGCGAGTTAAAAAATTCTATGACAAACTGGAAGGACATCCCCTCGAGATTCACAAGCAAACCCAAATGAGCCTTTTTGACTTTATTGGATTCACAGCCTGAAAATGAAAACAAAAAAATAGGAAGAGTGTTATAAATGACTGAATGGCTAAAGACAGAAATCGAGCTCTACAAAAAAAACCATCAACGCTCTCTTGCATTATGGAAAAAAGCCCAAGAACAATTCCCTGCTGGCGTTTCTCACAATATTCGAGACTTTCATATGACACCCTTTGGTCTTTCGCCGCCATTCATTGTACAAGGAAAAGAAAGCCAATTATTTGATGTAGATGGTAACAGCTATATTGATTATTGGGTAACTCATGGTTCAGCAATTCTTGGCCATGCCCACCCAGCCATTATGAGAGCGATTTCAGACCAACTCTCGTTTGGGATCCATTTTGGCATGGTAAATGAACATACTTTAAACCTCGCAGAAATGATTATTGATGCCACCCCATGCGTCGAAAAATTACGCTTTTGCACTACCGGAACGGAAGCAACAATGTACGCATCAAGACTCGCACGGGCCTACACCAAGAAGAAAAAAATTGTGAAAGTACGCGGCGGCTGGCATGGTGGAAATGATACGCTTTTTTACTTTGTAAAGGAAGTACAAAAAGGCGTAGAATCAGCTGGGCTTAAAAGCCTTGAAGATTCGCAAATTTTAAGCTTTGATTACAATGACATTGAAGGATTTAAGAAAGTTCTAAATGAAAATAAAAATGACATCGCAGCTGTTATCCTAGAACCCGTTTTAGGCGCAGGAGGAGCAATTCCCCCCAAGGAAGGATTTCTCGAAGAAATACAAGAAGAAACCCAAAAGAGAGGGATTATTCTCATCTTTGATGAAATCATTACTGGCTTTCGTTTAAGTTATCATTCAGCACAGGGATTTTTCAATGTCATTCCAGACATGGTTACAATGGGAAAAATCGTTGGTGGAGGAACACCTATTGGAGTTATCGGCGGTACTGACGAAATTATGGAACAAGCAAATCTCCAGAAAGGTGGCGAAGTTTGGATTGGGGGCGGAACCTTTTCAGGGAACCCCCTAAGCATGGTTGCTGGGAGAGCAACTTTAGAAACACTTCGTAGCAACAAAGATGAATTTTACCGAAAATTAAATGAAAATGGTAAAATGATTCGCCAGAGAATCCAAAGCCTTCTAGATGAGTATAACTCTCCTGCAGTAGTTACCGGTGTTGGGTCAATGATTTGTATTCACTGGTTCGATAAACCGTTAGCCAAAATTTCATCGAGCTCGGAAATTAAGTTGAATTTGGCCAAAGAAAAGGTCAACCAATTCCAATTGTTAATGTTTAATAGAGGATTGTTGATTCGCAGCGGTTTTGGGTACCTTTGCATTAAACACACATCTAAAGACATCGAAAAAACCCTCAATGCCCTCGAAGATGGGATCAAGATTATTTCACATGGAACTTAGAAATAAACTCGTTATTATGCTACAGTTTAAAAAAGGTTTAATAACCTAAAAAATCATTGAAGAAAAAAGAGCAAAATGCGAAGTGGCTTTTTATGAGCGAAAATAGAGACATCAAAGTAAAGAATCTTCTAAAAGGGATAAAAGCTATTTTGAAGCGCCGCAAATATAAAATTGTGAATGAAGAGCATTTTGAAAATTATATTGATCTCGAGTGTGAATCTGAACTTGATTCTACACAAGAAATCTATGCGAGAATTTCATTAGAAGACAAAGTTGGAGTTACCATTTTAAGAGATTATTTTAAGAAGTTAGACGAGAGAAAGGAACTGAAAGGCGAAGAAAATGTCAAGGGATTATTAGTTGCCTCGAATAGATTCACACACTACGCGCGAAGAGAAGCAAAAGAAAAAAACATTTGGGTTATTACAAGTAAGGACCCGCGATTTGATATTTTCACCCACAATTTAGTGCCAGAACATGTCATTTGTCCTGAAGAGGAACTGAAAGAGCTGTTCATAAAATATAAGATTAAACGGAAACATTTACCAAAAATTTTAGTCAGTGATCCTGCAGTAAAGGCAATAGGTGCAAAACCAGGGCAAGTAGTGAAAATTTATCGGAAAAGTGATATAGCCGGTGAATCCGTAGCCTACCGTCTAGTGGTTCAAAAATCCAACAATTAGCCATTTTTTCTTTGATTTCATCAATTTATGAAAAAAAATTTAAAAGAGATACAGTGTCAAGTTAGAGCTTGATAATATCTAATTAGGGAACTATTTATATCTCGAGTTTAGAGATATAATACAGCACCAATTAAGACTGTTTACAAAAAAAAGTCCCTTGGTTAGATAAAAATTGTCAAAGAGGTCTTAAAAAATGCCAACAAAAATTGACTATGACAAATGTACGAAATGTGGAACTTGTATAGAAGTTTGCCCAGAAGAAGTTTACGAAGAAAATGAGGATGGCTCCCCAAAGATTGTCGCAGCAGAAAATTGCACTGAATGTGGTATCTGTGTTGAGGAGTGTCCAGAAGAAGCCATTGAATTAGTGTAAACATAAGTTTGTTTTTTTTGTTTTTTTTACTTATTTTCTTTTTATTTTAACTGTTTTTACTTGAAGGAAAGGATTCAAGTAACCCCTTTTTACGCCAGCTCTTTTGTGCCCTAACCGAAAGTTTTTGAAAGTACAAAAGTATTTTAGTCATTGGAAGAGTGGCAGTCAGATGAACCATTCCATGTCAACGAGCAAAAGTGAAAACATAATTCTCCCCCCAGAGGTCCTAGACAAATTACTTGCACCAATCCCCAAAAAGATTCTAGTTGAAAAAGTAGGCGAACACCTGGGAGAAAACGAAAGTAAGCCATTTGAAGCTAAGCAATCGAAAAGAGAATATGTCACTCAACATCTCGGGCAAAAATTTTCTCTTGAATTTTTACGTGAAATGCGAGCACTCCATGAGCATTATAACATTAAGAATTTCAATTGGCTCTTATTTCGCTGGGATAAAGATATTACAAATTATTTTCCGGAATTAATGAAAGAGCAATTTGAAAAAGTGATCAAAAAACTTGACTCGTTGATAACGGTTGATTTTTTAGTGGTAGATAAAAAAAACAAAACGGTCTTTCTCCTGCTAGAAAATTGGAAAAACGAGATCATTGCTGATGCTATTATTAAGAGAGTGGAAGCAAAAATCCCAAAATATTTCAGGGCGTATTTTTCTCTTTCGAAAAAAATGCTTTTAATTCAAGAACGAAGCAAGCAAGCTACAAAAGATTTCCTCGCGTTATTTAAACAAGCATATGCTGTCAAATTACAAGAAATCAGAATTAATGCCATGGTCATCCGAGAATTTGTTAAAAGAAACCCAAAAAAATTAACAAAATTGACTGTTAAAGTCCCTCAAGAAGTTGCTGGCTTTAATGGCTTGAGCGAATTAACGATTGTTGGCTCAGATGTGATTAAAGGTTCGAAAGGACTAATGGACCGGCACGAAACTTCACCCATACTCATTGGCCCATGGGTAGGAGTCGCCAATAAAAAAATCGAACTTAAAGTAGGCGAATCTTTAAAAACCAGCGGAATTAGTCATGTTCTGAAATTATTTGACCTTATAACGGAACTTTCATGAATTAATTGCAAAAACAGAAATGTTTTTTATCAATCTAATTAACGATTATGTAGAGACATTTTTACATTGAGAAATGAATGAGAATAGCAAGTAAAAGTGGTTGAAATAACATTCATCAGAAAAAAGCAGAAATAATAGGATGAAACAGGCATTTAAGGTGGCAAAAAATTTGAGTGATAATATTGATAATTTATTAAGTGATATTTATTCTTCTGAAAGCCAGAGCCAAGGAGTAAAGGAATTAGCCAATTTAATTAATAGTCTCTCCCAATTACTTTTGAAAGCAATAAGTCAATTAGAAAATCGTGTGTATAAATTGGAACAACAAATTGGAAGAGGTGGCGGAGCCATTTCTATGCCAAGAGCCCCAGAGCCGACAGCAACGCCAACACCAGCACCGGCACCAAAGCCAAAAGTTGCTTCTCCGTTTGGTGCGCCCGCTGCACCCCAAAGAACACCCCCACCCCCACCAGCAAGAGCTTCTCGAGCAGCAACACCAATGCCTGCGCCTAAAAAAAGCGATGGTCCAGCATCTGTTGCGGAAGCCGCTTCGATGTTGGGTGTAACTCTAAAGAAAGCACCAACCTCATCAGGACCTTCAGGAGGAAGTTCTGGCCCCTCATTTTTAACGACAACAGTTTCACCCAGTGCTCCAGGAAAGGCGGCAACACTAACGCCAGCAGCAAGCCCCACACCTCAAACAACAGCTGATGCTGCAGCACCCACAAGTGGTGGCGGCATAGCAGGGCCAACCGGAGGCTTTCGTGGCGAACTTGCAGAGAAACTCGCAAAAAGAAGAAAGAAGGTCCAAGAACAGCTCGAAAGTGATTTTGAAGGAGCAGATCTTGCAGCAAGTCCGGCTCCTCAAGAAGCTGCAGAAGAATCCACAAGTAGTGAATTAAAAGTTGATTTAGAGGAAGAATTACGAAACGCATTCTCAAAACTAAAAGGTTAAAAACGAATGGCCAACAGAAAAGTAGTCTGTTTAATTAGTGATGGATTAGATTCACCCGTCGCTACTTTTTTGCTGGAAAAAAAAGGTTTAGAGGTTATAGGGCTTAATTTTAATAATTTCCCTCTGGTAAAACCAGCTAAAAAGAGTGAAAAACGGCTTATCCCAAAAGGGCAGATAAAAAACATTGCTCAAAAATTAGTGCAGGCTTTTACCCACCAACGATCCTTTGAGTTATATATAGTTCCAAATGGAAATGATTTAAAACGAATCGTCGAACAAAGCACTGACCCGAAAATCATCTGTGTTTTATGTAAAAGATTGATGTTAAGGAAAGCAGAACAATTTGCTTTGAAACTAAATGCTAAATTTGTTGCAACGGGGGAAATATTAGGCGAACAAGCAAGCCAAACAATCAACAATTTATGGGTGAATGAAAGTGTACTCACCTCAACAATCTTATTACGACCGAACATTGGACTAAATAAAGAGGAAATTATTGACATTGCTCGTTCAATTGGCACATATCAACATTCAGAACTAGCAGCAAAGTTCACTTGTGGGGCAGTGCCGGAAAAACCAAGCACACAAGCAAAACTGAAGGAAGTGATCGCCGTGGAGAAAAAAATTGGGCTGGAAAAGGCTATCCAGGAAAGCTTTGAGCGCACTCAAAGAGAGATTTTCTATAAAAACTAACAATTTGTGTAAAAAAGAACATGACACAAAAGCTAATTCCCCAATAAAAAATTATATTAAGGAATTTTTATTTTATTACACAAAAGTTCAAGGATAACAAAAACTGCCTTGAAAAAAACGAACCATAAAAAACAAAATTCAAAAGGCTCAATTAATAGTATATAGAGAAAGCTTTTTGAATGAGTATAAGAAAGTGTGGTTCAATAAAAGAGGATGATGAATAATTGAAGGGCATTATAACTGCTTCAAAACTTGTCTCATCTCCAAAAGAGATAGCTTTTCCGGACCTAGTTATATCTGACATTTCAGAATTAAGTGGCGACAGCGGTAAAATACTCATTGTTTATGCATCGAACGTTAAAGCCATCTATTTCTTCTCTGTGGAATCAGAAGTCATTAAAATCAGCATTAAAATCTATCCATTAACATCTCGCATAGTCGCAAAAATTATGGCGAAAATAAACGAGTTCGCAAACAAAATAACATATTCAACTGGCCTATGCCTTGTAGACGATGTTTGTGTTTGGGAAGGCTTTCTGGAAACTCGACATCTTACCTGCTCTTTAGAGGAAGTTAAAAACTTGCTCAAAGAGATTGAAGAAGTACAAGATGTAGCCATTGAAGAAGTCCCCCATTAACTCACGTAGCCTTTTCCTCTATATTTTTCTTTTCTAACATAATTAAATTTGTAAAGGCAGTTGATTTTACCTTAACCTTTTTTTAATGTAAGAAGATAGTTATGATAAAATGAGGAAAGTTGTAGAAAATGGACCTTCAGAAGAAAATTAAAGATATCGGAGAACGGGGGTTGTTAGAACTTTTCGAAGGGTTAATTGACGAAGAAGATTTACCTTTCAATGAAGATGCTGTTGCATTTTCAATTTCCCCCACCCATTCACTTCTCGTAAATATTGATACTTTTGTAGCCAAAACGGATGCCCCCCCAGGGATGAAAGTCCACGAAATGGGGAGTAAAGCAGTAACAATGGCAGTAAGTGATCTTGCTGCAAAGGGAGCACCCCCACTTCATGTCTTAGCCTCAGGGGCTTTTCCCTCTGACCTAACGGTAAAAGAGACTATAGATCTCGTAAAAGCAATTCGAGATGCTGCACATTCTTATGGCGCAAAATTCCTGGGTGGTGATACGAATGAAGCAGATGACATTATTCTCTCAGTTGTTGCCATTGGGATACGAGATAAAAAACACATAATTAGACGTTCCGGTGCCAAGGAAGGAGATATCATCTGCACAACGGGCGAATTTGGTTTAACTGGGGCAGGATTTAAAGTTCTTCTAGAAGGGTATAATGCAACGCCGCAACAAAAAGAACTATTTAAAAAAGCCATCTTTACACCCAGAGCACGTGTTAGAGAAGGAGTCTATTTAGCCAATTTTGGCAGGATTTCTTCTTGTATAGATAGCAGCGACGGGCTTGTATGGTCTTTAAAGGAGATTCTCAGAGGAAAAAAAGCTCTTGGTATAGAAATAGAACACCTACCCATTCCTCTGGAAGTGCTTGACTTTGCAAAGAGAAACAACCTGGATGCTGAAGAATTAGCGTTATTTGGTGGTGAGGAATTTGAACTTATCTTTACGCTTCCTGAAAAAGATTTTGAGAATTTACAAGAGCGTCTTAAATGCCATAAAATAGGGCGAATAGTAAAAGATGAGGTTAAAAGAATCATCTTAAACACAAAAGGACAAAAGGAAGAGATTGCCATTAAAGGGTGGGAGCATTTTCAAGAGTGAATTATTTATCTAAGTTAAATTAATAAGAAGATTAAAATTACATGGACTTGAAAAAACAGCTTATGTTGGAAGTAGCTCAACGAATTTTAGCAGAGAAAATTCTATGTGACCATTGCTTGGGTCGACAATTTGCGCTGCTTGGATATGGGCTAAGTAACAAGAAAAGAGGAGAGATAATAAAAAACGCCCTCGTTTTACAATTAATTGACAAACTGGCTGAAAATGAAACAAACCTTCGAGTACTTACAAACATAGCCCTTTCTGGGAATCGCTTAGCGAGAGAATCACTTGAACGGAAAAATCAACCTGTGCCGGAGAGAAAGGAGAATTGCACGATCTGTAAAGACCTTTTCACAAAACTTGATTTTTATACGAAGAAAGTCTTGGACAAACTTGAAGGGGAAGAATATACCACTTTTTTAGTGGGAGCAAAAATAACTCCAGAATTAATGGAACGTGAAGATAACCTCCGTGCAAAATATCAGATCACTACTGGAGAAAGTATTAAATCTGAGTTCACGAGAGAGCTTGGTAAAAGGATTATGAGTGTGACAGGCAAAGAGCCAAATTTCGATCAGCCCGAAATAACAATTCTTGTTGATCTACAACAGGAGAAAATCACTCTCCAACGACGCTCTCTCTTTATTTATGGTCGATATAACAAGTACATCAGAACTATCCCCCAAACAAAATGGCCTTGTTATGAATGTAATGGGAAAGGATGTAAAAGTTGTAATTTTACAGGCAAGAGATATCAAGAGAGTGTGGAAGAGCTTATTGCTGCACCTGTCTTAAAGATAACAAAGGGGACATGCACACGGTTTCATGGTGCAGGACGAGAGGATATAGATGCGTTAATGCTGGGTTCAGGCAGGCCCTTTATCCTTGAAATTAGAGAACCAAAAGTTAGAACTATTGACTTGAAGAAAATTGAAAGAGTAATAAATCGAAAAGCAAGAAAAAAAGTGGCGGTGTCACGATTGGCATTTTCATCTAAAAAACAGGTTCAAACTCTGAAACAACAAGCCGAACAGAGTCAGAAAACTTACCGGGCAAAAATTGAACTTGAAAAGCCAAAAACACCCAACGAAATCCGACAAGTAGTCGAAACCCTCAAAAATGCTGTAATAGAGCAAGCCACACCCTCTCGCGTGCTTCATCGAAGAGCCAATTTAAACCGGAGAAAAAAAGTCTTTGATATTACGATCAAACAACTGGATCCAATACACCTCCTTGCTGAAATTACCGGGCAAGGAGGATTATATATCAAAGAATTAATTTCAGGAGACGGAGGGCGAACAAAACCAAGTTTCTCGAGTATTTTAGAGTGTGAAGCACGCTGCACTGAATTAGATGTGATTAAAATACATTACAAGGATTTCAAGTAAGAAATTCGTCACTTACAACCATTCTTCTATAAGTGTTGTATATTGTTCATCTGCTACGATTATTTCCTCGAATTTTCCAGAAAGCTCGGCCAATTCTCGAGCTAACAAGTGATAACATGAAGGGATAACTCGCTTCATTATTGATGAAAAAAGAAAATCTTTGCAAGAGCAAAAAGAATGTTCTAAAGTGAGGTACGCATGCTCGTGCCCCTCCACCACCCAACGAGATACACCTGAAGGAGTAAAGAGGTATTTCTTCACCTTCTTTGCACCAATTAGCTCTAATGCTTTTTTTACCCGCTCACCAAAAGTTTCCTCGAGTTGCTCGATGTCTTGTACACTTAGTTTTTTTCCTTCGGCAATAAAAGTGAGAATCCTTGGATAAATCTCAAATGCTTTTTGGGATTTTTTTGAATGGTTTTCTGGTAAAGTGGATTTTATTGTTTCTTTCGCCACGATGCAGTTTGCTCCTAAATACAAGTGCATTTGTATTTTATTTTAAATCTTCTCTTTTTATTTAGCAGTTCTTTTTTTCTGATTTTCAATGGCCTCTTCCAAAGTTAATACCCCCTTTGCCACTTTGATGGCCTGATCTTTTGAAATAGTTACTTTACCTCGCGAATATTGTCTTGATAAAACCTGAATTTCTTTCAATTCACCTTCCGAAGGCTCCCATTGTTCCTGTGACTTGATGCTTTCTCCCAAACGAAAAGCAATTTCCATTGCAGCAGAAGCGTCTTTTCCAGCGATTAACTTTTGTCCTTCTCGACTACTATTCAGTATGCCTTCACGAGCATCCTGACAACTGGTGGGTGTTGTTTGAAGCTCATCAACGACTTCGATGGAAACGTGAGAAGGCTTATTGTTTAAGAGTTCATTTAAAAGTAGAATACGACGGTAGCCACCTGTTGAACCAATCCTGATAATGACCATTTTCGCCGGGTTGTTTTTAATTGTTAAAAAAATATAATCAATTGCTTCATTTATTTCTCGAGTCTCTAATACACCCCGTAAACAACCATCGGTAATAATCGCTACTCCAATGGTTCGCCCAGGGTCAACGCCAATTATTAAGGACTCCCAAATTCTTTTGCCTTCTAACCCTAATAATACCTTTGTGATAGCCTTTGAGATGTTCATAACTTCAGATCGAGACAAAACAACCAATTTTTCATAAGTCAGTGTGTTATTTTTGAATTCTTCTTCTGTAGTAACGACGAGTACAGAATTTCGAGCAGCAGGTTTTCCGGGAACAATCTGTTCAGTTGCAATCCCCCTTAAAGCTAATTTTTCTTGAAGGAGGAAACTCAAACGAAAATCCATGGTTGCAAGGGAAACAAGCATTATTATCGTTCCTAACTGCTTGGGACTATTATTTTAAAAAATCACTTTCCTATTAATGAACCTTATGTTTTTAAAGGTAAAAAAGAATAGCATGAAAGAATAATAAGAACAAGCCAAAAATTAGAAAAAGTGAAGGGGTGCTTATATAAGCAGTAGAGTGATTCTTATGAAATCAATTCATTACCCATTAATAATTGTTAATTTTAAAACCTATACACGAGGGACAGGGCAAAAGGGTTTACAATTGGCTAAAATATGTGATGAGGTTGCAAGAGAATTTAATGTCTCAATTGTGGTTGCTGTTCAGATGGCCGATATTCGGTGGATCGCTTCTGAAATAGAGATCCCCGTTTTTGCACAGCATGTAGATGCCATTTATCCAGGGAGCAACACGGGCCATATTTTACTCGAAACTGTGAAAGAAGCGGGAGCCACAGGAACACTCGTAAATCATAGCGAGCGAAAGATTACCCTAAAAGAAATTGCTCTAATCATCCAAAGGGCTAGAGAGAATCACCTGTACACATGTGTTTGTGCAAGCACACCAAAAATTGCAGGAGCAATCGCCGCTCTGAGTCCGGACAGCTGTGCAACAGAACCGCCAGAATTAATAGGCTCAGGCATCTCAGTAAGCATGGCTCAGCCGGAAGTTATTACTAAAAGTGTTAAAATAATTGAAAAGTTTAACCCCGCTGTCGCTCCACTCTGTGGTGCGGGAATCACAAACAGCCAAGATGTTGAAAAAGCGCTTGAATTGGGAACGAAAGGTATCTTAATTGCCTCTGGCGTGGTAAAAGCCACCGATCCTAAAAAAATCCTGGAAAAAATGGCTCAAGTACTGCTTAAATTTCAAGAGAAAAAATGAACAATCGAAAGTTCTTTAAATTTAATTGTGAAAGAAATGTTTTGTGTAAGGGAGTGCACCCTTCACAAAACTAAAGAATAGAAGAAGTCGATTATTTATTGTCTTTAATAAATGAAAAAGGACGAGTAGTCAATTGCCAGAAGAAATGCATATTAGTATTCCGAAAAAACTTGCGGACTTTATTGATAAACTAACAAAAGAAGGCTACTTCAAGTCACGTGAAGACTTTGCTCGCTGTTCTCTCGAGATAATGGCAGAACTCTATGGACTTTCAACCACAGCAAAAGGAGGAAAGTCCCTTCTTGACATCTTACGAGACAACGAGCATGTTCCAATTAAAACAGCAACGGCAACAACAACACGCTCTGGACAAGCTAAAACTCTAAGGGAACCCTCACAAACTTCAAGCAAAAAACCGGTGGTAGCTGGGGGGGAATTGTCACCTGTAGAATATGATATTTTAGACTTGTTCTCTGGAGCAACATTTGAATTTGAAGATGCACTCCATGCAAGATACACAATGGAGTTAATGAAACAAGCAAAACCACCGTTACCAAAAGAAGAATTTATCAAGGCGTTAGAAAAACTCGCATCCAAGAAGAAAATTGAACGTACAGAACACAAAGGAAAGACTATTTGGAAAGTTATTGATCCCTACTAGAAATTTCTCAGCAAACTTCCAATACAGTTATTGTAATGCCTGAGACGCCTTCGATTGAAGAAAGTTCTTTCTTTAAATCTTCGATGTTGATTTTTTTGAATTCTGTGGCTTCGATATAACCATCGAAAACACATTTTTCTTCAACAAAACAAATACCTGTGGAATAAAGCGCTTTTAATCCGAGCTTCAAAAAGAGATTCCCAATTTGCCTTAAGAAATCACTTGATAATTGCCCGATATCGACTGCTAATTTGTATACTTTATTGGATGAAGTTGGAATTATTCGAATGATTTTATTATTTGTTGTCAAAATAACAACAGCATACTCTTCCACAACGGCCTGTAATGCTTCTTGAAAAGAACTCGGAAGCTCGACTGATTTTTCATGGTCAAGTTTTAATACTTCAGCAATAGTTATTTGAGGGATGTTAGTCTTTTTTTCTGCCATATTCTCCACTTCTATCTACTCTACTAATATAATAAAAGAATTATTTACATTAAATAACTATAAAGAAATCTCATAATTAAATAATTCCGTCAATAAAAGGTTAAAAATATGCGAAAAATCACACGGTAGTCACGGAATTTGCCAAGATCTTTGGTGGCCCAGCCACTTTATAAGGATGAAAAGACCAACCTTTTGTCTGCAATTCTTTTGCAACCTGCCCAGCAAACTCAACCGTGGTTGCTACAGTAATAAGATTGCCCCCACCGATGAGATAATAAGCCATAATTCCTCTCTCTCGCATAACTTCTAACTGATGACAAAGACGCATCATTTCACGTTTTCGGACGAAAAGATTTACTCCCTCGAGTAACTCATGAGCATTTCTGATGTTTTCTTCAGCAAGAGTGAGCATTGTAATAAAGTCTCTTTTTCGTGCAGCAGAGACAATTTTAGACACCCAATCAGGGATTCTTTTAACTCTCTTCGGAAAGTTTGGATTGGTTACAATGCCCGCATGAATCTCATCAGCTGATAAGCGAGAAGGGTAATGGAAAGGAACAGAAAATAACTTTATGGCTTCCAGCTCCTCAGCAGAAGCTATTTGTTCAACTGTTAAAGGGCGAGAGTGAACTTTGGTCAAGGTTAAGCCCCCAAACAAACTCCTCCCGGCACTTTCAGAACCTTTCATAGCGTGAAGTAAGAGCTTTTCTTTTGGGTAATGTAAATCGAGAGCAGCATTTAAGCCAGTATAAAGTGCTGCTAAGCCAGAATCGGAGCTGCCACTGAAAATGTCAATGTTTTTTGACTGAATGATAAGATCGCCAGTGTGCTGACTTTTTGCGACAAACTTCTTAATGGAATCGACAATTTGCCTCCCTCGAAGGCCCGTGATTTCGGTTCCGTTTAAAAAGAATTTTACAGTCGTACCCTTTGATGTGGGTGTGAAATGGATTGTGGTCTCAGTTCTGGTAGTTTCATTGGGCGTTGTCACAGCCAGGCCCATTGTATCATATAAAGGTGTTCGATCAGAATTAATGCCTCCGAGAAATACAATTGGGATTGTAGGATAAGCAACAGTTGTTACTACACTGGTTTTCGTCACTACTAGTCACCTCGTTCTTTCTTAATTGCTTCAAGCAAATTGATCTTTGTGTTGATATTTTTACGGGTATTTAATTCACTGATTCTCTGAATAATAATAGAAAGAATATCATCAAAAGCAGCCTCGAGATTGTCAACATTTATAACAGGGAGATTAAAACGGCGAGCATCTTTCTCTATATATTCCTGAATGATCAAATACTGCTCTTGTTGAGCCAATAAGCGATCACCGGCACTTCGTAAGTGAGAAAAATATTCACGTTTAATAATTCTTTCATTGTATTTAGTTAAATCAGTTATAACGAGCAGCAAGGGAATAATGCTTGGGTGAGTTAAAATATTTTTATCAAATTGCGAAGGATGAAAATGCAAATACTCTACGATCATACTTTCGCCATCTCGCAAGCCACGGTCCGTTATAACGCGTTGAACAGCTTTGTTCATGATCAATGATTGGGCCTGATATCCTTTGATGATCGTCACTTTTCTTTTTTCGCCGAAAATTTTCCAGGTGTTATATACGCTGGTGAAAAAGGCCTCATTTCCTTCCCGGGGGAGGATAGTACGAAGGGAAGATCTAAGAGCATCACCGCCCAAGACAATGCCAATATTAAGAGCTGCGGATAATTCCTTGGCAATTGTGGTTTTACCTACGCCTGGAATACCAGAGATAATAATAATAATTGGGAGTTTCTGTTGCCCACTTTTTACAAGAGAGTAATAGTCGGCAATAGTTCGATAGCGGAAAAAGTATTTCTCTCCATGCTGTAATAGCTTTTCCTCGAGTTCTTCTTCTGACCGAGAACCGTCGATGATGGAACTTATTGTACGTAAAGATAACCCTGTAGCAAGTAATGATGACAATTTATCCCAGAAGATCATGCTAGGTCCTCAACCAATAATTCATTGCTCTGTTGTCATTTGTACCTTTCAAGATATTAATCTTAACCTTATTTTTCATTAAAAGAGGAAGATTTTTAATTGGGAAACTTTGGAAAAGAAGCTAGAAAATACAAATCATTTATGAAATTGTTGGTTTAATTAAGAGGAATGATTGAAGATGTCTTTGCAACAAGAAGTAACACAAGCAGAATTACGAAAATTTAAATTCATGGGTCTTACCTTTAATGAACTCCAGGAATTGTCAATGGATGAATTTATCAAAATGCTCCCTGCACGAAAGAGAAGGAGCATCACCCGCCCATCCTATTGGACAGATCGACGGAAAAAACTGCTTGAGGACATTCGAAAACAAGTGAAAATGATTAAGGCGGGAAATAAAAAAGTTAAGCCAATCCGCACACATCTAAGAGATATGGTTATTTTACCAGAAATGGTTCATGCAAAAGTTGCTGTTCATAATGGAAAAGACTTTATTGAATTTATTATTCACCCAGAACAAATTGGGCACATTTTTGGCGAGTTTGCTTTAACGACCAAACTTGTTCGACACGGAAGCCCCGGAATGGGTGCAACAAAATCAAGCCTTTACATCCCATTGAAGTGAGCAAATCCTTCATGGGGTATTCCTACCATTTCTTTTTTTTCTAAAAGACCTCTTGTCTAATCCATTAACCTTTTATCTGTTTTCTCCTTATAAAATTAATAGTAATTTAGACAGACTTTGTTGGCATCTATCGAGGTTAGAAATTGTCACGATTTAAACTACCGATAATAAAAGACAAGCGCGCTCAAAAAGGGCTCAGAAAACAGATCATAAATATTTTTAGTATTGATGTTACAGAATTAGGGCCTGAAGTGGAGATTATTGCCTCACCCTATACAAGCGATTGCATTTTTAATGAACGAGAGATTTCCATTCTTTTTACGATAGTAACTATGCTTGAAGTCAAGGAAATGATTCTTGGCGAATTAAAATTGTTATTCGAAATTTACGACAGCGTTATGAAAGATGGCAGGCCAGCAAAAAAAGTCATCGTAACAGTGTGTGGAGAGGAAGCAAATAGCGGTTCTGTTAGAGCATTTGTTCGAAATATCATTCATAGCTCAGAAATTGCCTTAAAAAACCTGGAAAATCTTGCAGAAAGATGAGAAAAAAGAGTGTACCAAAAAATTAAAAATTCAATGAAAAAGTCTGTTGAGAAAGAAAAAACTCAACAAAAGAGTTTTAAACAAATCAAAAGCGATTTCCAATAAAGAATCACTTATTGATTGTAAAATATTTGAAAATTAGAGGTATAGAACATTGTCAATAGATGTTGAACAAATAACTGAAGAGCTCTTAATTGGTCTAGATGAATATTTAGCTGCAGGTGTCCATATAGGCACCAGAATAGGCACAAAATCAATGAAAGACTTCATCTACCTTGTTCGAAGTGATGGGTTGTATGTGTTGGATGTACGAGCAACAGATGAGCGAATTCGAATTGTAGCCAAATTTCTAGCAAGGTATGAACCAAACCAGATAGCTGTTTTCTCTTCAAGACAATATGGCCAGGTACCGGCAAGCAAACTGGCTAAAACATGTGGGTTCCTGAGTGTCCCAGGGAGATTTATCCCGGGAACTTTGACAAACCCTGAATTCACAGGCTTTATTGAGCCCGAAGTAATTCTTGTAACCGATCCCCGAGCAGACAAACAAGCCATTAAAGAAGCAAATAAAGTTGGTATCACTGTAGTCGCCATGTGTGACACAGATAATGAACTAAAAGGGGTAGATTTAAGCATACCAACAAACAATAAAGGACGAAAAGCCTTAGCGCTTGTTTATTGGTTGCTAGCACGTGAAATAAAACGAGCTCGAGGAGAAATTCCCCCAGGTGGCACTATTCCAGAGACGGTGGAAGAATTTACCTTCAAAGTGCTTCCAAGCAGCATGCAAATTGCTGCTGAAGAAGAGCTCCCAGAACCAACAGAAGAAGGCTAATTCTAATTCATTTTCCTGGCTCTACTGCGAAACTGTACCTCTATTTTCTTCTCTTCTGTACTTTTAACAATTTTTTAGCCATACCAATTTGGGTTTATCCAGCCCCAACCAGTATAACCACTTAACGCAAGAACCCCCCAAACTCCAAAAGCAAGAAGAAGACCTAAACCAATTGAAAGCGGTAAACCGGGCATTAATTTTACTCTATCAAGAAGCTTTATTGTAAAAATTGCGCCGATAATAACACCAATAAAAGCCGCGATGGCAGAGAACACCCCTAATTTGATAAGAGCAAAACTGAATAACATGCCAAAAAATGCAAGGTCACCTAAACCCAATTCTACAAATTCCGCATAGTAATATTCTTCTTGTTCGACGCTCCGAGCAGTTGTAGCTGTTGGTTCTTGAATAGAATTAGTTGTCGCGTTAACTTCTTCAGTAGTTTCTTCACTTACAATAGGTTCTACAGGAGCAGCACCTTCTTCTATTGTTGAATTTTTTGAGGGAGGAGCAGTATTATTGCTAAGACGCCTTTCCTCGCTGATTTCGGCCATCTTTTTAATTGGACCCTTAAAAACGGAAATTATATCATAAATACTAAGGCCAATCATTACAAGCACAGCACCTAATGTCGGCAAGAAGGTTGCAAGAAATGTTCCAGAAAGAACTGCAAATAACATAGCTGTAATTTGTGGGAAAGGTTGAGGAGTTAATTTGAAAACCATCGAAATGACTGTAAAAATCGAGAACACAAGACCGGCAAGAAGTGCTAAAACTAAGATGATAATTTCAGTTCGCGGTTGAAAGTAGGTATAAATTGTATATTCTTCAAGAATGTAATAGGGAATGGTGTAAATAAAGAGAAAGACAAAGAAGAAGGTAGTTACCAGTATTGAAAAGGCAAAAATAATTTTCAAAATAATAATTTTATTGTATTTAAAAATAAGAAAAATAAGAAAAGCGCCCACAAAAGCAATACTAATGAAAAAGGCAGCTGTTGCAAAGGGATTCTTCCAAGGAGTCGCTAAAGGAGGACCTTCACCCCCACCCGCACTGGTGAAAAAATATCCATAAAGAAAGAAACTACAAATGCCACTAAGAAGGGATCCTGTAAGAATTGTCAACGCCAGCGAAAAGAATTTTTTACGCACCGTGATACTAAAAGTTCCTAGCTGTTCAGCAAAGCTCATGGTCTCGTCAACTCATTCCAAACAAATTGTTTACCTTTCAAAATGTACGCTTGCTTCTTTTGAAAAACCTTTTGACACAGAACAGAAAAAGGGAAGGAAAAAGAACCAAGCTATTGAGAAGCAGAATCTGGCTTTTCAGAAGTCGCCTCTTCTTTGGCGCCCGGTTTTTTAATGAAAGCAACAACCATTACGATTAGGCCAATGCCAAAAATGATAATGCCAAACCATAAAAGCCAGTCAGACCATGCGAGTGGGACATAAAAGATAGAACCCACAATAACCATTGTTATTCCAATTACAAACATAATACCAGCAGCAATCAAAGGACCTTTTCTCATAGAGACACTTCCTATTATTCGTGACTACCATTTAAACTTAAATTAAATATTTTATGATTGTTTTTCACCAACATGGAAATTAAAAGATTGTGCTAAATGCCTTAAAATAAGTAAGGGAGAAAAAGTGACTTTAAATGCTTGGTTTGAGGAGTTTTGCTTTCTCAGGGGCTTTTTGCTTCAAAAGATCCACAGCAAAGTCAATAAAAGCAGGGTCAAAGTCTTTGAGAAGGTCTTTAATTTCTTGTTTAGATGGCATAGAATCAGGCGGAAATTGAAGCCGCTTTTCTAACCTCGCAATTTCGGCGAACATCTCATTTATTTTCTCGCGAATGAATTTCGGACGGTCCTTTGAACGCCGGCGCCACATTTGCCGTAAAAACGTATGGATGTATTCAGAACGTTTCCCAACAGCATTCATAGCCCGAAGATTCACTTTAATTGCTCCTTTAAATAGCCTATCGGTGCCTTCTTGAGCGCCTATCATATCGAACTGCTCAAGTGCAATGTTTGCATAATTTGTTGTCCAAATCTGGGCTCGAACGGCTTTATGGGGGGCAAAAATAGCAAGTGCCTCAATAATATGGAAAACGTTAAGAGGGTCATCCCCCATCACAACAATTGGCTCGCCAACTAACAGTGCACGAACCGCCACGTCCAATCCTTTTCGAATGTAGAAACCTGCAATATACGCACAGTCTTTGTGAAGTCGGATTAAACGTTCGGAGAGACTCAAACCAGAATCAAGAGCAGCAAATCCAAAGGCTTTTTTTACTTCTGTAAGATAGAGCTCAGGTGAACGCCCTTCAATTTTCAAGGTATTAATATCGCGAGCAATTTTCAGAAGCATAGAAGCAAAGGTCGTTATTTCTTTGAGATATTCTTTTGCGTTGGAAATTTTCCGGGTTTTTTTGACGAGGTTTTTCGCAAATTCCGAAGCAGAACCACCGATCACTTTGTTTTGATCCAGATCAAGGATTGTTGCCCATGAATAAAATTTCGTCAATTCTTTTGGAATGGCAATGATATCGATGTCCTTAGGATGAATAAAAGTAGAACTTTTCGTATAAAGGAGGTCTCTATGAGGTGAGAGAAGATTCAACGTTTCAAATAAAACGTCCACTATAGGGTTTTCAAATATGGAAGGTTGACTGCTAGTGATGACAATTAAATCGCCCATAAGAAGAGCTTCGAAAATATTTTCCAGGTCTCTTTTAAAGAGCTTTTGTAAGAGAAAGGGGTCCTTATTTTTATCATTTGGTATGCGAATTTTTCCGGTAACAAACCCTTTTTCTCGTCGCAAAGAGTTTGATGGTAAAAAGCCATTTTTTGGGATTATTATTGTCATCTGGTGATTTTTATCGATTTCAATAGCAATGGGGTCAACTTTCAATTTAATGCCTTTTGCCTCTTTCAACTGCCCTTTACTCCCTTCTACAACCACTTGTTCCGGTGCAACTGCTTTTTTATCCGGTTTTGTCGTAAGAGGTTGCCCCAGTAAAGAATCAGTTGGAGGCAACTCTTCCTCCCAGGTAGGGGGCGGCATCATTGCTAAGCGTGATTTTGTTTCAGGTTCTTTTTTCTCCGAGGGAGCAATAGAAGGAC
Source organism: Candidatus Heimdallarchaeota archaeon (assembly GCA_019056785.1). Classification (GTDB taxonomy): domain Archaea; phylum Asgardarchaeota; class Heimdallarchaeia; order JABLTI01; family JABLTI01; genus JABLTI01. Next base: position 111,725 of record DXJV01000084.1, read on the forward strand.
TGGTAACAACAGGTGGTGAAGTGGCAACTGGTTCCTGAGAAGGAGAAGAAACTTCAGCTGGACGTTTCTGAAAGGTAATGCGTTGTTTTTCGACAGAAGGTTTATGAGTTGCAAATGATTTTGGCGCCCCTTCTTCTCCAAAAGGTTTGACAGAATAGTAAACTCTATTGGAAATAGTAGTTTTGTAAAGATAACCATAGCGGTAGATATCATTTAGCTGGCTTGCAACTTCCTCTGGGGTTAAACCTGTTACTTGTGAAATCATATCCGGCGTAACAACTTGCATTTTTACGAGGACCAAAGCAACCATTTGCAATTCGGATGGAAGATTCAAAACCTCAAAAGCATCTAGTTCCTTTCTTGAGCTCGTCGGACCGATTTTTCGCTGCTCAAAAGCTTTAACCACATCAATTATGGACTTGTCGATCACCCGAAATTTTTGGATGTCTTTTTGCTCAAAAGTTTGGATCGATTGCAAATCAAACATAGAGAAAAAGACATTTTCTAGCTCCGGAAACAAAATAGAGGGAATACTGATTTCTTCTAAATCCGCCCCGACAACAAACAAGACATTATTATTATAATGATAATAATATTTGATTCCTTCAAAAATAATATCATGAACTTTTTCGGCATAGTTTGTAAGAGGGCTTGTTAACCATCCATAAAACTTTTCAAGACGCAAGCGCTCTTCTTCGTTGGTCATTTTTATAAAACGAATGCCTGCAACAGGGATGTCATTAATTATTATCCATACGAATTGAATCATCTAAATCGTTCCTTTGAGACCCGTTTATTCTCTCTTTTAGTAGCGTTTACCATTAATATATTTAGCATTCACCACTACTTATTTGTTCTTCTCTAACTTATTCTTAGTGTTGTTCTTTTTTTAGCTTTGTGAAATAGTACTAAAATGATTTGCAGGGAGTGAAAAAAGTTTTAAGAGGTTTTTTAGAGGGAGGTTTGGCTCCGGGTGGAAGCTATCAGTAGTTAATAACCCCAATATTTGTTATCCTCACTTAAACTTCGCTTGAGTTGTATCAAGGCTTCTAAAGCTTCTTGCTCATCAGTTGTTAACTCATCGTAAAATTTTTCTTTGATACGTCGAACCAAGCTCTCTGGAAGATCGACAAATAATTCCATATCCTCAGTTATTTGCCGCCCAACTGTAGGGCCACGAATGGAAATGGCAACTTGCTTTCCCTTCCGAGCTTCTTGGATACTTTGATTGTTCTCCTGGATTTGCTGAATGTACCCACACTTTTTACCATCAGTCCCTCGAATAATAGGGGCACGAGGGGTGATCCGCCCTGCCAACACTTCCACACCAACAATGGCTGGTTTGCTCTGTCTGAAAACCATGCCAGGGAGAATTTTGAATTTTCCAGGAAAAATGAGGTCCTTCAAGCTTTCGGCTTTTAATCGATTCTCAGTTTCAATTTTCCAATGCTCATATTCATCAAGTAAAGTATAAATAATATCACTTTGGAAAAAGGGGATGGCATTAACTTCCAATTCTTCCTGCGCATCCGGCAAAATCCCGACATTAAAAGCCACAATTGCCGCTAGAGCGGGGGTGCTTTCTTTAACAATAATTGCATCCATTACATTTCCTTTATTGACATCCCCAATATCAGCAATCTTAATGGGGATATTTCGTTCTTTGAATTCTTTAACCAAAGCTTCAAGAGCACCCAAAGTATCTGCTTTTAAGATAATACCTTCTTTATCAGTTTCAATTTTAATCCCACTAATTTCTTGTTCAATTAAGGAACGAGCATTGCTAATTTCTTCCGGGGTATTGGCGACCATTACAGGAGCACCAGCCAAAGCATCATTTAAACCTGAACCTACAATCTTAATGCCTGCAGCAGCATGCACCATTTCAACAGAATTGAACTTCTCACGAGGGTCTCGAATTTCATCCAGAGGTTTGGGAGAGAGAAGGGCGCGAATTTTTGCCTCGGCAGCACCATTTTTTGCCCCGAAAACAATATGATCATTTTTTGAGAAAGTACCTTTGTGAACGATGACATTTAAAGTCGTTCCCATACCAGCTTCTTCTGTAACCTCGAGGATAGTTCCTACTCCAGGCCCCTCACTGTAAACGAGCTTCTTCATTAAGAATTGTTGAGCTAAACCTGAAAGTACAAGGAATAAATCTTGAATACCCTCCCGTGTTTTTGCACTGGTCGGAACAATAGCCACATTTTCAGTATAATTTCTAATACGATCGTATCGATCAGAAGGATACTTCAATTTGGAAAGTTCACCCATTAATTCATAGATATACTTATCAAGGGCAGTTTGAGTATCCACAGTTTGCAATTTTATCGATTCCATAAACGGTTTGCCTTCTTGCTTCTTCCAACCAGGAACACGGTCGATTTTATTAGCGGCAATAAGGAAGGGGATTTTCCGTTGCTTCAAGAGTCTTAGAGACTCAAAAGTTTGCGGTTGAAAACCTGAAAGAACATCTACAACAACAATTGCAATATCTGCAACTGATGCGCCACGGGTACGGAGGTTAAGAAAGGCAGCATGACCGGGTGTATCGACAATTAAAATGCCGGGTATTTTTAATTTAATTGATCCTTTGCCCATCAGTGGCCCACAAATCTCATTGATAGTTTCAATGGGAAAATAAGAAGCACCAATTTGTTGCGTGATTCCCCCGGCTTCTCGAGCTTGGACAGCTGTCCCACGGACGGCATCAAGAATGGAGGTTTTCCCATGGTCTATATGCCCTAAAATTACCGCAATTGGTGCTTTGACGCGCTTTGTTTCCGCAACAACCGTCTTTTCGCTTTTTTGTGAATCTTGTTTTTTTTCTGCCATTTTAAAAAACCTCCAAGAGTGCAAGCCACTTTTTACTGTAGCTCATTCATAGATCCATTCTTCATCGATCATTTTATGCTTGACGAGTTCAGTTTCTTTGAAATAAATGGAATATTCGATTTTTGCATTTTCAGGTGAATCTGCCGCATGAACAATGTTTCGCCCGATTACCATCCCGAAGTCGCCGCGAATGGTTCCCACCTCAGCATCCATTGGATTTGTCGCGCCAGCGATCTTTCGCATACGTTTCACAGCATTTTCGCCTTCGACCACCATTGCTACAACGGGACCACTCGAGATAAATTTGATTAAGCCATCATAAAAAGGCTTCCCCTTATGCACAGCGTAGTGTTTTTCTGCCATTGCGCGGGTTAATTGAAGCATTTTCATTGCAACAATACGCAAACCGGCTTTCTCTATACGGGAAATCACTTCACCTATTAGCCGTCGTTTCACACCATCTGGTTTAACCATGACAAACGTTCGTTCATTTATAATCATTTTTTTAAACTCCAAGGATAGTCTATTGACTAATTCAAACATTCCCAGCAGCAGTGAATGGGTGATAACCACATCATTACACATGGGTTTAAACTGTCAACCCTGAAATTTGCCGGGCAATTTAAAGCCAGCCGACTTTTTGGGTGTTTGAAAAAAGAGTTCATTAGCTTTTATATTTATCCTTTCTTTATAATAATTAATAAAAAACAACAAAGAAAAAGAAAAGAAAAAGAAGAGGGATTTACGATAATGCTTAAGAAACGGTTTTCTATCTAAACCCAGTCACCCGTCTCTATTTTTGTAGGAAGATATTCCTCTGTGAAGAATTTGATACCACGACTGGCAAGTGCTTGAATCTCTGCTTTTTGTTTGGTATCAATCATAATTTTCAATTCTTTAACCCATTCTGGGCGTATCTTTACAAACCGTTCTTCTAACATCATTTTTGCACGAGCAATATCACCCTTACTCATGTGCAACCGCACATTCGCTGGTAGATTATATTTATCGAGGTCCGAGGGACGTACACCCAACCATTGAATATTGGGGGTTGCTAATTCATAGGACTCGTAAGACAAAGCTTTACTTCCCAAACCATAAACCCGCAGAATGTCCAACCCAAAAGGATCGCTGTCCATAACCGCCAAGACAGGTAGTTGCAGCTCTTGATTCATACGTCTAAGGAAAATTCTAGTGGCAACATTTGGTTGCCCGCTTCCAGTGAGGATAATGCAAGGATAGCGTTCATAAAACTTGTCTTCCGCCAACCGGAGGAAGGCAGCTTGTTTTTCTACTACAAGAATAAATTCAGCATCTGACTGTAAATCAGTGATGTGGTCTTGCATTGGGTTTACATTTTTCCCGCTCGAGCCCTGCTTTGTGCAGTCTATAAAATCACCATTATCCACGTATGTGAGCCGTCCAACAACCAACCCACGATCGTTAGCAGTGATGTGCAAATTTTTCCGGTAAGTACCCAACATAACTGCACTGTCTTCAATTAAGGGGTCACTCCCCCGATTCTGATCTTCAAATAACGCAACGTCAGTATAAAACACTTCACGCTTGCTGCCATGAATATTTTGCTCGAGTAACTCATGGATAATTTGGAGAACTCGTAATTGGGCTGTGAATTTTTTAACAGTACTAATGTCATCCCACTTTCTATCAAGAAAGTTCTCGCCTAAGAGCAAGAGATCTGTTTCTTCATCATAAATAACATTGCTTGCACTACGAGACGGTACTTTTAGAATAGGAGCACCTGAATTGATGGTCTGAACAAAGACATTTCTAAAAATTTCTTCGATGCGTCGTATTCCCTCTTCTCTAGAGATATCTCTAATCTCATGAATGCCCTCAGGTAAATGCTCGAGCTTCCGTTTTCGAGTGTTTCTCACTTTCTCGCGCTCATGAAGAATATATTTTAATTTATCACGAGAGACTTCACGAGGGTGTTTCTTTTTACTGGTAGACATTTTACATCACTCTTTCAATTTTTTTCCACATAATCAGTTATAAATTTTCCAGCTCAGCAGAAGTTTTGAACGCATGAATAATGTTTTTCCGAATAGTTTTCACAGTCTTTACGCCCAAACCCTTCACTGCAGAGGTTTTTGCTATTTTCGCATTTTGAAATTGTTTCACCGTAAATATACCAACAGCATTTAACTCCTTTTTAATGGCAGAAGTTATGTGTGGCAGAACTTCAACAGAGAGCATTTTCCGGATTTCAATGATTTTCTGCTCATCTAATCCTTTTATATTAGCCAGTTTTCTGATATCTTTCTTGTAAATATCCCCAACTGTTTTCACGCCGATTTTAAGTAAACGCTCCTCAGTAATTTTCCCTAAACCAGGAACTTTGCTAATTCTTAAAGAGGGGGCAAGAAGTCCTTTTGGGGGAGTGGAAACACGTTTTTGCTCCGCGGCCGGTACTTTTGCCTTCTTTGTTCCTAAAAATTCAGCAATAGACTGGTCCCGTTTTGCAGCAGGTTTTTTAGCAGAAGTTTTTAGCGCGGCTTTCTTTTTAGCCGTCGGATGTGGTCTTGTGGCAACGGCATTGGTGCGTGTTTTTGATTTTGTACTTTTCCGTTTGGGAACAACCCGTGAACCAGGAGTCATCAATAATTTTTCTTCTATTGCAAGTTTTAGCTTGTTAATTGTGGGTGAACGCAAACCACGAACATTAATTAAACTATCATCATCAGCCTCGAGGAATTGTTTTACCGTAAAGATTCCCATCATATTAAGATCCCTTTTGCCTTCAAAATTAATGCGGGGCAGGACAATAACATCAGTATTTCCACGATTTGTGGCAATTGTTTTTGCACCCAAGCCTTTTATTTTTAACAAACGGCTATTTGCGGCCATGTAAAATTTAGCAACGGTATCAATATTCTTCGCGATTAATTTTTCAGCCATTGCTTTCCCTACACCCTCCATTTTATTAACAGGAGCATCAGCTTCCAAGAAGTTTGGAGGAGGGGCCGGCAATTGAACTTTCTTGGGGGCGACAATTATTTCTTCTTCGTCACTTTCTAGTTCTTCGGGTTTAGCGGGAGAACGCAATTCCTCAATATCCAAATCTAAGTTCTGACGAATGAGTGAAATTAAAGCATTCACTCGTTCTTCGGTAAGACCATAAATTTGCACTAAAACTTTCTTATCGGCTTCTAAAAAGTCCAAAACACTATAGATCTTCTTGTTGTTTAATTCTTCAAAAGTTTTAGAACTAAGATTGGGAAGGACATCAACATAGCACTTTGCCTTTAAATCAGTAATCATACTTTTACTCAAATTACTTGAAATTAAATCATTATTATCTGTGAGGAAGAAATCCTTTACTGTACGAATCCCATGAGTGCGCATTGCTTTTGCTGTCGCAGGACCAATGCCCGGCAGAGCAGTCACGGGGTCAATACCATGATAAAGTTCCAAGCCTGAAAGAATGCCACGTTCTTTTGCAAATTCATCTAAAGCAACTGCACTTACCGACTCGACGAGTTCATCTTTTGCAATTTCAGGAAGCTCAAGAATGGCAGTTAAAATTTGTTGTGCTTGATCAATTGCTTCTTCTGACAAACCTAAAGAGATCAATTCTTGCAGCTGCTCTTCATCCAAAAGTATGAGATCTTGTAAGGTTTGGATGTCATAACGTTCGAGGTCTACTGACTCGATTGATTCGAGAGGCAAAGCTTCAATAGGAATGGGATTTTTTGGGAGGAAAATAGACCCCTCTCGTAATTTCAAACATTTATTAAATTGAGTTGAACTGAATAAGAATTGAAATTCATCTTCGTCCATTTTCCCAAGCATTTGCCCTACAATCGATGTCACAACAGGAGCATATTTTTCAAAAATCCGCATGCGTCGCGCTTGCTGTTCTCGACGTTTCAAAGCATGCTGAAACTTCATCAATTTTCGGCCGGCTTTTTGTAAACACAAACGAAGTTCCTTACGGATTTCATCTACTTCTGCGATATATTCTTTACTCGTTTCTGGGAAGGGGATTTTAGTGCTAACAAGCGAGACCGCAAAAATCAGTGGGTCATTATTAAGGTTGGTTTTATAGTTGCTCCAATTAATGCTTTCAATCGTTTTTTTGATGAGATCATTACCCTCACCAAAGAGCAAGGGGATTCTGTTCGCAAAACGGACAAGTTTGTAAGGAGGCGAAAGATTTTCCCCACCATAGCCAATTGCCACTTCCACTTGGAAAGCATGACCGCTATAACTTGAGGGGGGGCGACTTTCAGAACAGGTAAACTCTGGCTTATATACGTCTCGAAGACCAGCCTCAAGATTTTCATGACCTAGAGGAGACAAGCATTTACCGTCCGGCGGGTAAAATTTAACCTTCGTAAAACCCTCATGGATCAACCGGCGAAGCTCCATTTCATCCAATTTAATAGGATTTTTTGAGGGGGAGATTTTTGATATTCTTAAAACTTCTAAAGCCGTTTTATCACCAATGCGTTGAAAATGGGTTTTTAAGAACTCCTTCATGGTTTTTGCTTTTGTTCGAGAGATCTCGCTTTTTAATTGATTGATATCTGTACCAATGGGGTGAAGTGGCATTTCAATCGGAGGTGGGGGGATAACCTCTACAGTTCGATTGTGGATTATAGGGGTTTCAGGATCATCAGGAGTATAAATTGTAAAAGAGGCGTAGGGAGTAATTACGGCCATTTCCTCAAAATATTCATAGATATATCGTTTGGAACGGCTCCAGGTGCCGGCAAAGCAAACTGAGACTTCTGTACCATGAGTCTTCAATTGATGTTTTGACTTACCGGTATAGCGTTTTTCTTCTACAATTTCAGGAGCATTTTTTACAATATCAATGAATAACTTATAGTGGCTTGTATAATCATTTACTTTTTTCTTTGAAAGCGCCAATCGAGACTTTATTTCAAAGGGAACACGAATGGTAGATTGAGAATAAATGAGAACCATCTTCGCCCCTAAACCAAAGCGACCGCGTGACTGTCGCTCACCATAATTTGAACCGGTTAAAACACGACCAAACAACTTTGGAATGTCAGAGTGGCGAATTCCAATGCCATTATCACGAACCGTTAAACGAATAAATTCGCTCGAAGCATCTTCAGCAATTTGATAATCAGCAATCCCCATTAACTCACCAATCTCTTCAGCGGACATTAATTCAATTTTAACCTCAATGTCAGGTAAAAATCCGCCTTTCTCAGCAGCATCTAAAGCATTTTCTACAAGCTCTCTTACACTGGTATAGGTTGATCTCGTTGGGTTATCAAAACCCGCAATTGCTTTGTTAGCCTCAAAAAACTCTGCTGCTGAACGTTCAATAATTTTCTCACGCGCTATCATTTTTTCTAACCTGCTAGCCACCTAATGAAATCAAGAGGAGAATCGTTCATGATATTCCTCTTCACTACATCCTCACTTTTTTCATTCACCTGCAATCCTGAATGTTCTTTCTGAGAAGACTTGAGGGATTCAAGGAACTAATATAGTTATAGTTGCTATTTTCTCCTTAAATTTTTTAAGTTCTGTTATCCATTTTACAACGCTTCTTTAATACTTTATCCTACAAGCAAATTTAAAGTTGTGTCATATGGCATTGTTTTTTTGCCCCCAAAGGGGGATAAAAAGACTGAAAAAAAGATGAAATCAAGGCCGTAGAATGTCAACGGTTCGGGGGAACATAATTGCTTGTTTAATGGTATCTAATTCACAAATCCACCAGACAAGCCGCTCAATTCCCAGGCCAAAACCTGCATGAGGAGGCATCCCGTATTTAAAGAGATTTAAATACCATTCATAGCTTTTCAAACTAAAACCTTGGGCCTTTACAACCTCAACCATTTTATCATATTCATGCACACGTTGACCGCCAGTGCATAACTCTACAAAGCCTTTCGGAGCCAAGAGGTCAAAACTATTAGAAATAGTAGGGTCATCATCATTCACCCGATAGTAGATACCTCTTGTGGAGACAGGCCAATCGGTGATGAAGAAGGGGGTTTTAAAATGGTGGGACAAGGCAGTTTCTTCTGGAGAAGTAAAGTCAGAGTTGAAATCCACAGGGTCTGGCAGGTCGAAAGTAGTGCACAATTCTTTGGCTTCTTTAAAGGCGATTCTCGGAAATTTCCCAGTTAACTTTTTAGGGTGAGCATCTAACTGTTCGAGGAGATCTTTAGCTTTCTTAATAGTCTGATTCACAACGAAAGTCGTGAGATCCTCAAGAACCTGCATGATTGTAATGTGATCATTAAACGCAGCCTCACATTCAATTTGCCAGAATTCTGCCACGTGTTTTCTTGTTCGTGATTTCTCCATGCGGAAGGAAGGCAAAATACCGAACACTTTCTCATGAGCAGTTATTGCTGCTTGTTTGTAAAATTGAGCACTTTGAGCAAGAAAAGCATCTTGGTCAAAGAATTTAATGGGAAACATAGTTGCGCCCCCTTCTGTAGCAGTTGCAACAATGGAAGGGGTGAAAATCTCAGTAAAACCTCTTTTTGTGAAAAATTCTCGCGTTGCTTGAGCAACAATGCCTTTAACTTCGAAAGGCAGCTTAACTTTTGGCATTCTTATTGTTAATTCGCGAAAAGCATAAACGGTCCCTTCATCCATAGGCGTTTTACCGGAAATATCAACGGGTACGGGTGCATGGATAGGATTAAGAACTTCAACTTTTGTGGGGAGAATTTCTTTCCCCCCCGGAGCTTGGGGATTTATTTTAAGCTCACCTACAATCCAAACAACTGTTTCATTTTTCAAAGAAATCATAGTATTCCAAAGAGATTCAGCAACTTTGGTTTTAATGGCCGTTACTTGAATCTTTCCTGTTGAATCCCGAACCGTTAGAAAACAAATTTTCCCTTTGTGGACCAGATGTTCAGCCCAACCGCCAATTGTTACTTGCATGCTTTCCTTAGACTGCAGAAGAGTCTTTATTGCCATTTTTTTCGAGTAATCTACCATTTTTTTTCAGCCTTTTTTGAATTGTTAATAATTCAAGAATCCTAATTTTAAAGAGTTTTTTGTCAACATCTAAATGTATATTCTGGTTTGTTTGAAAACTAATTCCAATTGTTTGAAAAAGTAAAAGACGAGGGCGACTAGAATGCTCAATGCAATTTTATTTTGCGAAGAGCTTCCGCAGCCCAGGAACGAACACGGACATCTTCATCATTTAAAGCAACATTTGTTAGTTCCTCTACTACAACAGGTGAGCCAATATTTCCCAGTGCGACAACAGCTTCTAGACGAACACTTGGTATAGGGTCCTTTTTTACTGTCTCAATAAGTGCTTTCACAGCTTCTTGACCATTTACTTGCATTTCACCTAATGCAGCCGCAGCATGAGAACGAACTAAAAAATCTTTATCCTCATATAAGATCTTTGTTAATTCGTCTACAGCTTCCATTACTTTAAGCTCGCTTAATTGAACAATAGCTTTTGAACGCACCTCGCCATCGCGGTTCTTTAATTTTCTCAGTATTTGATCAAGCTGTTCTTTATCAATTGACAAAAAAATCCCAGCGATATAGATAGGTAAGTAATAATAATTAATCTTTCGAAAACAAAAAGGTTATTCTCCTATTTATAAACAAAAAGACTTTTGTAGAATTGTTGGAAAAGATAAAAAAAGACAAAAAGGCGACTACCTATTTGAAAGTAAGTGATACAAATGAAAATTTTCACAATTATTGGCTATACAGACTCAGGCAAAACAAGCACGCTCATTAAAATGATAGAAGAACTTGTGAAAAGAGGATTTGTGGTTAATACAGTAAAGAAGGTTCATATTGAAAATTTTACTGTAGAAACAGAAGGAAAAGATTCATGGTTACACCGCCAAGCAGGAGCAACAATAACAGTCACACGCTCTAATTGTGAAACGGCTATAATGTTTCAACGGCCTCTAGCATTAAAAGAGTTAATTCCATTCTTCTCTTGCGATTATCTTATTCTCGAAGGATTTACAAAGGAACCACAAGTCCCCAAGATTCTTTGTGCGAAAAGTGACGATGAAATTGACGATCGATTTGATAAGTCTGTTTTTGCTATCTCCGGGGTTATAAGTAATAAGTTAAGTCATTTCAAAGGAGTAGAGGTTATTAACGGACTCAAAGAAACAAAAAGATTAGTTGACCTTGCAATGGAAAAAGCGATAGATGGCAAAGAGTTACTTTAATGCACACTCTAAGAGAAAGGCAATAATTTCCTCTTTTTCAATGGCGTCTTTTTGCAACCCTTTTTTGCGGAGAAAGGTAATAAAAGACAGATAATCAGTTGGTTCTAAACCAATCTTTAAAAGATGAGTCAGATCTGCGAAAAATTCTTTCAAGGGAAGATCATAGGCTATCTGACCATTTTGAAGTGCGACGATCTTGGTGCAAGCTGTTAGTAAAAGGTCCAGAGAATGTGTTATCAGGATTATTAGTTTATCTTGTTGCTTTAGTTTTTGTATATACTGAAGAATCATCAGCTTTTGGGACATGTCAATCCCTGAAAATGGTTCGTCCAAAATAATTGCTTTAGGATCTTGGATAAGAACAGTTGCAAGAGCGACTTTTTGTTTTTCACCACGGCTGAGGGTTCGAGGGTTGGTCAAACGATAGTTTGTTAGATCGAAAAAAGCAAGTGTTTCGTCTATTCGTTCCTTAACCTCTTGTTTACTAAGTTTGAAGTGCTGTAAGCTTAATGCCAGTTCTTTTTCGACAGAATTAGTAAATAACATAAAATTAGGGTTTTGAAACACAAACCCCACCTGCGTGGCAATTTCTGCTATGGACTTTCTGGTAATGGTTTCATTATTAATTAAAATGCGACCTCTTTGTGGTCGGAGCATTCCAGCAATTAATTTGACCAGTGTAGTCTTTCCGGAACCATTCCTTCCGATAATTGCCACTTGTTCTCCCAGAGAAAAGGCAACAGAAAGACCATCAAAAAGTGTTTCGTTGCGTCTATAGGAAAATACAACTCTATCAACTGTAATGTAATTCATGGTAACCACTTCTGTACGATTTTTCGAGCTGACTCTAAGGAGAGTGGGAGGGGGTCATCGAGCAGTTTTTTTTCTTGGAAAATGTCAAAAAGGTCTGGAAAGATGGGTGGGATAAGACCATTCTTAATTAAAAGACGGTTATTTGTAAGGACACTGTCAGTTGCTCCGTCTATAATTATAGAACCATTATTAATTAGAATCACCCGGTCAACTATCTTTGCTAAGAAGTCTAAATCATGATCAATTATAATCAAAGTCCTTTGTTGTTTTTTCAGAGCAGTTAGAATTTTGACAAGATCATTCTTACTTGTGGAATCAACCATACTTGAACTTTCATCTAAAACAAGAATAGAGGGATCCATTGCTAAAATTGATGCTAAAACAACCTTTTGTTTCTCGCCTTCACTTAAATCTGCAGTTGCCCGATAGCGCAAATGCTCGAGCCCTAACTCGGCGATTATTTCATTCAAACGTTTATCCATTTTATCAACAGGAACGGCAAAATTCTCCATGCCGAAAGTTATTTCAGACTCAACAAAGGGAGAAGCAATTTGCAAGCTGGGTTCTTGAAGCATATAACCAACAATTTGGCTCATGCTTTCAATCGTCTCTTTCATAACATTTCGTTCTGAGACAAGGACTTCCCCTTGGAATTTGCCCGAAAAATGATGGGGGATTAAGCCATTAAATAAATAACAAAGAGTACTCTTCCCTGAACCAGTGGGGCCGATAATCCCTACACTCTCACCGCGAGCAATCTCAAGTGAAAGATTTTGCAAAACACGCCTATTAGAACCGGCATAAGTGAAGGAAACATTTCGAAGTTCAATCATTCTATACCCCTTACAGATAAAAGAATAAAAAAGAAGAGGATAGGTTTGATTTTCTTCCTTATGCCTTTGCTTTTAATTGAACACAAATTTTCTCGGCTAGAACAGTATATACTTTAAAAGCGGTGACAAGCTGGCTGATGGGCACATGTTCATTAACGGTATTTGCAAATTTCTCATTTCCGGGGCCGAAACCAACAATGGGCGTATCCACTTTGAAGATTTCTGAAATATTTACTGCCCCTTTCCAAAAACCAATTTGCGTGCTTTTCTTGGTTACGAGTTCGAAAGCTTTAGAGAGATGCTGAATTATCTCGGAATCGTCTGGTGCTTTAAAGGGGCGGAAATGTCGTCTCAGATTTATTAAAAAGTCAACCCCTTCTTTAAAGTTGTTTTTCGACAAAGTAGTTTTAATAGCCGATTTTATTTGTTCAGGGTCTTCGTTTTCAAAGTATTGTCGAACTAATAGCGAATGGCAAAGGTCTGGTATTGAGTGAGTAGCGTCAACCGGATTGGAAATGATAGAGCTAAAGAACATTTGAGCTTGACCATAGAGCTTGTCCTTTGGCAAATTAATATTTTCATTCAAACAACTAATGATACGATTCATTTTCAAGATGGCATTCTCACTTACCTCCTGATAGCCAATGTTGCCCATCTTGCCCTTCGCCAAAACTTCAAAGATTGCCTGTCCAGGGTGAGAGACATTGATATTGAGGTTGGTGGGGGCGCCAACCACTATATAATCAGGAGCCAACTCAAATTTGTCGATGAGCTTTTTAATGCCCAAATTTTTGCCGCTTTTGGTATTCGCCAAACCAACAACAATAAAGTCTCCTTTCAATCTCGAACGTGTTCGTTTAAAAGCACTTGCCACACAAATCATCGCCGCTAACGAACTTTTCATATCAACAGCACCACGACCCGTGATGACTTTCCCCTTTGTACCAAGTTTTGAGCCATCGATTTCTTTGGGGTTAAAAGCATCTTCCATTGTTCCTGGCGGAACAGTATCTATATAACTAGCTAAAAGCAAGGTTTTTCCTGTTCCCTGACCCGGCATTTTGCCAACAATATTATTATTCTCATCATACTTTACTTCGGTGAAACCTGCTTTTGTCATCTCAATTGCTAAGAGGGTTCTTAGTTTGTTCTCATTCCCACTAACACTCGGCGTCTTGATCAAGCGTTTGGTCAAATCAATAACAAGCTGCTCATCAACAAATTCCAATGCTTTTGACATCGCATAATTTCTCCATGTTTTTTGGTGAACTAAAAATACCCACTCGAAGGTAGTTACAGTTAAAATAATTGCTTTTATTATATATATTCTTTTGAGGAATAAATTTTTCCCAATAGGGGAAGGGGGCTTACTCTTCTGCCAAAGCAAGTGTGATGCGTTCTTTTCCTTTTCCCATGCTTCGCCGTTTGACAACTACAATACGACCGATTTCTGAGGTATTAGCGACATGTGTTCCTGCACAAGAAGCATGATCATAATCACCAACAGAGATAATCCTAAAAGTCTTTACAGACTTAGGAACCATATTAATATAATCCGTTTGATAGCCTTTTTCTTTCAAAAAAGCAATGGCATCTTCTCGGGGCATGAATGAAATTTTCACCGGCAAATTTTGAGCGATGATTTCATTAACGCCAGCTTCGATGGTTTTTAATTGTTCCTGAGTTAAGGCGTTTTCAAGGTGAAAATCAGCCCGGCCATTTCTTGTTGAAATATTATTTCCAACCACTTCGGAATTAAAATGTTCTTTCATATAGGTACTTAAAACATGGATTGCCGTATGAAAACGCATGTGTGTAAATCTTCGATCCCAATCGATTTCTCCCTGCACTTCTTCACCCACCGGCGGCAATTGTTCCTTTTCAACAACAAAATGACGGACTTCTCCTTCTTCTCGTTTGACTTTCCAAACAGTTAATACAACATTTCCCCAAGTTATCTTTCCTTGGTCAGTTTCTTGACCCCCTCCTTCTGGATAGAAGGCAGTTTTATCTAAAACAAGATAATCGTCTCCTTTTGCAATCACCTTTGCAGTAAAGGTGCGTATGTAGTTGTCATTCATGTAGAGTAGCTCAGTTTTTGCCAATTGAACACCTTCTTGATCTAATTCTCCTTCAGTTGGAAAGGATGGGATGGTTTTTGGTTAAAACCATTTGAATTTACGATAAATGAATTGTTTCTTTCAACCTTTAGGTTTTTTCAAACATTTCATTAAATTCCCAATCTGTTACTTCTGTTGTTTTGGGGTCCTTGACATTCTTCGTGTAAGCGTCCCATTCAGCTTTTTTCATTGCATTGTAAATGGAAATGAATTGTTCACCAAGGAAGCCACAGAGGTATTTATCAGCATTAAGAGCTGCGAGGGCATCTTGCAAAGTCGAAGGCGTTTGCTTTATACCCAGTTCCTTTCGCTTTTCGTTAGTAAGATGGTCAACATTTAAAGAAATGCTTTCAATAGGTTCCAACTTATTTTTTACACCATCCAAGCCTGCAGCAAGCAAAAGAGCAATAACAAGATAAATATTAGCTGAACTGTCAGCACCACGATATTCGATTCTGGCGGACTTTTCATAGGCGGGTACGCGGATAAGAGCTGTTCGATTGGCAATTCCCCATGAAATGTAAACAGGAGCTTCATGCCCCGGAACAAGGCGTTTATAGGAATTAACTGTTGGATTCAAAATCGCTGTCAGACCTTGGGCGTGTTTTAAGAGACCAGCAACAAAATGCTTTAAGGTTGTTGATGGCTCCCCGTCTTCAGCACTGAAGAGGTTCTTCTTGCCTTTAAAGAGCATATGATGAACATGCATGCCACTTCCTGCTTCAGTAGTATAGGGCTTGGGCATGAAACTTGCTATTAAGCCATTCATCCAGGCAACCATCCGAATTATTTGTTTGACAGTTTGAACCATATCTGCCGCAAAGAGAGCGTCAGTCATTATAAATTCGATTTCCATCTGTCCGGGTCCAACTTCATGATGGAGTATTTTAGGGTAAATACTATAATTCATCATATAATCTACCATGGCACGCCGCATTTCAATTTCAGAGTCAAGGGGTGGGGCGTCCATATAACCAGCAATATCTACAGGCTCACCATCAGGAGTCATATTATACCATTCAATTTCCGGTCGAACTTTAAAGGAAAAACCGAAATCAACTTTGGCCATATTTAATGCGCGTTTTAAAATGCTTCGGGGATCGCTAGGAAAAGGAGTGCCATTTGTTGTTTGAATGTCACAAATCACACGGGCAATCCGATCATTCCAAGGAACAAGATGAAGAGTTGAAAGATCAGGAATGATTTTCATATCACTTTGCTCGGTCAACATAAATCCAACGGATGAACCGTCTATTCCTAATCCTTCTTCGAGATACTTCTCTGCATATTTCTGGGGCACCTCAACAGCTTTTAATTGTCCTTGGATATTAGTGAATTGAAACTGAAGATAATCGATATTTGAAAGTATTTTAGCAAGGTTTTCATCCAATCTTGAAGTCAACTCCATTGATAAATAACTAATCGTAGGGCATAAAAGCTCCTTTGTTTAGAAATTAAAAGTTTTTATTGTACTTCTAAATAAGAAGAAAAAATAGAAAGGTCAAGACCCTCATAAATCACACTATTTGACAAGGTTTTTTTAACTGGTATATGCTAGTTATTCCAATAATGGGTAATAGATTTCATCCACAATTATAGAAGGCGTGTTTATGAGAAAAAAAAACATGATTTTGCTACTGGTGTTGTTATTCGTCTTGATTGCGCTGCCATTTATTTCTTCAAGCAAGACATCGACTGGCAAATTACAAGCAATCGCTACAATACAGCAGAGAAAGGAATTAACAAAGAATGACTTAATCTTTGACCTAACACAAGAATTGAATGCTACAGTAATATTGAAAATTCAATTCATCGGTTTTGAAAGCTCAATGATTAATCTATCAGCACTTGAGGGGGATTTATACAACACTCTTAGTCACCCAAAAAATCCACCATTAGAAGATGTTAGTTTTGCTTTTGAGTTTAGCTTTGCAACTAAAAATAAGACTGAAACGTTAAAAGACTACATTAGCTCTATTGCTGTTAATGGAACAAATACCGGCTATGACCTTGACATTGACCTCCTTCTCGATGATCTTAATAGTGGAAACAGATCAAACATTTTCATACCGAGAGATGGCATGTCTATTAATGCAGAACTTGTAGAAGATTATCTCTATCAGCACTTTTATCAAGAACCTGTCAATGAAACAAGCTATACATTCTTTATTGCAAATTTTTCAGAATTTGATAGCGCTGATCATTCTCTTGAACATTGGTATGATACAAGTGGAATTGATTTGGATTCTGAACAACCCATTACTTGGTGGTACTCAGGATATGGGAATTTAAGCAAACGTGCAGCTATGGGCTGGGGGGGGAACTATCGATTTTGCTATTTAGATGTCTCAGCAAGGTCATGGTATTTGGACTATGTGAAAACTGCTTGGACGGCCCTTGGGGGAGATGGGAGTGAACTATATTATAAATATCCGGATTTGGATAACCTAACACAAACCTTTGACCCTCACATGACTGAAGGACAAGCAAAAATTCAGCAATACCTTAGCGACTGGATAAATAGCTATATTGGGAATATCTTTTCAAAACCCGTCAGTTCCAAAGTATGCATTTATCAAACGGTTTCATTACAAGTGAAGGTTTTTGAAAACTTAACAGACAATGGTTTTGCACTAGAAGACATTACTTGGTGTATTAATCAATCGAAAATTTTCAATCAATTACAAAGTGATTTGCCTTGGATTAATTTTGATGTAAAAGTTGAATGGACAAAATTAAGCGATTATCCAGATTTATTTGATTATCTCCAAAGCCGCATCGAAGAAGATATAGATGGTAAATATATTGAAGTTTGGCCCGAAGTGTTCAATTATCTCTCCAATCATCGGTCAGACTATTTTAACTTAGAAACAGCAGAATTTGTTTTGCCATGTTACTTTTTCATAACAAACGAAGTCGGTTTTCGTTACAGAGGCATCTCTTTCGCTGGCCTTGGAGGAATGGGTTGGGAGATTTTGCTTGCAACTCAAAATTCTCTTTTTGAAAATGGGCAACTAGACCAACCAAGAAGAGGGATGTCTCAAGTGATGATCCATGAACTAGGACACTCTTTAGGATTACCACATCCACACAGTGGTACTTTTGGTTGGGGGTCGAGCTTTGTTGCAGACGTTATGAGCTATTTTGCAATGGAGCCAGGTTATAGTACCTTCTATCAAGATGCCATCGGTTGTGCACAAACAGAGGCAAACTTCCATTATGCACTGACTGAATATGAAACTGCATTGCAACTATATGCAGATGCTGGTGAACCACAAGCATTAAACGACTTAATAACACAAATTTATGACAGCTTAACACTTATTCCAACTTATTACAAGCAAATGGATTATAACCAATCAGCAACAAAAGCTTTCGTTGTAAGAGAACAATTACAACAATTGTTCGATACCCTTCAAAATACTGGTACTAGCAGCTCAAAAACCTTAACATCAACAAGCTATTTTGGCATATCGCTAGCAATTGTTTTGCCGGTATTTATACTAACTAAAAAAGTTCTTAGAAGAAGAAAAGATGTTAATTAAAAACATCTTTCTTTTTTAAGACAAAATTTATTATCATGAACGTTGTTAGAAAGGGTACTAAAAAAAGGAGGTGCTGGTTGACTTTGATAGAATGTATGACTCGAGTAACACAACAAACAATTCCAACTAGCATCTCTAAAAAAGCCTTTTTTAAACAATAATTAAATATTCCACTTTAAAGGGGCTTTGGCTTTTTTTTGGGTTTGCTAGTCTAAATGCTTATGAAGAAATTTGTCAGTGAGCCACAGTACTTTAGGTCAACCAGTAACCTCGAGATTACTACGAGGTAAAAAGATTGACAGAATCAAATCTAGAAGAAGCTATAGAATTGATAAAAGAACGGAAAAAAGAAGCCAAACAACTGAAGGGCGAAGAGGAGTTCGGCTTTGTAGATAGCCAACAAGATGAAAAAATAACAACTCCACAAAAAATCAAAGGGCTTGCTCGGACAGTACGCACCCTTCAAAGAAAGCCGAAAGAAACCATTTCAAAATTCGACAAAAAAACCTTTGACCCAGGATTTATGCAAAGGCATACAAGAGAGATCACCTATCACCTTGTTCGCAAAGAACTTCAAAAAGTTGGACTAATTACAGACCTCCTTGCAGAAATAAATGCCGGAAAAGAAGCGACAATATACCTCGCACATCTAAACGGTGCACCACTAATTGTTAAGTGCTTCCGGCATCATCTGACATGTCACAAAAGCGCACGTGGAAATCCACAACTACGAGCAACTGCTTTTGCAGCCAAAGAATACTACAAACTTTTAAGAGCCTATCGTGCAGGAGTTAGTGTGCCAACGCCAGCAAAACAGATCAATAATATCATCCTCATGAGGTTCATAGGGAGGGATTGGAAACCTGCGCCTCAACTACGACATGCCATCTTGGGTGACCCTCTAGCAGTTTTAGAAGAACTCCTAGAACAAATAGTTATCCTATATACGAAAGCAAAACTTATACATGGAGATCTATCGGAATACAATATCCTCATAGACCAGCATCAGCACCCATACATAATTGACTTCCCACAAGCTATTGATTTAAACGGCTATCAAATGCAATTTACACAAAAGAAAGAACGAAATCAGAAGGTATTACAAAAAGACTTGAAAACAATTTACCATTTCTTTGAGACAAAATATCGACTAACATTTGATGTCAATGAAGTTTTTCATCACATCATTGGCGAAAAAGACTATCAAGAACGGCTGGAATTAGAAGAGATAAAAGCCAAAAGAATCTGACTTATTTTTTTATTGCAACTACAATGTCAACTGGCAAACCCCACACTCGCAACGATTCGTTTTGAATATTATAAGTGGTTACGGGCGCATGTTCTTTACCACCGTTTTCCGGAAAAAACTGCCATTCTTTCATTTTTTCAATAGAAAATTAAATAGATAATAGCTACTAGCTCTAATATAAAACTGGTGTTTAAAAATGAATTTGGTCATTCCGATGTTATTTTCTTTATTGAAATCGACTATAGACCCGCAAATACACAAAATTTCCTTTTCGTTCTGTCCCTTTATTTTTGGGGGCTTGGCAATCTATGGGCTTGTTAAACTTCTTAAACTCGAGAAAAACCAGAAGAGAGAACGATGGTGGTCAATATCGACGATAATATTTATGGTTCTTGTAATAACCTTTGTTGGGTTAAATTCCTTTCTATGGTTGAATGATTTACTTTTCTATCTTTTTATTGCTGTGCGCTTTTTGCTTTTAGTATTTTTACTTTTGCTTGCAAATCCACACTTTGCACATGCACCATTTCGGAGATTATTCACAACTAAGAAAAAGACTGATAAAGATAACTAAAATAAGACAATTAAGTTATCTTTGAAAAAAAGTCTCGAGATGTAGACGAAAAACTCCCAAAAACTTGAAGGGTTGTAAATTGGCCGAGAAAGAACAGGAGAGTCATAAGAAGAAAAGAGAAAAACCAAAGCGTATTTGGAAAGTTTTCTCAAAGAGCTATCTCTTTCTTTTTGTCTTGTTTCTAATAATGTTCACTATGCGTGCAACGATTATCATCCTTCAAGTTTTCGTCCCAGCAATGAGTCAAGATTTTTTTATGACCTCTGGTGATTTTGCGATAATCTTCACTATTTACACATTCTCTGGTGCGATTACCTCTTTTTTTGTTGGCCCTATTGCTGAACGAGTAGGTTACAAGTCGACGATCTTCTCCGGGATGTTTTTCTTTACTATTGCTACAAGTGTGTCAACTTTTGCAACTGCTTTTTGGGTTATCGCATTAGCCCAAGGTATTGCAGGTTTTAGTGCAGCGTTATTTGGTCCAGCCACCGTTGCCTTTTCAGGCGACTTTTTTCCGGAAAACAAACAATCATCGGTAATAGGCTTTATTATGTCCTCTTTTTATGTTGCCTCCATACTCGCTGTTCCAATAAATGCCTTTATTGGCGAGCTTTTATCCTGGCGATGGGCAATAGCTATAATGGCAATTTTAAGTGGTGTTATTTTGCTTCTAATCGTTTTAATTATCCCTCCAAAAAAACAACCAAAAATATCAAGTTCCGAAATGGAAAAAGAACAAGAATTCGACGACAGGAAGCGTGAAAAACCTCACAAACTCAAGTATTACCAAAAGATGAAAGCTGTATTGACGCAAAAATATGCTCTTGGAGCGTTTTTCATCACCTTATTTCAACGCGGGGGGCTCTTTGCTATGACGGCAATTCTGTCGGATTGGTTGCTCATCAAGTTTGGCAAAGAAGCCTCCATATCAGGGCTTATTTTAATGGGAGCTGGTATTGCAGCCTTAATTAGTAATGCCTTTTTTAGCTGGCTCGCTGATAAAAAAGCCGGGAAAAAAAGCATCATTTTGTTTGGTACGGCTTTAACTGGACTATGGATCGGGGTGTTTGCATTACTTTCCTTCAACTTTGGGCTTGCAATTTTTGGTGTGATTTTTCTTAACTTTTTAGGCGGCATCTCTATGGGGAGTTATAATGCTTATATTGCCAACATAGATGCTAAATCAAAAAATATCACCGTTGCTTTAAACAATTCCTTTGGGCAGATTAGCCAAGCCTTGGCGGTTGCAATAATTGCTAAAGTCATCTACAAACAAACGGGAAATTATACCTATGCTGGTTTTGCTGCAGCGGCTTTTTATCTCATAGCCTTCATCTTAATGTTATTTTTCATTAAAAAAGATAAGAACATGAACAACTATAGCAACAATTTATCGCAGACAAATTGAGGAAAGCCATGTTGGTTAAATAAAAACCTAAAAAAATACGAAAAATAAAAGGAATAGTGATAAAAGAGACTCGAGAAAAATGACTGCTGTAAATGACATCGCAATTTTATATGAATTGAATAAAACATTAGAACAAATGGAGAACTTAGAGCAACTTTATGCTAAGGCTGTTGAAAAATTGGGAGAATCACTTCTCTTTGATTTTATCGCCATTTTCATGTTAAATCCGGAAGAAAAACTCGAAATGAAATCTATGACTGGAGTTGAAGTCAAAGTACAGAAAAAAGGGAAGACAATTAAAAAAGAGCTCTTTAAGAAGGAGTTCCAAGATAGGCAATTGAAAATTTATCAGCGAAAGGACAAGAAAGAAATTCTCCAACACTTTTTCCAATTTATAAACCTTCAAAAGATAGCCATTGTTCCTTTTATCACAAAAAATCTCCTAATAGGCTTTCTTTGTGTAGGAACTAGGAAAGATGCTTTTACTGATGATGAAAAACTTTTACTCGAAGCATGTGCTTTCTCAATAAATTTCGCAATTACCAACCTCATTATAAAAGAAGAATTATTACAGCAGAACTTAAAACTTCAGACAATTGCTAAGAATATCAGACATGATTTCGCAAACGATTTACAATCTATTGGTATGACGGTAGAATTATTACTAACAACAGAACTCTCTGATGAACAAAACAAATTCATTCGCTTATTGAAAAACGCCAAGGACTCTGCTGTACGACGATTGCAGAAATTCAAAGAACTAAAAAACGAATTCGAAAAGGAAATTTCACTTCCATTTGGTCTCAATTTAGAGAACTAAGCATTGCCTACCTATCAAATGATAATTAAAGAAAGTTTTTTTAAGAAACTTCTAATGCTTTAGAATAAACTCTGACGAAGATACGGAATAGGATGCAAGGTAGTCAACGGCAACAAAAACAAAACAAGGTCAAACAAAATGAATCAAACGAAAATCGATAATGGCACAATAATATTAGATCCCAAAGGAATGGAAATCGGGACTATCAAGAAGATCTACTCGGAGAATTTAGCGCGGTTAGAATTAACAAATGCTGAGTCAATTGCTTTTGATGTATCATTAATAAGTACGATAAAAGTTTCAGGGCGAATTTTAAAGAAAAAAACAGCTGTGATTTCAGATAACTTTAATCTGTTTTTTAAAGGTGCTTCAGAAACATTAGAAAACTTATTGGAAAACTTTTTCGAACAAATAGCCAACCAACTTAACAACAAAGAAATCAAGAAATCGTTACAATACTTTGAATTCGATTGCTTAGAGAAAAACAGACTGGATGAAAAGCTGCCGTTTTGGCACACGCTAGGGATAATCCGTGGTGTAGAATTAGCCAGCAAAACTTCTCAAGATTTTTTGGTGAGAAATGTCTTTAAAGCAGCAGAAAAATCAGAGAACCTAAAACAAAAAATCGCACCCGAAATTCTCGTAGACAAATTGACACAAGAAAAAGCCCATTATCGGATACTTTGGAATGTTGTACGTGTGGCTATCCAACAAGCGATAAATCAAAAAGATCCGAAATTGGTTCTTGCAATAAAGGACCCGCTTTTTGAGATAGGATTAAAATTTATAGATAACGAATTAAAAGAAGCAAGTGAGGAAAAAGACATCCTATATTGGCAAGAACGGATTGAAGAATGTATTTTTTCTTATTTAGCTGCATTACTTCGTTCACTACCAGAAGAAGAGCAACAACAACTGCTACAAAGAATCCAAGAAGAGAATATCGATGAGCTTAAAAAATTAAAAATCAACAGTATTCTTAAAGAACAGACAATAAAGAATTTTGAATCTTTTTCACTTGAAAATTATGACAATAAGAAAACTGTTGAGTTGTTACATGCCGGTTTGAAAGGTTTCAATCTTCGGGTTATGGCTGAAAAGAAAGCAATGAAAACACTCAAAGAGAACTTGTTGACAATCCTTCAGGAAGAAGAAAAATCAAATAAAATTATTACATTACAAAAGGAACTAAGCAAATTCACACAAGAAGTGCGGGATGTCTCAAAAGAGTTCCAATCACTTTTAATTGAGATCAGACAATTTTTGAAGAAAATAGAATATGGAGATAGCAAAGTAAAGGATTATTATACATCACTTTATGAAAAGTGCTCTGCAAAGAATTATCAAGGATTGTCTGAAATTTTAGCACTCTTAAAGAAAAATTTCATGGAAAAATAAAAAAGAAAGAATCCCAACCACGGATTCTTATAACTCATCTTCTCCTTCTAATTGCCTTTCACCGCTGCGTTTGAGCCATAGTTTATAACCAAGACCCGTTTTTGTTGTGGCTAAACCACCTTCTGATGTTTCTTTTATTTCGCAAGGCATCATTCGACCGATTTCATCCATTGCAGTCACAACATCATCAAAAGGGATGACACTTTGAACGCCAGCAAGGGACATGTCAGCAGCAACAGTTGCAGAAACAGCCAGTAGCCCATTTCGTTTTATGCAAGGGACCTCAACTAAGCCTGCAACTGGGTCACATGCTAAACCCAAAGTATTCTTTAAAACAAGAGCAGCAGCATTTACTGCTTGTTCTGCCGTTCCACCTGCAATTTCTACTGCTGCGGCAGCAGCCATCGCAGCAGAAACACCTATCTCAGCCTGACAGCCATGTTCTGAACCACTAGTTGATGCTCGTGCATCACAAACTAAGCCAATTAAAGACGAAGCAAACAAACCTTTAATGATCATCTCTTCAGAAGCATTCAACTTTTCAGCAACGGTATAAACGACAGCCGGAACAACTCCAGCCGAGCCAGCTGTGGGAGCAGCAACTATGACACCCATTGATGAATTAAATTCTCCTATGCCAATAGCTCTTGCAGCAATCTTTAGAACAGAAGCACTCGAGAGTTTTTTTGTTTTCTTGGAAAGATAAGTCATCAGTTTATTTGCATTTCCTCCGCTCATGCCACTGGGGGATTCTTTAGTAATCTTAACACCTTGTTTGATGGAGTTAACCATGTAACTCCAAATTTTCTTCATGCCATTTAAAATTTCTTTTCGACTAACGCCCTGGATTTCAACTTCGTGTTCAATCATTATTTCGCCTAAACTCTTATTCTCATCTTTAGCTTTTTTCAGAAATGGTAAAACACTATCTATTGTCATTAGAATATCTCCTCTCCTTCTGTTAATCTAGGTAAGATGCGGACCATTTTCATCCCTTCGATGTTGTCCAAACTCGTCTTCAATTCTGCTGGTGGTGAAAGTGAAATTTCTACTGTTGTTAAAGCATCACCTTCTCTTGGGAGGTCTTTACTTTGTAAGGATAGAATATTAATCTCGAATTGGGAAATTACATGAGTAATCTTTGAAAGTGTGCCCATAAGGTCCTGATGGCGCAGAATGATAGTTACGTTTTTTCCAGTAATTTCGATCTTATAGCCCAGCACTTCTCGGATAACAATATCGCCTCCGCCAACCGATTCTGCAATTAAATTGACCGGATTCTTTTCATCAATTATTTCGATCTTAATGCTATTCGGATGATAATTATGACCAAGGTCGATTTTCTTAAGAATAACATCCATTTTTGCCTTTTTAGCATACTTATAAGCCTCTTTTATACGTTTATCAAATGTTTTAAAACCAAGCAAGCCACCAATAACAGCTTTGTCCGAACCATGACCACGCCATGTTTCTGCAAACGAGCCATGGAAATAGACAAACACTTTTTGCGGGTCTGCTCCAAACAATAACCTTGCAGCTCGGCCTATTCGGACCGCCCCTGCAGTATGAGAACTCGATGGACCCGTCATTATTGGCCCTAGTATCCTAAATGCGCTTTCATCTGTCATTCGCAAATACCACCACTGTAATTAATGCGTTCTAACTATTTAGTAGTACTGTTTTTTCTCATTTAATCAATAACTTATTCTTCACTGGAAACCATTGCCTTGGAAATGCGAATCATTGGTGCTATCGACCCTGCTTCATTTAAGAGCTCTTTGCCAACAGCATCAACATTTTTTAAGAGGGAAAAAACATTCGTACCGACCATCGTCTCCTTTAGGGGATGAGTTATTTCACCCTTTTCTATCAGAAATCCTTGGTCCACAAGAATAGATATATTGGGTGAGCCTGTCGTCGGCTCAAGAGAGGTATCTTTTAGATAGATGCCTTTTTTCGTTTCTCGGATAAGTTCTTCACTTGACCAATCGCCGGCCTTTATTTGCAATTGATTGAGGTCAGGATAAGGTATTCCCCCCAAACTGCTTTTGGTTGCATGGGCAGTATTTGGGATATTAAGTGCATTTGCAGTATAGGAATTTGAGAAGTAAGCAATAGCAATCCCCTTTTTTATTAATGTTATTTTTTGGTGGGGAACCCCTTCATCATCAAAAATAGCAGAAGCTGAACCTCCTGGATATAGCGGATTGTCATGAACAGTTATTTGTTCATGTGTAATTTTTTGTCCTAATCGATCTATAAAAAACGCTGTCTTAAGAAGAACTTCATAAGCATTTAAACCTGTACCAAAGATTGTTAAAAAAGTGTCTTGAGTGCTTCGCTGATCGAGTATCACCGTCATTTCTTCGGACTTGACTTTTTTAGCGCCTAATAGAGAGACTGCGTTTTTTGCCGCATTTGAACCAATTTCGGCAGGATTAAATGTCGCGGCTTCTCGTATTCTTTGGTAATCCCATGAAGTGGCAATATCACCTGAGCGTTCAGCTTTAGCATAAATGACACCAGCAAGGGCAGTTGCTTTTTGGTTTACCTCTAAACCTAGGCTATTATAGATACTTTCCTCAACAACTTCACGTTCAAAGGTCCCACTAATTATCACATTATGCTTTTCAAGTCCTGCATCAATCGCTTCAATTGCGAGGTCTGTCAAGTGCCCATCAGGAAAATTAGTTATTGTTTTGTCATATAAACCGTTAACTTTCGGATAGACTGTAAATGGATCGGGAAGAGATTTAAACAATTCATCTGGAGGAGCAATCTTACTTAGTTTCACAGCTTTTTTTGTAAGTTCCTTTAAAGAGCGCTCTGTGAGAAGAGTTGTGGTTGCAATTCCCAACCCCTTTTTTGTATAAGCTCGGATGCCCATACCAGAAATTGATTTGTTTTCTGAAGCGTTTATTGCACTTTTTTCTATTTGGACAGTCTCAGAATTTCCATGAAGAATAAAAAACTCCAGCTGATCAGCCCCTCTTTTCAGTCCAAAGTTAATGGCCTCATGTATTTGTCTCGAATCCATTGTTATTGCCCTCCAACTATAAGATCTCTCACTGCAAGCGATGGCCCACCAGCATGAATTGGGACCCATTGTGATTGCTTTCCACAACTTCCCGGAAAGGCATATGCTAAATCATTTCCCACACCGATAGTCTTTTGTAAAACTTCCAAGCAATGCCCCGTCAAGCTTACGTTTTGAATCGGTGCCAACAATTCTCCTTTTCTAACGAGATAGCCACCCTGCGCTGAAAAGTAAAATTCACCTTTTGCTGTATCAACATACCCCCCATAAGAGTATTGAAGATAAAGGCCATCCTTAATGCGCTCTAGCAATTCCTCAAAGGAAAGGTCACCTGTTCCCAAGTAGGTATTCCCCATTCGGACAATAGGTCGGTAATTAAAACTCATAGCACGTCCTGCACCATTTGGTGGAACATTCATTTTCGCTGCAGTTTCCAACGAATGAAGATAACCAACTAAAACACCATTTTTAATTAATTCCCTCTTTGTTGTTGGGGTTCCCTCTGAGTCGAAATGATAACTACCTCGTAAGCCAGAAATAGTAGGGTCATCATAAAGATTGATACTCTTGGTGCCAATTTGCTGTCCCAGCTTTCCCTCAAATAAGGAATCATGAGCTAAAACAGCATCAGCTTCTTCAAAATGGCCAATCATTTCATGAACAAATACTCCTACTAATGATTGATCCATAACGACATTCATTCTTCCACTAGGAGGTTTTTGAGCTTTTAGCAATTCTACAGCACGTTTCGCTAACTCTTCCCCTTTCTCTGTTGTGTGATACTTTCTTATTTCTTCCCAACCGTTAGTCGTTCCTTTGGCAGTATAAACATTTTGCATGTTATCCCCCTCTCGAGAGGTGGCCATGCATGAAAGGTTAATATTGCTATACTCATTCGAAACTCTCGTGCCTAAAGAATTAACTACAATCTCAGTTTGAAACCATTCCCGGAATGTGGCATTTGTTGCAACAATTTTCTCGGAATATTCTCGGGTAACTCGTTCGAAGTTTTCTATAACAGCATATTTTTCTTCTATAGAGATATCGCGAGGATCCTCACGGAATTTCATTTTATGGGAGCCTTCAAAAACATACTCTTCAGGTATTACCCCCTTCTCTTTCGTTTTCTTTGCCGTGGCGGCCGCAATTTTCATTGCCATTTCTATTCCTTTCTCGATTTTATGTTCTTTACTCCCAATAACAGAAACAAATCCCCACCCTCCGTTTATTAACGCCCGGATACCCACCCCTTCCTCAGCTTGAAAGGTTATCTGTTCGGGCCGGCTGTTCTGAATGGTTGTTGCTAATCCCTCTCCTTGCTCCCAACGAACGTCTATAAAGTCACCCCTATTTAATCTAACTTTATCAAGCAATTTTTCTAATTTGTCAATCAACGTTTTTCCCAGACTGATTTTCTACTCTTCCTTTCCCCCTTCTTTTTTCTAAAGGTTTCTATTCCTCCCGGGTGGTTTTTTCCACTTCAAGAAAACTTGAACTAACGGTTCAAATTTCCTTAAAATAAATATTTAAATAGTTAGATGATTATCTAATAAAACAGATTTAATCGTGAGATTAAGCGAAAAATGGTGATAAAAAATATGTTGAAGAATAAATTAGTCAAAAAGTCACTAATGTTATCCTTCGCAGTGTTAATGATCATGAGCAGCTATGTCATGATCGATTCTAAAGCAGACACAGTCCCACCACAGCAAGGCATCCAACTTAAAGATGCGACATATAGTTCTTTATTCTATGCTGAAAGTGTGGAAATCTTCCCCTTTAGAAGCACTGCAGCAGGAGTCCATGCAGGATTTATAGGTGGCTCAGTAACGTTGCCTTTTGACTTGACAACAGCAGAATATAATAACTTGTTAGCGTTTTCACTTGTGTTGTCAAACCAACATACCTGGAGAAACTATGCCCCGCGTAGATTCTGGGATGTAGCAGATGGAGCCTTTTTAATGCTCGTCTTTCGAGGCGACCCGGATCTTGCATTGGACCGTGCAAGAGAAATCAAGGATATGGTTGGTGAAGCCTATGGCTTTAATATGTACCTCGTTTTTGGCCACTATGAAAATACCAGGCAAATAACTATGCTTGTCTATCAAGGATGGCCTGACCCCCAAACTTTTGAAGACTTTACCGGATTGTTCCCAAGCTATGTAGAAAATGATGGGCTTGGAAAAGGTGTTACAGTCAGCACTTTACTGAATGCACCATTGAAGGCGATGTCAATTTCCCTTTATAGAGGCCCCATCTTCCGAATGATGTTGCCCGAGGACTTCAGAAAACTCTTCCCAACAATTGGTCAAACACCCAATTTCATGCCCTTGGTTGAATGTGCCTGGATTAATCCCGTAGGATTACAAAAGACAGGCTCAATAATGGAAATGAATTTAACGCGACTAATGCCTGGATTAGGAGGAATTGTTGCACCTTCGGCGCAAGCTAAAGCCTCTTTTGTCGGAATGAAACTCCCCTATGTTGTTGATGTTCTTGAAATCGACCCCCCAACCGATAACATGTATGCTCACTTGAAAGGTGAGTTTGAATGGACACTAAAATTGGACCTTGGCTTCTTTAACTACGAACGCCTTTTAGACGATATTTACGTAAAATATGACTTGAATATCACCGGATTAAAGTATTACCCACAAGTTATCGGTGAAATGACTTTGAACCCAAGTTCGAGCTTGATGGGCGGTGGAGACATAATCTATGACTTTACCTTTACTAATGTTGGCAACGAAGCTGCATATAATATCACTATGGGCTATGGCGAATTTAATAAAGCAGATATCGATGGATTCGTCCTCCCTGTGAACAACCCTGAATTAACTTTCGTTCCGCACCAAATTATGTACTATGATAACAACACCGGGCTCTTCACAAGCACATTCATGTCCGGGCCTGGCATAGGAACATTGGAAGGCTGGTTCTTCAATACTACCGCCGGGGATTGGCATTTGAACAATCAGTATTTAAGCGATGATGAAATGGAACACATTATAGACAAAGTCTATTTGAATGAGACCTTTTTAGACATCGATCCGATGGATTTCACCTTTACTGACAAGACAAATGAATCATATACCTTAACGGCTTTGATCCCACAACTAGACCCGAATGACACAATAACACTTAGCTTCGCTGTGAGAAACTTACCCACAGGAACATTAACACTTTACGATGCTGTAGCAGTAAATGCAACATATTACCAGATCTTAGTTAATCAAACAGTCGATTGGGGCACCTTTATGATAACCTTATTGCAAGGTGCAGGATCAACACTCCATCTCCCCGAGGATCAAGTAACTTGGAGCCATTGGTTCCCAGACCCGGTCATCGGTTCAGGTTTCTTATATAAAGACCAATTCGGAGTGGAGTTCTTCGGACTTACCAACGGGTTAGTCATCCAGTTTTATGATGATGAAGCCATACTTGTTGGACAAGTGTCTTTGGACAAAGATGTCTACCGCTTCGGTGAAGATGTTAACTTTACCTTAAAACTGACAAACATTGGTGATGCAAATGCCACTAACATAAACTATTCCTTCTGCCATGCCTTCCTCACTGAGGACTTTAATATACCTGTTATTAAAAAAGTGCCAGATAGTGATGGCGTTATTGATTTAATCAAACCAGGAGAAAGTAAAACAGTTTCCTACAGTTATCCTGCGGAAACAGATGTCGGCTTACATCCAGTTTTTGCTATTTTCAACTATACAAGCGATGAGACAACCGATCCCGATTTTCCAGCGATTTTCAGCAGCGTTAATCACCCAGCAGTTTTCAGCAACATAGATTTTGCAATGGTGCTTCCACCTCCCCATAAGGAAGGAACAACCGAACCCGTCTATCCCACACCGGAAGTAAATGTTACAACGGAGATACTTGGCTATACACCCAATGTGACTACTGTTGGAGACATGATTACTTTACGAACAACTATTACCAACATTGGTGATGAAGATACGAATATTATCTATCGCCAGTACTTACCAAGACGGCTCCATTATGTCGACGATTCATTGAAGATCACAATCGATGGTACCCCTGTCACTCAATTTGAAGTGATCTATCAAGCCTATCAACCCAATGTAGAAGAATCGGGATATAATCCATTCATGCCCTCAGTAACCATTTATGGGGGAACCATAGATGGAACACTCTATGGCATACCATTAGGCGTTGGAGAAACACTCGTCATCCAAGCAAACTTCACAATAGGCGCTGGGAAAGGAATTGAACAAGTCGATTGGAATACTCTCTCTGGTGAGGACCTCGTTGGCTTATACATTCCTCCGGCTGAAGTTCGCTACTTTAGCAGATATCAAATCCAAGAGACTCGTGATCTCAATGATGATACCGAAGTGCCTGTGGAGGAGGAATCTGTTGAAACCGCATCATTCCTAACAACAATTCATGGTACCACTATAAACAGCGAACCAGGAATCGACAACGAATGGGCTTCCACAAACTCTTGGGGCTCATATTCAGATAGCCTCTCACTCTTTATAGAAGAACTTTCAGGCCTGGGTATAAATGCCATTTACTATGGTGCTGGAATTATTCTGGTGACCGGTGTTGCAATATTGATTTACTTCAAAGCAGCAAACGGTAAAAAAAGATAACCCCCAAAATCATTCACCGAAAGAGTCTAAGGCTTTTTTTTAGACTCTTTCTTCCCCTCTTTTTCTATCTTGGCGTTTTTTCATACGAAAAGAAGTAAAAAATAGTTCTTGTAGGGAAAAAGCTCTTTTTAATTCAATCCCTGGCTTTTCGATCGAGAAGATTCAAAACACAAAGGAAAAATAGAAGAAAAATCTTTGATGATAAGCATGTTCCTACCGAAATAATTTTGATTCAATTTGTTATATTCCTAATGAGGAATTTGAAAATGTCAAAAAAAGAAGTTAGTTCTGATTACCTTCGTGCGCGTGGCTTAAGTGAAGATGAGATTATTGTCTATTCTGCTGTTCTTGGCATGGGTAGTGCCACAGTAGGGGAGATTCAGCTTGTCACAAAAATGGAGTTGCCGGAAATTTATATCAACCTTCGACAGCTGCAAGAGATTGGTTACATTAAACAAATACCCGGAAAAGTTCCACGATATATTGCTATGGAGCCTTTCCTTAAAGATTATGCTCAACTCACAGCAGAAACCAAATTAGGCCTTCTCAATATGAAAGATAATTTCCAATCCCGAATGAATGAATTCGAGACGCGCATAAAAACCATTGTCCCGGGTCTTTCGGACTTTTGCGACCGAGAAAAGACAACCAAACTTACTGAGGTGCAAAAAAGATTCACTAAACTTGAGGATGGGTTAAAACAAATTATTGATAACAGTTATCTCCAATTAAAACATATTGGGACGACATTGGCAACATGGCCTTCTGAAAGTATTGAAATTACCCTTCCTGCCTTTGAAGAAGACCTCGAAAAAAGTAAAGATAGCTTTGTTTCAGCAATTTCAAAATATGCCGACTCTTTAGTCATTGATTCACGTGACCTTAGAGATAAACTCGAGAAAGCAACAATCCACCATAAAATCCTCGTGGCCGAAAGACTTGAGAAATTGAAAGGTGACATTGAAAAGTCCATAAATGAACTTAAAGACAACATTGTCAAACGTAATTTCACCACCGCTACAAGTTATAGCGCAAATCTCGATGAAAAAGATGTCCAAGCGCGAGAAGATGCAGCAAAAATCATTAATGATTTGATTCGAAATGTCATCGTCTTGGCACGTGAGAAAGCGGGTGATATCAGCGCTGAAACAGCTCAAATGATAAACAACGCTTTAAAGCCACTTTTCCGTTCATTTGATTTCCTACAAAATGAAGTTAAGACTACCTTAGATAATGTTCTTGAAGAAAATTCGAACGAAGTAGCAAAACTAGTCAGACAAACAAATTCTTTAGTTGTATCGAGTATTCCAGAAGTCCTCGAGATAATTACTACTCACCTCGAAGAAATGCGGGATGAGTCAGCGAGATTTATCGATCAAAAAATAACTGATCCCTTCAAAGAGTTAGACAAGATGAAAGGGGACATTTCTCGGGATATTTCCACGTTTAAAACAAACATTCGAAAAGAGGCGCTTAAACAAGATGAAAAAGCAAAAGCCTCAATTACAGATCGTTTGCAGAAAGCCGAAGAAAAAATTGATTTATCAAAAATAGAAATCCAAGATGCACTCTCATTGGCTCGAATTGACATCGAAGATTTAGTCCAATTATTGATAAAAGGGGTGATAAATGAAAATTCGGCTAAAATCAGCGAAGTGACTCAGGTGCTCCAAGAAGCTAACATTGTCTTAGAGAATACACTTGGAAACACTATTTACCTTTTAGACAACACCGGAAAAACATTCGATGGCATTGTCAATATGTCAGAGAAGATTATGCCTATTGATGAAATTGAAGTTGAATTGGTTTACGGACAAAGAAGTATTGAACGCTTGATGAGAGACATGTTATTACGAACAAAAGAGGAATTAATTTTAGTTACTCCCACAATTATCACCGAGTTTCTCTATGATATCGAGAAGCAACCACAGCTAGCTAATTTCCAAATTGTGTCTAATATTAAGGAAGAGGACATTGGCTTGCTGACATCACTTGTAAAGCGGGGCAATGTTACTACAATGAATTATAAAAATGGGAACTACTGGATTGCAATTCGTGACAATGAAGAAATCCTATATGCACCAAAAATCCACAAAGAAAAGAATATTGCTTTTTACACCACTAACCCCAAACTATTTAAGATGTTCTTTGACTTAACAAACCAAAATGTCTTCTCAAAAATGAAGGCGCAAAATTTCCAAGCATAACTAAAAAGAGAAAATAGGTGTTATCTATATAACAAAAGTGCTTAAATAGGAGTGTAAAAATGTTATTTAGAACAGAAGCACTAGCTTAGACTGTTGGAGGATTGAATGATTGCCAAAGAAAAACGACAAACTCCAAGAAACAGCACATGTAATGGCTGAACTCTATGAACTTCGAATTCCAGGCGAATTGATTGGCAAAGAAGTGATAGACGCCTCTGCAAGGAAGATAGGCATCGTGCGAAATGTGAAATTGACTTTCCCGCCGGCCAAAATTAGTATCATCCTAAAAGGACTAGATATTGAGATCCAACTTCCCATTGATTCAATTGCCACCATAGGTGGAGTAGTACAACTGAAAGAGACAATTAAACAAGCAGAAGAATTGGAAATCCGAGATGTAGCCCGGTTAAGAGATGAAATTGCAAAAGAAATTACAGCTTACTTAAGTTAAAACTTTTTTTCCATTAGCAATTCTCTTGAAAAAGCCCAAAAAGGATTTTCCTTGAAAAAAACATCTAAAAAGGGTTTGGATTATTTATTAGTTATAGATACAAGAAAGTTGTCTTTCAGTAGGTCGGTTATAAGTTTAACTATCCTCATTGAGGAGGTAAAAAAATTGACTAAAAATAATGAGAGAATGCTAAGAGAAGAACTTCGTGCAGCGGTAAATGAACGAGATTATTCTGTTGCTGTGGCAAAAGCCGAAGAGATGGCTCAATTCTTTGAAAGTAAAGGTGATAATACCAAAGCTATTGATTCATGGCGAGAAGTTGCAAGACTTTTTATTGAATGGGCAAATGATCAGCGTGAAAGCCGGACATATAAAAATTCGGCGAAATCGTTGGTTCATGCTGCGGACATTTTAAGCAAATTAGGAAATAACAGTGAAGCGGCACAAGCCATTGACCTGGCAGCACAAGATTTGGTTTTTGCAGGCGACGAATATGTCGTTTGGAAGCAACCCGTGGGTGCAGGTGTTTGCTATTCTGCTTCAGCAGTATTGTTTATTCTCGTGTCTCAAGAAGATAAAGCCAATCAAGTAATCAATCAAGTACGAACTCGAGTGGATGCATTGCGCCATGATTCAACTGCAAGTAATTTAATCGAATTACCAGCTCAACTTCTCCAGGCGAAAAATAACTTAGATATTCGATTATTTAACAATGTTAAAACCATGATCTATGCAAGTTTAATCCCTGCAATGACAAATAGCGGGCTTTCAGAGCTGGTTCCTTATATCGAACGAACTATTCTTGGTATAGAGGCGTTCATCAATTCCACCCAAAAGTATCCTGTGCTTGAATATGAGATCAAGATGAAAGGCGAGGTGCAAGTCGATGAACCATTCGATATTGAGGTCCTCGTCAGAAATTCGGGAGAGGATACGGCTCATCAACTTGAACTTGAGATGGTACCGAAAGAGGAAATTACAATTGTCCGGGAATTCAGCAAACTAAAAGTCAAAGAACTTCCACCTGGCTCAGCAGTTGCTTTCACGTGGAGATGCCTTGTTAAATCTGAGAACCTCCTTGAAGAGAATCAAACGATAAATACTTCTGGCCGCCTTAGTTTTTCAGATTCAAAAGGACTCAGACAAACAATCACTATTAGTCCCATTGCCTTTACAACCATCAGTACTAAAGAACAAGAACAATTAGCAACCGAACTGAAATTAACCGAAGAAAAAATCAACAAATCTAAAGAGAAACTTTGTGAAGTGGGCGAAAAGGCAGGAAGGCAAGTTATCGAGAAAATCTTCGAAAGCATTAATCAGTTACTCAAGCAAACAAAAGGACTTCTTGATGCTGGTGCCATTCAAAACGCGAAGAATTGGAACAAATTGTTGCAACTCCAAC
Organism: Candidatus Heimdallarchaeota archaeon; assembly: GCA_019056785.1. Lineage (GTDB taxonomy): Archaea > Asgardarchaeota > Heimdallarchaeia > JABLTI01 > JABLTI01 > JABLTI01. The sequence goes on from DXJV01000084.1 coordinate 147,243, forward strand.
TCGAATTGATCAACGACATTCCTAATCAGATTACCATAAAAGAAGAAGCCAAAGAGTAAAAAGAAGAACAACCTGTTGTCTTTATTACTAAAGTGTAAAAATGATACAACTGCCCCTTAAGGCATTGGAGAGTTAACCTTAATGCTCCAAGGGTATTTTTCTATGATTGATTTTACTATCGATTTAACTTTTCGTGCCTCATAGCTGTTTGCATAAAACAGAAAAACTCCCGTTCCACCTCGAATGCGTTTTAATTGTTGATAGACAGTCTTTGTTGTTCTAACCGAATCAAAAATAATTAATTGTTCGGCTTCCGGGAGATCAATATCTCTCTCACCAACAGGGGACATAACAATTGCGGCTTGCCCGGGGTACTCTCGGAATTGTTGTAAAATGGCGTTTTTATCCAACACTTTCCCTGTTATCAAAAAAGCTTTAATGTTAACTCTTTGTAAATAAGCAACTATCGTTCTGGCAGTTTTAAGATAGGAACAAAGAACAACAATTTTTTTGGTTTTCTTGGCGAGTTCAACTACTTTGAGAATTTTTTGAGGGGTGGTGGGGAGCATACTAGAATCAATTGGGAGAGGGGGATGCAAGAATTTCTTCAATTGAGAAGGGACCATTGAAAAAAGATACTTGCGAATAAGAGCTAAGGTTTGAGCTTTACTACGCAACTCCAGAGAAACCGGTGCCTGCAAAAGCGCCTGGGGGCCGATCTCCGACAGTTGTGCCAAATAGTCAGGAGCTTCAACTTTCAATGCTTCTTTAATTTCTCGATAAGCTTCTTTTAATTCATCAGTGATAATATTGGAAAGATTTGAGATTGTAGGGTCTTCAACCCCAACAAGCTCAATGGATGTTACTTTCGTGAATTTTCTAATGTCTGTTCCTGCTAAGGAATCCATATAAATTAATTCAGAATTGGGGAGATAATGCAACAGAGTATTCAACTCTTTCCGGATTTCCAGTTGCTCATTATCTAAAACATAATGCGAATCACGAAGCGTACCAGACATACCAATAATTAATGAAGAAGTAAATAACTCGAGTAAAGTTGACCATGGATAGACTAACACACGTCGTGAACCCATACGCCGGACGATTTTGTCTATTTCATTAATTATTACGATATCAAACGTACGGGCAATCTCGGGATTTTTGGTGAGAATATTAGCCAGTTTTTGAGGTGTACAAAGCACAACACGGGACTCTGTAAGAATTTTCCGAGCAAAGGAACCACTAATACCCGGACCAAGCCAATTAAACCCATTTACTCCGCCATATTCGTGCTGAAGAAAGGCACTCGTTTCATGAAGGGAAGAAGAGGAGAGAACAATCAACAAAATACGTTTATCAGGAAAGAGCCGTGTGAGAAGCTCGTAAGTTATGACTCGCTTACCCATACCACAATCCAACTCAAGGATAATGCTTCTCCTTTTTTGAGTGTGCAATTGAATCAAGTCTAAGATCAGTTGTTGATATCCTCGCGGGGTTATTGTACGGTTATAGTCAGCCACTGGAAGAGTCCTCAATGATTCTCTTGCACTTTTTTCTTAATAAAAGTATCAAGGGGCAAAAAGAACGCCCCTTTGATGGTAGCAAAGTGCGTGCTTGGTGCACGAAGTGAAGAACGATTAATTTTTTTGCCGAGGAGATGATTGCTGAGGTTAAACCCAAAAGCTAAACGTTCTTCATCTACCTTTACAATGGAGCTTTGTCTTAAAAAAAGAGAAACAAAAGAGTAGACCGAAAGTATTTCGGCAAAAAAGAAGAGAAAAGAGAAGAACAATTCATTGATCACTAAGAATAACATTCTCAATGTCAAAATGCCGTTTCGCCAGAAGGCGGGCGCGTTCGATGTTTCTGCCATCTTTTCCGATCGCTAACCCTCTTTGCCCTTGCTTAATTGTCACAAATGCAAGGTCGGGTTTATTTTTCCTCCGGACGACAACGACTTTCTCAACGGTAGCAGGTACGAGGGCATTTTTTATGAATACCTCCGGGCTGTCATCGTCTTCGATAATTTCGATGTCTTTTGCCAATGCTGACTTCAATTTTTTAACATTGATTCCTTGTTTACCAATAGCTGTACCAATAGACCCTCGTTTAACTACAAAGATTATCCGATCCATTTTTCTATCGATAATGCAGTCTTTCGGACTAACCTTTGTAATATTCACGAAGATATTCATTGTTTTTAGTTCATCGATAGAAAGCTTAATTCCACTTGACAGTTTTGTACACGACCTGCTTCTTTCCTAATTGTTTTTCTCTTATTTTTTCTTTAACGAGCGGAGAATTTTACTGTCGCCCGGGTCATACACTGAGATTGCTGAAACAACATGACCACGCCCACATAATGCCCCCAGATCATAGCCTGAGCCACTAAACTCGACGATAGGAATGTTGGCAAGCTTAGCATAATATTCAATCTGGCTTTTTTTCTCAGTAGGGCAATTTTTTGCGAGAATGATAAGTTGTGCTCTCCCAAGTTTAGTTGCTTTTATGGTTCTGTTAATCCCATAATCGCGTTTCCCGGTTCTAGCAATAATTTGAATTTCTCGGTTTAAATCGATTGACATATTACTTTACTCCAACAAAATGTTTTCTCAAAGTAATGATTAATACCTTTTAATTTGCAAGGGAATTTAAAGTATTTCTTCGCATTGAAAACTTATTTCTTCTCTTTCTTGGGGGTTGACTCTCTTATCATTGGATTCATAAGCAAATCAATGGACCCTGTCCCCAAGGGGATCATTTGACCAACAATGACATTTTCTGTGATGCCTTTCAAATCATCACTTTCACCTTGTAAACATGCTTCAAGGAGATGTTTCACCGTAATTTCAAAAGAAGCACGAGCCAAGACACTAAGTTTCTCGCCACTTATACCGTGGCGGCCAATTTGTCGCACATCACCATTTGCAGTCATAAGATCAGCGACAAGAGTAATGTGACGCAAATCAACATCAAGACCTTGGGCTTTCAATACTTCCATAGATTCTTTAATGATCGCATTGCGAGCAGCTTCGATTCCCAAAGTTTCGGCAATTTCATAGGTATGATTAGTATATAATCGTGTTTGATCTACACCTGGAATGCGAAGGGTTTTCACAAAATCGGTTCCTTCAGTATAGATCATAAACTCATTTTTCTCAGGGTCTTTACTGATTTGTGTTCGTCTAATATTCAATAGGCCCTTTATTGGCAAGAGACGGATCTTTGCTGCGAGTTTCTGGAGGTCTTTAATTGCCTCGAGTTTAGGGTCGATATAAATCAAATTCCCTTCCGTTCGGACGGCAATTTTTCGTCCTTTAGCGATAATATTTGCTACGGTCTCTATGTCCAGTCCTTTGTCGTGCATAAGATCCAAATCAATTTCAATAATGATTTCCATTTCAGAAAGATCAATACTAACATTTGAAGCTATGTTTTCAATTCGTGTTAATTCAATCTTTCTGGCCACTTCTTTGGCTTTCTCAACATCGTGCCTGTGCTCTTCGTCCAAGTAAACTTCAGTCATAGGGGTACTGGGATTCCTCCGGGCATCGACAATTTCAATCAAACGGGGTAAACCTTGAGTGACTGTAAATTCTGCAACGCCCGCAAAATGAAATGTTTTTAGCGTCATTTGTGTGCCGGGTTCTCCAATGGATTGGGCTGCAACAATTCCAACAGCCTCGCCAGGTTCAACAAGAGCATTTTCAAACCGGGTACGAACCTCCTTTACAATAGTATTTAGCTGTTTCTTGGTTATCTGTAGGTCCTTTAGTTTAGTTAAAAGCTCTTCTTCCAAGATTTTTGGGAGGAGGCCGTCACTATTCATTTTTTTGACGGCTTTTTCGATAGCCTCAGGGGATACAAATGACTTCTTGGGGGTTGTAGCTTCAGACATGTTCATTACCTTCTTCTTTATTCCTCAACTGTTGTTTGCAAGACGCGGTCAATAATCGCATCAATATTTACAGATTTACCGTGCTCAGTATGAGCAGGGTCTACACCATCATCACCATATTTAAACTGGATAATCTCACCATTGGCTCCACGAACAGTGCCATCATATTCTGCTTTAATATCCAAGAGAGCATGAATAAGACGCCTTTGCATATAACCACTGGTAGAAGTTCGTACTGCAGTATCTACGAGCCCTTCGCGACCACCACAAGCATGCATAAAGAATTCAATGGGCGTTAACCCTCTCCGGAAACTGTTGCGGACAAAACCACGAGAGGCAGCATCCAAAGCGCCGGGTTTAAAGTGAGGGAGAGTTCGACCACGGAAACCTCTTTGAATACGTTCACCACGGACAGATTGCTGGCCTAAGCATGCAGCCATTTGCCCTAAGTTCAACATACTCCCTCGAGCGCCAGTTTTAGCCATAATTACAGCCTCGTTTTCCATACCAAGGTATTCCCCTGCAACATCACTTGCAGTAGCACGAGCTGTGGAAAGAACCTCCATGATCTTCATCTCGAGAGTTTCTTCTTGAGTGCGGCCGGGGAGACGTTCAAGAATGCCTTGACGATAAGCATCAATAGTTTCTCGCGTCTTCTTCTCAGCCTCATCAAGGATCTCATCAATGCGGGCTTTTGCTTCTCGAGGAATGTCGATATTCCAGAAACCCATAGTAAAGCCCTTATAGGACAAGACTTTAACAAGAAGTTTTGTGATGCCGTCAAGAAATTCTCGCGCAGCATCTGTCCCGTAATCAACGAGAATGCGGCCAAGAAGGCTGCCTTCAATTTGGGAGCCAATAGCCTTTTTATCAATTACACCAGTTTTTAAGATGCCATCGCGGACAGTAACATACGCATCATACTTGCAATTTTCTTTCAAACATTCACTGCATTTTTGACAAATTTTTGCCCTTGTTGTATAATGAGTTCCTTTGGGGATGAAAAGACTGAAGATTTGTTTACCACTCCAAAGTTCAACGGGTTCTTTAATTTCAGGTTCTGGGAGGTCTTTGTTATAGCCTGAAGAAATGATCAATTGCATGGCTTCTTGCTTAGTGAAATAAGAGCCCTTGCGTGTCAGAAGATACGAAGCAGAAACATAATCCCAATTTGCACCAATCAAGGGGCCACCATATCGTGGCGAAGAAATTTGCTCTTGAGCCAACATCAAAGTTCGAGCTTCAGCCTGTGCTTCCTCACTCTGAGGAACATGGAGGTTCATTTCGTCGCCATCAAAATCTGCGTTATAGGGGGGGCATACACAAAGATTCAAGCGGAAAGTACGATACGGCATCACCTTTACTTTATGAGCCATTATGGACATTCTATGTAAGGATGGTTGCCGGTTAAAAAGAACAATATCACCATCTTTTAAATGGCGTTCAACTATGAAGCCCGGTTCCAGAGAATCTGCCACGTTGCGCTTTTCTTTCACAAAACGAAGGTCAATTCGCAGCCCTTCTTGTCTAATGATATAGTTTGCACCGGGATGATTTGCCGGCCCTCGCATAACTAAATCTTTTAATTCTTCTATATTCCATTCCGTCACTCTTTCAGGGATGGTTAATTGTTTAGCAATCTCTTCTGGAACACCAACTTCATTAATGCTCAAATTGGGGTCTGGAGAAATAACCGTTCGAGAGGAGAAATCGACGCGCTTCCCACAAAGATTACTTCGAAAGCGTCCTTCCTTCCCTTTCAATCGTTGGGTTAAAGTTCTCAAAGCACGACCAGAACGATGCCGGGCTGGAGGAATGCCTGAAACCTCATTATTAAAATAAGTAGTAACATGATATTGTAAGAGCTCCCACAAATCTTCAACAATAAGTTGGGGAGCACCTGCCTCAATGTTTTCGCGCAATCTTTGATTAATACGAATGATATCAACCAATTTATGTGTCAAGTCATCTTCTGAACGAATGCTGGATTCGAGAGTAATACTCGGGCGCATTGCTACTGGGGGGACAGGGAGAACAGTAAGAATCATCCATTCAGGACGGGCATATTTAGGATTAATACCAAGCAAAGGACAATCGTCATCAGGAATACGTTCGAGACGATCACGAATGTCAGAAGGAGAGAGTTTTTTCCGCTCGCCGCCCTTTCCTTTCCCTTTCTTTCGACTTTCCTCATAATATGTGGTTGGTTTTTCTAAACGAATCTTCGTTTGGTTTTTACCACAATGAGGGCATTGATCTGTTTTTGCTGCTTTCTTAAGGATTTCATTAATTAAATTGGTGTTGATTTGATCCCAACGCTTTTTGTATTTTACCAGCTCTTGTTTTACTTTATAGATTTCTTCATCATTTAAAAGAATCCGACTGCACTCCGAGCAGACCGCTCTGAGAATTTTATAGATCTTTTTGTTAAAGCCAACGTGAATGATAGGACGAGCCAATTCAATATGACCAAAATGTCCTTCACATTCGCCAACACGGTTCCCACATGTTTTGCATCTTTGTCCCGGGTCGATAGTCCCAAGGCGTCCGTCTATCAAGCCTGAGGGAATAGCGGTTCCGTCTTCATCGTAGGTGTCAGCGGTAATAACTCTAACAACACTCATCTTTCTGATCTCATCAGGAGATAAAAGACCAAATTGAATTTTATCAATAACTTTTGGTAATTTAAAAGCCATTTTTCTAGTCTCCTTATGCTTGGTCCTTTAATTTTAATCTAGGAGCCATTCCCAGCGAAATGAGTTCTTGTAACAGTAATTTAAATGCATAACTCATAACTACTGGAGCAACATCTGCCTCGCCTTTACAAACAGGGCAGAAGTACTTGTCACGATTGCGGTCATAGGTGGCAAGAACACCACATTTCCCACAAACGTTTATTGTCGTTTTATCAGATTCATCTAATAATCGTTCTTTTAGAAGCAAGGCAGCACCATGGCCGACAAGACAATCACGTTCCATTTCACCAAAACGCAGACCACCTTCTCGAGCGCGTCCTTCTGTTGGTTGACGTGTGAGAATTTGTACAGGCCCACGAGATCTGGCGTGGGTTTTGTCTTTAACAAGATGATGGAGCTTTTGGTAATAAGCTATACCCATAAAAATGTCGACGTCATATTTTCGGCCGGTAATACCATTATACATTGCTTGTTTACCATAATAGTTCAAACCAAGTTCTTTCAAGCCCTTAACAAGCTCGTCAGAAGAAATGCCCTCGAAAGGTGTTGCATCAACTGTGATTCCTTTCTTCGCGCCAAAAATAGCTGCCATTGTCTCGAGGATTTGACCAATAGTCATTCGAGAGGGGATAGCATGACAATTAACGATGATATCAGGAGTAATGCCTTCCGCTGTAAATGGCAAATCTTCTGGCGGGGCGATTAAACCAATAACCCCTTTCTGTCCATGTCGAGAGGCAAATTTATCACCAAGTTCAGGAATACGCATGTCCCGCATTTTGACTTTTACTAAACGATTGCCGTCGCTGGTTTCAGTCAGAATAACCGTATCAACAAATCCCTCTTCACTATGGCGCATGCTAATGCTTGTTTCATGACGAATGGGTGCGCGAACTTCGAATTCACTATACTCTTCAAGAAAACGAGGTGGAGAGGTTCGGCCAATAATCACTTCATCGCCTTTAATTTGGCTCTCTGGCTCGACAATGCCATCAGCACTAAGGTGCACATAGGCTTCCGGTGGGCGGAATCCACGAACATCTTTGTCAATGCGTTCAAACTTGTCTTCTTGCCCCGCAGGATAGCGACGCTCTTCAGCCTCATATCGCCTAAAGAATGCTGAACGAGCAAGGCCACGTTCAATGGAATGTTTGTTAAAGATGATGGCGTCTTCCATGTTATATCCTTCATAACTCAGAAGAGCAATAACCATATTTTGTCCTGCCGGTCGCTTATCAAAATTAATAATATCCATTCCATGTGTTTTTACAAGTGGTTTTTGGGGATAAAAGAGAATATGAGAGCGTGTATCAACACGTAACCGATAATTTGCAGCATACATTCCTAATGCTTGTTTAGCCATTGCAGACTCGTAAGTATTACGGGGGGATTGGTTGTGCTCTGCAAAAGGAATTAAGGAGGCGCAAATGCCAAGAATTGAACTTGGAGCAATCTCTAAATGGGTGTAGGAACTATCTTTCTCAAGGTCCTCGGGTTCCATGGCGATATAGGAACTCTCTTCTTCTTCTGCATCGAGATATTCAACAAAACCACGCTTTATCAAATCATTCCAAGTCCAAGCGCCATTCTTCAACTTCTCGACATGTTTTTGCTCGAGTTTTAACTTGCCTTTTTCGACAATTAAAAGGGGGCGCCGTACTCGGCCGTGATCACAATTGATCTGAATTTCTTCAACGTCTTCATAAAAGTTAACATTGACTTCAGGACTAATAAGCCCTTTTCGTCTTGCCTTTTTAATACTTGCAACGAAATTTTTGGGATCGGGATGAGAGCCTAACAGGCGGCCGTTCAAGAAAACCTTGCATGCATCTGTAGACTTCATGTTTTTTAATTCATTCAAATTCAAAGAATAAAGAAAGTCTTCAATCTCCTTTTCATCAGTCCCCACACTAATGTAAGCTTCTAAAGCAAGGTTTTTCACCAAGCCACAGTTCGGGCCTTCGGGCGTCTCGCTTGGGCAAATCTTACCAAAATGAGTAGGATGAAGGTCACGAGCCTCAAAATGGGGTTGTGTCCTACTTAAGGGGCTAACAACACGCCGCAAGTGGCTCAAAGTGGAAATGTAATTGGTTCTATCGAGCAATTGGCTTACACCGGCTTTTCCACCAACCCAATTGCCAGTAGCTAAAGCGTGGCGCAACCGCTCGGTAATTACATCAGCACGAACTGCTGTTTTAATATTAGGGGTTCGCCCACGAATGGCTGTTCGTTCCAATTGATATTTAATGTCGCGGCAAAGGCTCATAAATGCAACACGAAAGAGGGAAATAAGTGACTCACCAGAGAGTTTCAAACGTTTATTCGCATAATGATCTTTATCGTCTTCTTGTCTCTTGCCCAATTCAAGTTCAAGCAATCTTTGAGCCATCTGGCCCAAAAAGTAGGCTTTCCCAATACGGTCTTCTTCTGTCGTTCCAATGTGTCGCAAGAGGTAGCGGTCCAAAATTTCACGCGCACGCTTTATACGGTAATCTATTGTTTGCCCCACAGCGACACGTTTTCCAATAAAATCAAGAGCTTTTTCCTCATCCGTAATTTCGGAAGCTTCATCAAGAGAGGGAATGAGCTCTTTTCGGACCTCCGGATCATCAGAAACGGCTTCCACAATAGCTTTATCGGAAGAAAGGCCAAGAGCTTTTAACAAAACAGCAAAAGGAATTTTACGAGGAACAGACGGGAAACTGACACTCAAGCTACCATCACGGGAGCGCTCCATCGTCACAGGAGCACGCACACCTTGGGCCGTACTAAATACCTTTGCCATACTGGTTGTGCTTCCGGTCTTGTGTTCAATTAAAATACGGTTTGGCGCCAAATCTTCTTGGGTGACAAGCACACGTTCACTACCATTAATAATAAAATAACCACCAGGGTCGTTGGGGTCTTCACCTGCTTTAATCAGTTCTTCATCGGTCATGCGACTTAAGGGGCAGACTTTCGATTTGAGCATGATGGGCATTCGACCAATAAACACAGGCGAAGTTTCTCGAGGAATCTCATTCCCTGCCTCATCAACTCGAACAGGGGTTAACTCGAGATATAAGGGAGCAGTATAGGTCAAATTCCTTATTCGGGCTTCGCTTGGATAAATATTATTAAGGGAACCATCCGCTTCACGGACATTTGGGGACTCCATATAAATCTTGTTTATCTTGACATAGTAATTTGGGATCTCCGGCTTAATGCTGCCAATCTCTTGGACAACCTTTTGCATGCCATTTTGGATAAATTCATTATAACTGTCAAGATGTTGACGAACAAGCCCCAGTTCCTTTACCATAGATTCTATAAGAATCCATCTATCTTCTATAGACAATTTATAAGTTTCAGACATTCAATGATAGCCTCACTAACACAGACTTCTAGGACAATTTTTCCTTGCCAAAAAGCTAATGATCATATTTTTATTCCAGCTGGAAGAGCACACACTCTTTTCGTATATCTTCATTTTTTAAATCTTACTACTAGGAAAGGTTTTGCTCAGCGAATATTTAACCGAAACTATTATCCAGATATTTATCATCGTACAGCTTGTGGGATGATTCGTGACGGACAAAGGAGACGGAAAGTGAGCTCCTTACAAGTAAACAGCGAATAAAGGATTGCGTTTTTAAGGCACCACTATTGTTTTGAGCAGCTAGTCTTTTTCTTTCCCGGAGGGCTTTTTGACAGAGGATTGCTTTATCTTCTTTTTAATCATTTAAGCGAAAACCTATTGAATAATTTTTCGATGCCTTTGAAGTAAATAACGGGGATTTTTAATGGTGAAATATGGAACAGATTAATGGAAAAAACGCCCTCGGTAAAACAATAAAGGAAGCTAAGGAATGCAAAGAAGTCAAGAAGTAGAGCAGCAAGTAGAAAAAGTATTAATCACCGGCTTGGACAATGCCGGAAAGAGCTCTATAGTGGACATTCTGAATTACTTGCCAACAGAAGCAGTTTTGCGAAGAACGCCAAGTCAAGAATTAGAGATTTTTAACAAATCCTTTATGAAAAAAGAATTCGTTTTTTTTATCCCACCTGGACAGGAGACTTTACGGCAAACAGAATTACACGGAACAATGAAAGGGGAATACTTTAGTAACGTTTCAACCTTTGTATTCGTCGTTGATGCAGCAGATAAATTGCGAGTACAAGAAGTTAGGCAAGAACTAAAATGTTCCTTGGAGGATCTTTTGGCGTTTTCTCCCGACTGTAAACAATTCTTAATCTTTGCCCACAAACAAGATTTAGAGGGAGCATTAACAAGTTTCGAGCTCGCCGAAAAAATAGTAGAACCACTCCAACAGCAATTTCCTTGCTTGAAAAACAAATTCAAGCTTTTTGAAACAACAATCATTAATCCTGAGACAATTTATGAACCATTCTTAAAAGCAATCGCAAAACATGTTGGGCTTAATCGAATCGATTTCGACCAATTAGCAGAATGGATACGAGAGCAAGTAAAAGCAAAAATTGTCTTGATAACAGACGCTGAGGGATTACTGGTGGGAGAAGCACAAAAAGGGCAAGAAGACACCATCATTTATTCAGCATACATTGCGAAGATCTTTTCAGCGACAGATGAATATCAAAGTGACATTTTCAGAGAAGGAATAAAAATAGCCATTCTCGAAGAGGAAAAGAAAGAAAACTACAGTATAGTCTCGAGAGTCAATTGTTCAAAAAAGGATTACCTAGCCCTTTTTATCGGCAATCCAAAAGTAAACCTAGGATTAGCAAGATTAATCACCAAAAAAGGATTGGAAAGATTAGAGGTGGCATATCAACGGTACCGATAATAGAAAGGAGATAGAAAAAATGGATGGCAAAAATGAAGCGTTTTTATTAGTGGAATTTGACTCAATGAAAGGGCCATTGATTAGAATGGTAAGGCCAAAAAAGGCGACTTTAATTAAGAAAATAAATGAAAAGAAATTGCTAATCTGGATCATCCGTGCGACAGAATTCTCAGTTCAAAGATTAGGGGAATTAACCGTTTATGCTAAAGCCCTTGCATTGGACGACCCGAACTTTAGCCGGAAAAAAAGGCAGTTTGGGGTAGCATTTTTAACGCAACGCACGTTAGAATTAACAGTGGCACAAAAGTTACTCGAGTTATTGATCCAAAAATGCAAAAAAGAAGCAAATAACCAAGGATATTTTTTAATGTTACAAAAATTTTTGGAAACACTCGAGTTTGCTCAAGTTCAACTGGATGCAAATGCACTTGTAACCGAACCCGAAGAGAAAGAATTTGATTCAAATAAACTGCAAATCTTCAATAAAATAACCTTTGAATTTAAAGAGCTTGCTAAGGAAATAATTGTAAATGCTACAAACACCACAGACCAACAAAATAAGCAAAATAATGCACCGCTCCAATTTGAAACGAGAAAAATAAAAGCTCAAGTTGAGCTACAAGGAGAGCGCCCTCAAGATTTGAGCTTAGCATTGAACCTTTTTTTGCGTATATTGGAGAGATTACCGAAAGAAGAGTTGCAGACGAGAATTATTGCGGCAGTTGAATATCTCGACAGATTATTGTTCGAGAAAGTAGATATCGAGTATTTCCTTTCATTTCTACATTACTTTATTTCAATGGAAGAATTCACTATCAGCGAATTTAAAAAAGAAGAATTGATCGCCCAACTGAAGAACCTTCAAGAAACACATGGGGAATGGATAAAATGCTTAGTAACAGCAGAATTCACAGGGAAAAGCCTGGAACATTTTTTTAAAATAACGGGCTTTCGAAGAGAAGGGCTAGAATTACTAATTGATTTGCTTTTCATCAAAATAATTGCTGTTCATTAATAATACATTTAAAGAACAGAGGAGAATAATGGAATGTGAATTGCATTGACCAGCAAAAGGGATCTGACATCACTCCCCTCACTAATGGTTCCAGGACAACCGGCAATCCTATTCAATGATAAGAAAAAAGGAAGAACATTAGTAGTCGCAGACCTGCACATTGGCTATGTCTACAATCAAAATAAAAGAGGGATAATTATCCCGATGGCGAGAACAGCAGAAGAAGAACTGCTGAAGCTGGTAAAAAAACTCGAGCCAAGAAGAGTCATTATTTTAGGCGATTTTAAAGATGAAATTTATGGCGCGGGCAACCCGTTAACCGGCAGAATTTTTTCTTTTATCAAAAAAATGACAGCAAAAGCACGATTAACAATTATCAAAGGCAACCATGATGGCAATCTCGAAGATTTTTTGAGTAAGCCAATTGAAATTATCCCTGCAACCGGAATGACATTAGAATTACTCGAGGGAATAAAAATAGGGCTCTGGCATGGACATGCAACACCAGCACTTGATGTTATGAATGCTCAAATAACTATTTCAGCACACGCACACCCCGCATATAGTTTTCGAGATCAATTGGGAACAAAAATAACAGAAAAAGTGTGGGTGAAAAGCAAATGGCGCGAAGAAACAAAAAAAAGAACCCACATTATTATGCCGGCGTTCAACCCTTACATTGATGGTTTCTCGGTAGATGGGGAGTTCTTTAAAAAGAATGTAACAATGCGTGAAGGGGTGGAGTTCTTGAAAGCAGAAGTTTTCACACTCGAGGGAGTCCTCTTAGGAACCATTGAAGAACTGCAAGAAGAACGAAGAAAAATAGAAGAGAAAAAAGAAACCAGATGAAAAGCTCACTTCTTTCCATTTGCCCGAGCAACCACCACACCAGAAATCGCACTCTGCATAACGCCACGGGTAATGCCCGCACCATCACCAATGAAGTATAAATTCTTGACGGTTTTCGACTCGAGATTTTTTGTCATATCAATACGAATACTATACAACTTGATCTCAGGAGCATAGATAAGTGTATTTGGCCCATCAATCCCAGGCATGATAGCATTAAGGTGAGTAAGAAAGTCTCGCAAGTCACTCATCACTCTACTTGGAATAGCAAAACTAATGTCACCTGCAATAGCACTCTCGAGTGTAGGTCGAATAACGGAGCGTTTTAATCGCTCAAGGGTTGAACGACGACCGTTTTTCAAATCTTCGAAACGTTGGATAAGAACAGAATTTCCACCAGAGAGCATGTTTGCTAAGTTAGCAACATGTTTAGCATAGCGAATGGGTTGCTTGAAGGGTTCTGTGAAATTACACGTGACAAGAATTGCAAAATTAGTGTTAGGACTATTTACATCAGTCCGGCTTTCACCATTCACACAAGTCGTTTCATCATAACGCTCAGTTGTTACGAATCCGCCAGGACAAACACAAAAAGTACGGACATGGTCCTCATAGGTCCTTGTGACATATTCAATTTTGAACTCGTAAAGATTGTCAGTAAATTCTTTGCAATACTCATTTAAGGTTTCTACGCGAACACCGATATCAACGGCATTATTGGAGTAAGAAATTCCAAGTCGATTGCATTCGGCTTTCAACCAGTTTGTCCCGCCACGACCAACAGCCATGACGACCTTTTTCGCCTTGTATTCTCGACCATCGGCAGTTCGGACGCCGATCGCAACACCATCTTTCACTAGAATTTTATCGACTTTCTTCCGTAAAACAATGTTGATCTTATCTTTTAGATATTGATAGATGTTTTCCATAATTGCGGAAGCATTATCTGTTCCGAGATGGCGAATGGGGTAAGTGACGAGTTTCATGTTTTCTTTCCGGCATAGGCTTTCCATACGCTCGACAAACTCAGGGTCAGGGCTAAAATAGCGATCACCACCATTACTAAAACTGAGAATGGTTTGATCAACATATTCAATTAATTCAGAAAGCTCTTTCATACTGATAAAGTCGCTCATCCAACCGCCAACAGTGCCGGTGACATCTTTGGTGATTTTACCGTCGGACCAAGCACCGGCACCACCAAAACCACTGGTTATGTCACAAGTCTTGCAGGCAACGCATTCAATATTTTGCTCACGACGAGGACAATACCTTTTGGTAACTTCTTTACCCCGGTCAATGAGAGTAATATTAGTAACGCCTTGTTTAACTAATTCTAAAGCGCAAAAGATCCCTGCAGGACCTGCACCAACAATTACAAAGTCATCCATCAGTTCTTACCTAGCTGTCATTTTTTTACTCAATAAAAAATTATTCGCTAACTATTATAAATGAAAGCAAAATTATGCAAGGCGAAAGAGGAACAAAAGGAAATTACCAAAGAAGAGATAGAGAAGAAAACCAAGAAGCATAAGAAGAACAAAAGGAATACCTGGAGTAATCCAGACAAACTTCTTATTACGGGTTTGAAGCTGCCAAAGGGTTCGTAGCTGGCGCTTCTCCATTAAAGGCTCATCTTCTAATCCAAAACGCATTTTCAACTTCCAACTTGGCTCTCCCGTTTGCGTGCCAATTAGTTTACCTTGTAAGGAAGAGCCATGAAAATCACCGGTAAGTTTGCCTAGAAGTCGACCCTCAATTGAGCCGTCAAAAACGCCCTCCAGGAAACCAACAAATAATCCGGAAAAAGCACCAAAAGATCGCCCTTCAGAAACAATTAATTTCTCACCCTCGACAAAGTCAACGGCACGGTCCCTACCAAAAAGGTCAGTTTGATATTTTCGCAAAACATAATCGAGGTCCTCTTCGTTATCTTTTTTCTCGAGTTTCAAATGTTGAAAAATACTTTGTGCTTCAGCTATAATGGCATTAACATCCTTGTCAGCAAAGGTATGAGGAGCAGCGCCGGAAAGAACCTTACCGACGATTCTACCAGCAAATTCACCCTTTAAAGAACCTTCAAAAAATCCCAAGAAAGAGCCATCCAAACGACCAGAGAAATCACCGGAAAAACGACCGGTAAAGGATCGATCGGGGAGAGCTTCAAGAAAATCGAAATGAAGTTTTTTAGGGGTAATCTTGTGGACAGCTTTTTGATAGCCAAAAAGAAAACAACGAGCCTTGTCAAAGAACGAACCTTGAACCTCAAGAAAAGGAGGAGAACGAAGAGCGCGTATACTGTTGTAGAGGAGTAAAATAAGAGGATAAAAAAGAGCAAAAAGAGCACTATTAAGAAGAATGGACACAACAGAGGAGTCAATGATCAGAAGGGGGGAGTCCGGCAGAAAAAGAAAAGGGGTGCGTTCTAAAAAGGGGTGTAAGGGAACAAGAACTGCAAGCGACCACAGCGCCTTAGAATCGGCACCACCCCAAGCACCAATATAGAATAAAAGAAAGCCAAGGAGAAAACCAAGAACAATGTTAAGGAGCATTTCAGCAAGAACATCACTAAACACGCGGGGACCATCATAGAAAATAAGGTAGAGAATATCTAGGACGAAACCAGCACCAACCATACTTAACCAGACAAACTCATGACGAACCTCTCGGAAAAGGAGATCTTGTACAGCCGCGTAGAGAAGAGCAAGAAGAGTAAGAATGGGGACAAGAATCGAATAAACATCAAGGAAAGTCATAACAAAAACAACCTCGGAACTATTATTTCTTAGGGTCAGAAGGGGGAGAAGTTTGCTCATCTTTGGAGTCAGAACTCTCTTTTTGGGCCGGTCGAAGGAAGCCAGCAGTGATAAGAATATTACGAAGACGCTCTAAATCAGCCTCGGAGAGAGGTAAAACAGGGCGACGAGGAATGCCGACATTAACCCCCTGTAAATTCAGACCGGCTTTGATGGCTGCCGGGAAGGACCCAAGCTTGAAGCCAATCTCGAGGGGGATCAATTTCGTTTGCAATTCCTCGAAGCGGCCCTTCATCTCAACATTAAGGGCCTCATACAGCTCGACAAGAAGGCTGGGAACAACATTGGCACTCGGGACAATTGCCCCTTCAACTTTCCCCTCTTGGATGGCCTGGGGGGCAAGAAGACCGCGACCGGCATAAACACGGAAGTCATCACGAACACTCGCGCTAATATCGAGCAATTTCTTAAACTCATTACTCATCTCAACAAGACCAACAATGTTACCGAACTTGGAGAGTTTGGCAATAAGCTCGGTAGGAAGGTCGATTTTACAGGAGTCAGGGTCATTGACAATCAGAAAACTATTATCAACATGCGAAACAACATGCTCAATATGAGAAACAAGCTCTGAAATATTAAGTTGGGGGATATGTGGTGGGTAGAGAACAAGACCATCAGCTCCACTGTCGGTGGCATAGGAAGCAATCTCAAGAATGCGATGCGTGTTATCAGTAGGAAGACCAATAAAAACAGGAACAACGCCATTGACATGATCAACAACAGTGTCAATAACTTGATGAAACTCCTCGTCGTTAAGGGAATAAGATTCAGAGCTATGAGCAGTAGGAAGGATGGCGTGGATCTCATTATTAATAAGATAGTCCACCAATTCTCGGAGAGCAGTCAAATCAAGTGTTTCGTCAGAATGGAAAGGGGTGACACAAGGACAACCAATTCCTTTGAATTTCTTTGCCATGACAATTCAGCTCGAATGTAACTCTTCATTGAAAGTTATAATCTACTCCTTTTCAACTGATGACGTTAAAGATGATTTCTGAGAGGGTGAGGAGGCAGCCACAGCTGCAACAGAAGAACCCTCAGAGGTGGGGGGAGAACCAAGAGAACGAGAACTTAAAAGCGTTTCAATGCTACCGAAAATGCCAAGAAAGAACATCAAAAAACCCGGAAGGACAAGCCAGGGGTCGTCGCCGGGGAGAAGAGGGCGAGAAGGAGTGAGAGCGCCCCAAAGAATGAACAGTAACCCAAGAAGAGAAGAAAGAATAAACCAAGTATAGCGAGACTGTTGCATAGACGTACACCAATTAAAGACATTGAAACGTTTAGTTCGTGAAATAACCATCGAAATAACCATAATTAAAGATTTTCAATAGACCAAATAAAAGAAAAAAACACCATATCAAGAGAAAATTTTGCCGTCAACGATGGCTAAAAGCTCCTTGTGGGCGTTCCTCAGAGCCTCCCGGCCAAGAGGAGTCAACTCATAGACCTTGCGCTCGCGGTCACCATCAAACTGCGAGGAACTGACAATATATTGTTTTTCAACGAGACGATAAAGAGAAGGATAAATAGTGCCAAGAGCAATCTTCCGGCCGAAAAAATTAGCAAGACGGTCAACAAGGTCGTAACCATGAAGGGGAGACTGATCGAGAATGAAGAGAATGCGGTACTGAGCAAGGGATTTTAGCAACTCGAAACCAGGGTCGTCAACAGAAAGGTCAGAAGAAAGACCAGAAACAATGCGCCGGAGAGCAGAGAGAGCATTTTCAAGAGCAATGCGGCCAAGACGGGTGAGAAGATAGGTTTTGCGTTTGCGGCCGGCAACAAGAAGGTTGTGACTGAGAAGATACTCCTTGTGCTCCATGCGCTGGAGAAGAGGATAGATGGTGCCGGGAGAGAGACGACGACCGTAGACAGGCTCCAAAAGAGAAGTAAGCTCATAGCCATGAAGAGGACCACGACGGAGAATCAACAAGATGAGAAATTGCGTGAGACCGGAAATAAGCTCATGACCAACTGGGGGGGAAACCGAAGAGGGGGAAGGATGACCAGGAGAGGAAAGATCAGTCTTTTCAGGCAAGATGCTCACAACACAAAGATGAAAGGAAAGGAGGATTAATATACACACTATAAAAAGAAAGGAGACTTTAAAAGATTTATTTATAACAAAGAAAAGGAAAAGAAAGGAAAGGAATGAAATGGAAAAGAGAAAAGAAAGGGAAAAAGGGCGGGAGAAAAAAAGCACGCCCGGAAAAAAAAGGAGAAGAAAAATTATTTGCGCTTAACTTCGGTGATAACACCAACAGCAACAGTCTGACCCATGTCACGAGCAGCAAAACGACCCAAAGAGGGGAAGTCAGCAAACTTCTCGCAAATGAAGGGAGCAAAAGGCTGGAAGGTAATCTCAGCAAAGTCACCCTGAAGAAGATAGTGACTGGGGTCATAATCGCCAGTGGCAACCAAAGATTTGCGCTGGGGGGACTTCTTGAGAATCTTGAAGTCAACAATCTGACAGGCTTGAGCAGCCTGACCAAGATGAATAATAGGAGCATAACCCTTGGACATGCCGGTAGGCTGACTGGCACCAGGCTTGGAGAGGTTCTTCAAAACAAAGGTGCGGGCAACAAAAGTGTCGACAATCTTGGGCTCGTCCTTGCCAGGATGACCAACAACATCGCCCTTCTTAATCTCGTTGCGAGCAATGCCCTTGACATTGAAACCAATGTTATCGCCAGGCTTGGCCTCTTGCAACTGCTCATGGTGCATCTCAATAGACTGAACCTTAGCACGCTTCTTGGAAATGGGAAAGATAACTTCCTCGCCAACCTTGAGAGTGCCAGACTCAATCTTACCAACAGGAACAGTGCCAACACCCTTGATGGCATAAATATCCTGAATAGGCATACGAAGAGGTTTGTCAACAGGAAGAGCAGGAACCTTGAACTCATTAAGAGCATCCATAAGAGTAGGGCCCTTATACCAGGACATCTTGTCACTCTTCTGAACAAGATTGTCACCAGTCATACCACTAACAGGAATGAACTTGATACCAGAAACTTTTTCTTTGGAAACTAAACCACTCTTGACAAAACCATCAATGAGAGCCTGAACACGCTCAACAACCTTATTATAACCATCCTCCTTAAAGTCAACAAGATCCATCTTGTTAACAGCAACAACAATCTGGTTAATACCAAGAGTAATGGCTAAAGTAAGATGCTCAATGGTCTGACCACCAGGAATACGACGATCACCCTTGGGGGTCTTCTCAATGCGCTCAGTAGAAAGACCAGCCTCTAAATCGTTCTTCTCAGCAGAAACAACAAGAATAGCAGCATTAGCCTGAGACGCGCCAGAGATCATGTTCTTGAAGAAGTCTCGATGTCAAGGAGTATCAATGATAGTGAAAACAGCGCTCTTGGTTTCAAATTTGAAAAAGCTGACATCAATGGTCAAGCCACGCTCGCGCTCCTCCTGGAGCTTCTGGAGGACCCAAGCATACTTCCAACTGGGTTTGCCAATCTTCTCGGCCTCCTCTGCATACTTGTCAATCAAACGCTTGTCAACAGCACCAGCAAGGAATAAAAGGTGACCGCACATTGTACTTTTTCCGTGGTCTACATGTCCTATTATTACTAGATTGAGGTGTGGTTTATCTGCCATTTTTTTTCACCGTTTTTTTTAGTATTTTTTTTCTTTTTTTGTTTTTTTTTTCTTAGTCAAAATCATTTTCGTTTACTTTTTTTCTTTCTTTTTTGATTTTGCTGTTATGCTTTTTTTTCTTCTCTTTAAGAATTTTTTGTATTGCTTTGAATTCTTTCTTTTACTGCACTTTTTTCTTCTCTATAAAAATTTTGCTTGTGTTTTCATTTTTCTTCTTTTTTTTACTGTTTTTTTTCTCTTCTTTCTCTTGTCTTCAGTGCCATTGCTCCTCCGAGTGCTGCTGCTGCGCCTATCGAGCTTGCGACCGCGAGGTAGACTCTGCCGTTGCTGTTACCTCCTGCTCCGCTTGGAGTTGGTGTTGGAGTGGTTTCCGGTTCTTCCTCTTGTGTAATGTTAACGGTAAAGTAATATTGCGCTGTTACAGGCTGATAGTCATAGCGGTCCCGCAGTCCTGCATAGGTTGGCGCTTCCAGCGTGAGTTTTACTTCCAGTTCGGCTGGCAGGCTATCTGTTTTATTGGTCGTCTTTTTGAGCGTCAGTGCGATCTTTTGCTCCTGTTGGGGCAGTAGAGTGAAGGTTTGTTTGCCGGTAAGGTTCACCGCGTAATAGTCTTTTGCTGTTCCCAGCACTTCCAGTTTGGTGAGGTTTATCGGGTAGCGCAGCGGCGAAGAGTTGACGACCACCAGTTCGCCGGTGGTTTCATTGGTGGTGGCATTGAGCCTGTTTGGTTTGAGGTAGCACTCCAGCTTGGGATTAGCCCGACCAAGGTGGACGAGGCTGTACTGCAGGAAGGTCTGCAAGGAATCCTCATGTCCGGCGGTATAGCGTAGAAAGTAGCTTCCCTCCGGCAAGCTGTTGTGGAGTT
Organism: Candidatus Heimdallarchaeota archaeon; assembly: GCA_019056785.1. Lineage (GTDB taxonomy): Archaea > Asgardarchaeota > Heimdallarchaeia > JABLTI01 > JABLTI01 > JABLTI01. The sequence continues at coordinate 167,811 of DXJV01000084.1, forward strand.
CCCAGGCGATTGGTGCCAGCGTTTTGCGCATCTCCTCTGCGCGGCTCTTGTTGAGCATGTAAGTCCGGTCGACGAGGTGATAGAGTTTGGCTATTTTCGACCGCAGCTCCAGTTTCGAATGGTTTGCCATGAAGAAGGCGTATTCTTTTTCCACCTTTGCCTGCAGTTCTTTCAGGTGCGGCAGTTCGAACCCCAGCGTCTTGGCGATAAGAAAGGCGAGTTTCGTTTCCTTTATTCCTGCGCCGTTATTACGGTCCATTTTGAACTCGTAGATGGTTGTCTCGTAGATTGAAGTAGTATCCTGCATGCTGACGAGGGAGTCCCGTACGGCGGAGCTGTTTCGTGGCTTCTCACCGACCAGCGCCAACGCCTGCACCGCCCACTAGGTCTGGTAGATAGAGGAGAAGGGGTCTGCCCAGCCTGCGGCGAATGCCAGGAAGCCACCATCGTCTATCTGGTAGCTTTTGATTTTCTCTGCTATTTTGCTGGTATTCAGTTCCTCGAGCCTGCCCAGCTTGCAAAAGAGACAGATGGTCATTGTGCATCCATCCAGTTCGGTATGATTGAACTGTTCTGTGGTGAAGATGGTTTTGACCTTTTCTGCTTCTGTGTTGATGAACTCGAAATTGATGCCATACTCATACCAGTAGGGGACATCTCCTGTGACGCTGATAAGGTGCAAGTAGGCTAGTGGGTGGCTGAACCCCACCCGATAGGTGGAGGGGGTGTCGACCTTCAAATAGGCGTCATCATAGGTGCCGGGAAAAATGTCAAACTTTAGTTTCTTGCTCCCTGTGGCATGCTCTGGCGAGTAGACCGGCGGCGTGGTCGGTCGGTCGCCAAATCGTCTCCTTCTCATATTGCTTTGCTCCTTGTAGCTGTTGTGTTTTCTTCTTAAAAGTTCTTTTGTTGGCAGTTCGCTTAAACTATTCACTTGAATGAGGTTGGAGCCTATAGTCAAGCACAGCAGCACTGCCACAGCCATTTGAACAGCTAGTCGTTTCGTTTTTTTCATCGGTCAATCCCCCCACAGATAACTTGGCAGGCAGGCGTCAGGCAGCGGGTGCCAGTGTTTCAGGATTTTTCTTTCTCGTTTTTTGTTTTTTCTTTTGCAAGCCGGGTGTTTACTTGGTCGGTCGAATTTTTCCGAGTGTGCAGTATTTCTTTAGTTTTCAAGCATAGTCTTTTTCTAGTCTTGCCAGCAGCTCTTCTTTGCTTTCGTAGAAGAGTTCTTCCCAGGCTTTTGGGTTTTTCGTTTCTTTTTCTAATTTTGTTGCTATTGGTATGAGCACTTCTTGTATCATGCTTTTTTCTTCCAGCCAGCTTATGGCTTCGAACAGCACTCTCAGATTTTTTTCTCCCTCCCCTTTTTTCCATGAGTTTTTCCTGATTATTTCTTTTGCTGCTTTCATTAGTTCTTCTTTTGTTATTTTTCCCTTCTTGTAGCTGTTTATTACTGCTCTTGCCAGATCCATTTGAAACTCTTCTTCTAAGAATTCGTCTGTTAGCAGTTCGATGATGGTTTCTCTTCTCATTTTTCCGCTTATCTTGTGCGCTCCTTTTTCCAGCGCTTTTTCTGCTATTTCTTGTAGTTTCTCGTCTGCTAGACATTCCAGGCTTAATCCTGCTGCCGGATCGTCTTCCAATGCTCTAAATGCCACTTCGGAGTTTATTCCCCCCCAGTAATTTTGTCTTATCGCTCCCCATGATAGTTTTAGCAGGAATCTTGTTACTTCTTCATAGTTTGCCAGCACTTCTACTGCTTTTCTCTCCAGGCAGTAGAAGCTCCCCTGTATTGTTTTCATGAGTCTGGTGCTGCTTTTTCCGGAGTGAATTTTGCTATGAGATCTATTATTCTCTCTCCTACTTTTGCCCTTATGTCGTCTTCTTTTCTTCTCATTAATGTATATCCTGCTCCTTCGTTCATGTAAATTTTGCTGTTGCTTATCACCCTCAGCAGTGTTTTTAGTTCGTCTACTGCATCGTCTATTTTTTCTCGTTCTTCCAGCATTTGGAATGCTTTTTCCATTATTTTTTCGTGGAAGTAGACTTTTAGTTCGTCCTCGCTGTTGTATTTCGCCTTGTACATCAGCCCGACCAGCCAGCCATTTTTCTTCTCCAGCTCCTCCTTTAGCGGTCTCACCAATTCCAGCAGTTCGAGGAGGTCTTTCTCATACTCCCCCTTATCCAATGCCTTACAAAGTCCTCTTACGAACCCCATTATCATTGTTTCCTTTCTTCGCAGCAGCTCTTTCACTACTGCAATTGTTCGTTTTATCACCGGTTCTGGCACATCACAATAATAGCCCAGATAGTAGGGGTTCTCTCCTTCCATATATCTCTGAATGATCAGATACAGCTCTTTTAGCAGCTCGTCTGTTTCTGCTTTGTGTATTTCGTTCATCATTAGTTTCACAACACTATCGTTCGCTCTCTTTTCAGAATAGCCTTTACCATTTGTGTTACTTATTTTTGTTAATTAATGTTTAAAAAGCTCTAAATTTGCTCTTTGTGATGATAAGAATTCCTTTTCAGGGACAGCAGAGCCTTAAAGCGCTTCTTAAAACCACTTTTCTGCTTTCAGAGGGAGAAGTAGAAACCAGCCAACGGTCCTACCAGTTTTTCCTTTTTATCGCCCTTCTGTCCTCCTGCCAACCGGGAAGCAAGTTTACGCCGAGAATCAAGCAAGTTATCAAATAAAACAAAGACCATCACCAAGGCCTATAACAGCCATGGAACTTTTTCCCTTGAGAGCAATATGTCTTGTAATTGGGTGTTACAATGCTAAACACTCCCGGCGGCATGCTGAAAGGTAGCGAAGGTTGATCTGCCTATTCGAAACCTTTGACCGCTTGAAATGGATAGAGATTGCAGATGAAGTGTAAATTGCGATAGGAACAAAGGCTGAAGAAGAGACAACAGATCTGAGAGCTTAGCAGGAGGAGCGCATTTATGGGAGCAAAGCAAAGGTACTACTAACCGATCGAGAAAAAGAGTAAGACAAAAGAAGAAAAAATCGCTCCTTTGAGCTGAGAAAAAGGAAATTTCCAGTAAATGGCTTTTCTTTTGTCTCCTACTGACGGCATTTTCTCTATCATGAAAAAAAAACAAGTCTTAGCCAAGACTCTTTTTTTCTTTTGAGAGTGCACGCCTTTCGTTGCTCACATCCACAAGCCCAGTGTTATTACGAGAACCAAGTAGAGTATTACTCCAGCTACACTGATATAACCTAAAACGAGCCCTGCAATTGCCATGGGGTTTTTTCCTCTACTTAAGGCAATATGGCCGGTGATTATTGCTACAATGCCAAGAATCCCTGGCATGCACAACAATCCCAGGATCCCGGTAACCATTGAAACCGTTCCTAGTGAGTTGTCAGTCTTTGCCGGTGGTGGCGGTGTTGTCACTACTGTCACCGATGGCTGCTCGTATGAGCTCTGTTGATATGAGACAGGCTGGCTAACAGGTTCAGTGGCACTTGGTGCGGGTTTGGCATCTGTTAGGGCTGCGCCACAGTTTGGGCAAAAAGTTGCTCCTTTCTCTACGGTTGCCCCGCAATAAATGCAATAAATCTTTTCTACAGACATGATTCTCTTCTCCGAATGTTTCTTTTTTAGCTTACTACTTTAAAGTGGTTTATCAAAACCTTAACAATATTACGGTTCTCCTATAAAAAAAAGCTATCGTTCGGGGTAATCATACTGGATTGATAGGTCTTCTCGCATTCCTTTTTCAGCCCTTGGGCGACGATTGAGCACATTCGTCCTTTACAATCGGAATGCTAGGTATAGCACTAAAGTGAGCGAAGCTGCTAAAACCCCTAATCCTATCGGGATATAACCTGTTATAAGCCCTGTCTTTGCCAGTTTATTTTTCGATTCTTTATAAGATATGTGACCTAAGATTAGTGCCGGAATACTTGCCACAACCGGGAGGATAAAAAGCCCAATAATTCCCAAGACCATCGAAGCCAATCCGTATTTATCTCCTTTCTTTACCGGCAATTGCTGTTGTGGTTGCTCCCGCCCGGCTGTAATCGCTTGCTGTGTTGGTTGTTGTGAACTCAGAAAATCCCCCGGAGCAGTAAGCTGACTCGCTGTTATTTCATAATAAATATCAGGGGTAGTTTCTGCACTTTTTAACGCTGAACCGCAATTCGGGCAAAAGGCATACTTGTTCTCCACTGGAGATTGACAATATCGACAATGGGTCAATTCGTCTGACAACATTTCTCCTCTCCATTTCTTTTGTAATTATTTCAACTTCGCTTAACTGTCTTATTAAAAATTTCACAGAACAAACTCAACGCGTTAAGTAAAAACAGTCTCTGGCAAAACCAGGCAAAGTTGCCTAATTTCACAATGATACACTCTAAGGAATTTAAAGGCACTATTTTTACAGTGGAAAAAAGAATAGATCCTTTTTTAAGCCAGCCAAGGATTTGGTGAACGCCAAAAAAGGTTCTGAAAGATTCTGCGGAATAGTACATCTTTTCCCTTTCCTTACTTTCTCTGCTTTCCCGTTTATAGTGAGTAAAATAACGCGAGGAAAAAGATCACATAAGCAAGAGTATATAAGAAAGCCAAGATGACTGGGATGTATCCTAACACCACACCGGCGATTGCCATGCCGTTTTTTTCGCGTTTTAGAGAGATATGCCCTGTAATTATTGCTACAATGCTCGCAACTATTGGCAAAAATGTAATCCCAAGTATGCCCATAATTAAGGAAACCAACGCAAGAGGATCCTCTCTTTTCGCTGCTGGAGGGGGTTGCTGGACTATCACTGTTACCGGCGGAGCGGGTGGTTGCGACTGTGCATATCTCTGAGGTGAAGGAGCGGTTGTGCTTTGCTTGTTTGCGACCCGAGCGACAGAAGCACCTGATGGTAACTCCGATTTTGTTAATGCGGCCCCACAGTTCGGGCAAAACGCTGCTTCTCCCTCAAACGTTGTGTGACATTTTAGGCAAAAATTCTTGTCTGTAGACAATATTCTCATCTCCAAACGTTCTCTCTTTACAAAGATGACAAGAAATCTTTTGGCAATCACTTTTATAAATATTTTATAATGCGCTTGTTTCTTTTTGGTGGCGGTTTTCCATTAGAAATAATTTTTAATGAAATGGTATCAATTGTTCTTAGAGGGAATGTTACACATGAGAGAAAGATACGTTATTATTATTAGCGTGAGTGTGCTTTTAATTACCAGCTGTTTGGGTCACTTTGTTCTTCCAGGGTTATTATTAGAGGAGGTTAACCCAAAGAAAGACAACCAATTCGACTCTTATATTTCATCCCAGTTAACTCAACGCTATTTTCAGGATAACAGCAATCGCTCCACTGATGCTATAATCGAAATTGTTTGCGACCAGAATCTGAGCGATTATGGCTTTCCCGGTACTGGTACGGCTTCTGATCCCTTTCGTATTGAGAACCTGTCTCTTGAAACCACTTCTTTTTACCTTCTTTATATTTACGGTACCACAAAGCACATTTTGATTCGTAACTGTACGTTTTTTGCCCGCCGATCAACCATCGTTCTCGGACCTCTTGCTCCAGGGACGGTTACAATTGATAATTGCACTATACGGACCAGAAACTATGATGGAATTTTGTGTCATGCAGATAATGTTACGATTAGTAATTGCTTGTTTGAACGGAATTATGATGGGATTTCCTATAGTTCTTGTTCATTTCTGAAAATTGTAAATAATACTTTTCGTAATAACTATAGAGGTGTATTCACCTTCCAGAACGACGGCTGGAGTACAATCATTGACAATTATTTTCATCACAATAGTGGAGGGGTCTACATAATAAATTCTCCGCATACTACTATTTGTGGAAATGTGTTCTTGTCCAATAGAGTTAGTATTTTGTTTGATAGTACTAGCCCTTCACCTTCCAGCAGTTTTTGTGTGGTGACGGATAATCGCATTGAGAATTCAAGCTACTATGGCATAATTATCACTGGTTTTTTAGGGCAAGACTTTAGTCGAGATAACCTCATTTTCGGCAACTCTTTTGCAAATAATAATAACTCTGCGAGCAGCCAAGCAAAAGATGATGGTTTGTATAACATGTGGTACAACAAGACTGCCAAGCAAGGAAATTATTGGTCGGATTGGTGGGGTGTTGGTGGTTACAAAATCGATGGATGGGCAAAAAGCTATGATTTCTATCCTGTTGCCAAACCTCTCCATGATTTGGAAACCCCGGTGCCTGTTTTTCTAAAAGGGCGAGCGATCATTTTTAGCGCTATTGCATTCATAATCTTGATCAGTTTGGCTATTTCTCTTCTCTTTAGAGCTAGAGCAAAGTGATAAAATAAAGAGGGAAATTCTTTCCCCTCTTACTTTCAATTTAGCATTATTTTACCTGAAAGTATTTGTTTTAAATCTTGCTTTCAATGTAAGCCTTAATTGCTAAGCTTTCGAAACATAAAGGAATTTCAAAAGCTTTTAAAGATTGATAAGCCCACAATTAATTGTTATTTATTGGAGTTTGAAAGTGCCTATGACTAAATTTTGCGGAAATTGTGGCGAAGCGAATGTTGATGATGCACAATATTGTGCCAACTGTGGCGAGCTTTTAACCGTTGCTACCAATGCGACTTCTAAAGAAACCCTTACACAAAACGAGGGAAGGGAATCACCAAAGGAAGAGAAAAAAACACTTTATCGTTCTCGTACTAAAAAGATCCTTTCAGGTCTTTCTGCCGGTCTTGCTGATTATTTCGGTCTTGATGTTTCTCTCGTCCGCTTCTTATGGCTTGCTTCATTCGTTATCACTTCTGGTGCAACACTTGTTGGCTATATTGTTTTGGCTGCAATTACACCCCTCGAACCTCTCGACGAAAGCAATGAGGATATTAAGAACATAAAAAAAACCACAACTACTTGATTGAACTGTTCTCTTTTTTTTTCTCATTTTTTTCATCCCAAACTTCAAAGAACCAAATATCAAGATTCTTAGAAACTCTTTTTATTTGCACCGCTGTTGGATAGTCATCTGGAAGTGTCCTCTTTGGAAAGCGTAGAAGACTATGTTATTGTTACCAAAGGTTTGACGAAGGAATATCCATTTGGTGGAACCACCATTAAAGCCCTTAATGGAGTTGATTTTGCCATTAAAAAGGGCGAGTATGTTACTATTGTCGGCCCTTCTGGCAGTGGAAAGACTACTTTTCTAAATCTCATTGGGACCATTGATTCGCCCACCTCAGGAGAGATCTATTACAATGGACGAAAACTCTCAGAAATGACAAATAAAGAGGTTCGTGAGCTCCGGCGAACAAAAATCGGTTTTGTTTTTCAAGCCTTCAATTTGCTTGAAATTTTAACAGCCGCTGAGAACATTGCTCTTCCAATGATTATTAACGGTACATCTGCACGCGAACGAGAAGAACGTGTGCAAGAACTTCTCGAGATTATTGGTTTACCTGATCGTGGCGATCACTTCCCCATGGAGCTAAGCGGTGGGCAACGGCAACGGATAGCCATTGCTAGGGCCCTTGCTAATAAACCGGAAGTTATTTTGCTTGATGAGCCTACGGGGCAGTTGGACAGCAACACTTCACGTGAGATCATGGATTACCTGCTAAAGATTAACAAAGAAGAACAAGTTACTCTTATTGTTGTTACGCATGAGGACCTCATTGCTGCTGCAGCCAAACGCCCAATGACGATCATTGATGGTAAACTCTATGAGGGCATCCTCGAATCTTTCTTAAATATTAAGGCTATTGAAAAAGGGCTACTCTAACAAACCCCAGTATACCACAGGAAAAACATCGGTGAATAGAGTTCTGCCGGTATTCTTTTTCATCCTTTCTTCTCAACCTTCTCAAAGTGTAATAAAAACTAATGATAGTTACAATTTAAATTTCAATGGGACACAGAATAAATAAAAAAAAAGGGATTCATACTTCTACTTCAAACTCTTATAGGTAAAGACTAAGCGCTATCACTAAGATAATAAGAGCAACCAATTGAGGAAGAGAACCCACTATTCCTAAAACCATTCCCGTTATACTTAGACCGGGGCTTGATCTCATTGCTTTTGCTGAAAGAACAATACCAACAATTGTTATAATGAGGAAAATTATTACCCACCAAATAGGGACCCACCATGAGTACCATGACAAGAATAGAAATGTCACTATATTAATGATAAAACCAATGATCGCGCCAGCTGTGATCTGCTTCTTTTGGGGGTAGTTTGAACTACGACTGTTTGAGGATAGTGTGTTATTGGTTGTTGATAGGGCTGCTGTACACTAACTCCGGGTTGTTGATAAGGCTGTGGTGTGACGGCTGTAGGAGTAAAAGAGGGAATAGAATCTGTGGTAGGAGAGCTTTCTTTTATTGTTGCCCCTTCTTGTGCAGGTAATTGTGCGCCGCAATTAGAACAAAAGCGGTTTTCTATTGAATTCTCGCTACCGCAAAAAGGGCAATATTTTTTTTTCAGAACTCACTAAATATTTCACCTTTTCAGTAAATTGTCTTTTAGTTATTTTAGCTATTTTTATGTTAAAAACATTTTGAAATTCGACTTGCTAAGAGAAACTAAGCCCCTTTACCAGTTCACGTGGCAAAGAAAGCAGAGTTTTTCAGATGATCGGCTTGTACTCGTTTTTTTATTAACTACTTTCTTTATTGTGTGAAGATAAAGATTAAAATATAATTGCCTTTTCAAGTTTAATACGACTATTAATTGCATCCTTATAAATTTAGTAAAGAAAAGTTAATAGCAGAAGCACATGAGCTTAATATCTATAAACAGTAAATACTACTAACATTTAGGGGAAAAAAGTATGGCTACAATACCATTCCTGACTAAAATCGGTTTAAGTGAGGAAGAGCAGAAAGTTTATCTTGCACTTCTTGCTCTTGGGCCTCTCTCAGCTGGGGAAATCGCCAAATATTCCGGTATCAAATCGATTTCGAAAGTCAAAACCATTTTAGAGGGGTTATTCAATAGGAACTATGCCTATAATATTGAAGGCTTAGTAGATAAAGCAATCGGGCTTTATCCATATCGTGAGATTGCTGCGGAAGCTGAAAAAGATAGTAAGAAAATTGACGAGTTGGTCAGTGAGCTCAACAAGTATATCCTCGAGACAATCAAGCATCTCGAGCAAGTAATGGCTGATAGTGAGCAATTCGTTCGCACCGAGAAAAAGAAAACCACAGAACAGATTTCTTCTACAAGCGCGTCAGCACGAAGTACTATTGACAATAGTACAACTGAAGCCACAAACTCTATTGCATCCTCAGCTGATAGTACAAAGAAAAAAATCACCTCGAGTGCAAATGCATTCTTAAAGCATCAGACAGAAACTGTCTCAACCTTTGAAACGGCAACCAATGAGAACCTCGACAGCTTTGCCAGCGACCTTAAAACAAATGTCCAATCGTCCTTAGAAACATTAGCGACAGACATTGAAACAACAAATAACACATTTAAAGCTGATGGGTCGGCAGCCGTAGAAGCAGCGAGTATAGCAATCAATCAACAAACGGATAAAATGGCTGATGAGTTAAAAACAGACTCTCAACAAAAACTCGAGGGAACACGCGATCACGTTCTAAACGGTTTAGAGAGTTTTGTAAACGAATCCGAAGGGAATGTCAAAAGCTTTAATGAGGAATTGATTGCTGCAACTACTGCACAGGCAGAACATATCAAAGAAACAACTGAAGAAGCAAAGAAAAACCGGATTGACATGAATCAACAGTTCAAAGTGGGTCTTGCTGAGAGCTTTGAAAATGTCAAAACTGATATCGCACAAGATTTAACGGCTTTTCAAAAGAAATTTATCGACAAGTTAACGAAAATTGCTGATAAATTCAAGAAGCAAATTGATGATCTTAAAGATGCCACTGCCCAAGATGTTGCTCTTCTCATCGAAGAAGCCAATACAACAATTGCAGGGCTTACTTCTCGTCATAATGAAGAAATTGCTGCTAATGTTGATCTTGATAACAAAGCAATTGAGGATGGAACAAGCTCCATGCTTGCCAAGGTTGATGAATATAATGCAACCGCGAAAAAGGCTATAGCAGACACCACAGAAACCCTCAAGTCAAGTCTTACCCTTCTAAAGGCAAACTATAGTGGCGACATTAATAGCCAAATAGATGAGACTATTAAATCCATGCAGGCCATTATTACAAGTTCTACAACGGAAACAAAAGAGACTTTCAACGCCACAAAAACTGAGTTAACAACAAAACTGGACACCTTGGTCACAGATGTTACAGCTAAAACACGAGAAATCACAACAGATCAAACAGAGAGCATTAAGGGAACAACAGATTCCCTTGTCGGAACGATCAAACAAAAACTGGGTGAAACTAAGAGCACACTTCTTAGCGAGACGAAAAAGACCAAAGAAAAGATTGCGACAGATGCCACAAGCAGTGTAGAAAACATTAGTACCACAGCTACAAATACTATGACACAGATTTCCGACCAGGCAAAAACAAGCATCAAGAATAATGAAGAGACGACCATAAAGGCTGTTGACACTATAAGTAAGATTATTGAAGACACCATTCGGAAGGAGATTACCGCAACAAAAGGCAGCCTTGATGACTATGGAAAACGTTTTGCTAAAGATGCAGCAGAGATCGCCAAATTGTTGCTTGAATTTAGAAGTCAGCATGAGGGTCTTCTTACGGCAGTATCGGATTATCCAAAACCACAAATTGAAACTGCCATTCTCTATAGTAAAGATGCCATTTTCAACCGCTTAGATGACATTCTCACAACACGCATCAAATCTAATGTGACAATAGTCATTCCCGACCCCACTGACATTCCTACCAAAACCATTGCCAAAGTGAAGGCTCAAGCTAAAATTACCATCATCTCTAAGATCGACGAGGTTGCCCATAAAGGAATCATTGATGAGTTGCGAGCTTCAGATGCCTTGCAACGGATCAAGATTCGGAAGATTGCCTCCCAAGACTTGCAAGGATTCTCAGAATACATCGCCTTTGATATAGATGGTGGTGAAGAGATGCTGATTGCTTTCAAAGACGAAACAGAAAAAGATTGGATCGGCATCCTTTCACGAGCAGTCGGTTTCAAGAATGTCGTCATAGGAGAAACCTTAGGCAGACAAGCTTTGTCAATTTCTCGAGAACTCAAATAATCATTCAACTGACCACTATTTGGATCTCTCTGAGGTCCAAACCTCTTTCTCTTTTTTCCAAGTAAAAAAAAATCAACCTGTTTGTTTCTCAAAAATCGAACATTTAAACGAAAAATGAGTATAGATAAATAATTTTTTAAAAAAAACTTTTGTCTTTACTAGGTGCTGAGATGTCTTTTTTGTAAGACGAAAAGCAGAAGGAATTAGTATGCCAAAAGGTGAACGAAGCCACAAAACATTTCTCTTTGGAAGTGATGTTGATTTTGATTCAAAACAATTAGCAGTTGTCCTAAAACTTGGCGTCTATGGCGCTATTAATAATCCAATTGACATTACGAGTGGTGAACTTGGGAAATATCTAGGCGTTTCCCAGCAAACTGCTGCAAGATACCTTGTTGAACTCGAGAAGAACCATCTCATTGAACGAACTCGCACTTCTCGCGGGCAAGCAGTGCAAATCACAAAAATTGGCAAAGAGCTTTTGGAAAATCTCAGTATTATGATCACCAAAGCACTCTATTCTCAGACCCGCTCTGCAGTTATTTATGGTGAAATAGAAAGTGGGTTAGGTGAAGGCGCGTGGTATATCAGTCAGGAAGAATATTCCAAGCAATTTAATGATGTGCTTGGGTTTATCCCGTTCCCCGGAACCTTGAATTTACGTGTCTTGAATTTAGATGATTTAAAGAAAATCGCGCAAGTGCGTCAATCAGAGCCCTATATTATCCATGGTTTTACAAAGAAAGGGCGGCATTTTGGAGATGTCATGTGTTATAAGGCGCGCTTCTCTGACGGAACCATGGGAGCGATTATTATCCCTAGTAGAACCCATCATAACAAAGATATCCTCGAAGCCATTGCTCCTGTGAACTTACGAGAACGGTTAGCGGAAAATGCCAGCATGCCGCTAAAAGATGGAAGTAAAATTAAAGTGGAAATTTTCCTCCAATGACTTCGTGAGGGCCTCTGCAGCGCTTTTTTTACTTCTCTTTCTAAAAAGCCTCTTCAATTACTTTCAAAAGTGTTATGAATAGCTGTCTTACGATCTCTGCTTTCATTGCTTCTCTCGGAAGATTGGGGTCTAATTTTAGTTCACGCGCATATGTTTCTCTTCCGGCAACAGCAATTGCAATAAAAACCGTCCCTTTTAACTTTCCCTCAATGGCTTCGCCAATAACACCAGTAGTGGCAAGCCCTAAGTCCGCACCATATATAGCCACTCCTTCCGCCATAAGTTTCGCACATTCCAATGATATTGCTCCGAAGTTCTGTAGGACGTAACTCGGAATACCGAGGAATTCTTCTTTAGCATCATTTGAATAAGCAATCACACTGTACTGTAGTACTTCTGAGGCACCATCAAAATCGGTTATAAAGGATGATGCAAGTCCACCGGTGCAGCTTTCTGCTATGGAAATGGTTAACCCTCGTGATTGTAATTCCTCAAGAACCATTCCTGCCAGTTCATTTACTTCATTCGTTGCCATGATTGCATTCCCAGCTATCTTTACTATCGCATGTACTTTACCAGTGCTTATAAAATAAACGTTTTCTAATCTCTAACCTCGAGTTGCCCTACTATTACTCTTGGCTTTCCCACCCTTGATTAATTAATTCTTCACATCTATTGTGTTCATTCTTTTCTTAGTTGTCCCCCCAAAGTAGCTGTTTTTCGCTAATTAAAAAGAAGAGAAAGTAAATATTTATATAGTATTTTAGATTTTCTCTATATAAAAATTATTATCCTTTCACGAGGTTTCTACCATGTCTATAAACAATAAAAAGGAAAACAAAGTAAGAGAGAAGAACAAACAATTACCAATTAAGATGGGACCAGTATGTATGGTTGCAGCATTGGGTTTTGTCGCTCTTTTACTTTTAGCTATCTTCATATAATAATCGAGTAAGAGAGAATATGAGAGAAATCCTTTTCTCTCTTTTCTCTTTTTACGCCACCCAGCCGTTTTTTTAATATCAGTGTAGACATGGCGTCTAGCTCGACTATAAATCAACGTAACTGCTTTTAAATTAAAATGGGGGGATGAAAATGAGGAGAGAGAATTTGGAGCACAGGGTGAGATTCGAATTCGTGCATGGAGAGAGTCCTTCCATGTCTCACGTAAAGCGGATAACTGCTCGCCCTTTCTGCGATTTCAGGGCGTTCTGCAGTCCGCCGCCCAACCACTAGACTACCTGTGCTCGTTTTTCGTTATTATTTTACTTTCAAAACCTCTTTTTAAAGATAATGGCAAATTTTGCTATTATTTATGTTTTTATCTCGAGGAAACAGAGCTGTCCTCTTGCGAGTAGTCGGCGATTTTTCTCGCTGCACAAATAATTTTATTTATTGAGAGGAATTACTTTTGAATTGTTCTGGAGTGAACAAACATTGACAAAAAAAGCTTCCAAAGAAAAAAAGTTGAAGAAAGTCAAGCATGCCAACATTTGGAAAGATATGACCGTTAAAGAATTATTAATGGAATATCAGAAAGTAGGATTTAATGGCAAAGAGCTGGCCAAAGCACGTGAAGTTATGTTAGCAATGCTTGCTGACAAGAACTGTATCAAGTTTGCCACCGTTGCCGGTGCTTTGATTCCTGGTGGCTTGAAAAAAGTAATTTACAGTTTGCTTGAGTACAACCTTGTTGATGCTTTAATTGTCACAGGCTCTATTCTCACCCATGATCTTATTGAGGCTTTTGGCGACGCTCATTTTCATGCACCACTTAAAGTGCCAGATTATGAGCTGCAAAAGCAAGAACTCAACCGCATTTATAATGTCGTTGTCCCCACCAAAGGTTATCGTGATTTAGAGGATGGCTTGCAGACTATTTTCCCTGAATTGCCTCAAGAAACGATGAGTGCCTCACGCTTTATTTATGAGTTAGGGAAAAAGATGCCGGTTAATTGTCTTGCGAAAATGGCTGCAGAAAAAGGCGTTCCCATTTACTGTCCCTCTTTACCAGACAGTATTCTTGGCTTCCAGGTTTGGATGTTTTCGAATTTGCATCCCTTAAAAGTTAATCCCGCTCTAGACCAACAAGATCTCCTAGATTTCACTTGGAAAGGTGACAATGATGAGACAAAAGTTGGCGCGTTAATAATCGCGGGAGGAGTACCAAAACACTTCTTGGCATTGGCTGCCCAAATCGCAGGCAAGTCTTTAGATTATGCGGTGCAAATAACGATGGACCGTCCCGAACATGGAGGTGTTAGTGGGGCATCTATTAGTGAAGCTATTTCATGGGGAAAAGTCGATGCTCATGCAAAGACTGCAAACATCATTGCGGATGCAACTATTGCTTTACCACTGCTAATAGCATCCCTATTATAAACAACAAACGCTGTTTTATACTGGACTATTTACTGTAACTAGAACTAATACAATCAAGTTACTTAAAAACAATGATGGTATACAGTAATTAAATCACCCAACGTTGGCATCTACCACACCTTTGAAGGTTACAACCTCATTACTGGTTAATGACGTTTGTGTAATCAAGTCTTGCCTTTGTAGATAGACATCTCTTGTGAAAGTTTTGGTACTTTCATTTCTACACCAAATTAAGTATTATCTGAGAAGAGCCCTTCATCAGGTATCGAGTAGCAAGTTTTTAACAAACACATTAAGATGACCATTGTGGAGGGTTACAAAGATTGCATGAGTATTGAGATTAGCATTTGTAGAGCAAAGTGGTGGTCCTAAATCCTATTAGTTTATTACTCGCATTGGTTTGGATTATATTAGTTGTTCTCCCTTTGCCTGTTGCACATGGAGTCTTCACCAGCAGACTTGCGAGTAAAAAAAAGGACTCATCTTAGTCTTATTTCCATTTTTTCTTTGGTATACCTTCCTTTAAGAGTAATTTTTCTTTTAAATTTCATTTATAGTTGCTATCAATCCACTGTTGTAAAAGACTCAATCTCAATGAAGTTCGTTCGTCTCTTATTTGCAAGTATACCATCAATTATGTAAAAGAGGTTGATGGTAACGAGTAATCCTAATTGCACTAAGAGATATAGAAAAGGTTGCGTCGAGAAGATAGAACCATCTAGAAAGTGGAAATTGGGATACGCATCAGGATAAATAAAGTTAAAGTAAGCATTATCCAAAAACACTGTTAAAAGTCCCCAGATTAGTACATTTATAAAAAGGGCAATTAAAAACCTATAATCTATCTTAATGATCTTTTTATACTTATTAAATCCAATGACTTTGAAACAACGAGAATAATACCAATAAATACTGGTAAAGAGCACAACTACTTGAAGCACAATGATGAAGGCAAAGAGTATTCCTTCAAGAGGGGATGGGATAAATCTTAGAGGGCTTGTACTGGGGTCTCCGGGGAAGCTGCTTTGTTCATACTCGTAAGGGAAACCGGAAAGATAGAAAAGTCCTAGAATTGCAGTAGAAATGATAAGAAATAGTACCCCCTCAATTACTGAAAGTATTAATTTTCCTTGTAAATCCTTATTCCTGTAAGAGCGATCATGCCAATTATCATAGGTCTCCTTATCTGAAACAATAAAATATGCCGTTGCCATGAATATTAAATAGAAAAAGGCTATTTTTAAAATATCGAGAAAAAAATAGAAAATATTGAATAACCCTGTTACCATGGAAAACCCAAAAGCTAAAACAACACCAGCAATATAAAGGCCTATCCGCAATCCTATGAATCGTTTTTTCCAATAAGCACTTTGTTTAATTATGAGTCGTATTCTCTTTATTGAGCTTGTCATTATTCTACACTCTTTGCTTTTTTATCCATCATTTATATTTATTTTAACTTGTCACCATTTTTCTTTTTTAAAAAAGAAAGATGATGGTCACCCAACAACATAGTCGTTGTCTAGTAAACCCACCACAAAATTAGCAACATAAATACCTATCAAAGATATTGTGGTAGCAATTCTTAAGAAAGTAGCTGCACCACCTAAAGCAGCATCAGCTAAAAATTCCAAAAGAAGGATGAGAGCAGCAAAGGCTGTTAACACCCAAAAAGCAATTCTCTCCCATGCGGGGGCAGCAGTAAAAGCAGAAATAAAACATTCTAAGGCATCATGCAAAACACCAGAGATTTTCAATTAGTTCATCTATTGTCATTGCCCCGTCAGTATAGTAGGCAAAATTTAAGAGTAAGGACATCACTCCAACCACGAAGAATTCTGCTGCAGCAGCTTGTAAGAAACTAAATTGATTGTACGAGATATAGATTGCTAATAAAATTTGCACTACTAAGACGAACAGCATTAAAAGATGGTAGGCTAATTCAATACCGCTCATTTTACACATAACATAACTTTGTAGGCTTCTAAGACCATTGTATGAAGGAGGTAAATCGATGCTACTTGCAGAACCTCCTCCTGGTTCAAACTCAAAAAGTGGCTCATAAGGCTCTTCTCCCTGATACAAGGAAAGGTAATGAGCAGATGCTTTTAGTAAAGGTTCATCTGAACCCGTTAGAAGCCATGCAGTGATTAAGCCACCCAATGTTGCATCTATCACACCTTTGAAGGTTACAACGTCACTACTGGTTAATGATGTTTGAGCGATCAATTCTCGAGAATAACAGGATAAAATAATGTCGATTGATGAAGACAAAACCACTTCATTAGCAAATCTTCCCCAGGGAGTTAATTTATTTTTAATGGTTATTCCCCCCTTGTTTCCATGACCAATCCAGATCAAAGGTTGAACAGACCTATGAGCAAAAAGCCAGTATTTAAACGAGCCATATTCAAGAATAGTTAACTCAGGGATGTGCTCTTGCAATGCGTTACTTGCAGAGGTTATTGCTTTATCTTCTCTATCAAGATGAATTGCGAAAATCCCCGGCACAAAAGTTGAAAATGCTTGTACAAACGGAACAGTTATCATTAACATAACCATGGTAAGGACCAGCACTATTTTTGTGCCTTTGTATGTCAAAATTCTACCGAAATTGTTACCCATTTTTCCAACCCTCTATAATAAGAAAGTGATTAAAACAATTGAAGGTAGAATTTATTACTCTAACTAGTTTTTACCGTACTACTAGTGAAACTAAGGGTGTAAAATTATTTATTTCCCACAAGAATCGCCATTATTTTTTAATGTTGGTTTTTTCCCACAATTGTTCTACTTTTACAATAGTCACACCCAGAGAGATGTTTAAAGGCACACATCAGCGTTCCTTTGTGCTTGTTCTGAAAGAAAAGATAAAATACTATAACAACCATATATATATTATTGAGAAATTGAAGTAATGCCCAAATATTTATTATGGTTTAATATTTCGATTTAAGCCACGCAAAAATGTCAGATATAGCTATGTTTGAATATTGGAGGAAATGATTTTTAGAATGTCTACCCTAGATACTGATTATAATCTTCTTGAATCAGTCGTAAGAGAAATTGGAGGGGACGAAGCTGTAAAAGTTGCGAGTTTGTTGGATCCCACAGAGGAAACCACAGATGAAGCAATTGCAGCAAGTGCAGATATGAAATTAAATGCTGTTCGCAAGGTACTTTATCGGTTATATGATGCCCGCCTGGCAGAATTCCGGCGGATTCGCGATAAAAGCACAGGCTGGTTCATCTATTTTTGGCGGTTAAAACCCAACAGAGTTGAAGAATTAGTCATCAGCAGAAAAGCAACTGTTTATCGCAAATTAAAAACACGACTTGATTATGAGAAAAAATATCACTTCTTCAAATGTGACCAGGAATATTGCCCGAGGTATACTTTTGATGAAGCGATGGAGAACAACTTCCGGTGCCCAGAATGTGGTGGCGAGCTCCGAGCATTCGACAATTCAGAAATTATCAAACGCTTAAGTAAAAAGGTTAAAGAGTTGCGAAAATCGCTGGAAGAATCTGGAGTGGATGTAGACGCGCTGGATAATGGCGTTTTAGAAGACATCAATCAAATTATTGCCTCCAGTAAAATGGCCGCAGCTGCAAATGGCTCTGGAAACGCAGATCAAAGCTCCAAATGAGCAATAGCTACATCCTCTTTTCTGTCGGAGAATTAACAATATGCAAAAACTGCTGCTTTTAACAAAAGTACACTCAACTGACCGGGGGAGTTTTAAAAGAATTCAGGCAGAGCTGGAAGATAGGCTCAAAGATTTAACTGTAATCATTCAAACGATTAATATCTATGATAATGGCTTTATTGCTTTAACACTCGAGGGAGAGGATGAGATTGCTGCAAAAAACTATCTGAGCAAATTATATGGGAAGGCTATTCCTCTCGAGGAGCTCAAAGTAGGGGACACACTCAAAGGGTTTATTTGTTCAAGTGGAAAAGTAGGCTTTGGTCTCTTTGTTGATATTGGCATAAAAGAACCCTACGCAGTGGATGCATTGATTCCTCTTTATGCCCTTCGTGAACAACTCGTCGAAGGGAGAAAATTCTCTACAAGACAATTGATTGAACTATTTGGTTTGGTAAATGATTACCCTCTGGAAATTACAATTCAAAAAGTAAGCATTGGTCTTAAAAAAATCGAAGCTCAGCTATCTGAGAAGCAAGTGGAATTATTCCGGAAATGGCAGGAAGAAGGCTTAGAACGACTCTTAATTATTGGCGAAAGAAGAGATAGAATAATCAATGCTTTGGAAAAAACAAACCATCAGAAAGACATCATTGAAATTGAGCAACTGGGCTGGTCAGAATATGCACTCACATGTAAGTTCAATACAACTGCTAAAGGATTAATACCTGAAATAGGCAAAATACTACCCCATGCTAAATTCGAAATTTTTTCGCCGGCAAAAATTAGGAAACAGCTAAAAGCGAAAAGTAGCTAATGGCTATTGCTGATTCGTACCAACCATTCCTCGTTTTTCTAAGAGTGGGAGAACAGCCTTAAACAACTCTGAAGCAAGCTCATAAATGCCCTTATTTGCGTTCAATAAAAGATACTTGCCAATGTTGTCTGTATGATAAATTTCGAGAAACAATGCTCGTACCTGAGAAAGATACTCTAGGCCTTCGAAAGTATTGCTTTTTTTTCGCTGGGAATAAATGCGTTGAAGAGCAATTGCCGGTTCAAGATCAAAAATAATAGTTAAATCGGGTTCTGGAAATTCCCGTCGGTTGAGAGCGAGAATGCTTTTCCAATCGTTATTTTTTCGTGCACCTTGATAACAAGCTGTGGAAAAAAAGTAACGGTCAAGAAGGACAATTGCTCCTCTCTTGAGAGCTGGGAGAACTCGTTCTCGGACATTCCATGCACGGTCCCGCATGAACCAATCCAATTCTTGCTCTAAAGAGACGCGCCCTGATGAATAACTCGCACGCAACTTTTGTCCTTCGATAGTTTGGTCCGTTGGTTCTTTGAAAAGTTCTACCTGTAACCCAAGACCCTCGAGTTTAAATTTCAAAAGTTTCGCCTGGGTCGTTTTACCGGTACCATCTATTCCTTCGAATACTATTAACAGACCTGGCTTTGTTTTTTCCACACAGATCGATTCCCTTGATTTGTTGTAATTGGTTTGTACATTTAAAGTTGTCAATAAAAAAGTATCCGTTTTAGGAAGAGAAAAAAAGAATAGAATGAAAAGAGGGAGAGAATTCTTTTGGTTTTATTGAAAGCTTGAGAAGATGGGACGCTTGCTTAACAACAGAGGGAGGGTCAATGGGATATAGGGGAGACCTTTTGTTTCTGTGCAGATACGTTGTATAAGTGCCTTTTCCGTCATTTGAACCTCTTGACGGTTCTCTTGCCGGATTCTCACTGGGAATGTTTTTGAAGCAAGCTCTTTATCGCCGATTACAATGATATAGGGGATCCACTCTTGCTCTGCAGAGCGTATTTTTTTGCCAATTCGTTCTGAACGGTCGTCAATATCTACTCGTATATTTTGTTTGCTGAGTTTTTTGGCAATTTTCTGACAATGAACCAAATGCTCTTCAGAGACGGGCAAAAGGCGAACTTGCGTTGGTGACAACCAAACAGGGAACATAGGAATTTTGCCTTGTCGTTGCTCTGTATAAGCTTTTTCTAAGAGGGCATAAACAATGCGTTCAATAGCACCGGAAATGCTTGTATGTAGCAAAAGGGGCCTTTGTTTTTGATTTTGTTGGTCAACAAAACTAATGTCAAAGCGCTCCGAGTTTTCAACGTCAATTTGTACCGTACTTAAAGCAGACGCTTTGTCTTGATTATCAATAATATTAAACTCAAACTTGCAAATGAAGTAGGCGTAGCGTTTGTCAAATAACTCTATTAAGGCAGGGCGATTCCTGGCTTTTACCATTTTCGCAAACCATTTTTTATTCTCTTCAAAAAAGTCCTTTTGAGCGCGAAAAACAGATTCATAATCAAGTTCAAAGGCTTGAAGGCAATTAACGGAGAGCTTGAATTGTTCTTCAAATGCTTGTTTAGCCATAGGTAAGTCCTTAGCGATAGTATGCATATCTGGCATTGTAAATGTTCGAAGGCGGCGTAGAGCGGCCAATTCACCTCTCTGCTCGCGTCTGAATGAATAATGAGTCATTTCAAACAATTTAATTGGTAATTGCGAATAAGAGATTTGAGCATCAGAACTAATTAAAAACTGGCCAAAACAGGCGGCGAATCGCAAGAAGAAATTATCCGAGCCGGATTTCACAATGTATTGCCGCGCAGGAAAACGATGCATGTACTTCTCAATGGCAGGATGAGTAAAGCTATACATTATTGGGCTTTCAATAGGCATTGCACCGTACTCTATAGTAAGGTCTTGAACATACTGCTCAAGGAGGTGTTTAACGATCCACCCCTTAGGATACCAGCGAAAATTCCCGGCGTCGCTACCTGGTTCGTAATCAACCAGCGCGAGTTTTCGCATTAGATCTGCATGTGGCGGGGGCATTTCTGAGGCTCGTTTCTTCTCAGTTTCATATACAACAAACTTCCGAAGGTTTTTTGCCTCTGCTTTAAATCGATAATCTTTCACAGGCGTTAGAGTCCCATCTGGGTCCATAATATAAAATTCATGTTTGGTTTCCTCTTCCCCTTTAAGCGCTTCACTTTCAATGGTCTCAACTTTGATAGCTCCTTCATGCCCAGACACCTCACCAATGCTCCTTGAGAGCTCCGAGAGGGGGTGACCTTTACATTTGATATTAAATGCCTTATACCAGCCAAACGGCGCGCGGGTAATTGCATAGGCTTTCTTCTTCAAACTACTTTCAATCAATTTCAAAACATGTAAAGCCACATCCGGCCTGGCAGGATTATCAGAAAGATGAACCCAAGGGTAGAGAACGATCGTAGTGGTGCCAACCTGTTTTGCTACGTCTTCAATCTCTTTCACTGCCTTTTCAGCAATGCTTTCAAAATTTGCTTCGTCTTGTTTTTCAATAGAGGAAAACACAACTAAGCATTCATCAACGTGATGTAACTGCTTCTCTATCTCCTCAGCGGCTTTTATCGCCTTTTTTTTGGGTTCATATTCAATAAAATCTGAATGTACGGTGAGTAAACGCAAAACAATCACCAATTATAGTTTTCTTTAGCGGGAGATTCTTCCGCCTTGCATTTTTCTATCTTCATAGAAATAAAAGCTTTTGGGAAAAAAGCAAAATATTTTTGTAAATTATTTCAACACACGAAACATAACTGAATCTAACATATTTTCCGGAAAGAATTCCAGCATCTGTCTACTTTTATTGTTTTTTATACGGTAGCGTGCTCGCGGCCTTTTCTTATACATCAGTTTATAGACCGCCTTTGCTATATCATCAGGGTTTGCACAATGACCTTTTTCCGCTTCACAAGTAGTTATAACACGTTTTAGAAGATTGGGGAAATGTGTTTGCTTCAGATCAAAATCCTTTGAATAAACCTCAATAGTGGTATCTATTAACGATGTATCAACAGCACCAAGTTGAAGATGGATCACTTTCATATCTAGGAACATTAATTCACGACGCAAGGCGTCAGAGAACGCTTCGAGAGCACATTTTGTCATGGAATAAGGGCCATTTAAGGGAAAAACGAGACGACTGGCTTCTGAGCCGATGTTAATTATCCGCCCCTTTTTCGCGTATAATAAGGGAAAAAGAGCTTTCGTTGTTTTATATACTCCTAAAACATTCACGGCAAAAATCTGTTCCATTTTCTTTTCAGAGACTTCAATTAAAGGCCCTCCTACGAACAGACCGGCATTATTTACTAAACCATCTAATCCCTCCACCTGTGAGCAAATTTTTTCACGCGCTTTTAAAATTGAGGTGACATCTGTCACATCCATATATATAGGGGCAAGATTTGGTATATTCTCGAGATTTTCAAGCGCACGCTCATTTATATCTGCTGCGAAAACAAAATCGCCACGTTCAGCAAAATAACGCGAAATTGCCAGGCCAATGCCACCTGCAGCACCTGTTACTAGGATTGCTTTCGTATCGTTAGTCATCATCATTTGAATCGTCCATCAATAGCTGGTAATAACTACAATTGTCAAAGATTACAACTTTCAACTAATTTAAAAATTTCTCATTCCGGTGGTTCTTCCGCTTCTGCCCTTAAAACTTCATAGAGACCTTCTTTAAATGAGGTAACTTCTTTTTCCGACGCTTTTTTAATAGTGATCACTAAAACATAGAGAAAGAGTGCTAAAAGGAGAAGAGTAAATACCAATGAGATAACAAGCCAATTCATTGCACGTGGCAATGAGAAATAGTTAACTGAGAGATAGAAAGTAGCATCAAATGGAGCAAGTGCATCTAAGTTTTCTTTCCGTGCTAAAACCGTGAACCAGTAGTGCTCACCCTCTTCTGTCGTCGCGTTGCTTATTTGATAATAACTAAGCGTATTTGGATGAATAGTAAACCGACTTTCTTCAAGAAAAGCAGCGGTAATGCTTTGTTGCCCGACATCAATGGGCAGAATTATTTCTAACTCTTGATAATCTAATGTTCCATCCCACGTAGGCCGTTCTAAGCTAATGGAAACTAAATCTGGATCATTATTATAATGGAATAGTTGATTTGATAAAAAGAAATCTGCCGTGTAGGTTAAATGGTACAACACTGTTTCGTTAAAATATAACGCCGATCGATTCTTCAAGCTAAAAAGAAAAGAAGTCGTCTGACTAAAAACAGAGCTATAATTTAATGCCAAAATATTTCCGTGATTAATTGCATAGGTTTCTGCCGCGACAATCGCGACAGCTTCATTTTCAACTAAAGGGCGAAGATACATCCCTTTGTGAGAAGCTTCCGGGGTGCAATTAACTAAGATGGTAACTTTACCCAGGCCATTTTTCTCCAACTTAATTACTGTTTTAACCCAGTTTAAATCTGCAGCATAAAACCCTTCATTTGGCGTTACGGTGATTTTTTCCGGTAGAGGTGGAGCTTTTTGAGATGTTATTTGCGAGAGGTTGAGAAGAAGGGGGAATATGAAAACAATTAAGAAAATAATGAATAAACTTTTGCATTGTTTGCCCCGGGAAGCCATGTCTACTAACCACTTTTGAAATTCTGATAAACTTAATCTAAAGAGTCGTTCAAAAAAGCTCCGATTAGTAAGTTATTAACGAAAAAAGACTGAAAGATTTAATGCTGAAAACTCAATGAAAGTATAGTGGAGGAAACCCAACATGGGAAAGAACAAGGTCAACCAATTAGATGCTAAAAAACTACTGAAAGAAAACTTATTAGTACTACCAGTCGTAGCAGAAATGCTTGAAGCCAAAACCAACCTTGGAAAAGGCGAAATTGAAACGCCTAAGGAGATTAAGGAGATCGATGCGCTTATTTTTTCTCGCGGGAGATTAAATGCACAATTTTTCCGTGGGAATCGCTCATTGTTTGTCGTCCCTTCTTGGGTAGAACGGATGCTCCACCCTAAGAGTAAAGGAGTTGTTTCTTTAGGGCACTGTGCCTCCTTTATTAATACAAACTATCGCAATTGGGTTGCTTTTGGGGGAGTAAATTGTCACTCAGAAGGTATTGTGACTGATCGAGGGTTAGTGGTACCACTAAATAATGGGTATGGAATTCTTACAGGCCTTTTTGACGGAGAAAAAGTCTATTTCTCGTCTAGCGACGGGAAAAATGTTCAAACACTCCTGGAAGGGCATTTGCCAATAATCGTAAATGAATGGGAACTTGATGGCGAAAAAATATATCAAACTGTTTATGCCGGCAAACAGCTGGAAAAGGAAATTGGCGTGCTTCAATTTCGAAAAAATAAAAAAAATAAAGGAAAGCTCTTAGTTTCTCTTCGGCCTTTTAATCAAGAGGGGGTCTTTTTAATTCACTCAATAAACTATTCGCCCAAAAATCGCCTAATAACAATTAACAATAAATTTTTCTTGCAGTTGCAGCAAACGCCCGAGAAAATATTCATCGGCAACTACCATAGCTTTGGCGATTCGGCAAGAAATGTAATTAAAGAAGGATTTGTAAGTAAAAATGGCACAGAAATAAAAACCGAGTGTTCAGTTGGGTTGGCAAATATGACCTTTCTATTTCCGGAAAACGAAGAGCATATAGAAGTTGTATTTTCCATGACAGACAATTCCCTTGGCAATGAGCACCTGGCGATTGATACAGTTACAACAGAATGGAAAAACATACTAGCAGAAGGGTTACAACTCAGCACTGGGAACAAAGAAATGGACAGACTTTATCTTGCCAGCCTTGCAAATTTATTATTACTCACTGACCCCGGGACCATTACTCCAGGACCAACCGAATATCATCGCTTTTGGTGTAGAGATGCCGCCTTTCTTATTAATGCTCTGGACAAAAGTGGCTATCATAATTATGCTCGGGAAGTTTTAGCACAATTCATTAAACGACAAAGACCAGATGGATTTTACTACAGCCATGAGGGGGAGTTTGATTCACCCGGGGAAGGTATTTGGGCCTTTACGGAACATTATAAATTGACTCGAGATATTGCCTGGCTTGAAACTGTTTTTCCCTCAATCGAAAAAGCTGCCAAATGGATTATCTCCACGAGAAGACATGAGCAAAAGAAGATGTCCTTAGAAAGGAATGAACAATTAACGAAAGGGCTTCTCCCTCCAGGATATAGTGCAGAACATCTCGGCCCATGTGACTACTTCTACTGGGACAATTTCTGGGGGGTAGCAGGTGTCAGAGATGCTGCCTATTGTGCAAAAGTGTTAGAACACAACTCCGCGCCATTCCTTCAAAAAGAATATCAAGATTATCTCTTCGACCTTTTGGCTAGTACCACCCGACTCTTCCAAAAATTCGGCTTCTTACCGGTAGGACCTTTTCGTAAAGGCGACAGTGCAATGATCGCCAACCTCGTTGTCTTTCATCCAATTAAAATCTGGGATGGTAAAAATGAAATTCTTAGGAAGACCGCTGAAGAGATTTATCGAACATATACTTATAATGGTGGCTTTTTCCATGAAGTTGCCTGGAATTGTTATGGAACATATTTAACCATGCATTTAGCTGAAGTTTTTCACGGGCTTCATGATAGCGCCAAAGTTCGAGAGCTTCTTAAGTGGTTAATTAAACACCAGACATGCCCGATGGGGTGGGCTGAAGGAATAAGTCCACAAACAATGCAGGGCGGCATGGGCGACAGCCCCCATGGCTGGGCAAGCGCAGAGTGGATCCTTTTACTACGGAATTTGTTCTGTTCAGAAACATTAGATGGGTCAATAAAGTTGCTCTCCGGTTTCCCAGTGGAAAACCTCAGAAAAGGTATTGAAGCGAAAAGCCTGCAGACATATTATGGAAAGGTCAACTTTAAAGCAAGGCTTACAAAGAAAAAACTCTCGGTGAAACTTTTACAAAATATCAGCATTTCATCACTCAAAATCATGACTCCTGCACTTGTCTCTAAAATTATTACTGATAAAGGTGATGCGTTTAAAATTGGCGAACAAACTGTCGAGATTTCAACCAAAGCAAAAAAAGTTATCATTGAATTTGAATAGTATTCTCGCCTTCATTTCACAAAGCTAATTAAGCTCAAAGCATTCAAAATTTGTAATGGCGTATTCTACTGGCAGTGATCACCCATGAAATTTGACATCATCATGAAGGCAGATGCTATCGGGAGAGTAGCTGTCGGGCGAGTGCTTGGAATGGAAAAAGTAGAGCTTTTTGATGGAACAGAGTTCGCAACCACAACGCTTTCCTTGAAACACAGACAAGTTGATCCTGAGGAGCTTATCATTTGATAAAAAATCCAAATTAGACTAGTTTCTGTAGTTTAGAGATGTCTTTAAGCGAGGCTTTAACTTTTATTTTTCCCATAGTAAATGCTCGCATACCATTGATGCTTCCATCAATAAGGCCAATTAGAGTATCCTCTTTCATTTTAAATTGGATTTCAGCATCCTCGGCTTCGGTATTAATAAGCTCACCAGGAATTCCATCTTCCACTTTGAAATGCCAGTACTCATCACTGTCTGTGAAGTAGTACTGAATTGTCCGATTCCAACCTTTAAACTCTTTTTTCGCATCTTCTGTTAGGAGTTTTTTACGAGCTGCTTCTAAAGCTTCGATCACTTCTTCACGTGTTGGCATTCAAATTTCTCCGTTAAATGCTATTTTAGTCGGGTGAAATACTAAATTATCATATA
The DNA here is from genome assembly GCA_019056785.1 of Candidatus Heimdallarchaeota archaeon. Lineage (GTDB taxonomy): Archaea > Asgardarchaeota > Heimdallarchaeia > JABLTI01 > JABLTI01 > JABLTI01. Next base: position 194,538 of record DXJV01000084.1, read on the forward strand.
TTCTACAGATGAAATTAAAAATTCTTCCGTCAATATGGAACGAGGAATATTTATTAAAAACGATTGTTTAACACAAATAGAAAATTTGTTGGTATGAAGAAAAATGACAACAACAAAGATAACTCTGGAAGAATTAAAACCGAAATTTTTAGATGCACCAAATAGATACAATAATTGGTATAATACAGCCGATTTTACCTTTAATGGTGTGGATTATTGCCTTAAACTTTCTCTAACAGAAGGCACACTACTTGGTCAACAAAATTTCATGAGCCTTTCTTCGGAACCGCTGAAAATTGTGGAAGAAAATGGTATTGCAGTGCTTAAAAAACCGGAGAATGACATTAACCTAATTTTTGAGGGCAATGACTTTCATTTTGATTTAGATAATGAGAGCCTAACTGTTGAAATGGGCGATATGAAAGTTATCTGCAAAGAAGATGAACGGCGAGTTATTTGTAAGAGCAAGGAATTAAACATAGATATAGTTTCCAAACCTCGAGGACCAATTTTCTATTGGGGGAAAAAAAAAGGAGCTCTATGTCAAGTAACAGAAGGGACAGAAGTCGCAGGAATTGAATCACTCTCAACCATTAATGGAAGTATCACTACTAACAAACAAAAAATTGATCTAAAAGATGCGCGAGGACTTTTTGAGCGTGTGTGGTTTGGAAAATTAGACTTCTTTCAAATTAGAATTATGAACTGGCTTTATGCGAATTTTGATCAGCTCTACACATATATTTGCCATACCGAATCACAAAAAAATGACGGTGGGGGATTTCATTTTGAAACAGGAAAGATCTATTTGCTTGAGACTGATGACTACTTATTTGCTGACAGGTTTGAAATTGTCCCAGAAAGTTGGGTTTATTTCGAAGAAGCAAAACGATTTATCCCATGGGAGCAATCAGTTGAAGTACGAACCCAAAAAGGAAGACTGAAATACACCATCAAACCCTATCGCTATCCCCAGTTGATTCAGCCACCAATACGAATGTTTGACTTTGTAGTGGACAATATCCCCGGATGGAGTTCCTTATTCTATGACCTTCCCGTAAAACTTGAAGGAAAATTCATCTTTAAAGATGGCGAAAAACTAGAACTCACAAATGGGAGAGGCATCAACGAGCTAATTAGACTGGTTCCTCTTTAGGAACCATAATCCTTTTTTCTCCTCAATTATTACTCTGCTCAGAAATCCTTTTATGATATTTAGCTTTACTTATTATTTGGTGTTATGAAATTTGAATAAAGCAGTTTATTATAAGTTCATGTTCATTATTTCCGGCAGCCTGAATATTTTGGCAGCTTTGTTGTTTGGTATTTTTGCTTTGACCTTACCAGACTTTTTCTCATATTTTGGCTTACAAAAACCTAATGGCTACATTTGGTATCTTACCTGCCTTCTTTTTGCGGCGATTATGGGGTTCCAATATTTCCTTGTAGGGTTAGACATCTCAAAAAATCACCTTGTTGTTTCATCTGGCATCTTTTCTAAATTCGCCTCCTTTTTCGTTGCTTTACTGTTCTTTATCTTGGGTTCATGCAACTGGGTTCCGTTGTTACTAACAGGGGTAAATCTGGTCTTTGGGGCTTTGTTCATAGAATTTTTTGTGAATTACAAAAAACTTGACACGCAAGAAATTATGGCGGCATATAGCCCACTTAAGAAGGGTTAATTCTAATCCTTCCCAAATCTTTTTTATACAAACAACAACATTCTTTTACTTTAATACACATTAATAATGTGTCGGGCCGGCTTACTAGCAACCCGTTAATAGTAAGGAAAATAGTTTGGTGGTTAGTTTGTCAATTTATGACGATCTGCTCAGTGGCGATGAATATCTTAAAGAATACAATTTGAAACGCAACCCTTTTGATAAGATTTCAGCGGAGTCTATGACAAGTGAAGAGATAAAGGAAATGCATGTTGTAACAGCTGCGGATAAAAAAATCGCCACGAATCTCTCGACCATCATAGGTGGGGGCTCTGCGACAGTCGCCTTAATAGGCGAATATGGTTCTGGAAAGTCTATTCGTGCAAGCTCAATTGCAGAGACTCTAAAGAACAAAGGAGCATTAGTCTTTTATACCAAACTTCCAGGAGGAGCACCGGGGATTGTAACTTATGCCTTGTTCGAAAGTGTCTGCATACCCATTATTAACAATAAAGATGTTCCTGAGGAACTTCAAGAATATGCCAGTAAATTATGGGATGAATTTCGGGAGATTAATTCACTTCCCGAAACAAAATTCAAACCGTATGAAGCCGGACAAAAACTCGCCGGTCTTTTTCACGAAATTAGCGACAAAGGATTTACTTCGGGACTCGTTATAGATGAATTTGAAGAAATTATTGAGGCATCAATCCAGCGGGAAGTTAGAAAGACATTTGAAATCTTGCGCGAATATCTCAGCCATGCAGTGGGAATAAGTAAACACATCACAGTTATTTGCTCCACTCCAAATGCCTGGGCATCGCTTAAGGAGATCCACCCGGCTGTGGCAACGAGAATACATGTAGAAATAGAATTTAAACCTGTAAATGAGCAAATTGCGGTTGAAATTGTCCGGAAACGCTTGAATGCTTTTCGCCCCACAAAACAAAAAGACCTTTCTCCCTTTACGGAGGAAATTATTCACACAGTCAATAAACAATATGCAACTGGCAACCCCCGAATGTTGCTGCTTGTCTTGCGATCCATTTTAGATGTTGCTGCTCACGCAAAGGTTAAAGAAATCGACCAGCAAACCATCGAGAAAGGGGTAGAGTTTGCCAGAGAAAAATTAAAGGATGCACAAAGCGAACGCATAAAACAGATTCTTACGCCCAAGATGCGTGATATTCTTGAAATCATTATCGGGGAGAAGGAAGGGGGGCCAGTTATTGGAACGGCTTTAGCCGATGAATTGGGAATGGACCAAGGAAATCTCTCTCGCTATCTCAACCAAATGGCGGCATTAAACTTCCTAAATAAACATCGCGACGGCCGGATTGTTTCCTATGAAATCAAGCCCGAACTCCGATTGATTTTCGCTGAGGAACTGGGGCTAACACAAGACAAGCAAGCAGAAAAAAATGAAGAAGAATAGAAAGGAAGATTCACTCGAGTGTTTTCAAGCGGTTCTCTACAGAACGGAGCTTCTGTTCGGCGGAAGCTTTTTTATCGCGTCTGTCATCAATATTGATTAGCGTTGCTACCCGTTTTACTCCCATTTTAAAGGGGATTTCATGGATTTTCTTAATGACGGCAAAAATTTCATCTAATTCCCCTTCGAGAATACTCCCAAAAGGTGTAAGGGTATGTTTAATTCCTGATGCTTCAATTTCCTTCACGCACTCTGCAATATATTTACTTAAACTTGGGCTTCCAGTACCAAGTGGGATAACTGTCACATTAGCTAAAGGCATTACTTTCACCTCTGTTTTCCTAGCTAGTAATTTATTTATCTTCCCTAATTATTAAAGACTCTGCCAGTAAGCGTTTCTTAAGCAGAAACATTGCTCTCCTATCGTTGGTAGTGCATTAGCATAAATGCTGTAAAATACTGAAAGTTGAAAGAAAATTCTAGGTAAAAAAAGAATAAAAAAAGAAAGAGTTAGGGCTTTCTTAATGCAAGAATTTGCTTGTAAGAAGCCGTTCTTTGTGTTTTGGTTGAGTATAATCAGGGAAGAAAATCGGTGATGGGGGATTCTTTACTTTGTATTCATCGCATAATGCGTTGTACTGTTCTACATGAGAAAGTGTTAGTTTACCAAGCGAGACTTTCTGCACACGTTTTGCGGCAGATATTCCTGCAGCACGACCAAAAACACTGACCTCGAGTAAACTATTACCCATCAAACGATTGCTACCGTGGGTTCCACCGGTAACTTCGCCAGCAGCATAAAGATTAGGAACAGGGGTCTCAGCATTTGCATTGATCTTTAAACCACCATTTTGGTAGTGC